>JAYVSO010000055.1:0-63994 GCA_043775315.1 Verrucomicrobiota bacterium
CCAAAGCCCGCCAGCCCCGCCAGAAACTTGCGTCATAAACGTCGTAGCATAACGCTACGACATCTACGCCTTCAACCGGTGCTCCAAGTGACGCTTACACAAAAAGGGCGGCCGCCCTTCGAGGCATCTGAATGGAAACGCCTAGCCAATCCGGGTCTTGCCGGGCTGCGGGAGTTCCGCGGCGGGCGGCTTGTCGTTGAAGCTGATGTCGGCCAGCGGTGCGACCGAGTCGTTCGCCGTAGTCGCCTGCTCCCACGAAATGTCCTTGCCGGTGTAGCCTGCCATGCGGCCCATGATTCCCATCATGGTGCTGTTCGCCAGCCAGTCGCCGTCGTTGCGCGGTTTGCCGGCGCGGATCGAGGCGAAGAGTTCGTCGTGCTCGACCTGATACATGTTCGGCGTCGGCCCCGAATAACGCCATTTGCGTTCACCGGAGAGGTCGGTGACGTAGGGGTTGCCGCGGAAGAGAAGGATGTGCGCGGTGCCCTTGCTGCCGTAGATGGTCTCGGAATTGTCGTTGTCGCAGCCGGGAATCTGCCGGGCGGTGACGAATCCACGGACACCGTTCTTCCACTCGTAGACGACAGCGAAGTGGTCGAAGTTGTTTCCGACGATGCCACCTTCGGGCCGGATCTGGCGGCCGCCGTGCGCGATGGCCTTGACCGGCATCTCGTTCTTCATGGCCCAGTTCGTCAGGTCGACGTTGTGAATCGCCTGCTCCACGAGGCAATCGCCGGAGAGCCAGCTGAACTGCATCCAGTTGCGGACCACGTATTCCATGTCCGTCCAGCCGTCTTCACGTTTGATGGGAGTGCGGGGAGGGCTGGTGTTGTAGGTGCCGTAGATGGTGCGGACATCGCCGATTTCGCCCGCATGGATGCGCTCATAGGCTCCCCGCTGCGCCAGGTGCGAGCGCCAGCAAAAGCCCGATCCGACCGCGAGGTTCTTCTGCTTTGCCAGTTTCACAGACTCGATGAAGGAGCGGTAGCCGGCGGCGTCGGTGGCGATGGGTTTCTCGGCGAAGACGTGTTTGTTCTTTTCCACCGCATACTTCATGTGCACTGGCCGGAATCCGGGAGGCGACGCCAGGATCACCAGGTCCACGCCGCTATCGATGACCTTCTTGTAGGCATCGAGACCCACGAACTGGTTGTCGGGGGATACCTGGATGCGGTCGGCGACATCTTTCTCGGCCCTCAAACCGTTCAAACCCTTCTGCAGTTGGTCCGGGAACGCGTCCCCGATCGCGGTCAGGATGACGCCCTTGTCGGCATGGAGCGCCTGAGACGCGGCGCCGGAGCCACGCCCGCCACATCCGACCAGGCCGACCTTGATTCTTGGAAGGTCTGCGGCGGCTGATTTGGACGTCAGGATGAACGGCGACGCGATCGAAACGGCCGCGACGGTGGCGCCCGAGCGCTTCAGGAAATCGCGCCGGTTTGGATTCGGGGGGGGATTCATAGAGGTGTGATGAGGATGGTCAGCGGGTGGTCGGGAGCGTCAAGCTACGATTGAACCATTGACGCCCAAACATCCAGGTTGATTGAAAGAATCACGGAGTTACTGTGCCTGCCATGGATTGGCAGCAGGCAGCAGCGCTCGGCATCGTGGGGATCACGGCGGCTGTGTTTCTCTATGTCCGACTGCGGCCCCGGCGGTTTGATTTCAAACGCGATACCCATTGCGGCTGTTCCAGTCCGGCTGGCGATGCCCGTCCCAAGTCGATCACGTTCACCTCGCGTCGTGGTGAACGTCCCAGGATCATCGTGAAGGAAGGCTGAACCCGGAGATTCCCATTTGTTCCAGTGAAGACCTCATTCCATTTCCTAGAGCATAAATCCGCGGTCGTCCGTGGCCCCGAGTCCGCCTGGGTGCCGAAGACCGATGTCTACGAGGCCGACGGTGGCATCGTGGTCAACGTGGAGCTTGCCGGCATTCGCCGCGAAGATCTTCAACTCATGGTCGAAGAGAACCGCCTCCGAATTCGCGGCGAACGGCCTGATCAATGCCGCGACGGCAAGTGCCGCTTCCTCATCATGGAAATCGACTACGGGCCGTTCGAATGCGAGGTCGACCTCCCCTCTGGCTTCGACCTCTCCGCCGCGAAGGCCGTTTACCAAAACGGCTTTCTTCGTATCGACGTTCCCGCGTCTCCGAAACCCGGCAAACGCACGTCGCTTCCCATCTCCTGACATTCTCCGAACCGCTGCGGCCTCGGGCCTGTCGAAAAGGTCGGAGCGCTCGCGCACCCAGCCATGTCGTCCCCTGAAACAGAGTTCATCAACATCCTGACGCACGGCGCAGGCGAGGCCGGAGTGGATCCGGTCCCGCCGTTGGCCAAGGCGCTGCCGGAAAAGCTCCCGATCCTCGGTCTGAGCGACATCGTGATCTTTCCAGGAATGGTCGCGCCGCTGCTGGTGGAGACGTCGCAAAGCGTCCGGCTCATCGATGATGTCGTGGCGGGCGACCGCATGGTCGGACTGGTTCTGCAAAAAAAGGCCGAAACGGAGAATCCCGGTCCCGACGACCTTCATCCCAACGGTTGCGCGGCCCGCGTGCTGCGGATGTTGAAGTTCCCCGACAACAGCGTCCGCGTCCTCGTCGAAGGAATCCGTCGGATCCAGGTCAAATCCTACGAGTCGCTCACGCCCTACCTCCGGGCGGACATCACCTACTTGGAAGAGTCAAAGGATGTGTCGGTCGAAACAGCCGCGCTGAGTCGCAATGCCGAGCAGCTTTTCCAGGACATCATCAAGCTTTCCCCGAACCTGTCGGAACAGGTGAAAGTCGCCGCCCTGAACACCCAGGAGCCGGGCAGGCTGGCCGACGTCATCGCGGCGTCGGTAAACCTTAGCCTGATGGAACGCCAGGACCTGGTGTCGACGCCGGCCGTCAGCGAGCGGCTTTCCAAGCTGTTGCCGTGGCTGAACCGTGAAGTCGAGGTGGCGCGCCTGGGTTCGAAGATCCAGAGCGAGGTCGCCGCCACGATGTCGAAGTCGCAACGAGACTACTTCCTGCGCGAACAGATCCGCGCGATCCAGCGCGAGCTCGGCGAAGGCGATGCGGCCGGGGCGGAGGCCGCCCTGTTGCGGGAAGCCGTCGACAAAGCCGGCCTGTCGGACGAAGCCCGTAAAGTCGCGCTGCGGGAGATCGACCGCTTGCAGCAGACACCCCAGGCATCCGCAGAATACACCGTTTCCAGGAACTACCTCGATTGGTTGACGAATCTTCCCTGGTCCAAAACCACGCAGGACAAGTTCAACCTTGAAGCCGCCGCGCGCCTGCTCGACAGCCAGCATCATGGCTTGGGCAAGGTGAAGGAACGCCTCATCGAGTTCCTCGCCGTCCTGAAGCTGAAGAAGGAACTGAAGGGCCCCATCCTCTGCCTCGCGGGGCCTCCCGGCGTCGGCAAGACCTCGCTCGGCAAGAGCGTGGCCGATGCGTTGGGCCGCAAGTTTGGCCGCATCGCCCTAGGCGGAATGCGCGACGAGGCGGAGATCCGCGGCCATCGCCGGACCTATGTCGGCGCGTTGCCCGGGCGGATACTCCAGACGCTGCGCCGACTGGAGAGCCGCAACCCCGTCATCCTCCTCGATGAGGTGGACAAGGTTGGATCCGACGGCCGTGGAGATCCCTCTTCCGCTCTCCTGGAAGTCCTCGATCCCGCGCAGAACAATGCGTT
Source organism: Verrucomicrobiota bacterium (assembly GCA_043775315.1). Taxonomy (GTDB): domain Bacteria; phylum Verrucomicrobiota; class Verrucomicrobiia; order Limisphaerales; family CANJSG01; genus CANJSG01. The sequence goes on from JAYVSO010000055.1 coordinate 3,683, forward strand.
CATGGATCTGTATCTGGACGTGCCGTTCGACCTGTCACGGGTGCTCTTCATCACCACGGCCAACTGGCTTGATCCGATTCCCGGACCGCTTCGCGATCGTTTGGAAGTGATCGAGATCCCAAGCTACACATCGGAGGAAAAGGTGGAGATCGCCACCCGGCATCTGCTGCCTCGCCAGTTGACGGAGCACGGACTGAAGCGCGGCCAGCTCAAGCTTGGCAAACCCGCGCTTCGCCAGCTCATCGGCGATTACACGCGCGAGGCCGGTGTCCGCCAGTTGGAACGCGAGATCGCCGCTCTCTCCCGCAAGGCCGCGCGCAACATCGTCGGCAAGTCCGGCCGCAAGGGGAAGGGGATCTCGGTCGAAGCGGCGGACCTGAAAGGGCTGCTAGGTCCGGCGCGTTTCAGCAGCGACCTCGCCGAGAAGATCGTCGACCCCGGCATCGCCATCGGACTCGCCTGGACACCTGTCGGCGGAGAGATCCTTTTCATCGAAGCTACCCGCATGGCCGGAAAAGGCGGACTTCTCCTGACGGGTTCATTGGGCGACGTCATGAAGGAAAGCGCGCAGACCGCGCTCAGCTATCTACGCAGCCAGGCTCCCGCTCTTGGGATTGATCTGGCCAACTTCGACAAGCACGACATCCACATCCACGTGCCTGCCGGAGCCACGCCCAAGGACGGTCCCAGCGCCGGCATCACGTTGGCGGCCGCGCTGGCGTCGCTTCTGACCCAGCGCAAGGTCCGATCCGGACTTGCGATGACGGGGGAGATCAGCTTGCGCGGGCGCGTGCTTCGCGTGGGTGGCATCAAGGAAAAGATCCTCGCTGCCGCGCGTTCCGGCATCCATCAATTGATTCTGCCGGAACAATGCCGCAACGACTGGGCAGAAGTTCCGGTGGAAGTCCGGAAACGGCTGAAGGTCCATTTTATCCAGCACATCGCGGAACTCATTCCTCTCGCATTGGAGCCGGCCGGTGGAACCGCGGGCGGCGGCAAGAAACGCAAACCACCCAAACGATGAATTCCGTTTTTACAATCGGTATCACGGCGGCGGTTTGTTGCTGGCTCGGTGCCTGTGGGTTGTTCGCAGCGACGTTGACGGATGGACGACGGGCTTCAGAGACGACGTCGTTGTTCTCCCGCGCGGTTTCTTCCGACGCCAAGCTGCTTGTCGAGGAGCTCCGCCAGCTTGTTCCGTCAGAAAGTTCCACGGTCAAAGCAGTCCTCCGGATCCGTCAGGGGAAGGAACGCCGCGATGTCCGGCTCCGCGTCATCGTCGAACGCGCCACCAACACCTGGTCCACGACCTACGAAGTGTCCGCTGTCGGCGGATCCCCCGCCGAACGGCTCGTCGTCGAGCGGTCTCCTTCGGGGCGGGCCGCCTATCGTTTCGCTAAGGCCGGCAGCGACGGAAAGTTTCCCGACATGCTGCCGCTGGCGAGTGATCCGATGGCGCAGATGCTCGGGGGATCGGACTTCGCTGTCGGCGAGCTCGGCCTGGATTTCATCAACTGGCCCGAACAGCAGTTGCTCGCTCCCGAGATGCGGTTGGGCCAGCCGTGTCTCGTGCTCGAAAGCCGCCGCCCGGTCGCGCAGGGTTCCGCAATGATCCGGTCGTGGATCGACAGGCAGACCGGCGGCATCCTTGTCGCCGAAGCCTACGACACGAAGGGCGCGCTGTTGAAAGAGTTCAATCTCAGCGGCAGCAGCTTCAAGAAGGTGAACGGCCGCTACGAACTCGAGGAGATGACGATGAGCTCCCACCAGCGGCGTTCAGAAACCAAGCTGCGGTTCGAGTTGGCCGACGGAAAACCCTAGGAAACCGCCATGCTGAAGATCCTTGAAGCGCTTCTCGTTTTCGGAACCGTCTTCGGCATCATCTTCTGGTTGATCTGGCGGAGCCTGAAGAAAAGCGAGGACCGGCTCCGGACCGGCTCCAAGATCGGACTTGGCGCGGTGATTCTCGGGCTCTGGGTGTTCAAGGTCCTGCCCATGGCGTCGGAAGGCGGGGCGGGAGCGATCATGGCCCTGATTGGAACTCTGCCGTTCATGATCATCTTGGGGATTCTCTTTGCGCCCCACCTCGGTCGCTGGCTGGCGTCGCCGCTGGCCAATCTCTACGACGGCGGGAGCAGGGAACTGGTTCCGCGGGCGAACTACACGATCGCCGAGGCGCGTATCATGCAGGGAAACTTCCCCGCCGCCGCCGCCGAGATCCGCTCCCAGCTCCAGCGTTTCCCCAACGACCAGCGGGGCTGGCTGATGCTGGCGGAGCTCCAGGCCGGCAAGTTCAACGACATGGACGGGGCGATGCAGTCGCTCACGATGATCCTGTCCCAGGTGGATGCCCCGGTTTCAATCATCGCGGCTGCAGCCCACCTCGCCGCCGACCTCAACCTCAAACACGCCCGTGACCCGGATGCCGCGCGCGAACGGCTCAACGAGATCATCGAGCGGTTCCCCGATTCCGTGCAGGCGCAGCAGGCCGCTGAGCGGATTGGACACCTTCCGACGCGCGAACAGCTCGAAGGAAAAGCCTCAACGCAGTCGGTCAACCTGACGGTGGGTCATCGCGATCTCGGGCTGAAGCACGAGGTCATCCTGCCGGCCGAGGCGACGCTGGATGACCGGATGGTCGCCCTGCAGACGCAGTTGGGAATTCATCCCGGCGACTCCGAAGCGCGGGAAAAACTGGTGATGCTGTTTGCGGTCGAACTCCAAGATCTGGATTCCGCCCGAGCGCAGGTCAACTACGCGATCGCGGTTCCGAACATCACGATCAAGCAGCAGACGCGTTGGCTGCATCTCCTGGCCGCGCTTGAGATCCGCTACGGCAAGAGCATCGAAGCCGCAAAACGTGCGCTCGAGAGGATAGTCACCACATGGCCGAAATCGGGTTACTCCGAAGTGGCCCAGGAACGGATCGCGCGGTTGGCGACGGAGCTGCGGGGCGCCGCTGACGCCCCGGAAGCGGTGGAACTCGGCGTCTACGAACGCGACATCGGGCTGAAGAAATCCGTCGGGCCTATGATGGATGACGCGGTCGCTCCGATCCCCGAATCCGCCGATACCCTTCCCACGCTCGCACCCGCCGTCCTGCGAACCGGCGAGTTGCTCGCGGCGAAGCCGCTTGCTGAGAACAAACCGGCTCCGAAGCCTTTGAAACGTCCGACGATCAAGATCTAGCCGGAGCTCTGGACTGGTTCAGGGCTGCCCGGAAATGAAAAAGCGCGGCTGACATCACAGTCAGCCGCGCTTTCGTTGTATTCGGATCGGCTCAGCGAGTGGCCGCGAGCTGGAGGGCGATCTGTTTCTGGATCTCGGCGACGAGGTCAAGATCGGTGCCGCCGGCCTTGCTGCGGACCTGCACGTCGACCTGGACCGTCTTCGGATCGAGCTCGGAGGCGCGGACCCAGACGTAGCGTTCGGCGACGCGCGCAGTAATTGTCAGCATGACTGAGTCGTCTCCCGTAACCTGGCCGAGACGGCTGAGGACGACGCGGGTGGCGGCGAGCGCCTGGGGGACGGTCCGCTCGTAGCGGCCGGTCATGGTGTCCTTGCGGAAGGGAACGGCGGCCTTGTTGCGGCCGTCGAGGGTTCCGACGCAGCCCGTGACACCGACGGAGACAACCGCGCAGAGAGCCCAAAGAGAAAGATTTCGTTTCATCTGGCGGAGATGCAAAGGGCATGGGTGCCAACGGTCAAGTAGTAAGGCTGCTACCTACGGAGTCTTCGACTTGAGGGATTCCAGGTCCGAAAGGGTCATCTCGGCGATCAGTTGCTTGAAACTCCGGTTGCGCTTCCAGCCGAGAACGGTTTCAGCCTTGGACGGGTTGCCGATGAGTCGTTGCGGTTCCGCCGGCCGCATGAAACGCGGGTCCTGCTTCACGAACTGCTTCCATTCCAGCCCGACGGTCTCGAAGGCGATGCGGACGACATCCTCCACCGAATGCAGTTCGCCGGTGGCGAAGATGTAGTCGCCGGGAGTGTCGTGCTGAAGGGTCAAATACATTCCCATCACGTAGTCGCGCGCGTCGCCCCAGTCCCGTCTCGACGACAGATCGCCCAGTGAAAGCTCCTTCTCGATCCCGAGTTTGATGGCGGCTGCGGCCCGGCAGATCTTGCGTGTGACAAAGTTCTCCCCGCGTCGCGGCGACTCGTGGTTATACATGATGCCGTTGCAGGCGAAGATCCCGAACGTGTCCCGGTAAACAGCGACCATCTGGAAGGCGAAGGCCTTGGCGCAGCCGTAGGGATTGACTGGTCGAAGCGCGGTTTTTTCGTCCTGCGGCACGTCGGTGGGCTTGCCGAAGATTTCGCTGGAAGCGGCGTGGAACAGGCGCGGCTTCTTCGGCAGGTCGCGGATCATCTCCAACAACCGGAGCGTTCCCATCGCCGTCATCTCGCAGGTCGATTCCGGAATCTCGAAGCTGAGACCGACGTGGCTCTGGCCGGCGAGATGGTAGATTTCGTCGGGGGCGGCCTTGAAGAGGACACGCCGCAGCGTGGTGGGATCGTCAAGATCGGCGTAGTGCAGGAAGAGCCGGTCCTTGTAGGTCTCGGAATCGGCGTAGAGATCCTTCAGCCGCGAGCGGTCGAGCGAGCTTGTCCGGCGCACCACGCCGTGGACGACGTAGCCGCGTTCCAGCAGCAGTTCGGTCAGATAGGAGCCGTCCTGACCTGTGATTCCCGTGATGAGGGCGATTTTTGACATTCGTTTCGGTTAGTCGCGGAAGTTCTGGAAATTGATGGCCACGGGAAAGTCGTGGGCCCGGAGGGCGGCGATGACCTCCTGGAGTTCGTCGCGGCTCTTGGCCGTAATCCGGACCTGCTGTTCCTGGACCTGGCCGGTGACCTTGAACTTCCCGTCGCGGATGAAGGCCGTGATCTTCTTTCCGTTCTCGTGGTCGATGCCCTGCTTGAGCTTGATCGACTGTCGGGCGTGGCCGAGCGGCGAAATCTCCGCCTCCTTCCGGTCGATGCACTTCAGGTCGATCCCGCGTTTGGTGAGTTTGGAGAGGACGATTTCTTCGAGGGCCTTGATCTTGAAGAGGTCGTTGGCCGAGAGCTTGATCTCCTCTTTTTCGAGCAGGATCTCGGCTTTGCTGCCCTTGAAGTCAAAGCGGTTCACCAGTTCCTTCTTGGCCTGGTTGATCGCGTTTTCGAGTTCCATGCTGTCGATTTTGCAGACGATGTCGAATGACGGCATGTCCGGAGAATGTTCGTGGTCCGGGTGCCGCTCAAAGCAAAACTTCTGCGGAGCCGTCGAACGGGCAAGGTGGGGGCTTGAATCCGGCATACCGCCCAAAGAAGCTCTGCCCGCACATGAACCGCATCGTTGAGCGCTTCGCCAACCTCCGCCGGCACGGCCGCAAAGGCCTCGTCGTCTACATCGGCGCGGGCGATCCGCACCTCCAGGCCACCGAGGAGCTCACGGTGGCCTTCGACCAGGCCGGAGCCGACGTCGTCGAACTGGGAGTGCCCTTCAGCGATCCGTTGGCCGACGGCATCGTCAACCAGCTCGCCGCCCAGCGCGGGCTCGAATCCGGCACGACCCCGCCCAAGCTGCTCGAAACCATCCGGCGCATCCGAACCCGCTCGCAGGTTCCCATCGTCCTCTACGTCTATTTCAACATCCTTCATCGGCACGGCTTCCAGCGGTTCATCACGGACGCCGCCGCCGCCGGGGTCGACGGACTGCTGGTCCTCGACCTGCCGCCGGAGGAATCCGAGGACTACGAGGCCATGATGGCAGCGGCCGGCCTCTGCAACATCTACCTCATGGCGCCGACCACGCCCGAGTCCCGCATGGAGATCATCGCCAAGCGCGCCCGTGGCTTCATCTACTACGTATCTCGCGAAGGCGTCACCGGCATGCAGAGCAAGGTGGCCGACACCATCGCCGAGATGACCGGCAAGATCCGCGCCCACACCGACCTGCCCATCGCCGTGGGCTTCGGCATCTCCAATCCCGAGCAGGCCAGGACCGTGGCGCAGTTCGGCGAAGCCGTCGTCGTCGGCAGCGCCATCGTCAGCCGCATCGCCGAGCTGGGGAAGAAGCCCGAGCTGGTGCCGAGCGTGGCGGGCTTCGTGGAGAGCCTCGCCAAGGCGGTGAAGGCTGTTTAAGTTCCGTCCATGAATACGACCGTCACCTTGGAAGTGCCCGAAGAATCCCTCCGGCTCTTCGGCGGCGACCGCTTTGGCGCGGAAGTGCTGGAAGCGGCGGCGGTTCGCTGGTTTGAGGAGGGACGGTTGAGCCAAGGCCAAGCCGCCCATCTTCTGAAACTCACCCGGGGTGAGTTCTTCGACATCCTGGAACGTCACCAAGTGTCTCCCGTTCAATTGGACGAAGCGGAGATGGAGGACGAATTGCGCGGATGACCGACCACTGGGTCATGAACGCTTCGCCGGTGATCCTGCTCTCCCGAGTGGGGATCATGGACTTGGTCCCTTCTCTCTGTCGCAAGCTTTCCATTCCCTCTGGGGTCATCGCCGAAGTTTCACGTGGTTCCGCGGCCGATGCAGGACGTGCTTGGCTTCAATCCAATGGGAGTTCCTTCATCGTTTCCGTTCCGGCGATCGCCCCGGAAATGACGGGTTGGGACGGCGGCCCGGGTGAGGCCGAGGTGATTTCCTACGCGCTTCAACAAGGCAACGCCTCCGTCGTATTGGATGATCTGGCGGCGCGGCGCAGGGCGCGGAGCCTGGGTCTTCCTTTGATTGGATCGGTCGGTGTGATCCTGCGGGCCAAGGAACAGGGGCTTGTGCCCCAAGTTCGTCCTTTCCTAGAGAAACTCCGAGGCGGAGGCGGCTACGTCAGCGAGGACATCATTCAGCAGGCTTTGAACAAAGCGGGCGAACTCTGAGAATTTTCCTATGGCTACCAAGAAATCCACCAAGTCCACCTCCGTGAACAACGACCGCTACGTCATCATCATGGCCGGCGGTAAAGGCGAACGCTTCTGGCCCGTGAGCCGCAACGCCACGCCCAAGCAGCTCATCACCCTCCTCGGCAAACGCTCCTTCCTCCAGCAGGCCGTTGACCGCTGCCTGCCCATCGTTCCCGCGAAGAACATTCTCGTCATCACCAACGCCGTCCAAGCCAAGGCCGTCGCCAAGCAGCTCCCCATGCTGCCCAAGGCCAACATCGTCGCCGAACCCGTCGGCCGTGACACCTGCGCCGCCGTCGCGCTCGGCGCCGCCATCGTGGGCGCGCGTTCGACCAAGGCCGTCATGGCCGTGCTGCCCGCCGACCACGTCATTCCGAAGGAGAAGGATTTCCAGCAGGTGCTCAACGACTGCTTCGACATCGCGTCGCGCGGCCAGGTCATGGTCACCATCGGCATCAAGCCGACCGAACCCGCCACCGGCTACGGCTACATCCAGACCGGCCATGAACTGCCCAAACCCCATGGCGCGGCCAAGCCCTACAAGACCGCGTTCTTCAAGGCCGAACGCTTCGTGGAGAAGCCCGATCTCGCCAAGGCCGAGGAGTATGTCGCCAGCGGCCACTATCGTTGGAACGCCGGCATGTTCATCTGGTCCTTCGTCACCGTGACCCAAGGGTTGCAGAACCACGTCCCTGAACTCGCCCAGGCCTGCGAACGCTGGTTCAAGGTCGCCAACCAGCCCGCCAAGCTGGCAAAGGTGCTCGCCAAGGAATATATCGACATCAAGAAGATCTCCGTCGACTTCGCCCTGATGGAGAAGGCCCACAACGTCGTCTGCGCCGATGGCGCCTTCGAGTGGGACGACCTCGGGGCCTGGACCGCGCTGGCCCGTCACATGAAAACCGATGCCGAAGGCAACTGCGCCGAGGGCGAACTGGTCCACGTCGATGCCGCCCGCAACATCGTCTTCGACGCGCGTAAGAAGAACCGCACCCCGATCTGCCTCGTGGGCGTGAAGGACTCGATCATAGTCCAGACCGACGACGCCACGCTCGTCGCCGCCAAGAGCGAAGCCCAGAAGATCAAACAGCTCGTCGCCAAGCTCGCCGCCGACAAGAAGCTTTCGAAGTTGGTGTGAGTTTTTTCGGCTGACGGCGACATTGAGTCCCGAAGGGACATCGGAAATTAGCCAGCCACAAGGTGGCTGGTCGGCCGTCCAAGTTGCCAGCAATTCCTGACGGGACGGCGGATCGACTGCCCGTCGTGGTTCCTACGTCCCTCCGGGACCTGGGTTGCATTTCAATCCGCCAGCCACTTCGTGGCTGGCTAATCTCCGGCATGCCTTCGGCACGATATCCGTCCTAGGCCCTGAAGAGCTGGCCCATATTTTTCCCCATCAGCTTTCCGGCGAGGACGAGGCTGACGGTCAGGATCAACATGCCGACCACGCCCAACGCACAGGCCGCGCTGGGCGCGCTCGGGTCGATGCGGCCGATGATCTGGTAGATCATCTTCGTTATCGGGAAATACTGGTCGCGCATGGCCAGGATGAGGCTGTCGCTGACCTCCAGCATGGCGAAGGAGAAGGTCAGGATGGTTCCCGCGACGAGGTTGGCCGCGACGAGGGGCAGGGTGATCTTCCGTAGCGTCCGGAATGGCGACGCGCCCAGATTGGACGATGCTTCCTCCAGGGTGACGCTCGTCTGTTGGAAGCCCGCGTAGGCGGAGCGGACGATGTAGGGCAGTCGCCGCACGGCGTAGGAGATGACGAGCAGCAGCGTCGGGTTGGTCCGCGGATTGAGCCAGTCGATCTTGAGGTCGAAGGCCGCGACATAGCCGAAGGCGATGACCAGTCCCGGGATCGCGAGCGGCAGCATCGCCAGCGCGTCGAGCAAACCGGAGAAGGGAATCTTTCTCCGCGTGAGAAGCCACGCGATGATCACACCGAGCACGAGATCGAGCAGGGCGCTGAGGCTGGAGTAGAAGAGGCTGTTGCGGATGCTGGAGGCGGTCAGGCCGTGGCCGAAGATTTCACCATAATGTTTGGTGGTCCACCCATCGGGCAGCACCGAGAGGAACCAGCGGTCGGCGAACGACTGCGCGACGACCGCGAAATGCGGTAGCAGGGCGAAACCGACGACGCCGCCGAGGAAGATCCAGATCAGCCACGTGGTCCTGCCCTTGGACTCCGATTCGGCGCCCGTGACGTGGCCGCGCGCGATCATCTCGTAGCGCCGTTTGCCGACGAAATGTTTACTCAGCAGGAACAGCGTCAGGACCATCACCAGCACAAAGACCACGAGCGCATAGCCCATGGGGTTCGTGTTCAAGTCGGTGATCGAGTCGAAGATCTGCACCGGCACGACGCGTTGCAGGCCGAAGATCAGCGGCGTGCCGAGGTCGGTGAAGGCCCAGATGAAGACGATGATCGCCCCCGCGAACCAGCCCGGCATGATCAGCGGGAGCGTCACCGACCGGAACAGTTTCCACCCGCCCGCCCCGAGGTTCTGCGCCGATTCCCGCAACGACGGGTCGATGTTGGCCATCGCCGCCGAGACGTTGAGGAACATGATCGGGTAGAGGCTGAGCACCTGGAGGATGATCACCCCGCCCATGCCGCCGTCGCCGAGCCAGTCTATCGGTGCCTCTGGTTTGGAGATGCCGAGATGGATCAGGCCGAGGTTGAGGGAGCCGTATTTGGCGAGGATCTGCTTCAGCCCCAGCGCGCCGACGAAGGGCGGCATGATCATCGGGACGAGCAGGAGGCTGCTAAGGAATCCTTTCCCGAAAAACCGGTAGCGCGTCATCATGTGTGCCATCGGCAAAGTGAGAAGCGTCGTCAGGATCGTGGTGGTGATGGCGATGACGAAGCTGTTGAAGATCGCCTCGCGCTGGAGCGGGCTGGCGAGGAGCAGGCTGAAATACTTGAGAGTGAATTCCCCCTGGCTGCCGAACGCGCCGCGCAGCATGTAGCTGATCGGGTAGAACAGGAAGATGCCGAAGAACACGGCCAAGAAGCCGAAGAACAGGACGGTGGACGTGTTCAGGTCGTATTTCTTCATTCGCCGGTCGGACGCTAGTGGCTGGGAAACCCACAGCGCCAGTGCCGAAAAGGATAAGCGCGTCGATCAGGCCGGAGACCGGTGCCCAGGCTGTTTCAAACTCGCGCTTGCCCGCCTGTCCGTGAAACCCATTCTCCCCCCGGCGTTCAGTCCAAAGTCCAACCACCCAACACACAGGAAAACCCATGCCCCTCTCGAAACGTGCCTTCGCGGAATTTCTCGGAACCTTCTGGCTGACCTTCGGTGGTTGCGGCAGCGCCGTGCTGGCGGCCGCTTTTCCCGGAGTCGGCATCGGCCTGCTCGGCGTATCGTTCGCCTTCGGCCTGACGGTGCTCACCATGGCCTTCGCCATCGGGCACATCTCCGGATGCCATCTGAATCCCGCCGTGTCCTTCGGGCTCGCGGCCGGTGGACGCTTCAAGGCGTCGGAGCTTCTCCCCTATATCATCGCGCAGGTGCTCGGGGCCATTGCCGGTGCGGGCGTGCTCTACTTCATCGCCAGCGGGAAGGCCGGGTTCGACATCGCGGGCGGTCTCGCGTCCAACGGCTACGCCGACCATTCGCCCGGCGGCTACTCGATGGCGGCGGGCTTCGTGACCGAAGTCCTTCTCACCTTCGTCTTTCTCATGATCATCCTCGGATCAACCGACGTCCGCGCGCCAAAGGGATTCGCGCCCATCGCCATCGGTCTTGGACTCACGCTCATCCATCTCATCAGCATCCCGGTGACGAACACCTCGGTGAATCCCGCCCGCAGCACCGGTCCCGCAATCTTCGTCGGTGGCTGGGCGCTCTCGCAGCTCTGGCTTTTCTGGGTGGCCCCGATCATCGGTGCCGTGCTCGCGGGCGGAATCTATCGCTGGCTGGGTGGAAGCAAGCAGACGTGATCAGTGCCGCTTTCAAGAGGCGCTCGGAGCGTTGCTTGCTTGGCGGCTACGCTCCCACGCCTTTCTTGATCTCCTTCAACTGACCATACTCGGGCTTAGCCTTGTAGTATTCGTCGAGCGGGTAACAGCCGCTTTTGAGGCCGTTACGCGGAGCCGTGGTGCAGTCGCTGAAGGTGCGGCAAACGAAGCGGGGCGTGAGCGCACCCTTGGTCGTGGCATCGGCGAGCATGTCCGGATAGCTGAGGGTCATGCGGCCCAAGCCCACCATATCGGTCCAACCGTGGCGCACGACGTATTGGGCGACATGCGGGAGGTATTCCTGGAGGTAGCTGTAAGCGGTGCCCACTAGAGCCAATGACGAAGAGCGAAGGCCAAATGCCGAAGCGGGCTTCGCTTCATTTTGGTCTTTGGCCTTCGTGCTTTGGCTTTTCGCAAGATGGGCTTTCACCTGCCGAACCACGCCCAATTGCCTCGCGACGTCGATCAGCGGATCGTGCGCGGGCTGGTAGCCGTCGGACGGAGGATAGGCGGCGGGGCGTTGGATGTGCGGATTGTAGTAGGGCGAACCGGCGCTGAGGTTCAGCAGCTTCACGCCCAGCTTCGCGCAGAGGTCGGCGAACTGGAACGTCTCGGTCAAGTCGTAGGCGACGGGGTTCTGCTGATCGACGCCGAAGCCGTAGTGGTAGGGCAGACACTGCGAATAATCCTCTGGAATGCCGGGGCCGAGCTTGCCGGGTTGCGAGAGCGCGGGATCGGGCTTGAAGGGCACGAAGTCGAAGGCACTCAGGCGCACGCCGATGTCGATCTTGTTCCCGTCGGCCCGGATGCCTTCGATGATCTCGTGGAGAATGCGGGTGCGGTTCTCGAAGCTGCCGCCGTATTTGCCGGGCCGCGTGAACGCGCCGAGGAACTCGTGCAGCAGATAGCCGTGGCAATGCTTGAGGTCGATGAAGTCCGCGCCCACGTCGGCGGCGATGCGGGCGGATTTCACGTAGCAACGGATGAGTTCCTCGATGTCCGCGTCGCTCAGGATCTGGTCGTCGCAGGTGACGTTGAACTTCCTGTCGAGGATGGGATGCCGGTAGGCGATGCGGGATTCCCAGCGCTTCTTATCCACAGGACGGCAGAAGCGGCCAGAGTGCGTGAGTTGGAAACCGATGACGAGGTCGTCCGTGTTGCCGTAGCGGTCCTGATGCGCATTCACAAGGATCTCGCGCAGCTCGGCGATGCCGGCCTTGTTGTGTTCCTGGATGATGATCTGGTTGGGATTGGCGCGGCCGTCGGGGCGGACAGCCATGGCCTCGCAGCCGAAGATGAGTTTCGCGCCGCTCTGGCCGAAACGCTGCCAACGCCGGCGCATCTCCTCGGTCACTCCGCCATCGGTCGTGCCGTCCCAGCCTTCCATCGGATGGATGGCCCAGCGGTTGCCGATGGTCTTGCCGTTGACCACGACCTGGCTCAAAGGCTGGAGCAAAGGTGAATCGCCGGTGGCAATGGCGTCTTCTGCCGGAATCTCAAGGCCGAGCCCGGCGACGTGGACGCGGAAATCGGCCACGGTCTTGAGGGTGGGAATGCGGGTGAGTTTGAACGGGGTGCTCATGGGAAAGCGGAATCAGTATCTGTGGGCGAAACGATGTCCGCGCCGGAGGCGCGTCAGGAGATTAGCCGGTGGCGCGAGCCACCGGAAACGACCACGGAGAACAGGTCGCCCCAGCGGGGCGATGGACACGACGCCAGCAATGATCCGTCGCCCTGTCAGGGCGCAACCGTTCGTCTGCTCCAACCGGTGGCTCGTGCTACCGGCTAATCTCCGGCAGGCCCTCTTGACCTGAAAGCTGGCTGCGTCGAACCAAGTCGCACCCGCATGGACCGCCTTCACCACTTCGGGCGACGGCTGGTCGAGGCTCATGAGGAAAATCAGAAGACCCGCGCTCTCGGCACCGCTCAGCGAGGTAAGTTCGAAGGCTCGAGCGGGTCTCGGTTCCAGCGTGATCTCGTCATGCTGGGCGCACCAGACGGTGAATTTACCGTCGACGCGGATTTGGCATTTCACGATGCAGTCGATGCCCTTGGCAAAGGCGGCGGCGGCTTTGGCGCGCCTTGTCGGATCGATGAAGGCGAAGTCATCGGCGGCTCCGGGTTTGTCCGGTTGGTAGGGCGAAGGCTCCTGCCGAGCCGCCGCTGCGCTTTCGTTTGTCGAGGCGGCTCCAGCGGCAACGCCACTGGCTGTTCGAACAACCTGGGCTTCCCCCGATTCACCGTTTAGTCCGGAGCCAGCATCGAGGCGGCTCGGCAGGAGCCTTCGCCCTACCTTCTGCGGCCCGGCGACTTCACGGAGGAACTCCAGGAGCCGGCGGATGGTGTCGTCGTTGAAGGTGATGTGACGGTGGTAGCTCTTGGTCGGTGGCGGGGAGAACTGCGGCCAGCCGCCATTGGTGTATTGCGCGCCGAGGATGTGGTCGAGGCCGCGCACGACGGCGTTCGAGTGAGCGAGATTGCCCGTTGCTTGGAAGGCCTTGGCGAGGAGGCGGAGTTCGCCGGTGGTCGCGCCGTTGTCGAAGGTGCCCTTGAGCTTGGCCGGGTCGCCGGAGTAGACGGTCGCTCCGGTGTTCTCGTTCTTCGGCCAGCTGCCTACGAGCGACTGATGCGAGAGGACGTTGGAGAGGAACTGGGAACCTTCCGACGATTGGAACCAAACCGTCGGCTGTTTGAAGGCGTCGCGGACGGTGAGGGCGGCTTGCGAGGATACGAGGCCGATCAGCAGAACGAGAGCCGTAGGGAATAATGGGCGGAGCAGCAGCACCGCCCTACCTAGGATTGGATTCATCTCTTCACTTCGTTGGTTTTGACGTTGGCCGGATCGATGACGAACTCGAAGAGCTTGGGTCGGCTCAGGAGGATCTCCAGACGTGCGACGGTTCCGTTGGTCCATTTGTCGAAGCTGATCGCCCTCGTCTGCCAGCCCTGCGAATCGGTGCTGTAGCCGGTGGTGTGCTCCGAGCCCAGTTCGCGGCCGTCTTCGCCGAAGGCGCGGTAGAAGAGCTGCGCGCCTTCCGTCATGGCGCTGGCGTCGGTCTCAAGGATCAGGAACGGCTTGCCGTAGCCCCAGTGCTGCACTGTCGTGCGGCCGTCGGAGGACGAGCCACTGGTGCCGTAGGCGTAGTCCTGCGGCTTGTCGAGCGGCTTGACCGCCCAGCCGGTCGAGTTCGTCCGGTAAAGCATCGCCGGTCCGGAGAGCGTCGCCACCCGCAGGCCGACTCCGGCGAGGACGGCGTTGTTGTCCATGAGGACGAAGGCCCCGGCGTCCGGCGCGACGATGTTCGTGAGGATGAGCTTCTCGGAATCGAGCAGACGGTGGGCTTCCTTGCGATGCACGGTGGCGGTCACCTTCCAGGCCGGTTCCTTGAACGACAGGTGCAAGCCCTCGTTGCCCGTCGCATCCGAGTAGCCCGTGTAGGTGGCGCGGGTGCCGGACCAGGGGGTGTTCGTGGAAACGAGGTCGTAGTCCGCGACGAGGTAGGACCGGTGTCCGCTGCCGTGCCGGACGACGCCCTTGAGCGTCAGGACCACGTCGCCGTTGGTCGCGGTCTGGGGCACGGGACGGGGCGTCCATTCGGAGAACGTGGCCTTGATGGGATTGGGCACCTTGATCGAGCCAAGGTCCGTTCCGTCATACTTGGTGAAGCGGAGGATGAACTCGCGTTGTCGTCGCGGGAACGAGCGCAGCGACAATCCGTAGATCCAAGGCGCTCCGGCAGTGCCGCCGGCGAAGCTGCAACTGCCGCTTTCGCCCGTGATGATCTCCCCGTCGAGGGATTCCGCCCGGTAGTTCTCCCAAGGCAGTTGGGTCACGGTTCCGCCGTTCGGTGGAGTCACTTGGAGGTAGACGGTGATGCTGTTGCTGCCGGAGGAGCACGAGCCGGACGAGGAAGCGGGTATCCAGCTCTGGTAACGGTAAGGCAGCACCCGCTTGGCGAGCGCGTGCCACTTCTTTTCGGTGGTGAACTGCTTTCCGTGCATCGCCACGCCGACGAAGGAGACGCGGAAACCTCCGATGACGATCATGTTTTCTCTTGCCCGATCCCATGCGACGAGCAGTGCCACGACGAGCGCCGACATCAATGCCAGCAGAGCGACGATAGTGACGCGGAGTTTCATTCTCTTCCTTCGATGTTCGGTGTTGGATGTTGGGTGTTCGATGTTTTCGCACCGACTGGCCGGGCGGGGACGCCCGGCCTACGAGATCCGCTTCACGATGTCGGCGAGGATTTCGCGGTCGGAGTCGGGGCGCTTGGCGGACTTGGGATGGGTGTCGTCGCAGCCGATCCAGCCGCGCAGCTTGAGGAACATGGCGGCGGAGTGTTTGTAGGCCGGCACGGGCGGACGGAATGCGAGGAAGCCGAGATACTGGAGGATGTCGTTCAGCTCGTAGAACGACGAGTCGCCGGACAACCAGGCGGCGTCGCGCTTGGCAAAGAGGTCGGGGGCGAAGGTGCTTAAACCGAGCAGGTAGTCGCTGCCATACATGACCATGTCGATGGCGAGGTCGTTGCCGGTGTAGACGCGGAAGTCCGGCCGGGTCGCGTCGCGCAGGGCGAGGCGCTGCCATTCCAGGTCGCGGCGGAGGGAGGAATGTTTTGCGCCCATGCAGGCCTTGTTCGCCAGCAGTCCACGGTAGACGTGGAGCGAGTAGATCTTGCCGAAGGGCGCGAACATGTTGCCCAGCTCGAAGCCGATGAACTTGTCGGCGCTCTTCGCGATCGTCTCGTAGGCGGCGACGATGCCTTCGTCGGCTTGCTGGGTGAGGCCGTAGCTCTGGAAGATCACGGGCGTGCCGCCGTGCTGCTGGATGAGATCCATCTGTTGGGCGTAGGCGGCGGCGTTGAAGTTGGTGCCGGGCTGGTCGACGACGAAGGCGCCGGAGACGAAGTGGCCGCCGCCCATCTCGGCTTTGGTGATCTCCAGTGTGCGACGGCGGATCGTGTCGTCGATCAGGTTGCCGAAGCCGGTGTCCATGTTGATGGCCGGTGCGAGGCCGGCGTCGCGCGTGCGGCGGACGTGGGCGCGGAAGCCGTCGTAGTCGATGTCGCCGTTGGCATGGAACGGCAGAAGGATGGCGGAGATGCCCTCGATCTTGCGGCGGGGCCGGAGCATGCGGATCGGGTCGATGGACTGGAGGTCGGGAGTCGTTTTCATTGGCGGCGGAGGCGAGGGTGGGGCGGTTGCGTCGGGGAGATCAAGCGTGGGAGTGGCGACAGGTCGTGCGTGAACTCGCTTGGCCTCAAGGCTCGGTCCTGCCTACGGTCGCGCTGCGTTTCCGCGCGATCCTTCCGGACAAGCCGTCATGAAAATCCTTCTCGCCACGAGCGAACTGCATCCGTTCTCCAAAACCGGCGGCCTTGCCGACATGGTCGGGGCCTTGGCCAAGTTTCTAGCAAAGGCCGGGCACACCGTCGGCGTGGTGACTCCGCTCTACGCGTCGGTGAAGGTCGACCGGTCGACGTTGAAGCCGATGGATTGGCGGCTGGACCTGCAGGTGGGGATGCGGGTCTTCCACGGTTCGATCAAGACCCACACGACCGCCGAAGGCGTGACGGTCTACTTCGTCGACCAGCCGGAACTCTACGGACGACCGGAACTCTACAACGACTCCGTCGGCGACTATCCCGACAATCCGGAGCGGTTCATCTTCCTCTCCCGCGCCGCGGTTAACCTCGCGCGCTATCTTCCGCCGGCGGTCCGTCCCGAGGTGCTCCACGCGCATGATTGGCAGACGGGGATGGTGCCGCTCTACGTCTACCACGGCCGCACCCGCGAAGCCTGGCTTAAGTCTCCCCGGACCTTCTTCACCATCCACAATCTCGCCTACCAGGGCCGCTACGAGGGACCGCGCTATGGCAGCACCAGCCTGCCTTGGGACTACTTCCACACGGAAGGCGCGGAATTCCATCGCGACTTCAACATGCTGAAGGCGGGCATCGCCTACGCCGACTTCGTGACCACGGTGAGCCCGGGCTATGCCGAGGAGATCAAAGGAGTGGAGCAGGGCTGCGGGCTGGAAGGTTTGTTGAAACGCCGTTCCGAAACGCTTTCCGGCATCCTGAACGGCGTCGACTACGAGGAATGGAACACGACGGCGAACCCGTATCTGCCGGCGGCCTACTCCGCGGTCGATCTGACTGGAAAGGACCATTGCAAAGCGGCGTTGCAGCTTGAATACGGATTGCCCATCCGGCCGGACGTTCCGCTCTTCGGCACGGTGGGACGCCTCGCCGACCAGAAAGGCGTCGATATCCAGTTGGAGGCGCTCGAAGTCATGCTGGAGGAGGACATCCAGTTCGTCATGCTGGGCAGCGGATCCAAGCCGTTTGAGGAAGGTTATCGGGCCTTGGCGGAGACGTTTCCCGGAAAGATCGCGTGCCGATTCGGCTTCAGCCAGGGCCTCAGCCACCGCGTCGAGGCGGGCTGCGATTTCTTCGTCATGCCGTCCCGCTACGAGCCGTGCGGGCTGAACCAGATGTATTCGCTGCGCTACGGCACCGTCCCCATCGTTCGGGCCACGGGCGGCTTGGACGACTCGGTCATCGACATAAAGGAGGACGCGCAGCTGGCCAATGGCATCAAGTTCCGCGACTACTCCGCCGCCGCGCTGACCAAGGCGATGTATAAGGCGAAGGTGCTCTTCAAGGAGTCCGAACTCTTCGCCCACTACCGCGCGAACGGGATGGCCGTCGACTTCTCTTGGGAACGCACGTGCCTGGACTACGTGAAGCTCTACAAGCGGAAGGCTTGACGAATCTGCCGGAGACCGGTGCTCGGCGGTAGGGCGCGTCACTGGGCGCGCCTCGGGAACATCCGACTTTTACGGTCCGCCGGGCCGCCTCTGGCGGGGGCGGCCTGATCAATGGGGCCAAAGTTTCCCGTTGCCCGATCCGTGCGGTGACGGCCAGATTCCGCCCTTCGAACGACTGTGGCCGGCATCGGGAACTCCCGAATGACCGGACGCGGTCACGATTCAAAACTGCCATTCAAAGCCAGAAGGAACTGAACATGAAGTATGGTCTGAACATCAACCCGACCGGCGCGCTCGACATGGTGTCGCTCGGTGCCCTTGTCCACCGTCTTGACCCCGGACTCATCCCGTTCCGCAAGGCCAGCCAGGTGCAGATCCACGTCAGCGGCGGTGAATTCAACGTGGCTGCCAATCTGTCCGACTGCTTCCGCCGAAACACGGGCGTGGCCACCGCCATGGTGAACTACCCCATCGGCGACCTCATCGCCGAACGCGTCCGCGGCATGGGCGTCCGTTCCTTCTACAAACGCTTCGAGCACGACGGCGTGACCGGTCCGAACATGGCCACCGTCTACAGCGACCAGGGCAAGGGTGTTCGCGCTCCCGTCGTATTCTACAACCGCTGCAACGAAGCCGCCGCACAGCTCAAGCCCGGCGACTTCAACTGGAGCGAGATCTTCGGCGGCGGCATCCGCTGGTTCCACAGCGGCGGCATCTTCGCGGCGCTCTCGGCCACGACGCCCGAGCTGATCATCGAAGGCATGAAGGCGGCCAAGGCCGCCGGTGCCGTCACCTCCTTCGACCTGAACTTCCGCGCCAAGCTCTGGAAGGTCTTCGGCGGCGGTGAACGCGCCGTGGCCACGCTGCGCCGAATCATGGACCACGTGGACGTGATCATCGGCAACGAGGAAGACCTCCAAAAAGGACTCGGCGTTGCCGGACCCGAGGTCGCCTCCCATTCCAAACTCGATACGAGCACGTTCTTCGGAATGATTGATCGCGTCGTGAAGCAGCATCCGAACGTCAAGGCCGTCGCCACGACGCTCCGCGAAGTCCACACGACCAACCGCCACAGCTGGAGCGCGGTTGCCTGGATCAACGGCAAGACCGTCACGGCTCCGACCGCCGAACTCGACGTGCTCGACCGCGTCGGCGGTGGCGACGGATTCGCCGCCGGCTTCATCCACGGCATGCTCGCCGGCGAGACCGAAGAAGATGTGGTCCGCCTCGGCTGGGCCCACGGCGCGCTGCTGACCACATTCCCCGGCGACACCACCATGGCGACCGAGGAAGAAGTCCGCGCCTTCGCCAAGGGCGGTTCCGCGCGCATCCAGCGCTAGGCGATTTGATTCACGAGCGCGGTTGTGTCCGATGAGGATTCAACCGCGCTTTTTCCTTTTGTGAGGCATCCTCTGCGGGCCATCTCGACCCCGTTAAGCCGTATGGACTTTTCAGCGGCAGAAGATCGCGTCAGCGGACCGTCAGGCGAAATTCCCCAGTCTCCACCTTCGCACCCGCCTTGGCTTGGACCCAGAGGCGATAGTTGCCCGGCTTGGGAAAGACATAAGGGAAGCGAAGCGCTCGGTCGGCCCCGAGTGGTGCGCAGATTTCCTCGGCTAATTTTTGGGCGGCTGAGGTTCCGAACTCCCGCCTTGTGAACGCAATTGCAGCACCCATGGAGCCGTTGCCCTGCGGGTGGAGATGGCTGAACACGCTCCCATCCTCGGCCATGATAAAGGCGTGCCCTAGCATCCCGAGGTAGGGTTCAAGCTCCTTGGGCTTGCCGTCTGGACCGAAAGGCTGAATCCCGATGCCGGCGTCGGTTCCGCTGACGAAATTCGAGGCGCCGGCCATCTTGATCTGAAATCCGCTGCTGCCCGAACTCGCATCCGATTTCCAGGCGTCGTCTTCATCGGTGGGTTTGAAGGCTTCTGGTTTCACCGCCTGTTTTATCACAAAACCACCAACCATCGTGTGGCTGAATCCGCTTTCGTGCGTCACATCGGCGAACAGTTGGTAGTTGCCCGCAGGCAACGGCGGCAGCGCAGTTTCGAACTGCGTCTGCGAGATGCGGACCGGGTGGAGATGCGCCACGGCATCGAAGCCGTTCGTTCGGACGGCGAAGACGTGCATCAGTTTGCCGTGGTCGGGGATCAACGGTGTGACGTTTCGAAGGAGGCTCGATGGGCCTTTGGAGAAATCGACGGAAAGCTGGAGAACGGTTTGGCCGTCCTTTTCCTTCATAGAGGTTGCGACTTGGAACGGTTCAAAAAGCTGGCGGGTCAGATACTGTTGCTCTTCGGCCTTCCACCAGCGATGTCCGCCCCAGATCCCGAACGCCAGGACGCCGGTCGCGACGCCTGCGGCCGCGAGGCCGCGTCGTCGATGCATTGGCGACGGAACCTCACCCGCTTCCAGCACGCTCTCCTTCGCCGCGGCGTTGGCCACGCTTATAAGCAAAGCGACGAGCAGAACTCCGAGCACGGCAAGCACTCCACCCATCCACCTTGGAAGTCCCAGCCTCGCCGTCGCCACGGAATTGATCGGGACGAGAAGCGAATGTTCCCCGCGTGCGCCATTGGCTGTCACCTGGACGCTGTGGGCCCCCGAGGTCATCAGCCAGAGTTCGGCAGAGAACAGATCCGTCTCGCCCTTCACCTGCTTGGCTTTGTCGGGTGGCGGAGATCCCTTGCGGCCCGTGTCCCAGCGCAACGGCAGGACGGACACGGCGTCCACTCCTGGCGCCAGTGATCGCACGGTAATCTCGGCGAGCCCGGGCACCACGACCGGGGCCTTGATGATGACGCGGATCGGATACGGCCCGGCAGTGCCTTCGAAGACGACGTTCTGCTGGCCAATGTGCGCCGAAGCGGGGTTCGCCAACAACGCAACGAACACGACGGCGCAGCCCCAGGCCGCGAGCCGATGGAACGCGAGTTTCATCGCTTCACCGCCTTCATGCCGTGGCCGCGCCAGAGGCCGATCCACGAGGCGACGAAGGCCAATCCCAATGCGACGGCGGCTCCGGCCGGGGTGAGGGCGTTGTTGAAGCGGGCATTAGGGTCGATGCTCCAAAATTGATGCTGCCACTCGCCCGGCCGCGTCATGTAGCCGAAGTGGTTCTTACCGATTAGCAGCCAGTTGTCGGCCACGGGTGAGATGAGCAGCGCGGAGAAGTTCCATTGCACCAGCAAGAACACCGCGACGAACGCGAACGCGACCTTCGCCGCCAGCCAGGCATCCCGGAGGGCGGTCCTCGGCCCCTTTCGATCCGACGCTTGGACCAGGAAATCCACGATCAAGGCGGGAAACACCAGCAGCAGCGGGAACGCCGGAGGAACCATCCGGGTCACCGGATTGTAGATCGGCGCCAGCATCGGCTGCGCGGCGAAGAGCGGAAGAATCCACGCCATCACGGCGACGATCGCCATGTAGACCAGCGAGGCTTTCGTCGCCGCCCACCGGGTCTTCGAAGCCCTCGCGAGGATGGTCATGTAGAACGGATATGCCGTGCAGGAAACTTGGTAGAAAGTGGCCGTCCGTTGGTCGTTCGGAAGGCTGAACTCCGTCATGAAGATGTTCAGCATGGCTATGAGCACGCCGCCCGTGATGATGAAGAGCCATGTTCCAGCCCGTTGCACGGCCGGTGCGTCTTGACCCGCTCGGTTTTGCCATGACAACACCAGCAGCCAAGCGCCGATGGCCACGCCATACATGCCCAGCGCGAGCAGCGTGTGGGGCGGCGAGAGGATCTTCACGTCGAGGCCGTAGGCGGCATGCCACCAGTCGTCAAAGGGCGCCGACGTTATCATGGCGACGGAACCCCAGATCACGACCCAGGCTCCGAGCGGCCCGCTGAATCCCCAGACGCGGACGGACCGGGCTTTCTCTTCGACCGTTCCCCAGAACGTGGTCTTCAGCACCAGCCAGCCGCAGAGCAGGCCGGGCAATGCGCCGCCGTTGTAGATCAGCATGTGGGCCGGCGTCCAAAACGTGTCGCGTCCGATGGTCGAGTGCCACGAGATGTCCCACAGCACGCCCAGCGGAATGCACAGCGCGCCGAAGGCGACGGCGAAGCAATACCACGGAAGACGTTTGATCTTGGAGACGGCGCCGGTCTTCGACGGCGCGGCACCGCCGAAAGCGAGCGGATGGGAAACGGCTTCTGAGGACATGGGACTGAGCCTAGCTAGGTCGTCGCGGAAATCCAGAGGACAGGTTTCCAATCCTGCTCGTTCTCCTTCTCGGAAACGGAACCAAGGGCGAAAAGGAGGAAGAGAACGAGTGGGAGAAGGAGACGCCGTTTTGCCGAAGTCCCGACATTGCGTCCCGGCTGTCCTGTGGTTCTCTCTGCTGCGTGTATTCGGATACCAGCGCACCGGCGGACAACGACATCGAGATCATCGGGGCGCGGGAGCATAACCTGAAGAACATTACCGTGCGCATTCCGCGCGGGCAGTTCGTCGTGGTTACTGGCGTCAGCGGTTCGGGCAAGAGCACGCTCGCCTTCGACATCCTGTTCGCCGAGGGGCAGCGCCGGTTCCTCGATGCCATGAGTGCCTACGCCAGGCAGTTCGTGGAGCAAATGTCCCGTCCCGATGTCGACCTCATCACCGGCATCCCGCCGACGGTCAGCATCGAACAGCGCACCTCGCGCGGCGGCGGCAAAAGCACCGTCGCCACGGTCACGGAGATCTACCATTTCCTCCGGCTGCTCTTCGCCAAACTTGGCACCACCCACTGTCCGGATTGCCAATTGCCCGTCGAAGGCCGCACCCGCGACCAGGTTGGCGCGGCGCTTCTCGAAGAGCTCAAGAACCGCGGGGATCTGCTTCTGCTGGCTCCGGTCGTGCGGGGAAGAAAGGGCTTCCACTCCGAGATCGCGACGTGGGCCTCCAAGCACGGCTATGCCGAGATCCGCGCCGATGGAAAACTGTTCCGCGCCGATGAACCTTTCAGACTCGATCGTTTCAAGGAACATGACATCGAGATCGTCGTCGGCGTGTTGGAAGCGCCTCGTCGTGGAAAGAAGGCGAAGCCGGCAAAGGCTCCGAACGTCGCCGGCAAGAGCCCCCAACAACTCGTCGACGAAGCTCTCAAGATCGGGCAAGGCACTCTCTTCGCCTTCGACAACCACAAGCGCTTGACGGTGCATTCCACCGAACGGACCTGTCCCGGTTGCGGCAAGGCCTACGTCCAGTTGGACCCGAAACATTTCAGCTACAACTCGTCCGTCGGCTGGTGTCCGAAATGCCGCGGTTTCGGCGAACTCTTCGAATTGCCCGACGTTGACCGCGGCGCGCGGGCCGATGCCGTTGAGGAAAGCTGGTTCCAATGGACCGAAGGCAAGCATGAGGAATGTCCCGACTGCCACGGCGCGCGGCTCAATCCGCTCGCGCGTTCGGTGCGGTTGGCGATGGGCGCCCGCGGCGGGTCGGCGAAGTCCAAGCATCCGACGATCAGTTTCTTTGCGGAGTGTTCGGTGGAAGCCGCCCAAGCCTACTTCGATCAATTGGAGGTGGGCGGACGCGATGGCGAGATCGCCCGCGACATCCTGCCCGAGATCCGCGAGCGCCTGAAGTTCCTCCGCGAGGTGGGGCTCGGATACCTCCAACTCGGCCGCAGCGTGACCACGTTGTCAGGCGGAGAAGCCCAGCGCATCCGTCTCGCCGCCCAGCTCGGGTCGAATCTCAGCGGTGTCCTCTACGTTCTTGATGAACCCACGATCGGCCTTCATTCCCGTGACAATGAGCAGTTGTTGACCGCGTTGAACCTGTTGAAGAACCGGGGCAACTCGCTCGTGGTCGTCGAGCATGACGAAGAGACGATGCGGCAGGCCGACTACGTCATCGATCTTGGTCCCGGTGCCGGCGTGAACGGCGGAGAGGTGATGGCAGGTGGAACGCTCGCCCAGTTGAAGGCGAATCCGAAATCGCTGACCGGCGCGTCGCTGCTCGCGGCGGCCGATCGGAAGTTTCCAAGTCGTGGTGAGCGGCGTCCGGTTGATCTGGAGATCGGCGGAGCGGGCGCAAAACTGGGAAAGCCACGCGGTGGAAAGAAGCGCACCTCGGCTCCGCCCACCGGCGCACTTGCTCACCTGCTGCTGCAACACGCTGCTGCCAACAACCTAAAGGACGTCTCCGTCCGAATCCCGCTTGGCCGATTCGTCGTGGTCACGGGGGTGTCGGGTTCCGGCAAGAGCACGCTGGTGAACGAATGCCTGTTGCCGCTGCTGCGCGGGGAAGCCGGACCCAAGGCGGGCAAGCTCGTCGGGCGTGAGCTTCTGCGCACGGTCTACGAAGTGGACCAGTCGCCCATCGGCCGGACGCCGCGTTCGACTCCGGCCACGTATGTCGGTTTCTTCGACGACATCCGGGAACTCTTCGCCCAATTGCCCGAGGCCCGGATGCGCGGCTACACGGGCAGCCGGTTTTCCTTCAACTCCGCTCAGGGCCGTTGCCCGGCTTGCGACGGCGCGGGCGTGATCAAGCTGGAGATGAACTTCCTCCCGCCCGCCTATGTGAAGTGTGAGACCTGCGGCGGTTTGCGTTTCAACCGCGAGACGCTCGACATCGAATACGCCGGCAGGAACATCGCCCAGGTCATGGATCTCAGCGTGGCCGAGGCGATCGAGTTCTTCAGCGCGTTCCAACGAATCAAGCGCCCGCTGGAAGCATTGCGCGACACGGGTCTCGACTACATAAAGCTTGGGCAGACCAGCCCAACGCTGAGCGGCGGTGAAGCGCAGCGGATGAAACTGGTCACGCATCTGCTCAGTGGATTGAAGCCAAGCCCGGCGCGACTGGTGCCGAAGAACTACAAGCCGATCCCCGGGGCCGTCGTCAGGCCGACCGCCGACATCTTCATCCTCGAAGAACCGACCATCGGCCTGCACATGTCCGACGTGCGCAAACTCGTGGACGTCATCCAACGCCTCGTCGATGCGGGCCACTCGGTGATCGTCATCGAGCACAATCTCGACCTGATCGCCGAAGCCGACTGGGTCATCGACCTCGGGCCGGAGGCCGGGGAGGGCGGTGGAACCATCGTCGGGCAGGGCACTCCGGAAGCGATTGCCCGGACAGCGGGATCACACACGGGCCGATTCTTGAAGGATGTGATGCGCTGATGGAACCGGGTTCGGGTGGCGCAGGCCTCCGGCCTGCTGTTTCGGGCGTCCGGCCTGTTCTTATTCCTCGTCCACCGCGTTGGCGCTGGGCTTCACCACAGCGACCACATAACGGTCGGGCACCAGATACTTCCGGGCGGCGGCCACGCAGTCTTCAAGGGTTACGGCCTGGAGCTTTTCGTCCTCGTGCTCGGTGTAGTCGTAGCCGAGGCCGTAGACTTCGTTGAGCAGGGTGTTCATCGCGTGGCTGCCGAGGTCCTGCCGGGAAATCTTCTTCTGGCCGATGATTTTCGCCTTGGACCGTTTCAGCTCTTCAGGAGTGAGGCCGGATTCGGCGAGCAGTCGGGCTTCGTTCAGCAGTTCATTTTCAACCAGGGCCGCCTTCTCCGGCGCGGTGCCGCAGTAGAAGGTGAACACGCCGGTGCCGATGCCGAGCATGTTCTGCGCACCGACGTAGTAGGCGAGGCCGAGCTCGTCGCGGATGCGGAGGAAGAGCCGTGAACCGAGGTCGCTGCACGATTCCTGGATGAGTTCCAGCGCGTAGCGGTCCGGACTGTCGAGCGCGGCGCCGCGGAAGCCGATCGCGAGGACGGCCTGCTTCTTGTCGCGTTCTTCTTCGATGCGTTCCGGCTTCGAGGGCGTGGTGATGCCGGCGCGGCGGTCGACGAGCGCGGGCGTCTGAGGGTTGGATTTCCAGCCTGCGAACGTCTTCTCCAGTTGGCCGAGGACGGCCTCGGTCTGGACGTTCCCGAACACCGCCATTACGGCATTGTTCGGCGCAAGGAGGTCGCGGTGGAACTGCCTGAGGTGATCGACGGTGATCGACTTCACGGACGCTTCGTTGCCGAGCGTTTCGAGGCCGTAACCGGAGGCGCCGAAGAGCGTGCGCCGCATGGCCCGCATGGCGCTTTGGAGGAGTTGGTCGCGCTGGGCTTTCAGGTTCGCGAGCTGGATCGAACGCTCGCGTTCGAGCGCATCGACTGGGAACGCGGGGTTTAGCAGCACGTCGGCGAATAGCGCCAGGCCGGCGGCGAAATCCTCGTTCATGACTTCGCAGCTCAGGCCGAAGCTGTTGTTGCCGCCGAAGGCTTCAAGATGTCCGCCGAGCGATTCGATCTCGGTGGCGACGTCCTCGGCCGAGCGGGTCGTGGTGCCCTGCTGCTGCATCTTGGTGAAGAGCTGCGTCAGGCCGTTCGTCTCCGGCGTCTCCGCGAGCACACCGCCGCGCAGGCCGAGTTGGAGCTGCACGAAGGGCAGGCGATGGTCTTCTTTGATGAGCACGCGTAGGCCGTTCGACAGCGTGAACTTCTGCACCGGATGGTCGTGGGCGCGGTCTTCAGTGAGTGTGGCCTTGGGCGCGGTTCCTTCGGGAAGGAGCGCGTAGAGCGAGCGGTTCTCCGGCGTGAGGTAGGTCTGGACTACGCGTTGGATGGCCGCGGGCGTCGTGCGCTTCACGGCAGCGAGATAGCGTTCGGAAAAGTTGAGGTCGTTGGCGGCAATCCAGCTGGAGCCCAGGTCCTGCGCCTGGCCGGCCATGGTCTTGCGCGAGGAAAGCGTGGCCGAAACGTATTGCTTCACGACCTTCGCGATTTCGGCAGGTGCAGGCGGTTCGGTGCGGAGCCTTTCGATCTCGGCGAGAATGGCGACGCGGGTGTCGGCGAACTTGGCCGGCTCCATCAAGGCGCTGACGCCGAAGAGGCCGGGGTTGCCGGGATTGTAGGTCCAGGAGTCGACCGAGGTGACGAGTTGGCGACGTTCGCGGAGTTCGCGGTAGAGCCGTGAGCTGCGTCCACTGCCGAGCAATCCGGCCAACACGTCCAGCACCGGCACGTCGGCATGGCGGATGTCGGGGATGTGCCAGCTCATGTGGACGCGGCCGATCTCGACGGAGGCTTCCTCAACGGTTTCGCGCGCGGCGGTCTGGGGCGGTTCCGTCGGCAGAACTTCGGGGGGAAGGGCGCGGGTCTTGGCCCCCTTGTAGGCGCCCTTGATCTGCTCAACCGCGTCGGCGGCGTTGATGTCGCCGGTGACGACGTAGAAGACGTTGTTCGGCGCGTAGCGTTCGCCGTAATAGGACGCGATATCGTCGCGGCTGATGGCGTTGAAGATGTCGGGAAGGCCGATGACCGGCAGGCGATACGGGCTGCGGGTGTAGGCCGTCTCGAAGAGGCGTCGGCTGGAACGCCGGCCCGGATCGTCATGGCACATGTCCATCTCGCGCCGGATGACGTCGAGCTCCTTGACCAACTCGTCCGCCGGCAGGGCCGCGTGCTGCATGATGTCGCAGAGGATGTCGATGGCCGTGGCGCCGCCGGTGTTCGGCACGTCGATGTGGTAGACCGTGCGGTCGAACGACGTGTAGGCGTTCATGTAACCGCCGGCTTCCTGCACTTCCTGGTCGATGCGGCCCGGTCCGCGGGTGGTCGTTCCCTTGAAGAGCATGTGCTCCAGCACGTGGGAAAGTCCGGCTCCAAGCCATTTGCCCTCGTTGACGGCGCCAGTGCGGGCCCAGGCCTGGGCGGAAACGACGGGCGCGCTGTGGTCTTCGCGGACGATGATCGTCAGGCCGTTCTCCAGCGTGGCGATGGAGACGCCGTCGGGCAGGGCGGGCAGTTCGGCGGAGACGGGCGAGGGTGAAGTCATGTGGTTGGTAAGGCGGACGGGAAAATGGGATTCAGGTTTCAGAGCCACGGATGGAGATGAAGTAACACGATCGGAGCGTTCGTCCATGAGGGCTCGGGGAACATGGGGGCGGAAATTCGGCGGTAGGGCGCGGCTTCATGGAAACGTTGACGTGAGGGTGGGCTGCCGGACGAGCGATGGAGCCGAATGCAAACCCGTCGCGTCGGTTGAAAATCACCGCAATCCCAAGCTCCTGTTCCTTCGCTTCCATTCGTGGTTTTCCGGATCAAGCGCCGGGCTTGCGGGCCGTTTCCGGCGTCGGAGCGGGCGGCAGCTTGCTCGGCGGAATGAAAGGCTTGCGGAAGGCGTCGTCGAACTCGAAGCCGCCCTTGAAGTCCTCGGGTTGATCCTTGTCGGTCTTCGAGAGCAGGCCGGCCCCGATCATGTTGAAGACGATCGCGCCGAAGTCTTCGCAGCGAGTCACGCCCCAGTCCGCGAGGACCGTCATGGTCATCGGGCCGAACTCCGCGAGGGCGAATTGGCGGATGCCGTCGAGAAGCTCGGTCGGGGTGACGTGGCGGCTGCGGCCCTTGTTTTCTTTGGCCACGACCTTTTGGGTGTGGTCGAGCGCCTCACGCAGAAACAGGTAGGCGTCCCGCGTGAACTGCGGGTTTTTCTCGACCAGCCCGTCGATCGCGCTCTCAAAGCTCTGTTCTTGCATGGTCAATTCGAACGGACTTTCTCCACTTGGACCGGCGCATCGCGATGGGCGTCGCGCCAGGCCTTCGTCAGCCAACCCAATAGCAGGAGACCGAGGATGCAGGTCAGCACCAGCAGTTCCTGACGGGTCAAACGTGGCATGGCGGGCATCCAGTGCAATCGGTTGTTTCGACGCTCACCCCACCACGAGGTTCACCATCTTCTTCGGCACGATGATGACCTTCTTGACGGTTTTCCCCTCGAGAAGTGGCGCGACCTTTTCCGCCTTCCTGGCCGCGGCCTCGATCGTGGCGTTGTCGGCGTCGACGGCCACCTTGATGACGTCCTTGAGCTTCCCGTTGATCTGCACCGGCAACTCGATCTCCGACTCGACGAGCAAGGCGGGGTCGAAGGAAGGCCAAGGCGCGTAGGTCAGGCTCTGTGAACGTCCAACGTCCGACGTTGGACGGTGAACGTTCAACTTGTTCCAAAGTTCTTCCGCGATGTGCGGCGCGAACGGAGCCAGCAACTGGAGGAACGTCCGATAGACTGTCACCGGCTTGGTTTCCCAGCCCATAGCTTCGTTGATGAAGACCATCATGGCGGAGATCGCGGTGTTGAAGCGCATCCCTTCCAAATCCTCGGTCACCTTCTTGATGCAGGTGTGAAGCGTCTTGAGCTGGGCGGGTGTGGCGGGCACGTCCTGCAGCGCGGCGCTGAGGTGGATGCCGTCGAGCAATCCGGCGGAATCGCCGTGGGCGGTGGCGAGCTGTTCGTAGTCGGTCTCGGTGGCCTCGTCGACGTAGGCGCGCCAGACGCGGCCGAGGAAGCGGTAGACGCCTTCGACGCCCCGGGTGTTCCACGGTTTGGTTTCCTGGAGCGGGCCCATGAACATCTCGTAGAGCCGGAAGGCGTCGGCTCCGAACTCGGCCAACACGTCGTCGGGATTGACCACGTTGCCCTTGGACTTGGACATCTTCTGGCCGTCTTCGCCGAGGATGAGGCCCTGGTTGACCAGCTTGAAGAACGGTTCGGCGGTGGAGACGTGGCCGAGGTCGAAGAGGACTTTGTGCCAGAACCGCGCGTAGAGCAGGTGCAGCACGGCGTGCTCGGTGCCGCCGACATAGAGATCGACGCCGGGCGTCGCTTCGTAGCCGCCGACGTGAGGAGGCGGATTGGCGGAAGCGGCTTTGTCCGCCTCGTGACCTCGACGGCTACCCATCCAGTAGCTCTCCACGTCGCGGTTCACGAAGGCGGTGCCGTTCTTCGCGTCGAGGTAGCGGAGGTAATACCAGCACGAGCCGGCCCACTGGGGCATGGTGTTGGTCTCGCGGATGGAACCGTCCGGGAGATGGAGCCACGCCTTGGCCCGCGCCAATGGGGGCTCACCGCTAGGTGTGGGCTTGTAGTCTTCCAGCGTGGGCGGGAGAAGCGGCAGGGCGCTCTCAGGCAAGGCCTCGTGGTAAAGCTGCCCGTCAGTGCCCTTCTTCCAAACGATGGGGAAGGGTTCGCCCCAATAGCGCTGACGGCTGAATAGCCAGTCGCGCAGCTTAAAGTTGACCGTCTTCTGGCCGAGGCCCTTGGACTCCAGCCAAGTGGTGATCTTCTTCTTGGCTTCGGCGGTGGGGAGGCCGTTGAGCGCGAGATCTGAGTTGGCCGAGTTAATCGCAGACCCGATTTCACCGAATGCCAGCGGGTATGTTTCGGGATGCTTCGCGTAGTAGCTCCGATGCGTTGCCAGCAGATCAGGAGTCCAACTTGTCGGTGGATAGCCAGGTTCCTTCTCGTAAGTGTTGGTCTTCAGCCACTCGTCGGTAGGTGAAACAACGGCTTTGACTGGCAGCTTGAATTTCATGGCAAACTCGAAGTCCCGCTCATCGTGCGCGGGCACAGCCATGATCGCGCCGGTGCCGTAGGTCGCGAGGACGTAGTCGGCGATCCAGATGGGGATCTTCTCGCCGTTGACCGGGTTGATGGCGTAGGCACCGGTCCAGACGCCGGTCTTGTCCTTCGCCAACTCCGTGCGCTCCATGTCGGACTTGGTGGCGGCAAAGTCCTGATATTGCTTCACAGCCGCTGCCTGTTCGGGCGTGGTGATCTGAGCGAGCAGTTTGTGCTCGGGCGACAGGACCATGTAGGTCGCACCGAAGAGCGTGTCAGGCCGGGTGGTGAAGACGCGGATCTTGGGTTCCTGTAGCGGCGCTGTGTCAGAGCCCCATCGGCGGTCACAGACCACCGCTACAACTTTGAAGTCCACCTCGGCACCCTCGCTCTTCCCAATCCAATTCCGCTGCATTTCCTTCAGCGAGTCGGACCAGTCGATGGTGTCGAGATCGGCTAGCAGACGCTCGGCGAAGGCGGTGATGCGGAGCATCCATTGGCGCATCGGCTTCCGGATGACAGGGAAGCCGCCGACCTCGCTCTTGCCGTCGATGACTTCTTCATTGGCCAGCACCGTGCCAAGCTCGGGGCACCAGTTCACCGGGGCTTCGCTGACGAAGGCGAGGCGTTTGGAATCGCGGAAGGCGCGACGACGGTCTTCCAATGTGCTGCCATCCGTCCCGGTGGCAGGTCCATTTTGAATGGAGCTTCCGGCGAATCGCGCGGAAGCACTTTGCTCCAGCTCCGGCGGATACTTCAGCGTGCTGATCGGCTCGGCCCTGTTCGTGGCCGGGTTGAACCACGAATTGTAGATCTGGAGGAAGATCCACTGGGTCCACTTGAAATACCCGGGATCGGTCGTGGCGACTTCGCGGGACCAGTCGTAGCTGAATCCGAGCGACTTAATCTGCCGGGTGAAGTTCGCGATGTTCGCCTCCGTCGTGACGCGCGGATGCTGGCCGGTCTTGACGGCGTATTGCTCGGCGGGCAGGCCGAACGAGTCCCAGCCCATCGGGTGCAGGACGTTCTTCCCCTGGGAGCGGCGGAAGCGCGCGAGGATGTCGGTGGCGGTGTAGCCCTCGGGATGGCCGACGTGCAGGCCGGCGCCGGAGGGATACGGGAACATGTCGAGGATGTAGAACTTCCCCGGAGCCTGGCCGCTGGCAACCTTCTCGGGGCTCATCGCGTCGGTGCCGTGGCGTTGGGCAAAAGGGTGGTCGTGCGCCAGCACTTCGGATGGGTTCCACGCGCGGAAGGTCTGCTGGCCTTCCCAGAACTGCTGCCATTTGGGCTCGATGAGATGAAACGGATACTGCCTGCGCGACATAGAGGCCGGGAAGTTCAGGAAACCCCGGCCATGTGGCAATGGCGGAGTGGGACTGATGTGGACGGGGTGATCCGCAAAGGACGCGAAGAGCGCGAAGGGGAACAAGGAACAAACCGTCGAGGGATGGACGCCGGCGCCCGAAAATTCCGAGGCACCGAACTGCTCGACCGCGTCGTGATGAGTTCTCTCGCGGATTAACCGTTTCTGGTTCACGGCTTCAGCAGTCGGACGCGGTGCGTTTCGCTGTCGCCGATGAGGACGGTGCCGTCGGACTCGACGAAGACGCCGTGGGGTCGTGCAAGTTTGCAGGCCAGGGGATCGCCATCGGGTCCGTCGCCGAGCATTCCGTTTCCGACGACGATCTCCATGATACCCGTGGTGGCTTTGATCCGACGGATGGAGTGGCTCTCGGTGTCGACCAGATAGACGTCGCCAGTGGCAGCGACGGCGATGCCTTTGGGGCCGGAGAGAGTGGCCTCTTTGGCCGGACCACCGTTGCCGGTGAATCCTTTCTTACCCGTGCCGGCGACATGCTGGATGCGCCCCGCTTTGAGGTCGAATTTGAAGACCTGGTTTCCCTCGCGCGTCGCGACCCAGAGGTTTCCGTCGCGGTCGAAATCAAGCGAACGCGGGCCGTTCAACGGCGTTCCCTTGATCGGCGATCCGTCGGGCGTCGGCCCGGATTTGCCGGTCCCGGCGAAGGTCTCGATGTTGCCCGACTTCGCGTCGATGCGCCGGACGACGTGGTTGCCGATGTCGCAGACGTAGAGGTCGCCGTTGGGAGAAAACTGGATGCTGTGTGGTTGCTTGAACTGGGCCATGGCAGCAAGACCGCCGTCGCCGGAGTAACCGGGCTGGCCGTTGCCCGCGAAGGTTGTGAGAAACTTCGTCTTCGCGTCCCAGCGCCGGATGGCGTGGTTCCGCATGTCGGCGATGAAGAGGTTGCCATCGCGGTCGAAGCGGATCTCGTGCGGTTGGTTCATCGTCGCTGCCGTGGCCGGGCCGCCGTCGCCGGAGTAGCCCATCTTGCCGTTGCCCACGACGGTGGTGAGCGTTCCATCCTTGGCGATACGGCGGACGACATGGTTGCTGTATTCGCAGAACCAGATCGCGCCGTCGGGTCCGCGCACAACGCCGAAAGGGTTGTCGAGATTCGCCGAAGTGGCTGGACCGCCGTCGCCGGAGAAGCCTCGCGTGCCGTTGCCCGCGATGGTGCGGATCGTCGCCGCGTCAGCCGCAATGCCGAGGGTCGCGAGAAAGAGGAGGACGGCATGGCCGCATCGGAGGTTCATGCGGAAATGTTCAAGCCTTGAAGCGCCTGCCGCCAGTCCGAACTCGTCCGGTTGGTTGACAAGAGAACGGTCAGGCGGCTTCATCGCGGCTTAATGAAATCTCTCACTTACTCCCTCTTTGCGGGCGTCGCCGCGTCCGCGTTGCTCGCACTCGGCGCGTCCGCCGCTGACGGCTGGCAGCCACTCTTCAACGGCAAGAATCTCGACGGCTGGAAGGCCAACGAGAGCCCGTCGACCTTCTCGGTGAAGGACGGCGAACTCGTCGTGAAGGGCGACCGCGCCCATCTCTTCTACGTCGGACCGGTGAACGGCGCGAAGTTCACCAACTTCGAGATCCGTCTCGAGATCATGACCAAGCCCGGCGCGAACTCCGGCGTCTACATCCACACCGCGTTCCAGGACGGTGGATGGCCGTCCAAGGGCTACGAGATCCAGGTGAACAATTCCCACACCGACCCCAAGCGCACCGCCGGCGTCTACGGCATCAAGGACAACTACACCGCTCCGGCGAAGGACAACGAGTGGTTCACGATGGAAATCAAGGTCGAGGGCAAACGCATCGTCACCAAGGTCGACGGCAAGCTCATCTCGGACTACACCGAGGAGGCGAATGTGAAGCGCGGGAAGGATTTCCCCGGCCGGATCCTTAGCAACGGCACGTTCGCCATCCAGGGCCACGATCCGAAGAGCGAAGTCCACTACCGCAAGATTGAAGTCAAGCCGTCGAACTAAGCCGCTCCAAGCGGCCGCGAGTTTCAGAAAGCCGCCGTCGTGAGACGGCGGCTTTTCATTTGGTGCGGCGATTCAATGTTTGTGATCAGTCCACCAGGCAACACTTTGGCGCTTGGTCGGGAGTGGAGGAATCGGTTAATCCCTACGGGTGCCTCGTGACTCGAAGCAACCCGCGCCCAAGTCCTCGAAACGCCACCAATCCGGTGGCGTTGTCGGGAAGCTGTTTCTGCTGCTTGTCCTCGCCGCTGCCGGTGGGGTCGCACTTTGGTGGATTACGGGACGCTCGCCTGATGTCCGTGGGGTTAGCGGACCGGTCACGCCCGTCACGGTCGCCCATCAGGCTGGCACATCGTCGACCGTCTATGTGTTGTCCCCCGTGATCCGAGCTTTCAAGACGAACGGCGTGGTGGTGTTCGTGACCAATGACGTGCCCGTGGTCGGACCCAGGCCGGGTGCTGCTTTGACAACGAATGCCGTGGTGCCACCGCCGGCGACCAATCGCCTGACGGCGTGGCCGACCAACTACGCGACCCCGCTGCCGGTGATCACGAATCCGCCCGCTTCGAGAGATCCGACGGAACCGATCGTCCGCGTTTTCTCCACCAACCGGGCCGATTCCAACACACTCCGTGGCGCCATTACACCGCTGCCTCCGCCGGTCACAAACGGACCAACGCCGGCAGTGACCGCCAGCGGAGCCCGGCCGGTGCGGGGCACGTTGGAAGCGCAGATCGCGTTGGCCCGTCTCGGGATTTCGAGCGGTTCGTTCGATGGCGCCATGGGGAGCCAGACCCGCGCGGCGATTCGGGCGTTCCAAATGCAACAGGGTTTGGCGCAATCCGGAGAACTCGACGCGGCCACGCGCCTGAAACTCCTGATCCTGGAACCCGTCATGACCAACGTCGTCGTCACGGCTGCGGACCTCGCGCGACTCTTGCCGGTGAGCGATACGTGGCTGGCCAAGTCGCAGCAGCCACGGCTCGATTACGAGACGTTGCTCGAGCAGGTGGCCGAGCGGGCTTGGAGTCATCCCGCGCAGGTCAAGCTGCTCAATCCCGGGGTGAATTGGACCAACGTGGCCGCTGGTGCCGTTCTTGTCGTGCCGTTCGTAGAAAAGCCTTCTGCGAAAACCCGCGCCGCATTCCTCCGCATCCAGCTCTCGGCAAAATCGCTCGAGGCCTTCGACGCGCAGACGAATCTTTTGGCACACTTTCCGTGCAGCATCGCCGCACGGGTCGAGAAACGGCCGGTCGGCGAACTCGTGGTCAAGGTCATCGCGGACGGCCCGGACTACACGTGGAACCCCGAGGTGTTTCCCGAGTCCCTGGAGTCCAAGACGATCACCCGCAAACTCCGCATTCCACCCGGCCCGAACAATCCCGTCGGCACGGTGTGGATCGGTCTCGATCGTCCCGGCTATGGCATCCACGGGACGCCGCAACCCGAGCAGGTGGGCAGGACGGAGTCACATGGTTGTTTCAGGCTCGCGAACTGGAACGCCGAACATCTCCTCCGCCTGACCCGCACGGGCACGCCAGTCTTTGTCCTGCCCTGAGAAGCCCAGGAGATGAGTCACAAGTTCAACTTCGTCATCGACAGCCAGGACAAGCGGCGGGAGATCCCGCGCAACGTCATCATCGGGCGCAAGGAAACGGAGACGCTCACCCATGTGGCCCTGAAGGTGATCGGCTTCATGCTCTTCTACCGGGACCGCCTCCGCATCGAGCCCCGGTTGCACGACGACGCGATTCCCTTCGAGCCGACGCTTGTCCAGCTCGACTACGAACTGCGGCCGATGCTCTGGGTCGAGTGCGGCGAGTGCAGCATGAACAAACTCGACAAGCTCGCGGTGAAATGTCCCGAGGCAGAACTGTGGATCGTTAAGCGGTCGTTCGAAGCCGCCGAGGAGTTGAAGCTCCAGATGGCGAAACACGAGCTGCGCAGAGGCCGCTACGGCATCATCGGTCTCGACCCCGCCATGTTCGACGAGGTCGAGAATCTGGTCCGCGGGCGCAACGAGATCATGTGGCTGGAAGGTGATTTCGAAGAGAAGAAGATGCAGTTCGACTTCAACGGCCTGTGGTTCGACACGGAGTTTACGGTGCTGAAGTATTGAGGCGATTGAGTCTTCCAGCGCTCTGCTCCTATCCTTCGACTGTTCATGGCAGAATCCGCGACCATCCAGACCCGTTGTCCACGCTGCGGTGGCCCGCTATCCGCCGGCATCGTCGAAGGATTTTGTCCCCGCTGTTTGGCTACGAACCTGTTCGAGGCGGGTGAATCTCCAAGGGGCAGGTCGCTGCCGTTCGTCCAATTCGCAGGCTACGAGCTGATCGAGGAGATCGCGCGCGGCGGCATGGGAGTCGTTTATCGGGCGCGCCAGCACGGGCTCGGACGTGAAGTCGCGGTAAAACTGCTGCGCGACGGGTTTCTTGCCGGGACGGACGACGTCGGCCGGTTCCGGGTCGAGGCGATGGCGGCGGCATCATTGCAGCATCCGCACATTGTCGGCATCCACGAGATCGGCGAGCACGCCGGCCAGCCATTCTTTTCGATGGAGCTGATCGCGGGACAGAACCTGGCCCAGCTCACCCGCGAAGGCCCCATGCCCGCGCGACGTGCGGCGGAGATCGTTGCCAAGATCGCCCGGGCTGTGGCCCATGCGCATGAACGCGGCGTCCTCCACCGCGACTTGAAGCCGTCGAATGTCATCGTCGATCTTGGGGGTGATCCGCATGTGACCGATTTCGGCCTCGCACGGCGTGTCGACTCGGAGAGCCATTTTACGCTGACAGGGCAGGTCCTCGGGACTCCCGGCTACATGGCCCCTGAACAGGCGCTTGGCCCGGCCGGCCGGTCCGGCCCGCTGGCCGACGTGTATTCGCTGGGTGCCGTCCTCTACCATCTGATCACAGGGCGCGCACCGTTCGTTGGCGAAACCCCCACGGCCGTGCTCAATCAGCTGGCCCAGGCGGAAGCGGTCGCGCCGCGTCTGCTGAATCCGCAACTGCCGCGTGATCTGGAAACGATCTGCCTGCGGACCTTGGCCAAGGAGCCCGAACGCCGGTATGCGTCGGCGCAGGCCTTGGCGGACGACCTCGGAAGATTCCTCGCAGGCGAGCCGATCTTCGCCAGGCCCATCATGCCGACCGAGCGTCTGGTCCGGTGGTGTCGGCGCCGGCCCGCGCTGGCCGCCCTGGTTTCAGTCGCGGCGCTCCTGGTGGTCGCGGTAGTGGCGGTCACGCTTGTGGCCAATCGCCGGCTCGACCAGCAACGCCGCGAGGCCGAGCAGGTGAAAGGATTCCTGCAGGAAGTCCTCTCGGCGCCGGATCCGGGACACGATGGACGGGAGATCAAGGTGATTGACCTCCTCAAGCGCGCCGCGAGCCGGGCGGCCGTCGAGTTGACGAATCAGCCGCTCGTCCGGGCCGAGATCGAAACGACCTTGGGCGTGACCTACTACCAGCTGTCGCTCTACGACGAATCCGAGCCGCTCCTACGATCCGCCGTGGGAATCTACGAACGCGAACTTGGCACCAACCATTGGCGGACGGCCGAGACGCGAAGCTTCCTCGGGGCGCTCCTCGACTGGGCTGGCAAAGGACCCGAAGCCCTTGAACAACTGTCCCGGGCGGTCGCCGATCTTCGGCCCCATCAGGGGGCGCACCGGAGGCCGCTGATCAGCGCCATGGCCGATTACGGCACCGCCCTGGTCAACCTGGGTCGTAACAAGGACGCAGAAGGACCTTTGCGTGAACTGCTATCGCTGTGTGAAAAGCAGGGGTCGTCGGTCGCGCAGACTCACGCGTCCGCGCTGGCGAATCTGTCGCTCGTCCTCGGCTCTCAACCGGGTCGCCGCGACGAATCGATCCGGCTGCAGGAGCAGAGCAACGAGATGAACCGCAAGTTGCCCGACGGCCAGGTGAACCTCGCCACCGGGCTGAGCAATCTGGCCGACAGCCATCTGTTCATGAACCAGCTGGCGGAAGGCGAGAAGGCAGCCAGGGAATCGCTTGCGCTCCGCACGGCGTTGTTCGGGACCAATTCGCCGCCGACCGCGTTCGCCTGGGCTAGGCTTGCCAGCATTCTCGTAGCCCGCACGAACCTTGTCGAAGCGCTGGATGCCGCGACTCGTGGTGTGGGCATCCATCGCGCCACGTTGCCGAAGGAGCATCGGGAGCTTCAGTTCAGCCTGCGGATCTTGGGCCGGGTCTTCGTGGAGCTGAAACAGTTCGCCGACGCCGAAAAAGTATTCCGTGAGGCGCTGGAGATCTCGAAGAACGCCTACGGCCCGGAGAATGCCGCCACCCGAACCCTTGCGGTCACACTGGGGGAACTCGCCCTGCAACGGGGTGCGACGAATGAAGCGTTCCAGTTGATCAGCGCAGGCATCGACTTCGTCCGGAAAGACGCGGCGATGTATCCGGAGAATCCATTCCTCCAACAACGCCTAGCGAAGCTGAACCGGGCGTTGGAGACGATGAAGGCGGCCGGTGTCACGCTGCCCAAGAGGATCGATTGAGCGGCCTCAGGCCAGCACGGCCTTGAGCACCTGCCCGTGGACGTCGGTCAGCCGGAAGTCGCGCCCGCCGAAACGGAACGTGAGCCGTTCGTGGTCGAGTCCGAGGAGATGCAGGACCGTGGCCCACAGGTCATAGGTCGTGCACGGGTCCTGCACCGCATAGTAGCCGAGATCATCGGTTGCGCCGTAGACGCTGCCGCCCTTCACGCCGCCGCCGGCCATCCACATGCTGAACCCGAATGGATTGTGGTCCCGTCCGCTCCCGCCCTGGGAGAAGGGAGTGCGACCAAATTCGCCGGTGAAGACCACGAGCGTGTCCTTCAACAGCCCCCGGGCCTTCAGATCCTTCAACAGCCCGGCGATCGGCTGATCGACCTGTCGCGCCATGGCGCCGTGGCCTTCCTTGAGCTGTCCGTGCTGATCCCATGGATTGCCCGCACCGCCGGCGCCCAGTCCAGCGGTGATGCAGCTGAGTTCGACAAAACGGACACCGCGTTCGATCAGCCTCCGGGCCACGAGGCATTGCTTGGCGTAGGCGACCATGGCCTTGTCCGTGGAATCGAGGCTGTAGAGCTTCTTCGTCGCCTCTGTTTCGCCGGTGATGTCGCAGAGTTCCGGCACGGCGGTCTGCATCCGATATGCCGTTTCATAATTGCTGATCGTCGCTTCGATCTGCGGTTCCCGGGCGGCGGCGGAGAATCGGTTGTCGAGGTCTCGGATGAAGCTAAGGCGGCGTTTCTGGAGCCCGTCGCTTTCGCCGGGCTTGATGTTGGCCAACGCCGGATTGCGGTCCACCTGCAGGATGGAAGCCTGGTGTTCCGCCGGCAGGAATCCGCTGCTGAACATCCCGACACCGCCATGCGGCACCTGCGCGCCGCCACTCTGGAGGACGACGAAAGCCGGGAGGTTTTCATTCTCCGAACCGAGTCCGTAACCGGTCCATGCTCCCGCGCTCGGATGCCCGGCGAACGGAAAGCCCGTATGCATCATGTAGCTGCCTTGGGCGTGCTCGTTCACTTTGGTCGTCATCGAACGGATCACCGCGAGGTCGTCGGCCATCTCCGCGATGCTCGGGAACAGGTCGGTCATTTCGGTCCCGCTCTGTCCGCGTGGCCGGAACTCCCAAGGGCTCGCCATGATGTTGCCGTTGTCGTTGAACATCGTTGGCTTGACGGGCACCGGCATCGCCTGGCCATGGCGTTTCTTCAGCTCCGGCTTCGGGTCGAACGAGTCCACATGCGACACGCCGCCGCTCATGTAGCAAAAGATGACGTGCTTCGCGCGCGGCTTGAAATGGAGTGCCCGTGACAGACCGCCCGGACCGGCTGCGCCGAACGCTTTTTCCGAAAGCAAAGCCGAGAGCGCCAGCGAACCGAACCCCAGCGAGGTGCGCCGCAGCATCTCGCGGCGGGTGAGAACTGCGGACGGCCGGTTGTGGGGAAAGATCGAGAAGCTCATGGGGTATCAGCGGAGGTAGATGAACTCCTTCAGGTTGAACAGCGATTGGGCGAAGTCGCGCCAGACGAGCTTGTCCTTGCCGTCGCCGTGTTCGCGGGCGAGATCGGCAAGATAGGTCCGGCTACCGGCCAGTTCGAAGTCGCTGGGAGGTCGCGCGAACGCCGATTCGAACATCCGGCGGATGCGTTGATCCGGGTCGGTCTCGGCGTCGAGCATCGCATCGGCCCACTTCGCCGCCTGTTCGATTACGAAGGGATCGTTGAGGAGGGCGAGCGACTGGGCGGGCACATTTGTCGCCTCGCGGCGGCCGAGTGTGGAGAAGGGCTTGGGCAGGTCGAAGGTTTCCAAGAACGGGCTGAGGAAATTGCGGCGCACCGTCAGGTAGAGGCTTCGGCGGCGTTGTTCTTGGGCCGGGGCAAGGGCATTGACCCCGACGCCGAACATCGTCGGATCCAGCCTTCCGCTGATGGCGAGAAGGCTGTCGCGGATCGATTCCGCCTCGATGCGGCGGACGCGGGCGTGGGAAAGCAGTTCGTCGGAAGGATCCTTCTCGCGGGCCGGTGCCGAGGCGTCGCTGGACATCTGGAATGCGCGGGTCGTGACGAGGAACCGTATCAGGTCCTTCGCCGACCAGCCTTTCTCGACGAATCGTGCGGCGAGGAAGTCGAGGAGTTCGGGGTGCGTCGATTTTTCCCCAAGCCTGCCGAAGTTGTCGACGGTGCCGACGAGCCCGCGTCCGAAAAGATGATGCCAGACACGGTTGACCAGAACCCGGGACGTCAGGGGGTTCGAGGTGTCGACGATGTCGTTCGCGAGTTCCAGTCGTCCGCTCGCCTTCGTCGCATACGGACGAGTTGCGACCAATTGCAGATAGCCGCGGGGCACCGGATCCAGCGGCTTCTTGGGATCACCACGCGACAGCAACGGAGCATCGTAGCCGGCGGCTTCGACGATTCCCGGGACGCGGCGGGGCAGGGGAATCTCTCCTTCAAGCCGTCGGTATTCGGCCACCAAGGCTGCGACGGCTGGAAGTTCCCCCAGCGTCGATGGAAGCAGTCCGCTGCGGATGAACGAGTCGAGCAGGACCCGCTGGGCCTCGGTCATGGAATCACGGCGCCACGCGGCGACGGCCTCGGCAAGTCTATCCGTCAGGTGCTTGGAAAGTTCGTCCGGTGACTTCGGCTCGGCGCAGGAAAGCAGCCAGTCCTTCGCCGCGAGATCCTCTTTCGGCGGTGCCTTGCCGTCGTGGAAAACCACTCGTTCCACCCCGAAGAACGATCGGCCGCCCGCCCCGGGCGCTGATCGGTCGCGGGACGTCACGTCTTCGGCGGTGGCGAACTCCAGATACGCCATCGATCCTTTGCGATAGGCCGTGTCGAGGCGGACCCAAGTCGGGGCGTCGCTGTTGAGGTTTGCCTGGGGGAAGATGTTGCCCTGGCCGATGGGGTAGTTGTCCGTGATCAACCGGACGCGTGCGCCTTTGCCGCCAACCACGCGGACGCTGATGCTGTCGTTGGTGAGGTGGAACCGCGGCGAGGCGAACACGCCGTTGTGCTTCTGCGACCGAAGGTGGCTGAACACGCCCGCGGGAAGCAGGCCAGCGGTGACGCGGTCGCCCTCAGGTTCGATGGTGAATTCACCCGGCCGCCTCACGGCGTCCGGCGGATTCACGCCGTAGAGAAACCATCGGCTTACGTCGTCGCCGGTCAGGTCCAAGGCGGGATGGAAGCCGTCGGAATTGAACTTCTGCCGAGTCGCCAGTTCGCCCTCCGCTTTCACCGCGATGGCCTTCCAATCGGAGGACAACTCGGTCCCGGTTTTTCCGCGCACCTGGCCCCAGGCATGGAGCGGATGGTTCTCGTTCTTGGTCGCGGCTTCGAGGGCCGCGTGTCTGCGCCGGCGTGCAGCGTCTCGAGCCGCGAAGTCGGGAAACTGTTTGGCCAACGCATCGCGCTTGGCGGCGATCTCGGCGACGAGCCGCTCGCGTTCGGCGCGTTGCTCCGGCGTCATCGCCTTCGTGATCGCATCGGGCGACACGAGTCCGGCGTCGACTCTGAACGACCCGGAAATCTCTTCCGGCGTCAGTGCCCGGTCGTAGATCCGCGCCTCGTCGATTTCGCCCGCGAAGAACGGTGTGCCTCCGCCGGTGTGCCGCATGCCGAGAAGCACGCGCGCCGACTTGGATGCGAAGGTCCTCAGGGTTGCTCCGTCCCCTGTCGGCGTGTAAGCGCTGCCGTAGGGCTCGCCATTGCGGAACATCGCGATGCTATTGTCGTTCCGATAGACGATCGCGATGTGGATCGGCTGGCCTAGCGCCCCTGCTTCGCCGGGACCGGCCAAGCTTTTGCTTCGGCGAAATGCGTCGCTGCCTGGCGCCCATTTCCCCGGCTCACGCTCGGCGAAGGCGATCGAGTCGAAGACCGCGCCGTCCTTCGACTCGACGGAGAGCACGCCGCCGCCACGCTGGTCGAGGTTCGAAACGTAGACCCACGCTTCGAGCGTTTTCTCGGTCAAAGGGCGCTCCAAAGGCGCGGTGCGGAGAAAGGCGCCCTTGCCATCCAGCACCAGACGTCCGTTGCGGACGACCGCGCCTCCCTGGAGTTCGCCGTGGAGTCCGCCGACCGAATCCTTCGCATCGGAATCGAAGCTCCACGCCGCAATTGGCTTCAGCATCGAAGCGGTGGCGTTGGACGCTCCGCGGGTCTGGAGAGCGGCGACGCGGCCAAGGGCTTCGATTGCGATCACCTGCTCCTTGAGGCTCGCGATGGCGGTTTCGATCTCGTCGCCGGGAATGGCGGGGAGCCGTAAATCTCCCGAGTGGGACTGGGCGAGTAGCCCGTCAGTGAGCTGGCGGACGGAGGATTCCCACTCATCGGCCAGAGCGGACTTGATCGCGCTTTTGAGCTGGGTGAGTTCGGCGCGGTGGATGCGGAGGCGCTCGGGTTCGTCGATTGTCAATTGTGTCGGACGGACGCTGGCGAAGATGCCGTGAAGCGCGTAGTAGTCGCGTTCGCTGATGGGATCGAACTTGTGGTTATGGCAACGGGCGCACGACGTCGTCAGACCCTGGAACGCCTTTGAGACCACATCGATCTGGCTGTCAATCGTCTTGATCTGCTCGTCGAGGGTGTCGACCGGGTTGAAGCCGTGTTCGACGAGACGGAAGTGGGCGAGGCCGATGAGCGATTCGTTGATGCCCTCGGAGCTGTTCATGCGAGGGTTCCCGATCAGGTCTCCGGCGAGATGCTCCCGGATCAGCTGGTTCCAAGGGACGTTCGTGTTGAATGCGCGGATCAGATAGTCCCGATACCGCCAGGCGTTCGGGATCTCGGGATCGCCTTCGCTGCCGTGGCTCTCGGCGAACCGGACCAGATCCATCCAATGCCGGGCCCAGTGCTCTCCAAAGCGCGGCGAGGCCAGGAGCCGATCGA
Organism: Verrucomicrobiota bacterium; assembly: GCA_043775315.1. GTDB lineage: Bacteria > Verrucomicrobiota > Verrucomicrobiia > Limisphaerales > CANJSG01 > CANJSG01. The sequence goes on from JAYVSO010000055.1 coordinate 46,411, forward strand.
CGACCTTCGTGTAGGAATCGGATGCGGGGTCATCGACGAACGCGCGGACTTCCTCCGCGGTTGGCGGCAGACCGGTCAGCGCGAACGTCACGCGGCGGATGAGAGTGCGGCGATCAGCCGGCGACGCCGGCCGAAGTCCGGCAGCCTCCATTTTTGCCAAAAGGAAACGGTCCACGGGATGCGCGGACCACTTCCTGTCTTTCACGGACGGAAGCGTCTGTTTGGCGACCGGCTTGAAACTCCACCAGTCCTTGCGCGCACTGAAAGTAGCCTTCCACGAAACGCTGTTGGTGCCGACAATGGTCGGGGCGGTGTCACGCGGATCCGGCGCGCCCTGGTTGATCCACTTCACGAAGTCCGCGATCACGGCATCCGAGAGCTTGGGCCGGTCCTTGGGCATCTCGGAATCCGGATCCTCGTGGCGGATCGACCGGATCAGCAAGCTCTTCTTGGCATCGCCCGGAATCAGCGCCGGTCCGGAGTCGCCGCCCTTGAGCAGGCCATCGCGGAAGTCCACACGGAGCCCGCTCTTCTGTTTCTTGGCGCCGTGGCACTCGTAGCATTCATTTGCGAGCATCGGCCGGATGCGCTTCTCGAAGAAGTCGAGCTGCGCCGGAGTGGCGGCGCGCGCAACACCGCAAACAAGTGAACACCCCATCGCGACCACCACAGCGATCGAGAGCCTCAGTAGATTGGCGGTATGGAATCGCATCGGCGCTCCCCGAAGCATGGGCGCGCGCCGCATGGGCTGCCGGGGTTCTGTTTTGAATACCCACTGGCGCTGACCGCTGTCATGCGGAAACGCCAGAACACTTGCCCGTGGGCCTTGGTCGCCCCCTCGTTGAGCGGGCGACCAAGGCCACAATTCCATGGCGACGGACTACGCCAGCACCCGTTCCAAGAGCGCGTTCATCCGCTTGAGCATAGCGCGAGGGTCTTCCATCACGCCGGCGGCGACGCGGGCCTGGTCGAGAATTGTTTCGGCGATCTCGACGGCAAAGGGCGCGTCCTTTTGCCGCATCTGTTCCAGGCGGACGATGATCGGGTTCGCCGGATTGATCTCCATGTCGTGCTGCGCCGGGGCGATGGCGTCGTCGTCCTTCTTCATGGCCTTGAGCATGCGACGCATGCTGCTGGTCATGAATTTGTCGGAGTCGACCACGACGGCGGGGCTCTCGACGAGGCGCTGCGAGACGCGGACTTCGCCGACACGGTCGCCGAGCGAGGCCTTGAGCCATTCGGCGAGGGACTTGCCGGTGGCTTCGTCGAGGGCGCCTTCCTTCTTGGGCTCGTTCAGGTTCAGGTCGGCCTTCTCGGCGGCCTTGAGCGGCTTGCCGTCGAACTCCCGCAGGTGGTCCATGACGAACTCATCCCAGGCGTCGTAGAGGAAGAGCACCTCGAACTTCCGTTCGCGGAAGACCTCGTAGTAGGGGCTGCTCTCGGCGGCGGCGCGGTTGGGCGCCATCAGGCAATAGATCTCCTTCTGCTCGGACGGCATGCGCTTCACGTAGTCGGCGAGCGAGGTGGTTTTGCCGGCGTCGATCAACGACGACTCGTAGCGCACCAGCTTGCCGATCGCGTCCTTGTGGGTGAAGTCGGTGACGATGCCTTCCTTCAGGAAGCGCTGATACTCGGTGTAGAACTTCTCGTAGGCTTCCGGATCCTTTTCCGCGGTTTCGTCGAGAAACTTGAGGAAGCGGCTGGTCAGGACCTTGTTCAATTTCTGCAGCAACGACGTGTCCTGCATCGTCTCGCGCGAGATGTTCAACGGCAGGTCCTCGCTGTCCACCACGCCCTTGAGGAAGCGCAGCCATTCGGGAAACAAGCCCTTGGCCTTGGCCTGGATCAGCACCTTGCGGCAGTAGAGGTTCACCTCCGAATCGATCCGGCCCATGCCCATCGTCTCGATGTTGCGCTGCGGCACGAAGAGCAGCGACTGGATGGCGATCGGCGCGTCGGCGTTGAAGTGCAGGCGGAGCAGGGGCTTGTCGTGGTCGTGGCCGATGAACTGGTAGAACTCGTCGTATTCCTCCGGCTTGATCTCGTTTTTGCTCCGGGTCCAGAGCGCCTGGACGGTGTTCACTTTCTCGCCGTTCAGCTCGATGGGGAAAGGCACGAAGCTGGAGTAGCGCTTGATGATCCGCTCGATGGTCGATTGCTCGCCGAACTCTTTGGCCTCGTCCTTCAGTTCCAGCGTGATCCTGGTGCCGCGCGGCAGATCAGAGGTGGCGGGAAGGATCTCGTAGCCGCCCGTGCCTTCGCTGATCCATTGCCAACCCGCCTCGCCGACGGTGGCCGATCGACTCTCCACCGTGACGCGTTTGGCGGCCATGAAGGCCGCGTAGAAGCCGACGCCGAACTGGCCGATCAGGCCCACGTCCGGCTTCTTGTCCTCGGCCAACTGTTTCAGGAATGCCTTCGTGCCGGAATGCGCGATCGTGCCGAGGTTCTTCACCAGTTCGTCGTGCGTCATGCCCACGCCGGTGTCGGTGATGGTCAGCGTGCCCGCCTTGTCGTCCGACGTGATGGCGATGGTCGGGGCGATCTCCGGCTGGTGGATGGCGATGCCGGAAGACTGGGTGAAGCGGAGCTTCTCGCAGGCGTCGGCGGCGTTGGAGATCAGCTCGCGGACGAAGATCTCCTTATCCGTGTAGAGCGAATGGATGACGATGTTCAGCAGTTGCTGGATCTCGGCTTGGAACGTGTGTTTCTCGGGCGAACTCATAGGTTGGTGGTGCATAGAAAGTGCCCGGCTGTTCGTCAAGGCCGGTCGACGATGGATTAACCCGAACTAGGAAACAGAAGAGGGGAGCGCACGCGTCCCGCGTGCGGGTTTGGGCGTCGCGCCCAGACCTTCGTCACACTGTCCGTTAAAATGGACGAAGGGGTTTTCGGCGTGACGCCGAAGACAGCACGCGGGACGCGTGCGCTCCCCGGTCTGTTCTCATCCTCTGATTCCAACTTCGGAGTCCGGGTTCGATCAGCGTTTCCTTGGCAGCCCGTCAGAGAACGCCCGGTTAGGGGACCGGGCCTACAAGGCCAGGGTGGTTCCCGAAGCCTTCCTGTAGACCGCGTGCGCTCACGCGGCGGGGTGGGGATTGTTTGACGGGTTGTTGGCCGGAACCGGGATAAAAGCACAACTCATTGAAACACAACGATTAGGAACCATGCTAGGGGCAAAGCATTCCGTCATCAAAACCGTCCACCGGGCAGAAATTGCCACTCGAACCGGGCCGATTCGAGCGCGAACCAGAGCAATGAGAAGGCGAACCAGCGCAGTTCGAGCGCGAACTGGAGCAATGCGCGGGCGAACCGGGGCAATGTGCATCAAAATACGACGATTCGAGCGCCAACCAGGGCGGTAAGCGCGGTAACCAGAGTGGTGAGAGCGCCAACCAGGGTGGTGAGCGCGGTAACCAGAGCGGTGAGAGCGCCAACCAGGCCGACCCGAGCGCCAAAACCGCCACCGGGTTGGGCGCGCCGGGGAGTTCGGCAAAACGCGGCAGGCTGGCATCGGGCATTTTGCATCGGCCCATTTTTCACTGTGCATTCCTTCCCTCACCCCCATCCCCGGTTTGGCCATGACGTGCGTGTAGATCTGAGTCGTCCTCACGTCCCTGCCGCCCGACGTTGGTAGGGCGGGCAGTCCCCTGCCCGCCGCCGATTGCCAACCGACGTGCCCGATCCGTCCCGCGTTGCCGGATCCGCCCACGGCGCGCACGGAGTGACGCGCCCTACCGGGTGTGCCGCCCGTCGTGGTAGGGCGGGCAGTCCTCTGCCCGCCGCCGATTGCCAACCAACGTGCCCGATCCGTCCCGTGTTTCCGGATCCGCCCACGGCGCGCACGGAGTGACGCGCCCTACCCGCAACGGCAGCCGCGCAATGCGTGATGGGCTGCATGAAGTTGCTCGCCAAAACGGGCACACCCCTTTATTTCAGGATCAAACGAAAACCAACCGCTGGCCAGCCAGCGGGATAGGCTGCACCGGGTGCAGCTTAATTTTAATGTTAGCCAGCGTATGATCGTCCAGTATTCCTACATCAGTTGGAGTCCGCCATACCTGACGGAGGAGCAAGAGCTTGAGCTTGGTCAGCGTATCGCCGCCGTTGGTCGCGAACAGTTCGAGCGAGAGTTCCGAGAGTCCATCAAGAAGGCGCATCTCAAAAATCAGCCGCCGAGGACTGGCATCGCAGCATGGCCAGAGGAGGTTCGATACATTATCCTCATCGTTCTCTTCGGTGCTGGCGGCATATTCCTGCTCCGAGCGGGATTGGCTGAGCAGTTTATGGCGCGACTGATTCCAGTGTGCGTGATTGTCATGTTGATTTACTATGGGTCAGTGTTTTTCGCCATGCGGCGCTTTAACAAGTGGGTAGATCGTTTGATTGCCAAGTATGCTGGACACGTTGCACGAGGAGGCCATTGAGTTTATGAGCGAGCAAGAGACACAGAGGATGATTGGCGCAGATGGGTTAGTCGAGTTCGGGGAGTATCTCACCGGACTTAATCAGCCCGATTACCGGGACTACACGTTTGAGATGCCGACCGAGAGCGGAACACTTCGAAAGTGCTCGCTCGACGACGTTCTTGCCAGGTTCAAAGAGTTTTTCGACGGCAAGACCGATACCTTCAGGGTCGGCATCACCTACGTTGACTACCGGCATGGCACTTTGGGCCGCAGCGACCGGACATTTTCGAGACGGAAGCAATGACGACGCTGGCTAACCATGCGCTGCAGCGCCTATGAGAGTAGTCAAGAGGGTGATGGTTGGTCCGACAGGTTTTTATCGGTGAGGTGATGGTCGCGCGGAGCGTAACGGCAGTGGAGCGGAGTCGCGCGCGTTAGCGGTGGGGTTCCGCTGACCACGGGGTCGTCCGGTCCTTCGTGGTTCGGCTCAAGAGGTCTTCTTAAAATGCTTTCATTTCCGCCCCGGCCTTGCGGTGGGGCCGGAGTTTTCTGATCGGTTTCCGAGGGGGACCGTGCTTGGATCGGGTGTCTCCAATGGTCACTACCGCACCAGCACCCGGTGATCACTTGAGCGGGGTGAACTTGAACTTCTGTCCGCCGATGCTGGCTTCGGCCATGAGGCCTTCCTTGGGCCGGGTGAAGACGGCGACGTTCTCCTCGTAGCGGGCTTTTTCCCCCGCGCCTTCCGCGGCGGCGACGGCGCTGACCTGGGCGCTGAACTTCACGTTGCCTTCCTTGAAGCGGGCCAGCGCCTCCTTGGTCTCGAAGAACACGATCTCGCGCAGGACCTGGCCGCCTATCTGGGCGCCTACGGTGATCTGCGACACGGAAGCCTGTCCGATGAGTTTGTCCTTCTCGAACACGAGACCCTTGCCATGTGCCCCGCCGATGACAAAGCCGCCTTTGCCGATGCCGGGGAAGACGACGTAGCCGGCGGACTGGTCGAAGAATTTCTTCATCGTCGGGTCAAGCTTCTTGAAAAGGTCGATGGTCTCGGTCGTTTCATTCTTAAGCCTGGCGAATTCCTCTTCTGCGTTGTCGGCCCCGAGCAGCGGGAGGCACAGGGCGGCAAGGACGGCGAAGGTGGTGAGCAGGGATGTCAGTTTCATAATGGCTGGGGTTTGTTGCCGAGAAGGAAGCACGGTTCAGGCCGACGGTCCATTCCCGCGACTGCGAGGGCCCAGGCAAAGCGAAGCCCGGCCTTGCCGAAGTTGAATTTCGGGTCTCGTATGTCAGTCATTAGCCATCGTGAGAATTCTCGTCACCATCGCTTCGTGCCTTGCCCTCGGGGTGATCGCCATTTCCTGCACCAGCAGGCAGGGCGGATCCGGAGACACGGCTTCAGTGGATGGCGCGAAGATCTACCGTGACCAGTGCGTCCGTTGCCATGGCGGGAAGGGAGAGGGCGTCGCGGGCAAACATGACGAGACGTTGCACGGGGAAAAGTCGGTTGAGGCGCTGGCCCGGCTCATCACCCGCACCATGCCGGAGGATCGGGACGACAAGACCCGGCCGGAGGAAGCACGCGCCGTCGCCGAATATCTCCACGGCGCATTCTATTCGCCGGAGGCCCGCGCACGGAACAATCCCGCCAAGGTGGAATTCGCCCGTCTGACCAACCGGCAATACCGGGAATCGGTGGCGGACTTGATCGCCGGCTTCCGGACGGTTCGGCAGGCAAAGCAGGGCGGGGGGTTGGCGGCGGAATACTTCTCGTCGGAGGGCATGAACAAAAAGAAGGCCAAGGTGCTCGAGCGGACGGACCGCTCGGTCGCGTTTGATTTCCGGGAAGGCGCGCCGGAGAAGGGGATCACGTCCGACCAGTTCTCGATCGCGTGGAATGGTTCACTGCTGGTTCCCCAAACTGGGACATACGAGTTCCGTGTGACGACTCCGAACGGAGCCCGCCTCTACTTCAACACCGACCTTGCCGCCGGCGACAACAACACCCGGGACGACAGCGATGCCAAGCGCCAGGCGTCGTTGATCGACCTTTGGGTGAGCAGCGGTGGAACGGTTCGCGAAGGTTCTGCCGAAGTGTTCCTGCTCGGTGGCCGCTCGTATCCGCTGAGGCTCGACTACTTCAAGTTCAAGGAGAAGACCGCCTCGGTGAAGCTGGAATGGAAACAGCCGCACGGTGTCTGGCAGGTGATTCCGGCGGATGCCCTGTCACCGGAGCGTTCGTCGATGACGACGGTGGTGGCGACACAGTTCCCGGCCGACGACTCCAGCGTGGGTTACGAGCGCGGCACATCCATTTCAAAGGCGTGGCATGAAGCTACGACCAAGGCCGCCGTCGAAGTCGCAGGCGAGGTGAACTCCCGACTCAACCTCCTGACGAAGACCGACAGCAAATCAACCAATCGGGCTGCCGCGTTGCGAGAGTTCTGCGCTTCCTTCGCTGAACGGGCTTTCCGGCGGCCGCTTTCGCCTGATTTGCGGGCAGCCATCGTGGACAGCCATTTTGCGGATGGTCTGGCTTTGGAGACGGCCGTGAAGCGGTCCTTGTTGCTGGTGCTGACGTCGCCACGGTTCCTTTATCCGGACACTCCCGGATCGGCCGACGACCATGCCATCGCCTCGCGGCTGGCTTTGGCCTTGTGGGATTCACTTCCGGATCAGGCGCTGCGGGAAGCCGCAGCCAAGGGCGAGGTCCGCACGGCGGAACAGGTCCGGCTCCAGGCCGCCCGGATGGTGAAAGATTCCCGAACCCGCGCGAAGGTCGGCGAGTTCTTCCACCAGTGGCTGCGATTCGACGAGGCCGAAGCTTTGAGCAAGGACCGCAAGGCCTACCCGGACTTCGATGGAGCCGTTCAGGCGGACCTGCGGAAGTCGCTCGAGAAGTTCGTCGATCATGTCGTCTGGAGCGACGCATCGGACTATCGCCAGCTTTTGCAGGCCGACTATCTCTTCCTCAATGAACGACTCGCCAAGTTCTACGGCGTGAGCGGTCCGAAGGGCGATGACTTCGAGTCCGTGAAATTCGATCCCGCCCAGCGCGCGGGGATATTCACACACCCGTTCCTTCTGGCCGCCCTTTCGTATCACAGGTCCACGTCCCCGATTCATCGCGGAGTTTTCCTCACCCGAAACGTGTTTGGGCGGTTTCTCAAGCCGCCGCCGATGGCCATCGAGTTCATGGACGACCGCTTCGATCCCTCGCTGACGATGCGCGAGAAGGTGACCGAGCTGACCTCCAAGCCCAACTGCATGGGCTGCCATGTCACGATCAACCCGCTCGGCTTCAGCCTGGAGGCCTACGACGCTGTGGGCAGGTTCCGCACGACGGACAACAAGAAACCCGTGAACGCCGTATCGGAATACACCGCGGTCGACGGCACCAAGGTCAAACTCAGTGGTCCGCGTGACCTCGCCGACCTCGCGGTCAACAGCGTCGACGCCCGGCGAGGCTTCGTCCGTCAGCTGTTCCAGCAGACAGCGAAACAGGCGCCGGCCGCCTACGGAGCCGACACGCTCGACCAGCTCGACCAAACTTTCGCCTCGTCCGGTCAAAACATCCGCAGCCTGGTCGTCGAGGTCGCCGTGACCTCCGCCCTGCACGGCAAACCCGTCCAAGTAGCCTCCAAACCATGACTGCTTTCGGTGGTTGATAATTCGAGTTGAATCTCGACTGCGATGAAGAAGACGAAGCACAAGTCGGGTGATTTGAAGCGTGATCCGGCGTGGGAGGACAAATACGCCAGCTACGTCGAGCACCCGCGCTATGGCAGGAAGCCACGGTTCACGTCTTTGAACGAATCGACGCATCCCCTTTACGGCTGGCACTCGCTGGACGATGACATGATTCGAGGCACGGCTGTTGCCGCCGATCCGACGCATCAATTCAATGCCACGTTTTGGCCGCGCCATTACTTCGACAGGGAAAGAGTCTGCCGCGACTGCAAGCGCCCGTTCCTCTTCTTCGCCGCGGAGCAGAAGTATTGGTATGAGGACCTTGAGTTCGGGCTGGATTCCGACTGCGTCCGCTGCATTCCCTGCCGCAAAAAGGAGCAGGGCATCGCCCGCAAGCGCGAGCGCTACGAGGAGTTGTTCCATGTCGCCGGTCGCAGCGTGCCGCAGACTCTTGAGATGGCGGAGTGCTGCCTATCCTCGATCGAGGCGAAGATTTTCCATCCACGGCAGACCCAGCGCGTGAGGATGCTGCTCAACCAGATTCCCGAGGAGCACCGCCCGTCCGTGGAATTTCAAAGCCTTGTCTTGAGGCTGAAAGAAGCCGAGGAATTGAAGAGCCCTGTTGAACCCACAAACACATGAAACCCACGAACCGTCGCGCCTTCCTCCGTCAACTCGGCGTTTCCGCCGCCGTCCTTCCGTTCACGGCGGGACTGCCCGGCTTGAATGCGGCCCCGCCTGCCAGGGCGAAACAGAGGATCGTCTTCATGTTCAGCCCGAACGGCACCGTGCCGTCGCAATACTGGCCCGACCAGGCCGGGGCGGACTTCAAGTTCAAGCGCATCCTCGCGCCGCTGGAGCCCTTCAAGGATCGCACCCTCGTGATCAAGGGACTGTGCAACAAGGTCCGCGGCGACGGCGACGGCCACATGCGCGGCATGAGCTGCCTGCTGACCGGCATCGAGCTTTTCCCGGGCAACATCCAAGGCGGATCCGACACTCCGGCGGGGTGGGCCAGCGGGCCCTCCATCGACCAGGAGCTGAAGCAGTTTCTCCAAAGCCGTCCAGAGACGCGGACGCGCTTTGGGTCGCTGGAACTCGGCGTGGCCGTGCCCAACCGCGCCGATCCATGGACGCGATGGATCTACGCCGGCCCCAATCAGCCGGTCGCTCCCGTTTCGGATCCTTACCAGGTCTTCGAGAAGCTCTACGGCCAGATGCAGGACCGGGAGAATCTCGGGAGCATCCTCGACGACCTCCGCACGGACCTGAAAACCGTCGCCGGAAAACTGGGCCACGAAGACAAGGCGTTGCTGGACAAACACGCCACGTTCGTCCGCGAGATGGAGGTGGAACTTCGCGACACGGCGCGCCAGAAACTGGCGAAGCCGGCCCCAGTTCTTCCGCCGGGAATCAGCGCGGACAACGACGACATGCCGCGTTCCGCCGCGATGCAGACGGATCTTCTCGTGAACGCCTTTGCCAACGACATGGCGAGGATCGGGTCGTTGCAGTTCACGAACTCCGTCGGGAACGCCCGCATGCGCTGGCTGGGAATCGAGGAAGGGCATCACGGGATCTCGCACGATCCCGACCTGAACGAGCCGTCCCAGGAAAAACTCCTCAAGATCAACGTCTGGTTCGCCCAGCAGTTGGCGATGTTGGCGAAGAAGTTGGCCGAGACGCCCGAACCCGGCGGCAGCGGGTCGATGCTCGACCACACGACGATCGTCTGGACGAACGAACTCGGGAAGGGCAACAGCCACACCTTGGACAACATCCCGTTCGTGCTGGTTGGTGGCGGACTTGGCTTCAAGTCGGGCCGATGCCTTCAGGAGAAGCTGACGCCGCACAACCGGCTGTGGCTTTCCGTCGCCCACGCCTTCGGTCATCAACTTAAGACTTTCGGCAGCTCAAAATTGTGCGAGGCCGGGCCGTTGGGACTGTCGTGAGGCTGAGCTGGATTCGGCCGCCAATTATCCGCCCGCCATCGCGCCGACGATCAGGAATGGCTCACTGCCATCGCTCACTGCTTCCGGCAACAGAGCCTCCAACGGCTCAAACGAGAGATCTTCCTTGCACGCGAAGTAGCGGATGAACGGGCGGCGTCTCTTCGTGGCGTGGTCCCGAATCGTTCCTTGCAGCGTTGGATAGGCGGCCTCGATCGCGTCCAACACGGCGCCGATGGTCGCGGGTTCCGGCAAGTCGACCGACACCTCGCCCTCCGCGCGGGCGAGCGTGCGGAGGTGGAAAGGGAGGACGACACGGATGGTCACAATGACGAAGATCGAAGGCCTATGGCCGAGTTCATGACGCGCCACGAAGTCACCCGAAGGGACGAAGGGCAGTGTCGGATTTCGGGCTCGGCCATTCGGGGTCCTCTCGAGCTTTGGCTTTCGTGTTTCGGATTTACCGCAGCGTCTGCACTTCGACCGAATACACCGCCGGCAGATCGCGCACGATCGGTGTCCAGTTGTCGCCGTCGTCGGGCGAGCAGTAGACCTGTCCGCCCGTCGTGCCGAAGTAGACGCCGCATGAATCGAGCGAATCCACGGCCATCGCGTCGCGCAGGACGTTCACGTAGCAGTCCTGCTGGGGCAGGCCCTTGGTGAGGGCTTCCCATTCGTTGCCGCCGGTGCGGCTGCGATAGACGCGGAGTTTTCCGTCAGGTGGATAGTGCAGCGAGTCGCTGGTGATCGGCACGACGTAGATCGTCTCCGGTTCGTGCGCGTGGACATCGATTGGGAAGCCGAAGTCTGTCGGGAGGTTGCCGCTGACTTCGCGCCAAGATTCACCGGCGTCGTCGGTCCGGAGCACGTCCCAGTGCTTCTGCATGAAGAGCACGTTCGGCCGCGACGGATGCATGGCGATGCGGTGGACGCAGTGGCCGACTTCGGCGTCGGGGTCGGGAAGTTCATATTGGGACTTCAGGCCCTGGTTGATGGGCATCCAGGTCACGCCGCCGTCGTCGGTGCGGAAGGCGCCGGCCGCCGAGATGGCGATGAAGATCCGCTGCGGGTTCTTCGGATCGAGAATGATTGTGTGCAGGCCCATTCCGCCCGCGCCGGGCTGCCAGAGATGGCCCTTTGTCTTCCGTAAACCGGCAAGCTCGCGCCATGACTTGCCCCCGTCCACCGACTTGAACAGCGCCGCGTCTTCCGCTCCGGCATACACGACGTCGGGATCCGTGAGTGAGGGTTCGAGGTGCCAGATGCGCTTGAACTCCCACGGGTGTTGGCTGCCGTCGTAGAATTTGTGCGTGCCCACTTCACCCTCATAGCGGAAGTCGTTGCTCTTACCGTTTGGCATTCCATCCGGACCGGCAAGGTCTTCGGGTTTGGTGCCCGGCGGCTGCCAGGTTTTCCCGCCGTCGTCCGAACGTTGGATGATCTGGCCAAACCAACCGCTTGTCTGCGACGCGAAGATCCGGTTCGGATCCACCGGCGAGCCCTTGAGATGATACATCTCCCAGCCTGCGAAGTGCGGACCGCTGACCTTCCATTCTTTGCGCGCTCCGTCCGAGGTGAAAATGAACGCGCCCTTCTTCGTGCCGACTAATACTCTTACGGTGCTCATGGTGTCTCCTGGTTTGCGACCGGTTTTGGTTTGGCTGAACCGGTGTTGCCTGGGCGGTTTTCCGCGATCGATTGGCGGCTGTCAACGCGGCCGGGCGGCGCCGGAGCAACAAACGAAAAAGCCGCCCCGGTATCCCGGAGCGGCTTTGTGAATCGGCACCGCCTCGTTTCCTCGACGGCAATCAGAAGGCTATTTCTTCTTCGCTGGCTTGGCGGCCTTGCGTTTCTCCTCGATCGCGGCCTGGGCGGCGGCGAGGCGGGCGACGGGGACGCGGTAGGGCGAGCAGCTCACGTAGCTGAGGCCGATCTTGTGGCAGAACTTCACGGAATCGGGTTCGCCGCCGTGTTCGCCGCAGATACCGAGCTTGATGTCGGGCCGGGTCTTGCGGCCCTTCTCGATCGCAATCTGCATGAGCTGGCCCACGCCGGTCTGGTCAATCGTGGCGAAGGGATTCTTCTTCACGATTTCGAGTTCAGCGTAGCCGGGCAGGAAGCTGCCGGAGTCGTCACGCGACATGCCGAGCGCAGTCTGCGTGAGATCGTTCGTGCCGAAGCCGCTCCCGCCCATGCGGGACGGCGGTGTGCGCGATCTCGTCGGCCAGGGCTGACGAGCATGATACGCACTCACGCAAATGCCCAAGGGCTGTAAGCCCGACCGATGATAGCCCGGGGCAACGCCCTAGGTTGGTCGTCAAAAGAAGTTCCAAGCCCTGCAAGGCCGCCAGATGATGTCCGCATCGGAGACTTGTAAATAGGCAGCATTCAATAGCTAATTGAGCCGAAATGACTATGCTTAAAGAAATCATCTTCGCCATTTCAGCAAGCGCTATTGCCATAGCTGCGTTGGCATGGTTGGCGAAGAAGATTGTTTCGCATTTCCTGTCGAAGGATATCGAAGCTTACAAGGCGAAGCTCGAAGCCGGGTCAGAAATGGAGATCGAAAAGTTGCGCAACTCTCTGCGTCAAATTGCTTATGAACATGAAGTGGTGTTCAGCCACCTCCACAAGCAGCGTATGGATGCGATTCTGGAACTCCACTCCGAACTGTTGGAAATCAAGAACGCCGTCGAAAAAGTTGTGACGCCACATCAAGGGCCGGAGTTTCATCAAGTGCGGCATGAAAACGCAAGGAGTGCTGCCGCAAAGGCGATTGCGTTCTACAAGTTGTTTGAGAAGAAAAAACTTTTCCTGGATGAGAAGCTTGCCGCAGAAATGGACGCCTTTGTCACCGAGCTTTATAGGTTTAACTGGAAGTTTACCGTGGAGATGAATATGGCCACGACGCCCGACCCGATCAGCCGATACGGCAGCGAGTTCGATATCTGGGACAAGAATTGGGGGCGCTTTGAGAAGGAAATGAAACCGGTGTTGTCCTCATTGGAAAATCAATTCCGGCTTCTGCTTGGCGTCAGCGCTGGGGAAAAATAGATTCCGAAATTCACCACTGAAATCCCAAAGAGTCGAGCCGTTCTACGCGGTCTTTCCCCAAACGGAGGTTCGCGCGGTGTTTCCGTTGAGAGGCGACCCAAACGGCCAATTGTAAATTATCCTGCGAGTAGCGCGGGACGTTGCAGTCGCCGTTGACGGATTTGTATGCGCTCAGAGCGTTCAACATTCGCTCCCACAAAAGGTCATCCGTCTTCCAAATGAATCTGATTTGATCCATCTGGGCGATTTGGTCGGGAGTAATCGTTCGCGCGTGCCTCGCCCGACGCTGTTCCTGCGCCCACTTGTGCAGTTGTTCATCCAGCGGCATAACCAGCATCATGTCACAATGACCGTGCTGCTTCTGAAACTCAACGAATCTCATGAAATAGCTTTCCCAGGTTGGCTTGGATGGCTCTTTTGCCTTCTTTGGAAACTCCCAAGGGAATCTCGCCTTGTTCAGTGCCTCCTCCTTCTCAGCGGTCAGCACGTTTCGTTTCTTGGCGGACTGTTGACCTTTCACCCACTTATCCAATCTATCGTCGCTTTGAAGCGCCAACTCCAAGCCGGTCACGCCGCCAGAACTAAGAACCTCGCAAACGGCAGAGAACATTTTGTCCCACACATATTCCTTCCGATCCCAAACAAAGCCGATGCCATCTAATCGCCGGAACAACTCGTCACCGAGATTGCCATCCGAATGCAACTTGCGCTGGCAGACAACCCACCACGCTAGATTGTCCATGCCATAGTAATCAGGTGGGACATCGCAATCGCCAAACTTTTCCCTGTAACCAACAAGCCGTGTAAACATGACCTCCCATTTTGCCTGAGGGCTTGAGTCCAGCGTTTGGAGGGTGACACACAGTTGCCTTAGCTTTTCGATTTGCTCAGTGGAAAGTTCGCCGCGCCGAAACTTCCGCTGCTGATCGTCCACCCATCCTTCAAGTTGAAACAACCCAAAGTGCTGCTTCTTGAGGTCACAGTGCCCGTGTTTGTTTTTGAAAGTTCGCAACTCCGCCAACATCTCATCCCAATCTTTCCGACCTGAGCCCCAAACGAAGCCGATCTCATTCAGTTTTTTAACGCGCTCATCCGATAATGTTCCCGACCGCTTCAGCTTGCGCTGCAAGCTGACCCAGCTTCGGAGTTGTTCGAGCGTCCGCGAGAAACCGACAGCCTGCGTTGATGGCTGTGACGCGATCCACTCTTGAAGCTCATAAGCTGACGAGTCGTCTTCGTTGACGAGACAATGCCCCGTCAGTTCTCGGTATGTTTTGAGTTGTCCATATCGTTCATCCCATGTGCTGCCCAACGCATCAACGCACTTGGTCGTGATAGCCGACCGCAAGACGTCCAAACAGATTTTCGGGCCGAGGATGTCAATGTAATCTCCGAAAGCTGCTTCGTCGAAAACCCCGCCACGCCCACGATCCTCGCGCATTTGGCTGATTGTCTCGGCTAACACGTCGTCTTGCTCTTGGAGTGATTGCAACACTTGCCAGACTTCCTCGAACTCTGCGCGTTGAATAGCCAGATCAACAGTCTCGCCTTCTGCCTGTTCCACATACAACGGCACAAGCACAAAACCCGTTGTCTTGCCGGGAGCAACACGCATTGCGCGGCCAGTCGCTTGCACGATGTCAATTTTACTTCTGCGCGGAGACATGAACGCCACCATATCCACGGCGGGCACATCCACGCCCTCCGTCAAACAGCGTGCGTTTGACATAACCGCTCTCGGACTTGCGCGAAAATCTCGCATGATACGTTCCCGCAGAGTTGTCGTCATCTCGCCATTGACGTGGAATGATTTGAATTCAGGCAGATGCGTGGAAACGCCTTCGTTTCCCTTGGCAGTAAAGGATTCTGCTGCGTCAATACGACTGTGAAAAGTGAAGACTTTACTCGCGCCCGAGTTGGCAATGGCGTCTTTGAGCGCAAGTTGATTAGCGACCTGTCGCGCCCGAACGACATCCCCATTCACAAAAGTTTCTCCACGCTTCAACAATTCATTTGTCACCATGTTTGAAGTGATGACCGAGATGATGACCTTGTAGGGACAAATGATGCCCAGCTTCGCTGCTTTCGCGAATGTCAGCCGAAAAGATTGCGGGCCATAAACGTCTGGCTCATCCATTGAGAACAGGAGTTCCGAATCGCCACCCTCGTCCTTGGAAAGCGGATTGTAGTGGCGCGGTGTTGCAGTCAGAAACAGACGCTTTCTGATGCGGAGATTCCTGTCGTCGAGAGCAAACGAGTATTTGCGACCTTCGCGCCCCGCTGTCTTGTGTGCCTCGTCGAACACGGCCAAGTCGAACGCTGCGCCCGGTTTCAACGCTGCGCCGATTGGTAGGTGGAGAAGACGATTTTCGTGCCGCTGAAAGGAGCGTCGAGAAAATCGCGGACGCTCGCGGTATCCGTGGAGACTTGGAAATCGAGGTCGGATTGCGCCGTGGCAATGGCGTCCAAACCCTCTTTCACCGTGGGGTCGGAGCAAACACAGAGATAGGCGAGTGTGGGCAGGCTCGTTTCACGCAGCCACTCGTGGAGGATTTGCCGCAGCAGCGCAAGCGACGGAACGAGAACCAGAATCCGGGCAGCCTGTCGCCGCTCGGCGACCCAGAGCGCAAGCAGTGTCTTGCCCGTGCCACACGCCATGATGGCGGAAACTCGGTCGTGCGTTTCCAAAGCGGGAAGCAACGCATCCAAGGCTTCGGTTTGGTGGGGCTGCGGCTGTTTCTTGGGCGCGGTGATTGCAGCGTCTGCCAGCCATGCCTCGATGGCGCGAAAGTCGTCTGCTTCGAGCCTGTCCAAATCCGAGCCGCGTATGCAAAAGAATCCCTGCCGGTCATTCAGCACGGAAGGAAGTTCATCGCAATTCGTCAGCAGAATGCGGCTGTGGATGTTCGGGCTGTCGGCCAAACCCATGAAGGTGGAAAGCTCGCGCCAAGTGAGCGCGGGTCTGCCGGTGCGGAACTTGACCTGATACGCGCTGAATTTTCCGAGGCGGGTCTTGAGCACGCCATCCACTCCGTAGTCCAGCACGGCAAGTTGCAGGTTCGCGAGAATTTCAGTCGGCACGCTCGCCAGTGGCCAAACGGTTTCGGCGTCATGCTTGCGCTGCGTGGCGAGGTAAGCTTCGTTGAAAACCTCAAACGCATCGCCGCGTGATTTTTCGTCCGGCAAACCAGCGATGCGCGCTTCCAATTCGGTGAATGTGGATAATCCCGAGAACAGCCGTTGCTGAACGAAACGGCCTGCTTTGGAATGTTGGGCATTCGCCATGACGCGAGACTACCAACTTAGAATTGGTAGGGAAAGGTTCTGTCGCCCTTACAGGGCTTGGAATTTTTCGGACGGTTGACCCAGGGCGTCGCTCGCGGACTCGCTTTGCCCTGGGCTATTTTCTTTCGGGCTTTCAGCCCTGCTTTGGAGACGGCAAGGGCGGGAAACAAAAAGCCGCCCCGGTTTCCCGGAGCGGCCAGATAGGCGCTCACCACGAGGGCGAGCTAACTCTGCGTGCTAGACGCCGAAGCGTCCGCACAAGGTCTCCTTGCGGAGACAAACTTACTTCTTCTTCGCCTTGGGCGCGGCAGCCTTGCGCTTCTCCTCGATCGCGGCCTGCGCGGCGGCGAGGCGGGCGACGGGGACGCGATACGGCGAGCAGCTCACGTAGCTGAGGCCGAGCTTATGGCAGAACTTCACGGAATCGGGTTCGCCGCCGTGTTCGCCGCAGATGCCGAGCTTGATGTCGGGCCGGGTCTTGCGGCCCTTCTCGATCGCGATCTGCATGAGCTGGCCGACGCCGGTCTGGTCAATCGTGGCGAAGGGATTCTTCTTCACGATTTCGAGTTCCGCGTAGCCGGGCAGGAAGCTGCCGGAGTCGTCGCGCGACCTGCCGGGCGCGGTCTGCGTGAGGTCGTTCGTGCCGAAGCTGATCCCGCCCATGCGGGATGGCGGTGTGCGTGATCTCGTCGGCCAGAGCTGTAAGCCCGGCAGATGATAGCCTAGGGCAAGCCATACAAAGTCCGCGCCGACCAATCGCTCGTCCGCCCTCGACGGCGAACTTCCGATCAAATAATCTCCTGGTGTGCCGAATCCGAAACCGCCCAAGCCAACGACCTTCGCCGACTACAAGCCGGACGGACGCAATTGGAATTCCCTTGCGACTGGCGAATACTTTCCCGACATCCTCAAGGATGCCTGTCTGCTCTACGGACCAGTCCTCGTGCTTTTCGGGCAACTCCTGCGTTCATCGGAATCCTCGCCGCGGCTGCTGATGCAGATTGCCGAGCAGACGGACGGCTGGATGCGCGTCCAGCTAGCCCGGGTGTTTCGGAAATACGTCAGCCCCGAGACGCCGGTGGAAATGCTCAAGCAGAAATCCAAGGCCGCGAAAATCTGCGCGGATTTCGGCAAGGGCTTTCGCCCGATTCCCGAAGTCCAGGCGGCGTTCTCCACACGACCGATGCCGGATGA
>JAYVSO010000056.1:0-21541 GCA_043775315.1 Verrucomicrobiota bacterium
GGTCCTTGCAGGCGGCACTGGTCCGCCTCTCGGGCCGCTGCCCCTGGTGCCGGACCCGATTCATTGACTCCTGCTGATCACTTAACCTAGTATTATTAGTAGGATGTCCCCAAATTCCAGTTTGTAGGTCGTGAAGTCGGATTCGTCGAAATCCATGTAGAGCAGATCGGAAACATCGATCTCGTTCTCATAAACGTTGGCCACGCGAACGTAAGGCTTGCGAAAGCGCCCGCTTTGATATTTCGGAGCCCGTTGGCGACCTAGCTGGATTCTGCCTGCTTCTTCAACCGTTACCACAGGCCAGCCTTTCTCGTTTTGGATCGGATCGCCGAAGAGGGAGAGGAAGGCGGCGGGGAGGAAGGTGGCGCTGAGTTCGAGGGCGTAGCGGCGGGTGCGGCGCAGCCGGTCCGCCTGCTCCAACTGCCCCGCGATTCGCTTCTGCTCGGACAACTCGGGCAGCGGGATTGTCAGCGATTCGAGATAGCCGGCGGGAACACGCTTTTGTCCGGCTGAACCGGTCATGAATCGCTCGGCATTCTGCCGCGTTCGCGGTGTGCGCCAGAAATAGAAAAGCCACTCGGGAAGAACCTGCTTCGACGCGCGCAGGACGTGAAATTCCGTGGTGCCGAAACCAACGCCGTCGCACAGCCCTCGAGCGATCGCACACTTTCCGTTTTCCATGCACGGCGTGATCTTGGCGAGCAGGACATCGTTCTCGGCGAAGGTCGTGTAGCCTTTGGAGACTTCGCTGAACGGTCGCGTAGCAAGCCGGGTGATTTGTGCTGACCACTCGTCCACCGCTTCCATCGGCGCGAAGGAACACGCTGAATCTTGGCGCAGATCATACTCTGTCGCCGGGTTGATTTCGCAGACTTCACCAAGTTGAACCGTGCGCGTCTTCATCCCTGTGCCGCCCTTTCAGCCGAACTCATGCCGTTGGATGGGGAGCGCACGCGTCCCGCGTGCCGTCCTGGCCGTCCCGGCCAGGACTTCGTTCCACCATCTTTTCCCCCACCGTTCCGTGCAGGAAAGATGGACTCACGAAGTTTCCGGCGGGACGCCGGAAACCACACGCCGGAGGCGTGTGCTCCCATCCGCCAACTGCATGGATTCGGTTCAGGGCTGAGGTTCGTCCGGGCTCCGAAACCCAGGGCGTTGCCCTGGGCTGTCCTGTTGCGCCCTTGCAGGGCTGGGGCGGCGCGGTGTGATTGCCGGGGTGCCATCTTCAGCTCCGCCAGGAGCGGAATTTTTGTAGAACCACCGTCCCAACCAGAATCCAGCCCCGGCGGGGCGGCATCGGCTTTGCAGACGGCCACCATGCCGCTCCTACGGAGCTTGAGATTCATTTTGTCGCGCATGGCTAAAGGATGCCGGCCCTCCGGGCCTTGGTTCACCCCCGCCGCCTCCATTCGCGGTCATGCCGCGCGGCATGGATGACGGCAAAGACGACAATGGCATCGGCGCGCACGATGTAAAAGATGCGATAGGGAAAACGGCGGGCGAGAATCCGGCGGACTTCCGGGGATTTTTGCAGGCAAAGCTGCGAGAGCGGGCGGGCCACAGCAAGCCGGATGGCCGAGCGGATTTCAGCGGTGAGATCCAAGCCCAGGCCCGCTTCCCGTTCCTCATACCAGACCGCGGCTTCGGCGATGTCCGCCTCGGCCTCGGCGCGGATGATGAGGCGGCGGCTCATGTCTTGAGCCGGGCGCG
This sequence comes from Verrucomicrobiota bacterium, assembly GCA_043775315.1. Classification (GTDB taxonomy): domain Bacteria; phylum Verrucomicrobiota; class Verrucomicrobiia; order Limisphaerales; family CANJSG01; genus CANJSG01. The sequence goes on from JAYVSO010000056.1 coordinate 1,711, forward strand.
GATGCGGGCTTCAACTTCCTCCCAGGAGCTGCCGGCGTCAGGATTTTTTCCGTAGGCGGCGAGCCGTTCGTTCAGGAGCGCCTTGTCAGCAGCAGTGAGTTCGTCCGTGTCCAGCCAGCCATCAGGACCGTAATCGGCCAGGTCTTCGATGCGGGACTGGATTTCGCTCCGTTCCTCGGCTTTGAGCTTGGGCAGTTCTTCGAGAATTTCAGCTTTGCTCATGGCCGAAGATTACTTCCGCGTTTCCGAGCCGACAAGCCCGTGCCTCAAGGCGTCCACTTCGGCCGCCGCCACGGCTTCGAGCTGCCGCAGGCGGTCGAGCGTGACGGCGGGGGCGCTCATGCGGACACCTTTACGACGTGGCCCGGTTTCAAGGGCCAGCACCTTGGGCATCAAGGGCAGGGTGTGGTGAAGCTGGATGCCGTCAGACTCCAGCACCACGATGGCGATGGGGCAGCTCGTGAGGTTTTGCTGGAAGGCGAGATTGCGGTCCCCGGTCAGGAAGACGTCGAACCCGTTTTCGACGGCGAGGGCGAGGAGGTGTCCGTTCTTGATGCCGCTCCAGCCCATTTTTTGCGCGGAGGCCGCGTAGTGTCCGGTCAACGCGCGCCCCAGCCGCCAGTTCAGGCATTCATCAATCAGCACGCGCATGGCTCACACTGTCGCCAAAAGGGTGAACTTGGCGGCCTCAATGACGGCGATGACCTGCTCGCGCTTTACGGAGGGGAAGCCGTCGAGGAAGTCCTCGATGGACTCGCCGCCTTCGAGGTAATCAATCAGGTTCTGGAGGGGCACGCGGGTGCCGACGAAGACCGGCGTGCCGCCCATGATTTCGGGGTCGGAGTGGACGATGCCCTTCAAGTCCGCAGTCTTGTTCATGGCAGGGAAGCTAGCAGCGCCTTGAGTTGTCCGCCCATCACAATTTCGAGCCGGGCCAGCCGTTCGAGCGTGACGGCGGGCTGTTCGTGGAAGACTTCGTCCTGCTCAAGCTGGTGGTAGCGGCTGGCGGAGAGGTCGTAGTTGTTGGCTTTCACCTGCGCCTTCATAACCCAGAACAGGCGGCCGAGTTGGTTCAGCTCAGTTTGGAGCGGGAGGATCTTCTGATTGAGTGCGGCTAGTTCCTCTTCAGCGCGTTCGCAAGCGAGGCGGGCGGCCTCGGGAGCGCCGATCTCCGATCCGGCGCGTTGCCTTCCCGTGCCCCGCCCCGCCGATTTGGAAATCATCGCTCCACCTGCCGGGTCGGAGACGGGCGCTCCGCTTCCGGCGACGATCTCCTCGAATTTCAGGCGGTGGATCAGTTCGTGGTGTTTGAGGCGGTCGGCTTTGAGCGGGGCGATTTGTTTTTGGAGATCGGCGAGGCGGGCGGTGCGCTGCTGCTGGAACTTCGCGTCGCGGCGGTGCTGCCAGCAGTCGAGCGCGTCGGGGAGGTCGGTCTCGGGGACTTTCTGGCGTTTGTCGTCGAGCGAGAAGCCGTCGTGCTCCATGTCGTAGAACCAGATTTTCTCCGTGGTGCCGCCCTTGGTGAAAAACAGGATGGCGGTGGAGACGCCAGCGTAGGGACGAAACACGCCGGAGGGCATGGAGACGACGCCGTCGAGGCGGTTGTCCTCGATGAGTTTCTTCCGCGCTTCGACGTGGGCGTTGGACGAGCCGAAGAGCACGCCGTCGGGCACGATGACGGCAGCGCGGCCGCCGTTGTCGAGGAGGCGAAGGAAGAGATGGACGAAGAGCAGCTCGGTCTTCTTGCACTTCGCCGGCAGGGTGGGGTTGACGTCGGTGGCGTCAATCGCGCCCTTGAACGGCGGGTTGGCGAGGACGCCGTCGTAGGCGCGCTCCTCGTTGAAGCCCTTGGAGAGCGTGTCGGTGTAGCGGAAATTGGGCTGGGCGAGGCCGTGGAGCATGAGGTTCATGCTGCCGATGCGGAGCATGGTCATGCCGGAGTCGGAATCGGAATCGAAGCCGGTGAGGCCGCCTAATTCCGCAGTGGGGCGGTCAAGTTGGCGCGGTGCTTTACCCGTGATGAAAGCGCTGTCCCTCCGATCTCAAGCAATTCGTCCAGCTTCCAGTAGTGATAGCTTTGCGGGGGGCGAAAATCGGCACGGCGTTTGCGGAGGGTGTGGAGTGAAACTGGCTGGGGAACTTTCCAAACTTTTCCAATCTGAATGGCGTATCCGACTGCGGCATCGGAGAAATAACTGTCGAACTCCTTTTTCGTCAGCCCTCCTCCTCCGTTGTGCCTCTTCCAGATGTAACTTGGCGTGGCGGCAGTCACCCCTTTCGTTTCAAATGCCCCGACTATCCCCTTCGTCGTCCCTGATGCGTAGATGACAACTAAGTCTCCAGCTTGCAAGCGAGGCTTCACACGGCGGAGTTCCACGGTCTTTGTTCCGGAGAAAATCATGTCCACAAACCGGGGACGTATCGAGAGCAGCAGTGCGTGATCGGTGGTCATTTTAGGTGGAAAGGAAGCCTTTGGCGTAAATGCAGGCGAACTGAGTTCCGGAAATCTTTCGCGGCGACATGAACGGGCCTCGGATGCCGAGCGATTCGAGGTGGTCCAGGTCAACGGGCGTTTTGAAGCGTTCCGTCATGCGGAAGCGGAAGGCGGCGATGTCGGTGGAAACGTCGTTGCCTGCCGTGGCGTAAACGTCGCGCCACTCGTAGATACCCAGCCGTTGAAATCTGCGGAACAGTTCCTTGGGTTTGCCGACGACTACTTCCTCCAGTTGAGAGCACGCCTTGATGGTCATGGAACCGTCGCCGGAACCTTTGCTCACATACCACAGCACCCGGCCGGGAACGGTCAGGTTGTTGTTCTCCGCGCTGCGGTAGTAAACCCCTTCAACCCCGAGGTGAAGTTCTTCGCGGAGACCGAACAGCAGTTGAGAACCCAACTCGGCATCGAAGAAGTGCTGAGCCCATCTGGGCTGAATCGGAACGATGAACGTCGGCAGGCCCGGTTCAATCAACTTGGCCGGCCAGAGTTGCCGTTCCACAGCGGCAAAGGCCGCCGGCTCACGCAACGCGGTCGCCGCCGCAATCGCATTCAGCGCATTCAGCCTGGCGGCTTCGAGGCCGGAATCCAATCTCAAGGCGGCAACGGCATCTCGAACTACGTCGGCTGATCCAGCGGCCCGCAGGGCGATTTTCACCCACGTTCCTTCGCAAGCGGTGAAGCCGAACTCACTCAGGATGTTCTTTTCCGTCTCGGCCACCCGTGATTCTGACACCGTGACGACATTGCGCCCCTCATCGGCGGCGGCGGAGAGGCAGGCGCGAAGGAAGTTCCGCATCATCGTGGGTGCCATTGCGTGTTTGCCGCGACGAAGTAAGGGCACATTGAGACTCCCCGATTGCCGTCTGTCCATTGCGCCGAGAAGGACACCGGCAACGGACTGGTCGGTGACGGCTTGAACATCAATGTCTTTCGGCTGACTGAGGCTGTGGAGGAGCACTTTCCTGAAGTCGCCCTCCCGTTCGTCCGGCATTTTGAAGTTCTGCACCGACGAATCCAGCATGTCGTGATGTAGCCGCGCACTTTTGAGCCGTGAGCCTTCGATTCTCGCGGGGCGGTAGTCGCCTTCGCGCTCAACCGAATCGAGATGGCTGATGAGTTCCGCTGGATGCATGACCTTCAGCCCGTGACTGCGATACAATGGTTCGCTTCGCTCCGCCAGCGCTTCATCCCGCGTCACCAGGAACGGTGCGCCACCGGCAATCGCATGGGCAATTTGCCGGAGGTCAGCATCGTCACGTAGAGTTGTGGATTCCGGGAAGCGCGGGCGCAGTTCGTGGCACAGTTTTTGGAACTCCACGTCGTCCGCCAGCAACGTCACGTAGCGCGTCGCGTCGGCTCGGTTCTGGCGTCGGCATTCTTCACTGTCGCCTTTGCTGATCTCGTTCCGCAATTCCTTGGTCACAACCAGCTCAATGCTGGCCTGCACCCAGTCCGCAAGAAGCGCCTTGGAATCGTCGCTTTCAGGCGTGTCGCGGGTGTGGAGATCGAAGAAGACGTTGGCGTCAATGACCACCCGCTGCCGAATCGGGTCTGCTTCGGTGGCACGAGAAAACAAATCAGCGTGACCATGACCAAACCACCAGAATGTGAGTTCGGCTCCGTCCTTGCCTCGACCGGTTTTGGCGTGGACGGCCTCGAATCCCAACTTCGACCAAAGGTGATTCGCGTCGTAGTCGCGTCGGCAATAAAGCCCAATGCCTTCGAGCGCTTTCGTTGCCCGCTTCAGTTCGTCAACCAACAGTCTTGAGATACCTTTCCCCCTCGCGGCTTCGGCGACACAAAGGTGAACTACGCTCGCCCGTCCCCGCGCGACTCGATAGAGCACGTAGCCAAGACAATTCCCCTCGGCGTCGAGCGCGGCGAATATCTGACGCAACTTCGCGTGCTCCTCGAACGCACCCTTCGGAAAGAATCCAAGCGTCCGCGCATTCAGCCGGTGCAACTCCTGAATCCGCTCGAGATGAGTTGTCGGGAAACCAAGACGAGCCAGTGTGATGGGACCTTTCACTGTGGTAGTGGATTTTTAGCTGCCTCCACGCCGCCGTCCGGCGAGATCAGGTCGAAGAAGCCGGGACTGAGGCGCTCGAAGCAGCGGCTGAGGGTTTGCAGTGTGGCGACGTAGAGGCGCTTGTCCGTGGTGAGGTGCTGCGAATGGATGCGGACGCGCGGCTCGTCCGGCAGGTGCGTCTGGAAACCGTCGGCGAGCGCCTGCTCCACGAGCGCGTCGCGGTCGGCGACGAAGAGGATGTGACGGGCCTGGTTCGCGCGGAGGAACAGGTCCGCCAGCGCCATCGTGGTGCGCGTCTTGCCCGTGCCGGTGGCCATGACGAGCAGGGCACGCCGCCGGCCAGCGGCGAAGGCTTCCGCCACGCGGCGCACGGCCTCGTGCTGGTAGGGGCGGTTGACGATGGCGTTGCTGATGGGCGTCTCCGCGAGCGGGCGGCGGTTCTGCCGGAGGAACAGGAGGCGGTTGAGATCGTCCGGCGAGAAGAAAGTCGGAACCTCGCGCGGGTGCGCTTCACCAACCTCCCAAAACCAGCAGCGCAGGCCGTTGGTCATGAAGCCGAACGGCGCGAAGGACTGGCGGGCGGCGATGCGCTCGATGTATTGGCGGAGCTGCTCCTCGCCCTCGCGCGGATTGCGGCTGCAACGCTTGGCTTCGACGACCGAGAGCACTTCGCTGCCCGGCCGATACAGGCAGTAGTCAGTGAAGCCCTGCCACGGAGCCGGATCGTAGCCCTCGACCGGAATCTCGAAGCCAACCTGCGTGCGGTCGGAGAGCTTCCAACCAGCGGCGACCAACTGCTGGTTGATCAGCACGGATCGGGTCTGGGCTTCGTTGAGTTGCATAGCGAGGCCGGGTGTCGCAGCCTACTTCTTCTTCATCCCCACGCTGCTGCCGCGCTTCGAGATTTTCCGGCTGGTCGTGACCTTGGTGACGGTGCCGATGGCGAGATACTTCTGCTTCACCGTGTCGAGGATGGCGTCGCGCCGGTCGTAGAGGCGCTTCAGCTTGCGGGGCTTCACGCGCGCGGTGACGTAGGCCGTGAGCAGCGGCAGCGCTATCGTGCTGTCGGTGTAGCAGACGACGCTGTCGGGCAGCTTGTCGGGATCGACCTTGCCCCAGCTCACGGCTTCGGCGGGCGTCGCGCCGCTGAGGCCGCCGGTGTCGGGACGCGCGTCGGTGACCTGGAGGAAGTAGTCGTGGCCCTTTTCCTGGATGCCCATGACCTCCTGGATCTGCGGCTCGGTCTGGAGCATGAAGTTCTTCGGGCTGCCGCCGCCGAGGATGAACACGCTGCTCGTGTGGCCGGTGCTCTTCGCGTGATAGACGATGGCGGCTGTCTGGTTCACGTCGCGGTTCACGTCGGGCATCAGCTTCGAGCCGCGCATCGCCATCGCGGCGACGTTCATGCCGATGCTCGAATCGCCCGGACTGCTGGTGAAGATGGGGATGCCGCACTCGTAGGCCGTGGCGAGCACGGAGCTGTCCTTGATACCGAGCTTCTTCTGGCGCGCGGCGACGTATTTGCCGAGCAAGTAGTGGAACTCGTCGGTGCCCATCGGCTTTTGAAACTCGGGTCCTTGGATCACCTCGCGCACGAAGGCGTCGGTGTCGAGAAGCACGTTGTAGTCGAAGAGCACGTCGTAGATGCGGATGACGCCTTCCTCGTGCAGCTCCACGTCGTCGAGGAACGGCGTGCCGCTGTGGAGCTGCATGTCCAAGCCGAAGTGGAGGTCGTGGTAGAGGTTCGCGCCGGTGGAGATGATCCAGTCCACGTAGCCGCCCTTCATGAGCGGGATGAGGCAGCTCTTGCCCAAGCCGGCCGGGGTCAGCGCGCCGGTGAGGGACAGGCCGATGAAGCCGTCGTCCGGCAGCATCTTCTTCGCGAGCAACTGCGCCGCTTCGCGCAGACGGCCGCCGTTGTAGGCGAGCATGGACTGGTCGATGAGGTCGGCGGCGGAGATGTTCTTGCCGACGCCGAAGGGGTTGAGGCGCGGGTAGGCGGCGAACTTCTTCGAGATCTTGTGGGCGGACGTTTTGCTCATAACAGGTGGCGCGAATTAAGGCGGAACAAACGCGGAAGGAAAGCAGCAGTTGGGTGACGAACGAGAATCCCGGGCTTGCCATCGCCCGCGTGAACCGCGATCAACCTGCTCCGTCCGTTCGATCCCGAGAACACGGAAACCCATGCCGTCGCCCTCACCCCGTCGTTGGAACATCGTCCACTCGGAAGCCTCCCCCGGCTGGGGCGGACAGGAGCGGCGTGTGCTCATCGAGCTGCGGGAGTTCCGCAAGCGCGGCTCGCAGATCCGGCTCATCGCCGACACCGCGAGCGAGATCTACAAACGGTCGGTGGCCGAAGGCTTCGAGGCGTTTCCGTGTTCGCCGCTCCGGCGCTGGTATGTGCGCGAGTTCATCCGCGTGCGGCGTTGGTTGAAGGAGATCAAGCCGGACATCGTGAACACGCACAGCTCGCGCGACGGCTGGGTCGTGGGCATGGCGGCCAAGGCGGCGGGAGTTCCCTTCGTCATCCGCTCGCGGCACTTCGACATGCCGCCGAAGACGGCGTGGCTTAGCCGCATCGTCTACGCAAAGCTGGCCGACCACGTCATCGCGACCAGTTCTCAGATTTCAACCGGCTTGGCTGAAGCGTTCGGCCTGCCGCCGGAACGGTTCACCACCTTGCCGACGGGCGTGGATCTGGAGGTCTTCACGCCGGAAGGACCGAAGGCGGATCTGCGCGGGACGCGCATCCCATCGGACGTGCCGTTGATCGGAACCGTCTCGATACTCCGGCGCGCCAAGGGGCACATCCATCTGATCGACGCGGTGAAGCTGCTGATCGACGGAGGGCGCAAGGTGCACTGCTTCATCGTCGGCGACGGCGGCATCCGGCCGGACATCGAGCAGCACATCGTCCAGGCCGGAATGCAGGACCACGTCACCATGACGGGCAACCGCGACGATGTTCCCGCCATCATGCGCTCGCTCGACGTCCTCCTGATGCCCTCGCTGCACGAAGCCGTTCCCCAAGCCGCCAACCAGGCCCTCGCCTGCGGCACGCCGGTCATCGGCAGCAACATCGGCGGCATCCCCGAAGTCATCCGCGAGGGTGAAACCGGCCGCCTCGTCCCGCCCGCCGATCCGGCGGCGCTGGCCGCGGCCATCATCGCGACGTTGGACGCCCCGGCCGAAAGCCGCCTCATGGCCCTAGGGGGACGTGATCGCGTGCGGCAGAACTTCAGCCTCGCCGCGATGACCGACCGCCTCGAAGCCCTCTACGCCGCGCACGTGAAATGAGTTCCGAAGCTCCCGAGATTTCGCTGAATCCCCGCGCCGGCTGGCTCGGCTGGTGGCCGGAAGGCGGGATTCGTTCCGTGATCGATCCGGAGAATGGCCGCATCCGCGCCTTCCTCACACAGGGCGCGGCCGAGTTGCCCGAAGGCGCTCTCGTGCTGGATGCGAGCGCCGGTGCGCGGCCGTATGCGCCGCTCTTCCATCACCAGCGCTACGAGTCGTGCGACATGCCCGGCGGTTTCTACGAGGCCAAGCACGACTTCGAGTGTTTCCTCGACGCCATCCCCAGGCCCGACGCCACCTACGACGCGATCCTGCTCACCCAAGTGCTCGAGCATGTCCCTGATCCGGCCGTCGTGCTGCTGGAACTGAAGCGGGTCTTGAAGCCGGGTGGCGTCCTTTACCTGAGCGTGCCGCTGACCGCCCCGCTGCACGGCGAGCCGTGGCATTTCTTTCATTTCACCCACTACGGCCTGGCGGAACTCGCTCGAAGAACTGGCTGGAGAATCCGCGAGTGCGAAAAGGTGGGCGGCGCGTTTTGGCTCCTAGGAAAACGACTCGGAGATCTTCCGAGGAAGCTGATGAAGCAGGTCGATCCGTTCCGCGCGAAACGCCGTGGCCGGTCGGTGCCGGGCTGCGTGGTGGCGACGATTCTTTTCCTGCCTTTCTGGTTGGCGGGCCTTGTCCTGATCACCTTCCTGTTTCGTCCGCTGTGTTACTGGCTCGACCGGTTCGATTTTGAGAAGAGCTTCACTATCGGCTACACGGCGGTCTTAACGAAGGGGTGAGGCGAGCCGGAATCATGCAGTGCAAGGTAGGGCGGGCTCCCGGCCTGCTCCGACCCTTGTGCCCCTTGTCCATGGATTCTCAGGCAGCTCCGCACGGGTTGGTTTCCATGTCGGGAGATCCTGGGGCAGGCTGGAAGCCCGCCCTACCTTGCGGCGGCCGCTTCGCGGCCTGTTTCGTATTGGATCGTTGCGGCTTGAACTCAGTCAGTTCAGCGGCCGTTGGAACCACAGCTCAGTGCCCGTCTGCCGCCAGCGCTTGAACGGCGCGACGACGTTGCGGTTCAACTGGCGCGGCATGTTCCACATCTGGCCGGAGCCGAAAAGCACCCCGAGCGAAGGACGGAAGGGTTCCAGGCCGACCGTCTTCGCGAGATGCGTGAGGGATGCCTTGGAGAAAAGGTTCACATGCATCAACGGAAGCAGCGGATCGAGCGTGCGCGCATCAGGCACTTCGCCGTCGGCGGCATTGCCCAGTCCGGCGAGCAAGGCTGGGAGCTTCGGCGCGTTGGGCGTGCCCCACTTCATCAGTCCGCCGGGCTTGAGCGAGCGCGCCAGCAGACGCGCAGCGCCGAGCGGATCGGTCAGGTGTTCGAGCACCTGGTCGACTTGGATGAAGTCGAAGCGCGGTTCGCCCAGTTCCTCCCGCGCGATGATCTTGATGCCCCGCGAGGCGCAGAAGGCTGCGGCCTCACAGTTCACGTCCACGGCGTGGACGTCGCAGCCGAAGGCCAGGGCCATGCTGGACCATTTGCCCCAGTTGCATCCGAAATCCAAGACCGCCGGCCGTGAAGCCTTCACGCTCTGGCGCAGCACGAGGATCTCTTCGGCCATGTGCCCAAGCCAGTGCAGGCGCTGTCCTGAAATCTCCTGCTCGAACTGTGCGAGTCCGCGCGGGCTGGAATACATGCCAGCGAGTTCGGCGTCTTCCATGACCCAGTTCTGGAAGAACAGGCCGGAAGCCTTGCACTGCCGGATCTCATAGGCCACCTCGCCCGCCTTGGCGCCAAGACCGGCCTCGTCGAGAAACCGCCGGACACCGGCGTGCGTGTAGGGCCGCCGATAGATGACCTCGGAAGGCTGGCCGCTGATGGGGCAGGTAGTGCGGGAGATCATCGTTGGTCGTGGTTGCTCTTGCCTGCGGTGGCCATCAGGAGGCCTTGCCCGCGCCGGTCTGATACCAGGCGTAGGTTTTGCGGAGGCCGTCGAGCCAGCCGACCTTGGGCGTGAAGCCGAACGCGGCCTGGGCGGCGGAGATGTCGGCCTTGGAATGTTTCACGTCGCCGACGCGGGCCGGATGGAAGATCGGTTCCAGCGGACGCCCGCTGACGGTGCCGAGGTCACGCACGAGGTCGAGCAGCGTGACGCTGTCGCCGAGGGCGATGTTGAAGACGCCGCCACCGACCTTCTCCGTCGGCGCTTCGGCCGCGGCGAGGTTCGCGCCCACCACGTTCTCGATGAACGTGAAGTCGCGGGACTGGAGGCCGTCGCCGAAAATCTGGGGGCGCTCCCCGTTGATGAACGCGGTGCAAAACTTGGCGATGACGCCGGAGTAGGGCGAGTTGAACGACTGGCGCGGGCCGAAGACATTGAAGTAGCGGAGCGCCACAGTCGGCAGGCCGTAGAGCTTGTGGAAGAGCTGGCAGTAGCGTTCGCCCGCATACTTCTGGAGCGCGTAGGGCGAGAGCGGGCTGGGCGCGAGGTTCTCGCTCTTCACCGGCGCATCCTGGTCGCCGTAGATCGAGGAGGAGGACGCGAAGAGGAACCGCTTCACGCCGGCGTCGCGCGCGGCGACGAGGAGGTTGAGCGTGCCGTCCACGTTGTGCTGGTTGGATTCGACGGGCTGCTCAACAGAGCGCGGCACGGAAGGGAGCGCGCCCTGATGGAAGACCCAGTCGCAGCCGGCCACCAGCTTACCCACCAACGCGGCGTCGCGGATGTCGCCCTGCACGAACTCGACCGCGCCGGGCTTGGCCCAGGCGAGGTTCTCCGGATTGCCGAGGGACAGGTTGTCGAGCACGACGACCTTGGCTCCACGGGCGACAAGCGCCTCAGTGATGTGCGAACCGATGAATCCGGCTCCGCCGGTGACGAGGGCTTTCATGTCAGGCTTTGAAATACTTGGCGGCGTCCACGGCGATTCCGGCGAGGGCGTTCCGCGAATCGACGATCAACGGCGCGGCCTTCGCGACGAGCGCGTAGTCCACGGCGTCGTGTTTGGTGGCGATGAGGACGGCGTCGAATCCGGCCAGCGTCTCCTCCGTGAGAGGCACGCTGCGGCGTCCGGCGTAGTGGCCGTGCTCGCGCGAAGGCCGGATCACGGGAACGTGCGGGTCGTGGAACTCGACCTTGGCCCCGGCGGCTTCGAGCAGTTCCCACAGCACGTAGCCCGGGCTCTCGCGGTCGTCATCGACGTTGGCCTTGTAGGCGATGCCGAGCAGCAGGATGCGCGCGCCCGCCAGCTTCTTGCCGGACGAACCAAGGGCCTTCTCCAGCCGCTCGACGACGTAGCGCGGCATGGCGGTGTTGACCTCGCCGGCGAGTTCGATGAAGCGCGTGTGCTGGCCGTATTGGCGCGCCTTCCACGTCAGGTAGAAGGGATCGATGGGGATGCAGTGGCCGCCCAGACCGGGCCCGGGATAGAACGGCATGAACCCGAACGGCTTGGTCTTCGCCGCCTCGATCACGTCCCAGATGTCGATGCCCATGGCGTCGTAGACGACCTTCAGCTCGTTCACCATGGCGATGTTGACCGCGCGGAAAATGTTCTCCGTGAGCTTCACCGCTTCGGCGATGCGGCAGCTCGCGACGGGCACCAGCCGCTTGATGGCCCGGCCGTAGGTGGCCATGGCGCGGTCGCGGCAGGCGGGAGTGAATCCGCCGACGACCTTTGGGATCTCCGCGACCTTGCTCTGGGGATTGCCGGGGTCTTCGCGTTCGGGGGAAAAGGCCAGGTGGAAATCCATTCCCGCCTTCAGGCCGGAACCCTTCTCCAGCACCTCGCGCAGTTCGGTGTCCGTCGTGCCGGGATAGGTCGTGGACTCCAGCACCACCAGCGCGCCGCGCCGGAGATGCGGGGCGATGGAGAGACCGGTCTGGACGATGTAGGAGATGTCCGGCTCACGGCCGTTCTTGAGCGGCGTGGGCACGCAGATGATGACCTCGCTGCATTCGGCGATGCGGCCGAAGTCGGCCGTGGCCTCGAAGCCGGCCTTGCGCGCGGCGGCGATGCCGTCGGACGGGATGTGCAGGATGTAGCTCTCGCCGGCGTTGAGCGCGGTCACCTTGGCGGCATCGACGTCGAACCCGAGCACGCGGGAACCGGCCCGCGAAAAGAGGAGCGCGAGCGGCAAACCGACATAGCCGAGCCCGATGACGCCGATGGCGTTGCTGTCAGACATGGCACCAGCCTACGACCCGCCAAGCCGGACGGGGAAGCCCAAGGTTTCGGAGGTCGAAGGCCGCTTCATGGGAAGCGCCTTCAAACCGGAATCCGAGCGCCGGAGGAGCGACAGGCGCCGTTCTGCCGCTGGACCTGACGGACCGGCACCGCCTCTTCTCCGCCACCGTCCTTTGTCTGACTACCCAAGGCATTTCAGGCTTTTGCAGCCAGCAGCTTCAAGAAGCGCTTCGGCCATCCTTTAGGTGGTTGAAGGCAGATGGAATCTTTGCGAACCCAAGCGCAAACTGCGGACAACTCAGCATATTTGCATAAAACTGGTTCAGCCCTGCGACAACCGAATGTGCTCTGCTCTGTATCCAGTGGGTGCAGAGGTTTGTTGACGGCCTCACGGTTTGTCGATGGACAGCGCACGGGCAAGTTAATCCTCCCTGAAATCCTCAAAGTAAATCGGAAAGCCTGAATCCTAAAAAAATACCGGATAGTCAAAGTGCGCGGACAGGGACAAACATCTGGGAAAGGAGTTAGCCGACGGGATAGCCATTTCTCGCTCGTCCGTAAGCCATCAAACTTGGGTTGAAATAGACCAAGCTCATTCGGTCAAACGCCGCCGTCTTAACGACTGCGGTTTTCCCTGAATCTCCTTCCGTATTGCTGAGGTCGAAGTCGTCTATTGTGAGGAGTCCAACCTTTGCTTCCCAAATGTATGCCGTGTCTCCTCGTGAATTCTTGCCCCGCACGAATTCCCCATCTTTGCTGCACAACACGTATCGGAAAGTTAGGTAGACTCCAGGTTTAGGGAGGTGCCCCTTTGGCTTGTTTGTCTCTAAGGCAATTTTGAGCTCCAAGGCTACAGAAGACGATCCCAGTGGAATCAAATCGGGATAGGTATGAGGAGTATTACGCTCGTAGATGCCCCCTGAGCTTGCCGCGATTCCCTCAGCAAGGATGTTTCCGATCATTGAAGACAGATTCGCAAGTTCGACCAGTTTTGCAATTGGCCTTGCCCCATGGAGTTGCAGCTGAAAATCGATGATATCTAGAGTCTGGTGACAGTGATCGATTCCGGCGCGAAGCATTGAAGACTTGAGGCCGGTAACAGCTTCTAAGGCAGCTTGGTTGAGGAAATCAGTGTCGCGCAGCGTTCGTGGCGGTCGCTTAGGAGTCGAGCGGCTTGGCAAACCTGAAACCTTCGCTTCGGCTTGGATTAGGAGCGCTGACAGCTCAATGCCGATTGCCTGACAAACTTTCAGAACGACGTTCAATCCGGGTGACCTTTCCCCTCTTTCCCAAAGTGCCACGGTGGATCTATCCAATCCCGCATACGCTGCCAGCTGTTCGTAGGTTAGACCAAGGCGCTTTCTTTCAGCCGCAAGAAGCTCAACCACGGCTAAAGTTATCTTCTCGGCTTGGTCACGTTCTGGCATCCAACAAAGATTCACATTTGACGCCCTAGAATAGATGAGACAATTGTCTCCACCGAATGCAGATCTTCGATCTTTTTTGCGGCACTGGTGGCTTTTCGGACGGCTTCACGAAATCAAGAAACGCTGACTATGAAGCCGTTTTTGGCATCGATGTGTTACCGACGTCTGTCGAAACGTTTCGGCTAAACAACCCCAACGCCCTTGGCCTCTGCGAAGACATTAGAACTGTTCGGTGCTCTGACATCAGCGAACAGCTTCGTGTTAGGCGCGGGCAGTTGGCTTTGATTATTGGAGGCCCTCCGTGTCAGGGGTTTTCATCCATTCGCCCTTTTCGCTCATCCACAGAGGATGATCCTCGGAACTCGCTTTTTGAACAGTTTGCTAACTTCGTGAATTGGTTTCGTCCTCGCGGCTTAGTCATGGAGAACGTTGTTGGTCTGGCAACCCACCGAAATGGCGAAACCATAGAACAGATTGAAGAGTGCTTTGCTGATTTGGGCTACGATTGTGAATGGAGAATATTAAACACAGCTACTTTCGGAGTTCCCCAGCGCCGCGAACGGCTGATTCTTGTGGGTTTTCAAAGAGGCGCTCGGGTTGTGTTTCCAGAACCAACTCACCGAAATGATGGCAGCACCATTGGCCACAAGAACAAGAGGAAGATGCTGTTAGCCGAGGAAGACGATCTATTTGCAGTAACTAGATTGGCCCCAGCGGTGACCGTGAACGATGCGATTGGCGATCTTCCGGCAATCTCATCTGGCGAAACGGCCACGGCCTACGACCGCCCTACTTTCACTGACTATCAACAAGAGCGCAGAAATGACTCTGCTCACCTGGATCTGCATTCATCAACTGCTCATAGCCCAAAAATGCTCGAAATCATTCGTCATTCTGGTAAAAATATTAAGTCTATCCCCAGCCACCTAATTTCCAGCGGATTCTCTTCATCTTACAGTCGACTCGACGGCGATATGACTAGCGTCACAATTACGGTAAACTTTGTTCATCCTGCATCAAACCGATGTATCCATCCATTCTGCGACCGAGCCCTAACGCCCCGTGAGGGCGCAAGAATCCAATCTTTTGATGATGATTTCCGCTTCGCAGGAAACCGTTCCCAAATCGTTAAACAAATTGGTAATGCAGTCCCCCCCCTCTTGGGTAGAGCCCTCGGAGAAGCATTGGCTCCGGTGCTCCGAGAGTGAGCCCAGACAAACGCTGGCGCGGAAGCCCTTGGCCGTTCTAGCGTCGGGGCAGCATGAGACTCTTTCCCACGGTCAAGCGCCGTCGCGCCTCCTTCGTCGAGCAGATGAAGGACAAGGTCGTCCTCGATATCGGTTGCGGCCGCCGCAAGCTGCCCGGCTCCATCGGCGTCGACACCCGCAAGGTGTCCATCGCCACCGACGACGTGCAGCGCGATGTCAGCCATGACCTGCTGACCTTCCCATATCCCTTCCCCGAGAACCATGCCGACGCGATCCATTGCTCGCACGTGCTGGAGCACCTCCTGCCCACGGACAAGGTGATGGAGGAATTCTACCGCCTGCTGAAGCCCGGCGGCCTCCTCTTCATCGAGTGCCCGCACTACACCTGGTGCGAGGCCTACCGGCATTGGCAGCATTGCCATTTCTTCACCGAAGGTTCGTTCGACTACTTCCATCCGAAGAACGAGGCCTACAACTGCCGCTTCGAGAAGGTCGCCTCGGAGATCTTCTTCGACGACTTCACCTACGTGTGCGGCATGGGCTGGATCGGGAAATTCTTCCCCGGCTTCTACGAGCGGCATCTCGGGTTCATCTTCCCGGCGAACGTCTTCTACGTGGTGCTCAAGGCGGTGAAGTAACGCGCGCGCGTCCGGCCGAATGAAGATCGCCCTCATCCGCAGACGCGGCTCGGCCATCGGCGGCGCGGAACGCTACGCCGACCGGCTGATGCGCGCCCTGCTGGCCCGCGGCCACGACGTGCATCTGCTAGCGGAGGCGTGGGATGGATTGGCCGAGGGCGTCCGCCTGCATCCGATCACCGTGAAGGGATCACGCGCCAGGCGTCCGGCGCGTTTCGCCGAAGCGGCGGAAACGCTCGCGGCCAAGGAGTGCTTCGACTGCGTCTTCAGCCTGGAACGCACGCTCCGCCAGGACGTCTATCGTGCGGGCGATGGCGTCCATCGCGTCTGGCTGGAACGACGCCGGCAATTCAGCCCGTGGTGGAAGCGGCCCTTCATCGGGCGCGGCGCGTTTCACCGGACCATGCAGGCGCTGGAGACGGCCACGTTCGATCCCACGCGCACCGGCCGTGTCATCGTCAACTCGCTCATGGTCCGCGACGAGATCCTCGGGAACTTCCCGTTCCCGGCCGAACGCATCCACGTCGTCCGAAACGGCGTCGAGACCACCCAACTCCGAGGCGGCGACCGTTCTGTCTTCAGGAAACGCTTCGGCATTGCTCCGGATGAGCGGCTGCTGCTCTTCGTCGGCAGCGGCTGGGAACGAAAGGGACTCGTCTTCGCCATCCAGGCGCTCGCGCATCCATTGCTGGCCGGCAAACCGGTGAAGCTCCTCGTCCTCGGCAAAGGCAAGGCTCCTTCCGCACCGGCCAATGTGATTTTCGGCGGCACGACCGACGCCCTCGCCGATGCCTACGCTGCTGCGGACCTCCTCGTTTTTCCGCCCATCTACGAGCCGTCAGCCAACGTCGTCTTCGAGGCGCTGGCGGCCGGAGTTCCCGTCGTGACGAGCGCGTTCAACGGCGCGGGTGAAGTGCTCCAGGAAGGCGTCAGCGGCTCGGTCGTGGCGAACCCGTCGGACATCGGCGCGCTCGCCGGAGCCATCGCCCAATGGATTGACCGGAGAACGCGGATCACCTTCGACACCGCGTCCATCGACCTCGCCCGCAATGTCGACGAGACGCTCGCCATCCTCGAACAGGAGGCGGCGGAACGGAGGCCGCGATGAAGATCTCCTTCTGCCTGATCACGCTGAACGAGGAGGAGAACCTCGACCGTTGCCTGAAGAGCATCGCGGGCTTGGCCGACGAGATCGTGGTCGTCGATTCCGGCAGCCGCGACCGCACCGAAGCCATCGCCCGCAGCCACGGCGCGCGGTTCGTGCATCAGGACTGGCTCGGCTACGTCGGCCAGAAGAACCACGTCCTATCGCTCGCCGGCCACGACTGGGTCTTCAGCATCGATGCCGACGAGGAACTCTCGCCGCAGCTCCGCGCCGAAGTGGCCGCCATCCGCTCCGGCACCACGGAGCCATCCGTCGCAGGTTTCTCGGTGCCGCGCTGTGTCCTCTACGAAGGCCGCTGGATCCGCCACGGCGACTGGTATCCCGACCGACTCACGCGGCTGTTTCGTCGGTCTCTCGCTCGCTTCGAGGGCGGCAAGGTGCATGAACGCCTCGTCCTTCAAGGAAGCGTGCAGGAGCTGAAAGGCGAGCTGCATCACCACTCGTTTCGCGACGAGGCCGACCATGTGGCCCGCGCCCACAAATACGCCCGGCTCTGGGCCGAGACGCAGTTCGAGAACGGCCGCTCCGCCAACCCGCTCGCGCCCGTTTCCCGCGCCGCCTTCCGGTGGCTGCGCTTCTACATCCTGCGGCGAGGATTTCTCGACGGCCGGCAGGGTTGGAAGATCGCCCGCATCGTCGCGCGCGAAGTCTTCTGGAAATACACGATGCTCCGCGAAATGCGGAAAGGAGCCCGATGAACCCTCCGCCGCTCCGCATTCTTCAACTGAACACTGTTTTCAACGGTGGCGGCACGGACAACCAGACGATGGAACTCGCTTTCGGCCTGGGCGCGCTCGGCCACATCGTCGCCACCGCGTGTCCGGAAGGCCGGCGCTGTTCCAAACAGATGGCCGACGCCGGATTCGCCGTGCGCCATGTGAAACCCAAGTCCAAGCCGAAGTTGATCCTGCAACTGAGGCGCTTGATCCAGTCGGAAGGTTTCCAGGTCATCCACTCGCACCACGGCCGCGACTACTGGCCGGCCGTCATCGCCGCCAAGTTGTCAGGGAAACGCCCGGCCGTCGTCGTCACGCGGCATCTGGCCTCCTTGCCGAGCCGTGCGAGCCGGATATTCCTCCTGAGTGGAGTCGACGCGCTGGTCGCCGTCTCTGACCACGTCCGTGATTTGCTCCTGCCCGGATTCTCCGGTCCCAAGCAACGCATCCATCGCATCTACGGCGGCATCGATCTCGCGAAGTTCCACACCGTCTCCAACGAAGCCGCGCTGAACTTTCGTCAGCAACACGGCTCCAGTCCTGAAAACATAGTCTTCGCCGTCGTCGGCGCATTCGGTCTGCCGCGCGGCAAGGGCCAGTTGGAATTCGTCGAGGCCGCGTGGCTGGTGCTCAAACGGAATCCCGAAGCCCGCTTCTGGATCATCGGCCAAGGCAGCATGCGGTCGCTGCTGGAGGAACGGATCGCCAAGCTGGGCCTCGCGGAAAGGGTGCGGATCATCCCGTTCACGGACGCGATCGCCACGGCCATGAACGCGATGGACGTGCTCGTGCACCCGGCTGTCGGCACCGAGGCGCTTGGGCTCGTGCTTTGGGAAGCCATGGCCTGCGGCAAACCCGTCATCGCCTCGAAGCTCGGCGGCATTCCCGAAGCCTTCCGCGAACCCGACCACGGCTTCCTCGTGCCTCCGGCCGATGTGCCGCAGCTTGCCTCCGCCATGAGCACGCTCGCCGCCGACGCGGAATCCCGCGCCGCCATGGGCAACGCCGCGCGCGTCTACGCGACCGAGCATTGCTCCCGCGAACGCCAGGCCCGTGAGATGGCCGAGCTGTATCGGGCGGTCTTGCGACGCCGCGTTTGAGGATTGGCAGAAAGGCTCTTCGCGGCCAACGTTCGCCCATGCGCTTCACCCATGCCCGCCTCATCCTGCCCGATGCCGTCCTGCGCGGAACCGTGGAGGTTCAGGACGGAAAGATCACCGCCGTTTCGACCCAACCCGTGAAGGCGAAACAACGCGGCGACATCGACCTGAAGGGCGGTTTCCTTTCGCCCGGCTTCGTCGACCTCCACATCCATGGGGCCGTCCACCGGGACACGATGGAGGCCACGCCCGAGGCCTTCCGCGCCATCACGGAGTTCCACCTCGGCGGTGGCACCACGTCGCTGACGCTGACCACATTGACCGCGCCCGAGCCTGACATCCTCCGCGTGCTCGACGCGGTGAAGCCCTTCCACAACCAGTCCCTCGGCGGCGCGCGCATCGTGGGCGTGCATGTGGAAGGCCCTTTCATCTCCAAGGCCCGCGCCGGCGCGCAGGACCCCGCGTTCATCCGTCCGCCGACGCGGCGGGAATGGAGCCGCTACCTCGCCTTCGGAAAGCTGGTCACGCAGTTCACGCTCGCGCCCGAGGAACCCGGCGCGTTGGAACTCATCCGCGCACTCCGCAAACGCGGCATCATCGCCAGCGGCGGCCACACGGATGCCTTGGAACCGGCGCTCGTGCCCGCGCTCAAGGCCGGCTTGAACCAGGCCACGCACACCTTCAACGCCATGAGCACCGTCGTGCGCAGCGGGCCGTATCGCCATGCCGGCATGATCGAGTTCTCCCTAGCGCATCCGGAGATCATCTGCGAGCTGATCGGCGACGGCGTGCATGTGCCCGCGACCCTGATGAAGATGCTCTTCAACGCGAAGGGCCGCGACGGCGTCTGCCTCATCACCGACGCGACGGCCGGCGCGGGCTTGAAGCCGGGAACATGCTTCCAGCTCGGAGCCATCAAGGCCCACGTCACGCCCGAGACGGCCGTGCTGGACAACAACTCCGGCCTGGCCGGCAGCACGCTGACCATGATCGAAGCCGTCCGCCGTTCCGTGGAACTCGCCGGCCTGCCGCTGGTGGATGCCGTGCGGATGGCCTCGCTCAATCCCGCCCGCCAACTCGGCCGCGCGGACGAGTTCGGCTCCATCGAACTAGGCAAGCGCGCGGACCTCGTCTGGTTCGACGACAAGTTCCGCGTGCGCGGGGTGTGGTTGGATGGGGAGAAGATGCGGTGAGAACGACAGTGAGTGAGACGACGGCTACAAAATTTGATGGCTGGGCGAAAACTGGCTACTGGTTTCTGTGAGGCTCATCTCTCCAAGCGAATGAATTTTGAACTACTCCATGAAAGGGAGTTGTCGTGGGAACGTTTCGCAGTGCACCCGCTATGGGCTCAGTATCATGAGCCTGGCGACATTCAGATTATTGCAGGCTGGGGTGTTCCTCAGTCCCTGGTTGAAGAAGCGCTTCAGGGAGTAGGTTGGTCTGCCAGTTACTTTTTTCAGGTCCTTAGGGCCTCAGAGCCTGTCTGAGAAATGGCCCGGTCGTGTAGGAGGCGATAAAGAGGGTGCGGATGCTTGACAACGGCCGGCGGGAAACGGCTTTGAACCCTGC
>JAYVSO010000057.1:0-30076 GCA_043775315.1 Verrucomicrobiota bacterium
TGGCCAGCGCCGCGCTGGCGCAGGGCATGGCGACGCATGACATGAGCACCATGCCGGTTGGCACCGCCCCGGCGGTCGCCGATCCCTACGCCGCACCGCCGGCCCATATGGGCGCCCATGGCGCGATGATGACGGTCGGCGAGGTGGACTGCATCGTGGAAAGTCAGGACGGCATGACC
Organism: Verrucomicrobiota bacterium; assembly: GCA_043775315.1. Lineage (GTDB taxonomy): Bacteria > Verrucomicrobiota > Verrucomicrobiia > Limisphaerales > CANJSG01 > CANJSG01. Next base: position 180 of record JAYVSO010000057.1, read on the forward strand.
GCCGACTGGGTCCGCCTGCCCTACGACCTGCTGGAGAAGATCTCCCTCCGCATCACCAACGAAGTGAAGGGCGTGAACCGCGTGGTCTTCGACCTCACCAGCAAGCCGCCCGGCACGATCGAGTGGGAGTGATCCTAGACCACAGGCTTCGAAGAAATGAAACACCTGTCAGGTCAGGACGCTTGGACAAGAATTACCCCTCTTCTGAGCATCCCAGGATGGGCAGACCGAAGCTCCACTCAGTTTGCTAAATGGAAACAAGACTGCCTTCGAACAATTCGGCAAATCGAAGGAGAACAGTCTCATTCATTGCGTGAATTTGAAGAGATCGATTTTGAAGGAGACAAGATTCCGGCTTCTTTAAGCACAGAAGATCACAAGCGAATCTTTCTAAACGGCACAACGAAAGCTCGCGGAATACTCGAATCGCTTAACGAAGAAGTAACGAGGCAGATGCATGAAGAAGGGCAAAGCAATTCGGGTCAGGCCCATGCTCTGTCCTCAGCCGTTCTTACCGAGAACAAGAAGGTCTTCGTGGTCCACGGACACGACACGGGCCTAAAAGTGGAAGTTGCCCGACTTCTCGAACAACTGAAGCTCAAACCAATCGTCCTCCACGAACAAGCTGACGAGAGCCAAACAATCGTCGAGAAGTTCGAGAGGCACTCGAACGTGTCTTTCGCGATAGCACTCCTAACGCCGGATGATGTCGGCCGATCGATCAAGACAGGGTCTCCGGAGAATCCGCGTGCCCGTCAGAACGTGCTCCTCGAACTAGGCTATTTTCACGGCAAACTTGGAAGATCCCGAGTCCTTGCATTGTATTCCAAAGGTGTCGAACTCCCTTCGGACTATTTGGGAGTTCTCTACACAGAGGTCGACCCATCCGGGGCATGGAAATGGAAAGTGGTCCAAGAACTTAACGCGGCAGGATTTCCTGTTGATGCAAACAGTCTCCTTCACACTGCGTAGCTGAGAAGGTTTTGAAGCCCTGCGTTGGCAAGCCGAGAGCTTCCGATAGCCGGCATTGCACCCCGGCGGCGCGGCTGATTACTTTGCGGCGTTCGCCCAACCGGAGACCCCTGCATGTCCGCCACTTCGAATCCCCACCCTACTCCCGCCCAGGAGGCGATCCGCTTTGCCAACGGTGTCGAGGCCCTCGCCGTCGTTCCGGAACCGAACACGGCCCCCGAGCGGATCATCGCCGCGCTGAATTTGTTCCAGCCCAAGTCCGTCCTGCTTGTCGTCGGCGGTGCGCGCGGCATGGACGATTCGCAGATGCGCCGGCTGGCCCCGCTCTTCAGCCGCGTCGTCGCCCGGGCCGCGGGTGAATCGCAGATGCTCGTCATCGACGGCGGAACCAGTTCCGGCGTGATGCAACTGCTTGGCGAGGCCGTCGCGGATCGGGGGCGGTTGACTCCCCTGCTCGGCGTTTCCCCGAAGGCCAAGTTGATCTACCCGGGCGGCCCCGGAAAAGATCAAGTCATCGACGGGAGCCCGCTCGAACCCAACCATTCGCACTTCGTCCTCACACCCGGCAAGGACTGGGGCGACGAGACTTCGTGGTTGATCGAGATCGTCGCCGCCTATGCCCGCAAGGCCCCCGTGCAAGTGCTGCTGGTCAACGGTGGATCCATCGCGAAGAACGAGGTCCTGCAATGCGTGCGCCGCGGATGGCCGATCCTGATCCTCGAAGGCAGCGGCCGGCTAGCCGACGAAATCGCCGGGTTGGCCGACGAGGTGCCGGAGCGCATTCCCGACCAGGCGCTGTCGGAGATCCTTTCCGACGGCAACATCCGCCTCTTCTCGATCGACGGATCGCCGGACGACTTCGAGCAGCTTCTCCTTTCCCGGCCCGGGAGCCGTGCTTTGCTCGAGGAAGCTTGGAAGCGCTTCCTCCTCTACGACCACAACGCGGGCCGGTTCCAACGCGACTTCAACCGGATGCAGGCCACGGTGCTCGCCGTCGGCGTCGTGGCGGTGCTGCTGGCCGTGGGCCAGCAGCAGGTAGAAATGGCGCGGCTCCGGTTCGGACCGGAGGCGCCGGCGTGGATGGCCTTGACCGTTTCCGCCATGCGTTATCCGCTGATCGCCCTGCCGGTGCTGGGCGCCATCCTGATCGCGTTGTCGAACCGCTTCCGGCCAGGCAACCGCTGGATCCTGACCCGCAGCAGCGCCGAATCCGTCCGTCGCGAAATTTACCGATACCGCGTGCAGGCGTGCGCCGGAGGCGTGCGCCGCATCGGCCAGGAAACGCCCGAGGAACTCTTCCAGCGCCGTCTCGAAACGATCAGCAATCGGCTCATGCAGACCGAGATCAACCGCACGTCGATGGCGCCGCCGCTCCGGAGGAGCCCGCCCACGATCGTCGACGGCGACGACGGTTTTTGCCCGATCCATGCGGAGCTCTACATCAAGGTGCGTGTCGAGGAGCAGCTCGCCTACTTCCGACGCCGCGCCGGGCAGCTCGGCAAACAGCTGCAGGTCGTTCAGACATTGATCGTCGTGATTGGCGGCATCGGCACGATTCTCGCCGCCTTGAACGGCGAGATCTGGATCGCGCTGACCACGACCTTGGCGACGGCTCTCGGCAATTTCCTGCACTATTCGCAGATGGAACGCTCGCTCATCCGTTTCAACCAGATGGCCGAGGAGCTCGACAATCTCCGGACATGGTGGGAACAGCTCCCGCCCATCGCCCGACGCCTTCCACGGAACATCCAGCGTGTCGTCGACGCCACCGAACGTTTGTTGGAATCGGAACTGGCCGGCTGGGCGCAGCGCATGGAAGACACCCTCGCCGACCTGCGCGCGCAGCAGAAGGCCGACAAGCCCCGCCCCAGCCCATCCTCCAACCCCACCGAGATCTTCACCAAGAGCCGGCTCAAGCTCGACGACGGTCGCTGAGAAACCCCGATGCCGATCTGGTCGGCCGGGACGATCCCGTTCAACGGGCTCCGGATATCGCAGCCAGGACCGCCATGCGGTCGCGTTCTCGACGGAACGACCGGCCTGATGTTCCAAAGTCAGGCTGGCCAATGGACCATTCCCTGTTGTAACTGCCGCTGTGCCCGATCCGGCTGCCGCCAGTTCCCCGCTTGATCTGCCTGTCGCCACCATCTGGGGCGTCGGGCCGGAACGCACATTCCAGTTGGGCCGGCTCGACATCCACACCATCGGCGACCTGCTGCTGCACGGGCCGCGTCGCCACGAGGACCGGCGACACTCCAAGAAGATCGCCGAGCTGGAACCCGGTGAAGCCGCGACCACGCGCGGCAAGGTCGTCGCCGCCGGCTTGAAGCGTTGGGCCAAGAGTTCGCGCTCAGTCGTGGAGGTGATCGTCGAGGACGATTCCGGGCGCCTCTACCTGCGCTGGTGGAACCTGCCGTTCATGGAAAAGGTCTTCGCGCCCGGCGATGAACTCTTCATCTACGGCAAGGTCGGCGCGAAGAAACCCAAGTCCATCGACCATCCCGAGACCGAAGTCATCGAGGCCGGCGACGAGCTCTTCATCCACATCAACCGCATCACCCCGATCTACCCGCTGACCGAAGGATTGCCGCAGCGTTCGGTGCGTTCGGCGATGTGGCGGGCCTTGGAGTTTGTTCGTGGCAAAGTCCCCGATGAGAAACGGGCCATCCTCGGCAAAAGCTGGTGCGACCGCGAAACCGCTCTTCGCAAACTCCACTTCCCCGAAGTGCCGGGCGACGAGGAGCAGGGGCGTCGTCGTTTGGCGATGGACGAGTTCCTCGATCTTCAGCTCCAGATCCAACGCCGCCGCATCAAGCTGGAGCGCAACTCCGTTCCCCTGCCGTGCGCAGGCGATAACTCACTCATCCGCCCCTACCTCGCGCGCCTTCGGTTCCAGCTCACCGGCGCGCAGACCCGCGTGCTCCGCGAAATCCGCACCGACCTCGGCGGCAAGGTTCCCATGCGTCGTCTGCTGCAAGGCGATGTCGGAGCGGGCAAGACCGTCGTCGCCGCCTGCGCCGCGCTCATGGCCATCGAGAGCGGCTACAATGTCCTGCTCATGGCACCGACCGAGATCCTCGCCGAGCAGCACGCGCGCACGTTGCGCAACGGCTTCGAGCCGCTAGGGATTCCCGTCTCGCTCCAAACCGGCAGCATCAAGACAGCCGCCGATGCGCAGCGCGTGATGGGTGAACTGGCGTTCGGTGGCGGTTCCAAACCGCGCAACAAGGCCCACGGCGCCGTTGTCATCGGCACGCACGCGCTCGTGCAGGAAGGGTTCGCGATGGAGAAGGTCGGCCTCGTCATCATCGACGAGCAGCACAAGTTCGGCGTCGCCCAACGCGAGGCTCTGTTGCGCAAGGGACGTTACCCGCACCTGCTGGTGATGACCGCCACGCCCATTCCGCGCACGCTGGGCCTGACGCTCTACGGCGATCTCGACGTCTCGGTGCTGGACGAACTTCCGCCCGGTCGCGGGCGCATCCGGACCTTTGTCCGCGACGGCAAAAGCCTTCCCAAGGTCTGGGACTTCATCCGCCAGAAGCTCAAGGAGGGCCGTCAGGCCTACGTGGTCTACTCGCGGCTAGAGGAGGAGGACACCGCGGCCGGCGTGAAGGCCGTAGCAAAGGAAGCCGAGAAGCTCAAACCCATCCTCAGCCCATGGCGCGTCGGAATGGTCCACGGCCGGATGAAGTCGGAGGAGAAGGACGCCGTCATGGAAGCCTTCCGCGACAACCGCATCCAGGTCTTGCTCGCCACGTCCGTGATCGAGGTCGGCGTCGATGTGCCGAACTCCACCGTCATGGTCATCGAGAACGCCGAGCAGTTCGGCCTCGCGCAGCTTCACCAACTCCGGGGGCGCATCGGTCGCGGCGGCCACGATTCCTTCTGCATCCTTGTGGCCAACTCGAAGACGGCCGAGTCGTTGCAGCGCCTGAAGATCATGGAATCCACGACCGACGGCTTCCGCATTGCCGAGGAAGACCTGATGCTGCGCGGCCCGGGCGACCTCGTCGGCCAGCAGCAAAGCGGCCTGCCGAAGTTGCGGTTCGGCGATCTCCTCATGGACCGCGTTCTCCTCGAAGAAGCCCGCCGCATCGCGCATGACCATTTGCGAAAAGAGTCCGTCCGGACAAGTTGACCGGACCTTGATGCAGCACGACTTCGACATCGCCATCGTCGGCTCCGGCTTTTCCGGATCGCTCCTCGCGATGATCGCGCGCCGGCTCGGACATCGAGTGCTGCTGCTCGACCGGTCCAAGCACCCGCGCTTCGCCATCGGCGAATCAAGCACCCCGATCGCCAACCTGCTGCTGGAGGAAATCGCCGCCGAATTCGATCTGCCGCAGCTCCTGCCGCTGACCGCCTGGGGGCCGTGGCAACGCACCTACCCGCAGATCGGCTGCGGTCTAAAACGCGGCTTCAGCTTCTACCACCATACTGCGGGGCGAACATTCACCGCGCGCGAAGACCGCTCGAACGAATTGCTCGTCGCCGCCAGCCCGAACGACGAGGTCGCCGACACGCATTGGTATCGCCCAGACTTCGACCAGTTCTTCGCACAGGAGGCGGTGAAGCTGGGCGTCGAACTGGTGGAGGACGTGGAGCTGACGAAACCGGAGTTAACCCCGACCGGCATCAAACTTTCAGGCCAACACCAAGGCACGAGCGTAACGTGGACTGCGGCGTTTCTCGTCGACGCCACCGGACCGAATGGCTTCCTCCATCGGCAACTTGGCCTGAAGGAAAACTCCTTTCCGAACCTGCCCAAGACGCAGGCGCTCTTCAGCCACTTCACCGACGTTGGACGGTGGGTTGAGTTCAAGGTAGGGCAGGCTGGAAGCCTGCCCTACCCTCCCGATGATGCGGCGCTGCATCACGTCTTCGACGGCGGATGGATGTGGGTCCTGCGCTTCAACAACGGCATCACCAGCGCGGGCGTCTCGGTCATCCCCGAGCTGGCGAAGGAGCTCCGTTTGGCCGACGGCGAGCCGGCGTGGCGTCGCATGCTCGAACGCTTTCCATCCATCGGCCAGCAGTTCGGCCAGGCGAAGGCGATCCGGCCATTCATCTATGCGCCGTCTCTCGGTTTCCGTTCCTCGGAAATCGTGGGCGAACGTTGGGCCATGCTTCCGTCGGCTGTCGGGTTCATCGATCCATTGCTGTCCTCCGGCTTTCCTCTGGCGCTGATGGGAATCCAGCTGCTGGGCCGGCAGCTCCGCGACGGTCCGCCAAGTCCGAAAACTCTCGCGTCCTACGGCCGAGTGACCTTTGCCGATCTGGCCGTGGTGGAGGAACTCGTCTCGGCCCTCTTCGCGCGGATGAACGACTTCGGAACGTTCACCGCGTTGACCATGCTCTACTTTGCGGCGGCCAGCTTTTTGGAATCGGCCAAGCGGATCGGCCGGAGTGATCTGGCTCCGGGATTCTTTCTTCGTGGCCACGAAGTCTTCCGCGCCGGACTGCTCGATTGCTGCCATCGCGCGCGGAACGGCAGCCCGAACGGGGCTCTCGTTGCCGACATTCGCCGCCTGGTCGAGCCGTTCAATGTCATCGGCCTCTTCAATCCAGCCCGCGGCAACTGGTATCCCGTGGACTTCGCGGACCTTTATCGCGACGCGGCCAAACTCAACGCATCGCGCGCCGACATCGACGCGTTCCTCCACAAAGCCGGTTTGCTGTAAGCCACCTCTCGGCGGGCCGATCATCTCGCAAAACGTCGTGGTTGAAAATTGACACGTCTACGTATTATCTCCCTCCCGCATGAATTCCTCTCCTGCAAGCCGTGGACTTTCGTTCACCCAATGGCTGGTGATCCTAATCGCGGCCATCGGCTTCGCGTTCGACACCTACGAGCTGCTGATGTTCCCGCTCATCGGCGGTCCGGCCGTCGCCGAACTTCTCCAACTCCCGGCCAACAATCCCATCGTGACCGAGTGGCTCGGGAAGATGCTCTGGATCACCGCGCTGTGCGGCGGCGTGTTCGGACTGTTGGGCGGATGGCTGACCGACCGCTTCGGGCGCAAGACGGTTCTCGGCGCCAGCATCGCGCTTTATTCGCTGTCTCCGGCGGCGGCAGCGATGAGCACGACCATCGAGCAGTTTGTTTTCTTCCGGTCGGCCACGTTCGTCGGAGTCTGCGTGGAGTTCGTCGCGGCCATTACCTGGCTGGCCGAACTTTTCCCGGACAAGAAGCAGCGGGAAAAGGCGCTCGGCTGGACGCAGGCGTTCGCTTCCATCGGCGGCCTGATGGTGACCGGCGTGAACGTCTGGATCATCGCCCACGCCAACAGCCTGCCGGCACTGCCGCTGGCCGAGCCGTTCAATGCCCACGCGTCCTGGCGTTATCTCCTGCTGACGGGCCTGTTGCCGGCGTTGCCCATCGCCCTGTTGCTGCCCTTCGTGCCCGAGTCGCAGGTGTGGCTGGAGCGCCGCAAGTCGGGCAAGCTTCGTCGTCCGAGCTTCGGAGAACTGTTCTCCCCGGCGCTGCGTCGGACGACCCTCGTCACCGCCGCGCTGTCGGCCTGCGCCTACGCCGCCGCGTTCGGTGCGTTGCAACTCACACCGACGCGCATAGTCCCGGGCCTGCCTGACATGGTCGAGCAACGCCAAGCCCTCAAGCCGCTGCAAGACGAGGCCAAGGCGCTCAACATCCAGCTGCTGCAGACAAACCTGCCCGCCTTCACCCAGGCAAAGGCCGACTTTGCCGGATTGAAGGAACTCGCCGACAAACGCGCGAAGGTTCGGCAGGGGATCACCGCGGCCCGTCGTTCGGTCGAAAACCCCAAGGCCACTGACGACGACAAAACCAAGGGATCAGCCCAGCTCGGTTCTTTGACGAACTCGCTGGCGTCTCTGGATCAGGAACTCACCACGCTCACCGCAGCCAAACCGGAAGCAAAGAAAGCCGTCCTCGATCGCGAGAAAACCCTCGGACAGCTGGCCGCCAATCGCGCGAAGCAGGAGCCGGCCGACAATGTGGTGAAGGCCCGTGGCACTCAGGTCCAGCTCTGGCAGGAACTTGGCGGCCTGCTGGGACGAATCGCTCTGGCCGTGCTCGTGGTCACCGCGATCTCACGGGGAAACCTGCTCCGGCTCTTCATCGGCCCCGGCATCCTGCTCTTTGTCATCACCTATGTGGATCTCTTCCGAAACCGCCCCGAGCTGTTCCAGTGGGGAATCGCCCTATGCGGCTTCATGACGGTGGCCCAGTTCAGCTACATGGGCGAATTCCTACCGAAGGTGTTCCCTCTCCACCTGCGCGCCACCGGCGGTAGTTTCGCCACGAACGTAGGCGGTCGCATGATCGGCACATCGGCCGCCTTCGTGACCACCAGCTTCGTGGCTCCTTTGCTTCCCGGCTCCACCTTCGATCAGGTCGCATTGGGCGCGGCCATCGTGGGGACGACCGTGTTTGTCATCGGCTTCTGCCTCAGCTTCCTCCTTCCGTCGACGAAGACCGAAGCGGCGGAATAGTCCTTCGAACTGTCTGAGAAAAACGGCGCTTCCGGTTCCCGGAAGCGCCGTTTGAATTGTCCGCCTTGTCTCCGTCGCGGCCGATGTGAGACTACATGTGAGCGATTATGTTGTCGCCGAAGGCCGAGCACGTGATCTAGACCACCCCTTCTGTGAGGCACCAGAAACCGTAGGTGACCTTCTTCGAGTTAACAGTGCCGTTCACGCTCTTGAAGATGATCTCCATGTCACACACGGGCGAAACGATCAGGTCCCATTTCACTGCCCCTGGCCAAGCGAGTAGCCGGGCTTGCCATCGAAGTTGTATAGCAATTCCATTTTCAAGAATTCCAGACCGGCGTTTGTGACACGTTCAAGCAGCGAGATGATTGCCTTGTGCGCGAGCGGTTTGGGCGCGTCCGGCGGCAGGTTGAACCGGCAGCGATACACGTCCACGCAGAACGTCTCGGCATGACCCTTCGGCCAGACGGCCATGCCACGGTTGGAGAGCATTTCGAGCTTGAGACCGTCGCCTTCGAGCGGTTGCAGTTTCGCCGCAAGCGCTTCCGGGCGGCCGAGGAATTCGATGAACACATCCGCGCCGGTGAGTTCTTTTTTCTCGGTGGCACGAACGTAGGTCGGGGCGACGATTTCCGGCATTCCCGCAGCGGCGGCGTAGCTGGCGGCCTTGAGTTTTTCCGGCTTCTGGCCGAGGCGGTCGACCACGGCCTGCGCGAACTCCTTCGTGCCGACTTTTTGTTTGCTCACGCCGTCCTTGAAAATGTCATAGGTGTGGACGCCGTCTTCGATGGCCTTGAGCCAGGCGTTGTGGGCGCGCTCGGCGACATCGTATTGGCCGAGGTGGACGAGCATCAAAATCGAGCCGAGGAAAAGGCCAGAAGGATTTGCGAGGTTCTGCCCGGCGCGGCGCGGCGCAGAGCCGTGAATGGCCTCGAACATCGCGGCCTCGATGCCGATGTTGGCGGAACCGGCGAGACCGACCGAGCCGGCGATTTGCGCGGCAACGTCGGAAAGGATGTCGCCGTAAAGATTCGGCATGACGATGACATCAAAGACTTCCGGCGTGTCGGCGAGCTTCGCCGCGCCGATGTCCACGATCCAATGTTCCTTCTCGATGTCGGGATAGTGAACGCCGATCTCGTCGAACACCTTGTGAAACAGGCCGTCGGTCAGCTTCATGATGTTGTCCTTCGTGAAGCAGGTGACTTTCTTGCGGCCGTTGCGGCGCGCGTAGTCGAAGGCGTAGCGGACGATTTTTTCCGTGCCGGGGCGCGTGATGAGCTTGAGGCATTGCATCACATCCACCGTCTGCCGGTGCTCGATGCCGCCGTAAACGTCCTCCTCGTTTTCGCGGACGATCACCACGTCCATCTTCGGATGCTTGGTGCTGACGTATGGATGATACGAGACGCATGGACGGACGTTTGCGTAGAGGCCGAGCGCCTTGCGCGTGGTTACGTTGAGGCTCTTGAACCCGCCCCCTTGCGGCGTGGTAATGGGCGCCTTCAAAAACACTTTCGTGCGGCGCAACGATTCCCACGCGGAAGGATCAATGCCGGCAGAGTTGCCGCGCAAATAAACTTTCTCGCCAATTTCGATGGTTTCAAGGTTCAGGCGGGCGCCGGCTTCCTGAATGATGTGCAGCGCCGCGGCCATGATTTCCGGCCCGATGCCGTCACCGTGAGCTACTGTGATGTTGGCTGGTTTGGTCATAAATAGTTTCGATAGATTAAGAGCAAAAGATTACATGCGGGCGATGATTTTGTCGTCTTGGGGGACGGCGCAGATTTTGCAGGCCATGACGTGATTCGTGACGCTAGGGACGTAAAACCGGAACTCGCGGCGCAGGATTCGCAGCGCCCGCAAACCGACCCGACTGTTTAAGCGGAAACAAAACGGGCGGCAAGCTTCTCGCCTGCCGCCCTTTGAAACTGTTGCAAACTACGCAACCGCCGCCGCCCGCTTGGATCCGTCCGAAGCGGATCCGAGCTCGGTCTGAACGAGCTCGACCGCGTGTTCCCTGGTCAGGCCATATTTGCTGCGGAGGTAGTCGACCGAGCTGGCGTGTTCGATGAACTGGTCGGGCCAGCCGATTCGGAGGACCGGGGTCGTCACGCGTTTGTCGCCGAAGAACTCCATGACGGCGGAACCGTAGCCGCCCATGAGCACGTGGTCCTCGAAGGTGACGACCACGTCGGCCGATTTGCCGAAGAACTCGTGCGTGGCCGCATCGATGGGTTTGGTGAAGCGCGGATTGATGACGGCGACGTCGTAGCCCAGCGCGGCGAGATCGGCAGCCGCCTTGGTGGCGATGCCGTGCATCTGGCCGAGACCGAAGAGGGCGACCTTCTTGGCGCCGGTGTTGGCGAAGTGCCGGGTCACCTCGGCCTTGCCGATTTCCAGCATCGCCGGGACGTCCTTGATGGCGACGCCTTCCGCATTGCCGCGGGGGTAGCGGATGGCCGTGGGATGGTTCTGGTGAGTCGCGGTGAACATCATGTCCTGGAGCTCATCTTCGTCCTTCGGCGACATGCAGACGATGTTCGGGAGGCAGCGCATGTAGGCGATGTCGAACAGGCCGTGGTGCGTGGGGCCGTCATTGGCCGAAAGGCCGGCCCGGTCCATGCAGAAAACGACCGGCAAGTCCTGGAGGCAGACGTCGTGGTGGATGCAGTCGTAGGCGCGCTGGAGGAAGGTGCTGTAGATGCCGACGACGGGATGGAACCCCATCGTGGCCATGCCGGCCGCGAAGATAACCGCATGTTCCTCGGCGATGCCGACATCGTAACAACGTTCGGGCATGGCGTGCTCGAGGATCTTAAGGCTCGTGCCTGTGGGCATCGCGGCGGTGATACCGACGACCGTATTATCCTTCTGGCAGAGCTTCACCATCGTGCGGCCGAAGACTTCCTGCCACATCGGGGCAGAGCCGGGCTTGGCCGAGGGGGTTTCGCCGGTCTGGGCGTTGTAGGGCCCGAGGCCGTGGAACTTCTCGGGGAACTTCAGCGCGGCTTCGAAGCCCCTGCCCTTCTGCGTGAGGACGTGGATGACGATGGGTTCGTCGAAGGTCTTGGCGAATTCCAGCGTGCTGATGAGCAGCGGAAGGTCGTGGCCGTCGATGGGCCCGAGGTAGCGGATGCCCATCTCCTCGAAGAAGATGGCGCTGCCGTGGCCGCCACGCCCGTCGGTGCCGGCACCGGGAGTGTGTTCGAGCGACACGGCCTGGGCGGCTCCCTTGAGGAACTCCTCGGCCTTCTGGCCGAGCTTCATGGCCACGTCGCCCTTGGGCAGCTTCTTGATCCAGTGGGCGAAATCCTTCGAGAGCTTGTTGTAGCGCGGGTTGGTCGTGAGCTTGCCGAGGTAGGTCGAGATCGCACCGACGTTCTTGGCGATGGAGAATTCGTTGTCGTTGAGGATGCCGATGAACTTCTTCGTCGTGTGGGCGATGTTGTTCAATCCCTCAAAGGAGACGCCGTTGGTCAGGGCCGCGTCGCCGAAGACGCAGACGACGTGTTCATCCGACTTCTTCTGATCGCGGGCGGCGCACATGCCAAGCGCGGCGGAAATGGCCGTGCCCGCGTGGCCGGCTCCGAAGGAGTCGTGCTCGCTCTCGGTGCGGAGCGCGAAGCCGTTCAAGCCGTCCGTGGTGCGTATGGTGTGGAAGCGGTCCTTGCGGCCGGTCAAGAGCTTGTGGACGTAGACCTGGTGGCTGACGTCCCAGACGAACTTGTCGTGCGGCGTGCTGAAGACCTTGTGCATCGCGACGGTTAGTTCGACCACGCCAAGATTGGGGCCGAGGTGGCCACCGTTCTTGGCGAGCTTCGTGATGAGTTCGCCGCGAATTTCTTCGGCGAGGGTCACCAGTTGCTCAGGGGTCAGTTTCTTGACGTGCGACGGGTCGTCGACCATGTCGAGGAATCGGCTCATATTGGGGATTTTATTCTGCGGAGGTGTCGAGCGAGGCAGGACGGACGCTTAGGTCGCCCTGGGAATTCTTTTCCAACTGTTGGACCCTCAGCTCCGCCGTTGCGAGGCGGTTCTGGCAGGCCTTGGCCAGCTTGGAACCCTCCTCGTAGCGGGCCAGCAACGTCTCCAGCGGCAACTCCTCGGACTCCATCGATTCAACGATCGATTCAAGCCGGGAAAGCGCCTGCTCGAAGGACGGTTCCTCCGAGGCGGGCGCAGGCTGGGACACAGCTTTGGCTGCTTTCGACATGTGATGGAATCTAGTGGACGGTTTTGGCCACGTCTAGGGGTTTGGCGGACGGAGCCGGCCTACGACGGAACGACGAAGCTCGAAGTCCGGAGGTGAGTCTGAGCTTCTGATTTCTCCGCTCCGGGAGATGGTCGCTGCGACGGGGTTCGAGCGGAAAGCACCGGCCTTATCGCGCGCTTCGGCTGCTCGGGTTTCCATGTCAACGCTTCGCGCCCTGCGGCTCCAACGGTTTGGGCCGGGGTGCCTGGGGTTGGTTGAAGAAGGGCGACATGGGCGGCGTCATGTTCAACGTCTCGCCGTGGTTGACGAGGATGCGTTCGATCTCTTCCCGCGCCTTGGGATCGCGAAAGGCGCTCATCCCGAAGTCGCCCGGCTTCATCCGGCGCTGGTTGCGGATGGACAGGTCGCCGCCCCGGTCCAGCAGCAGTGTTAGGATTTCCGGCGACGCCATGGCCACGGCCTCGTGCAGGGCGGTGTTGCCCATGGTGCCGACCGCGTTCACCCGCGCGCCGTGGTCCGACAACCAGCGGACCATTCCCACGTCTTTCCGATAGGCGGCGATCTGGAGCGGGTGTCCTCCGTCGGGCCGGCTCTCGAAGGCGTTTACGTCGGCGCCGTTTTCCAACAGAACCCGGGCGACATTCGTCCGGCCGAAGGCTGCGGCGACGTGGATCGCCTGGAGACCGGCAGCGTTGGTCGTGGTCGCCAGCGAAGGCCTATTGCGGATGATGGCGGCCACCTTCAACGCGTCGCCGTCGGCCGCCGCCGACCAGACATCCTCACGGCTGCCGCCGCCGGCGAGTTTGGCGTAGGCATCGAACCCGGCGCGCTCCGCCATGGCGGGGAAGTTCGCGTAGCCGGGAGTCGCGGCGACGGTGGAAACGCCCGCCTTGGCAAGGACGGCGACGACGTTGGTCCGTTCGAGAAGCACGGCGGCGTTCATCCAGAGGGCCGCGTTCCGGTCGGTGGCGGCATCGGGCGGAAGCCCCTCCTTCAATCGGCGCGCATCGTCGAGCAGGACGGCCGAGAACATCGGTTCCCCGTCGCGGATCTTGCACGCGTCCGCGATGTATTTGGCGGCGACCTGCAGGAGCGGTCGTGACTCGGGCGTGATGAAGATCTGCCGCAACAGGGTGAACGACCCGGCGTTGGTGGCGAAGAGCACGGCGGGATCGATCTTGAGGAATTCCTCCAACGCGGCGGCGTCCCGTCGGCCGACGACGGACCGGACTGAGCCGCGGACACCTTTGACCACGGGCCAATCGGGCGATGTCTGCTCGAAGCCCGAGCACAGCCAGAACAGCGGTGTTTCCCCGGCCTTATTGCGGATTCCCACCGATGCGTCGGATCGGAGCAGGGCGCTTTCCACCACGCCTCCGCCGGCGCGCGCCGCGATGAGCAGCGCGGTGTCGCCGTTCGTATCCTGGGCGGCGATGTCCACGCGGCCTTCGCGGAGAACCTTGACCAAGGCGACCATCCGCATGACTTCGTCGCGCTGGACGAAGGCGCGTCGGGTGAATCCCGGAGCTTCCCGTCCGTTGAGCATGGGAGGCGCTTCCGCGAGGAGGTGAAGCGCGGTCTTCCCCGACTTGGTGCGGGCGAGCGGATCGGCTCCTGATTTGAGGAGGAGCATCGGCAGCCCGGGGTTGCCCCGGGCCATGGCGGCGAGAAGCGGCGTGCGGCCCTCGATGTCCACGGCTTCGAGCGGAGCCTTGGCCTTCAGGAGATCCGCCGCCTGAGGGAATTCATCGGCTTGAAACGACGGGACGAGGTGCAACGGAGTGGCTCCGGCGTGGTTGGTCGCGGCAGGGTCTGCACCGAGGTCCAGGAGGATGGGAGTCGGATTGATCATGCCGTAGCGGCCAAAGTGGCCCGATGCCGTGACGGCCGCGTGGAGAACCGTGTTGCCCGACTTGTCGTGGTGGTTCAACGGCACGCCGTTGGTGACGAGAAATCCGGCCACGTTCGCCTTCGTCGTCGCGAGCACGACCCAGAGCAGCGACTCGCCGCGCTCGTTGCGGACCGCGCCGAGGTTGGTCGTCTTCGCCGCTTGGGTGAGGACTTCGAGCGCCCCGTTCTTGGCGGCGAAGAACAACGTCGCGACGGCATCGCCCGCTTCGGCGGGAGCCAACGGGGCGGGCGCTTTCGGCGGCTCGCTGCCGAGCAGGGCTTCGATCTTCGCCAGCTTCATCTCACGCGCCAAAGCCAGCGGCGAAATCCCTCGCCCGTCCATGACCAGGGGGCTGGCCCCGAGCGAGACCAGCTTGCGGACGGCGGCCTCATTCGTCGTCGCCACGGCGGCGTGCAATGGTGTGTGGCCCAGGGCGCTGCCGCGCGGCGAAGCGCCCTTTGCGAGAAGCAGGTCGACCGTCGTGAGCGAACTGGACTCGACGGCGGCCGTCAGCGGAGTGCCTCCGTCGTTCCGCATCGCCTCAAGCAATGATCCGGCCTCAATCAGACGATCGGACAACTCTGTCCAACCGAATTTGGCACTGAGATGCAGCGCGGTTTCGCCGGGCGCGTTGGTTGCGTCGAGACGCGCGCCCTTGATGGCCCTGAACGCCCCAGGTTGATCACCCATCGCGATCAGGGCGAGGAGATCGGCCGACGCGCCAAGATCGCGAAGCGTCCAAGCCGTTTTCTGTTTGTTGGCGAGGAGCGCCGTCTGGAGCGGTGTCCGACCGCTGCGATCGATTGCTTCGAGACGCGCTCCGCGCCGGACGAGCGTCGAGATGGCGTCGATGCGCTCCAGCTTGGCCGCGTAGTGGAGGAGCGTTTCACCGAGGCGGTTGGTGATGTCCGAGCGGACGCAGTTGGTGAGGAGCGAATCCGCCAACTGCGGCGCGTCCGGGATGGGCCGGTTGATCGGCCAGAGCCCCGTGCTTGTAAACGCGTCGAGCGGGCTACGGGAAAAGGGCGATGACTCCGAGAGCGGATTCGCTCCGGCCGCGAGAAGCAGTTCCGCGCAGTCCACGGCTGCTTTCCTCCACGCCGTAGCTTCATTGGCACGGATCGTCAGTAGCAGGAGCGAAAGCGGCTTCTGGCCGCTGGGCTGCGTGAAGACCTCGGGGTTCGCATGGCGCGAAAGGAGCAGCGCCGCCATCTCGGCGTGGCGTTCGCGCACGGCGACTTCCAGGGGCGTCTGGCCGATGGGAGTTCCGCCGAGAGGTCCGGGTTCATTCGGCCAACGGCGTGGCGGCACTGGTCCGCCGGTGACGGAGAATCCCTGATCAATGAGCCAGCCGGCGAGGTTCGTCAGGTTGCACGAAACCGCCGTCAAGAGGGCTTCATCGGGGAACAACCCGCGGCGTTTGGAGACGGGCACGTCCTTCAGAGCCGTTTCCAGGACCGATGGCCGGTCGTCCAGGACCGCATTGGCCCAGAGCTTCTCCAACTCCGGTTTCGCGGTCCAGAGGCCGGGAAAGAAGATCGGCGTCTTGGCCCGGATGCGATCCAGCAGCCGGTCGGCCTTGTCCTCGGGCGGTTTGGACGCGAAGCCGATCTTAGGAAGGCGGCCTTGCTGGCCGAAGAGATACCAGAGCCGAAGGGCCAGACGGTCGTCTCCGCTCTCGACCGCCCGCTCGAACATCTCGTTTGGCGATCCGTTTGTTCCAACCTGTCCTTCGGACAACAACCACTTTGCCAACGCCCAGTGCCGTTTGGCCAAGGCGATCTGGAAGGGCGTCTCGGATTCCTTGTCCGCTTCGTCGAGCCGCAGGCCCATGTTCTTCAGCCTGCTCAAAACCGAAACGTCGCCAGCGGCGGCCGCCGCGTGGGCCACCGTCCTGTTGGAGGAATCACGCAGCGCCGGATCGGCTCCCATCGTCAGCAGGCGGCCCGCGATGTTGGTCGCGCGCGCCTCGACCGCCGCGATCAGGGGCGTGCGGCCCGCAGGATCGCGGGCGTTGATCGACGCGCCGTTGGCCAACGCCGCCAGCACGGCCTGCTCGTCGTCCAGCATCACGGCGCTGAAAAGATCCATCGGCACCGGGACGGAACGCAGGAACCGCACGGCATTGGTGCGGCCATGCTCAAGAGCGAGATTGAGGGTGGCCGCCCCGCGCCCCGACCGCAGGACGGGGAGCGGCTGGTTCGTCAGGAGGACGTCTGCGAGATGCCACAGCTCGCGTTTGACTACGTCGTCGAAGATCGGTGTGAAGCCATTGTGGTAGACGAACGGGTCGCAGCCGGCCTGAACGAGAAGACCCGCCACCTCCAGCGCTGCGGGAGGTCCGGGAAGCTCCGCATCGTAGGGAGGGTGGGAAAGCCGGTCTAAGAAGGAATACGCCTCCGTTGCGCCGTGACCGAACCGGAAGCGCAGGCCGTTCGTGCCATCGCGAAATGGAATCGGCGCTGCATCAGCCCCCGCCGCTAGAAGCAGACGGACCATCGATGCATTTGTTGCCCGGATGGCAATGCCGATGGGTTGAAACCACCCTCCGCTATACCTCGCCGCGATCTCGTGAAGGCCGACAGAAGCCCCGTTCGTCAGGCACCATTCCGCCACCGGCAGGGAGTTTGTATGAAGGGAGTGGTAGAAAATTCGTTGGATGATGGCATTGGTCGCCGAACCGGCCCCGCCTGATGCGAGCGTGGACTTGAGCAGCTCGACATTGCCTTCGCTGAGAACTTTCTTCGCCCAGTCAGGGAGCGGGTCGAAGGTCAACACCACGACATCATTGGTTGCGGCCCTGAAGCCCGGCGGCAGCGTGGGCCAGGTGACTTGGGCCGTAGCCGTCCACGCCACGAGGACGATGGAGACAGTGGTCATCGCGCTGGTGACGCGGCGAAGTCCGGACGCGATCGGGTTGGTCATGGCGTTCCTGATTCTAGCCGGTTCGTTCACGGACCACCCGTGGCGAAATGCTAAGCGGGAGGGATTGCCGAAAACCTAGCGCCCGATGCCTCCCCGACCAGCCGATTCTTCTCGGCCAAATCGTGTGACATAAGAACGGAGCACACCGCCGCGCCGGGCGCGAAAAAGCCGAAGCCGTTGGTGCGCCCGATTTCAGGCCGCAGCCGGTCGGGCAATTCCAACGCGGTCGTGCTGCCCAATCGCTGCGGCCGGTCTTTCGGACACAGCCGCGCTTCACAGATGCAGTCTGCCTCGAAGCGCTCGAGCCTCACGGTTCGATCGCTTCGAGGCGGCCCGACGGAGGCGCAGCCCTACCGGCCGCAAGCCCTCGTCCGATTTCCCGTTGCGCCTGTCTTCTGTTTCGGACTTCTGAAGGACCTGGGGAGAGGAACTCCGTCCAAAGATTCCTTCGTCTTTCCTGGCCGGTTGGGTTCAATCCCCGGTGATGCCGCTGCGTATCCGAGTCCTGGTCCTGTTACTGGCGACGACTCTTTCATCGGAGGCGCAGGTGACGCTGCCAGTCGTCTCCGCGACCAACCGCGTCATCCGCATAGCCGCCTCGAACCTCTCCTCCGGCAGCAACCAGGCCTATGAAGCTCCGGGCATCCGGCTGCTCCAAGGCTTGAAGCCGGACATCATCGCCATGCAGGAGTTCAATTTTGGAGCGAATCAAACGGCCGACATTCAGTCGCTCGTGAACCAGATCACCTTCACGAACGGGTCCAGTTGGTTCCGGGAATCCGGCTATTCCATCCCCAACGGCATCATCAGCCGTTGGCCGATCCTCGCGAGCGGTTCATGGGTGGACAATGACACCGGCGTGAACGACCGGGGCTTCGCCTGGGCGCGCATCGATCTTCCGGGGACGAACGACCTCTACATCGTGAGCACGCATTTGAAATGCTTCTAGCGGATCGGCCAACGAACTCCGCCGCGAGGCACAGGCCACCCAGCTGAAGGGATTGATCCAATCCAATTTCCCGGCCAATGCGTGGATCGTCGTCGCTGGAGACCTCAACACCTACAATACGAACGAGGCCGCCATTCAAGTCTTCAACACCTTCCTGAAGACCTCGCCGGACGCCGTCGACAATTTCGGAGACCCGGACACCAACGCCGGCCGCTCGGCTCCCTACGACCACGTCTACGCCAGCTACACGTTTTCCACGAATCAAGTCGCCACGGTGATCGGCGCCGCGAACTATCCAAACGGTTTGGTCTTCGACTCGCGCGTCTTCATCCCGCTCTCCGAGGTGTCGCCGGTGCAACCGGGCGACTCCGGAGTAACGGGCATGCAGCACATGGCGGTGCTCAAGGATTTCAGGATAAGCTACCAGGTCACCAATCAAGTCTCCGTCTCCCCGCCGCTGCTGACGCTTCAACCTCCAAACCGGCTTCAGTGGAGCGCCCCGTCCAACCTTGTCTTCCAGGTAGAGACCAGCGCGACCCTGTCAGCCTGGGCTTCGGCCGGTTCACCGACCGCCTTCGGCACCAACTACACGTTCACGAACGTCTCGACGGCTCCGCTGCTCTTCTTCCGTCTGCGGTATCCGTGACCCCCGGGCTACATGTCGTCGAACGAGATGACGCGGAGGATTTCTTCGAGCGGCGATTCGCCGGTCATGGCGCGACGGACGCCGTTGTCCCAGAGGGTGCGCATTCCCTGGTTGACCGCCACCTGCTGCAAATTGCGGGTCGACATCTTCTGCATGACGGCGTCGCGGAAAACCTGGTCGGCCACAAGCATCTCGGTCACAGCCGTGCGCCCGGAGAAGCCGGTGCTGAAGCAGTTCCCGCAGCCGCCGCCCATCATGAAGGTCGCATGGGTCAGGTCTTCGCGGGGAAGCATCCGCAGGTAGGCGTCGTCGGGCGAATATTCGACGCGGCAATCGGGGCAATTGCGCCGGACGAGCCGCGTGCCGAGCACTCCGATGATCGAGGACGCGAGCAGGAAGGGCTCGATGTCCATGTTGATCATGCGGGCAAAGACGCCCGCCGTGCTGCCGGAGTGGATCGTGCTGATGACCAAATGCCCGGTCAGGCCGGCTTGCACAGCGATCTGGGCGGTCTCGGCATCGCGGATCTCGCCGATCATTATCACCTGCGGGTCCTGCCGCATGAGGGACCGGAGCGCGACGGGATAGGTGAAGCCCTTGACGTTGTTCACCTGCGCCTGGGCGATCATCTGGAGGTTGAACTCCACCGGATCCTCCACCGACGCCATGCTGATGGTGCTGCCGTGCTTCCCGAAGATGTAGCACAGCGCCGAATACATCGCCGTGGTCTTGCCCGAGCCGGTCGGGCCGGTGAGCAGGAGCAGTCCGGACGGTTTGGTCAGGAGCTTTTTCGTGGCCAGCAACGTCTCGTCGTCGAACCCCAGGGTGTTGAGATCAAAGCTCCGGTTGGACGGGTCGAACAGGCGGACAACGATCTTGCCCCCACGCGCGGTCGGGAAAATGGAGACCCGCTGTTCGACGCCGCCGAGATCGACCTCGCCGGGCACGTGGCCTTCCTGCGGAAGGTCGTTCTGATAGGTGACCAACTGGGCCTTCACCTTGAAGACTCCGAAAATCCTCTCCATGAACTCGAGCGGCAGGTGCACCAGTTCCTGGAGCACGCCGTTGCAGCGGATGCGGACGCACAGGCTGGTTTCCCACGGCTCGATGTGGATGTCGCTCGCATCGGCCGTGATGGCGTCGATGAGGATGCGTTTGACCAGTTCGCCGGCTTCGACGGACTGCTGGGTTGGATCGTTCTGAAGATACTGCCGGAGGTATTGGACGGTCTCGCTCACTATGATTTCTCCATGGTTGGGGCCCCTTGCCCGCCAGTTGGTAATCGGAAACCCGGAGCCCTGTCACTTCCCAACATCCGTTCAATGCAACATCGGCACGGGATTGGGTTTCCGGATCAGTTCGGCGTCGAGGTCGAGATAGAAATCAAGGCGGCGCTGGGTCTCGTCGAGGTCGATGTCCCGCGCCATGATCAGGTAAGTGGCATAGTGGTTCCCCTCGGACTCCACGAGGCTGCCGTAGAACCGGGCAAGCTCGGGATCCTGTTCCTGCAATTCGCGGGCAAGGATCTGGAACTTCTCGCAGCTCCGGCCCTCGATCAACGCGCAGCAGATCAGGTGGTCGATCACCTGCTGGCGGGATCCGTTGCGGATCGAGCGCATCAGTCCGCTGATCCACGGGCTCGGATGCGCCTGACCAAACGGAATTCCGCGCGCGACCAGGATGTCCAGCACCAGTTCAAAGTGCTGGAGCTCCTCGATGGCGATGGCGTTCAGCTCCCTCACCTTGGGATGAAGTTCGCGGTATTTCTCCAGGTTGAGCGCCGTGGTGGCGGCCTTGCGCTCCAAATGTGCGTGGTCGACCAGCACGGCCGGAAGATTCGCCTTCATCGTCGGGATCCAGTCTTCCGGCACTTTGGCTCGCAGCATTTCCATAACTTGAGGCGAGAGGATTGCGCGACCGCACCGGCCGGGGCAACGGCTTTGGACGGGCCCAGACTTGGGCGTGACTCCCACCGCCGAGCACGCTAGAATGGAATTCCCCATGGACCCAACAGCGACAGCACCCTCTCCCGGCCGCCCTGCTACCGGCCCGAAGCCGTTCAGCTCGTTGTTCGCCAAGGAGCTCCTCAAGCTCCAGAAAACCGGCCTTTTGCGGCGCGTCCCCGCCGGAGCGGCGGTCTTTTCCGAAGGCGATCCCGGCGACGGGATGTATCTGCTCGAACGCGGCGCCGTCATCATCACCACCAGCCTCGAAACCGGTCGGGGCCGGATCATCAACCGCATCGAAGCGGGCGACTACTTCGGCGAAATGGCGCTCCTCGACGACGGACCCCGCTCGGCCACGGCGACCGCCGAGGTCGAATCGCTCGTCTCATTCGTTCCCAAGGCCGACGTCCTCCAGCTCATCCGCAATTCGCCGACCATCGTCTTCGACATGATGCGGGAATTCAGCCTGCGCATCCGGGCCACCAACCGCCAGGTGGTCGACGAGGCGATCTCCAAGGAGCGCTTCGATATCCTCGGGCGCTTCAGCTTTTCCTTCGCGCATGACTTGAAGAACCCGCTCGCGGGAATCTCGATGGCCGCCGAGCTTCTCGCCGACGAGTCCATTCCCGCGGACCTCCGGAAAACGGTGTCCGGACAGCTCGTCCGACAGGCCCGCCGCGTCGCCATGATGACCGAGGAAATGCTCGCCATCAGCCGCGGCACGAAGCCCTCGATCAATCTCCAACCCGTCGACCTGACGCAGTTCATGATTCGGAAGATCGAGGAATTCCGTATCGACTTCCGTTCACGCCGCCTCGAGATCAGCACCGAAAACCTGCCGCCGAACCTCTCGGTCGTGATCGACGCCACCCGGATCGAACAGCTGTTCCTCAATCTCCTCCACAACTCGGCCGACGCGATGACCGATGGTGGGAAGGCCTGGTTCCGCTTCGAGACCGGCGATTCCCGTCTGGCGATCGAACTGGAAGACTCCGGCCCGGGGATCACCAGGGACCGCATCGAACAGGTGTTCGAACCCTTCTTCACCCTCGGTAAACCCAAGGGCACGGGCCTGGGACTTTCGATCTGCCGCCGTGTGATGGAAGCGCACGGTGGGAGCATCCGGGCGATATTTCAGCAGGGACGGGGCGCGATCTTCAGGATGGAATTCCCGCTGGGCCGCTAGCCCCACCGGCCCTCGGGCGACAATCAAAACTCGATCACTGCACCAAGATGCCTGCTCGCCGTCATCTCTTTGCTCTCGTTGTCCTGCTGCTGCAAACGTGGCCCGCCACGGCCCATCGGCTGGACGAGTATCTGCAGACGACGTTCATCGCGGTTGGGACAAACCAGATCGCCCTCAGCCTCTCACTGACTCCCGGTGTCGATGTTGCCCGACAGATCATCCCGCTGATCGACGAAAACCGGGATGGCTCACTCTCACCGCAGGAAATCGCCGGCTACGCCGAACGCATCCGCACCAGCCTGAGCCTCACCGTGGACTCCCAACTCCAACCACTCGTCCTCACCGGCTCGCAGTTTCCCGGAGTCGCCGAAATGAAGGACGGGGTCGGGACAATCTCACTCCAGTTCACGGCCATCACGACCAACTTCTCCGCCGGAACCCATCGGCTCCGCTTCGCGAACGGACACCAGACCAATATCAGCGTCTACCTCGCCAACGCCCTTGTGCCCGGGTCCACGTCGATCGCGATCGGCCGGCAGATCCGCGACTTTCGCCAGACCACGCTGGAGTTTGCATTTACCGTCGCCCCTGGCCCGAAGACCGCTGGCCTATCGACCAACCCGCCACCGGTCACTTCAGGTTCTGCGAAACCAAAGTTGAAGTCCGTCAGTCCTCCTTACAACGTCACACACTAGCCATGAAACTTCACCCAACCCTCCGCCCGTTCCCTGTCCTCGCCAGCCTGCTCGTCGCCTTCAGCGGCGCCGTCGTCACCAGGCCTCACGCCGTCGCCGCCGATGAAATGCCGGCGACCAAGGCCAACGCCACCGCCCGAGTCATCGCCGCGGCGAACGCGTTTCTTGCCACTCTTGACGACGCCGGACGAGCCAAGGCCGTCTTCGGGGCCGACGACTCGGCCCAGATCAAGAACTGGTCGAACCTCCCCACCGGCATCTATCAGCGCAAAGGCGCGCGCATGGGCGACCTCACCAAACCCCAGCGCGACGCCGTGAATGCGCTTCTCGCGTCGGCCCTGAGCCCGATGGGCTACCGCAAGACCATGCAGATCATCGAAGCCGAGGAGGTCTTTAAACAGTCCTCGAGAGGCGGTGGTTTGGCCTTCGGCCGAGACGAGTTCTACATCTCCTTCGTCGGCAAACCGTCCGCCACCGACCGCTGGATCATCCAGTTCGGCGGACACCATCTCGCGCTCAACATCACCGTCATCGGCAGCCAGAACATTCTCACCCCGAGCCACACCGCCGTCCAACCCGCGAGCTACACCGTGGACGGCAAGACGATCCGGCCGCTCGGCGACGAGACAGATGCCTCGTTCGCCCTGGTCAACGCCCTCGACGACGCCCAGAGGAAGGAAGCGATCATCGGTGCCGCCATGCGCGACCTCGTCCTTGGACCCGGCCAGGATGGCAAGACGATCATGCCGG
Source organism: Verrucomicrobiota bacterium (assembly GCA_043775315.1). Classification (GTDB taxonomy): domain Bacteria; phylum Verrucomicrobiota; class Verrucomicrobiia; order Limisphaerales; family CANJSG01; genus CANJSG01. The sequence continues at coordinate 23,832 of JAYVSO010000057.1, forward strand.
AAGGCGTGAAGGTTTCGTCCTTCAACGACCGCCAGAAGGCGCTACTCATGGACCTGGTCGGACAATGGGTCGGCATCATCAACACCGCCGCCGCCGACGCCAAGATGGCCGAGATCAAGGCCAACTTGGCCGAGACCTGGTTTGCCTGGAGCGGCCCCACGACACCCGGCAGCGCGGCCTATTTCCGCGTCCAAGGCCCGACCCTGTGGATCGAATACGCCCCACAGAAGCTGGGCGGCGATGCGACCAAACACCTCCACACCATGTATCGCGATCCGTCGAACGACTACGGAGCGAAGCTGCTGAAGAAGTAGCCGGGCGTCACCGCCATCGTTTAGATCTCCTTACACTCTATGCGCATACTGACTTCTCTCATCTTTTGCAGTCTCGCGTTGCTTGGTGGATGCGGAGGCAAGCACTACACGAAGGGACGTGGCGATGCAGGGCAGTTCATCTTGCAGCACGCGCTTGCGTATGGCGGTCGTCCCGTCGCCACCAACAGTCTGCCAGCGATTGCCGGTGACTGGCAGTATGTTCAGGACGAGTTCGGCGTTGGCATCGTGCTACCCGCTTCGCAGTATCAAGTTGCTCATGATTTTGTTCGTGCGGCATTTGGTCCGCCATCAAACTCGGCAGGTTGGTCGGTTCAGGATTTTGGTGTTGCCATTACGGTGCAAGGAGGCGGCCGAACTGACGTTGGTATTTATCCGCCAATGTCAGAAGCTAAGATGGGACGAGCGTTAAGAGAGATGACGGAGACAATTGAGAAGAACACAAAATGACACCTCCCGAGTAGCAGACCTGGATCGTAGATCGGCTGGAACCAGTTTCATGTTCAGGGTTTGGGCCCGGTTTTGGAGGTCTTAAGCCGGCGGGCGGTGGTGGCCGGTGTGGCCTGGAATCCCTTGTTCTCGTCGCAGGGTTCCTCCGTGGTGATCAGTAGTGCGCGCGGTCTTGCCGGCGTCGTCCATCACTTGAACGGCATCACCGCCGCGCACACCAGCGTCAGGATCAACCCGGAGATGCTGATCGTCGTGACGATGAGGGTCCAACTCTGGAGGGTCTCCTTCTCCGTGAATCCGCTAAGTTTGCTCACCGTCCAGAAGCCGCTGTCGTTCATCCAGGACAGGATCTTCGAGCCAAACCCGATCGCCAAGAAGATGTAGGCCGGATGATACGGGAGCGGCACGCCCTGGATCATCGGATAGATCATGCTCGAGGTGGTCAGCATCGCGACGGTCGCGGAACCCTGCGCGATCCGGATCACGGCCGACACCGACCAAGCCAGCAGGACAAGGCTGACCTCTTTTCCTTCGACGAGCGCCTTGATGGCGTCTCCCACGCCCGCGTTCTTGAGCATGAACCCGAACGCGCCGCCCGCGCTCGAGATGAGGATGATCACGCCCGCCATCGCGAAGGGTCCGCTGATGCGCTCGGAGACCTTGCCCAGGGTGAGCCCGCGTTGCCGCATCAGCAGCGCCACGGCCAGGGACGCCCCGATCATCAGGGCGACGTTCCGGTTGCCGAGAAACTCGAGAGCGGAATACATCGCGGGAAAGTCCGTCGCCGCCCCGAACACGCCCGCGAAGGAGGCACCGCCGATCAACAGCACCGGCGCCAGCACGGGCGCCAACGCCCACCCCAGCGAGGGAAGTTCGCTCTCGGGCCGGGTCACGATCGCCTGCAGTTCTTCGGCCGAACTTCCGCCCATGTCGCGCATCGGCGCATCGATCCGCCGGCTGGCCAGCACGGCGACGGTCCAGCCGAGCAACGCCGGAATGATGCCCGCCACGATTCCCACGATGATCGTCAGACCCACGTCGAGATGGAGGTTCTCCGCCATTCCCAAAGGCCCGGGATGCGGCGCGACGAGCGAGTGGGTGACTGTTCCGCCGCAGCAGATCGCCAAGACGAAGAGCATGTAGTTCCGGCCGGTGCGCAGCCGAAGCCCCTTCGCCAACGGCAGGAGGAGCATGAAGAAGGTCTCGAAGAAGATCGGGATCGAAAGCAGGTAGCTGCTGGCGAAGAGCCCGTGGGCGGCGCGCTTCTCACCGAAGAGCGCCAGGAACCGCCTCACCACCTTGTCCGCGCCGCCGCTCTCCACGAGGCAAGTGCCGATGACCGAAGCCAGGGCGATGACCACGCCGATCTTGGCCGCGATGGCCCCGAAACCTTCCGTCGTCAGTTCGGCCGCCTGCACCCAGTGGCTGCGTTCCTTCTTCGGCGTTGCCGGCATCGTGCCGTGTTCGCCGGGCAGTTTTTCCGTGAGCAGGCCCGCGAGCAACGCCACGAAGATCAGCGCGAAGAACGCGTGCAAACGGACGACCGTGACCAATACGACGATGGTGACCAGGCAGATGCCCAAGATGGCGAAGGGCCACATCGAGGTGGATTGGGCTGGAACGGCGGCGAGGAGTTGGAGCGGTGTGGGCACGTGCGTGATGGCGTTGGGACCGCGCCAGTCCGCCAGAACGCGATTGACCGATCAAGGCGCATGACGGGAACAGCGGAGAAAGTGCGGAAACGATGCCACGCAGGAATCGTTGACCCGCTGGTTCCAATCCACGCCGCGGCTAGATCCCTTTCCGGATGTCCGTCATCAACACCTGGGACAACTGCTGGTCGCCGAACACGCCGAACCGGATTGAGATCTCGGTCGTCGTCTCGGTCACCTGTTTCAGGCGGATCGTGACTTTGGTGTCGTCGGCCGTCCGCGCAATGATTGTGGCCGACGTTGCATCGGCGTCTTCGTTGATCTTGGGATACTTCGCACGCACGAGGGCCGCGTTGGACGCCGCCAAGACCTTGGATACGGGGGCGTTCACGTAGCCTTCAAGGTCGCCCCGCACATAGCCGACACCCCCGGCCGCCGCTCCGGCCGCAACCACTGCCACGCAACCGGTCTGCGTGACCAGCAGAGAACCGGCGAACAAAAGGCTGAAAGCGAGTGAAACCAGGCGACGGGTTCGAGACATACGATCACTAAAGGGCAGAACGGGAAATCGGAAAGCGGAATGTTGCGGTCCCACACGGCTCCGGCTCACAAGCGCTTCTTGATCTCTTGGACGAACACGGCGGACAGGGGTCGGTCGCCAAACGAGCCGTGGCGGACGAGAACCCGCGTGGTCTTCTCGGGGAGATTGCGCACGCGGATAAAGATCTTGCCGCCGCCTTCGGTCCTGGCGTCGAAGAGCGTGAACGGCCCATCGATGTTCACCTTGACGTCCTTGTAGCGGAGATCCGTCAGGGTCTTGCGCGTCGCGGCGACCACCTTGTCGTGGGTTACGAGCAGATCCGCCGTGTAGTCCGACGCCGAAGCGGTGGTAACCGCTTCCTCGACGGCGAAGCAGCCGGTCAAAGCAGTTCCAGCCAACGTGGCGAGCAAGGCCGCCAGCGCGAGGTCCTGGTTTCTGAAACGCATCATCCGAGAATCGAGACGGCGTGGTGTCGACGCGTGTTCAATCCGCGTTCACTTCCCCTTCTTCTTGGCGGGCTTCTTCTTCGCCTTCGGCTTCTGCGGCAGCGGCGGTTCCCAGAGTTCGATCTTGTTTCCTTCGGGATCCATGACCCAGCCGAACTTGCCAAACTCCGAGTCGTCGCGCTTCGTATCCACCTTCAAGACTTCCTTCTTCAACAGCTTCAAAAGCCCGTCGAGATCGGCCACGCGGAAGTTGATCATGAACGGCGCCTTGCTGGGAGCGAAGTAGTCGGTGTCGGCGTCAAAAGGGTTCCAGATCGTGTGCGAAGTCGCACCGGACGGCTCCTTTTCGGTGCCCGAGAACACGACGTAGCCGGATTCGTCGAGCGGCAGTCCGAGATGCTTCACATACCACGCGCGGAGCGAATCCGGGTTGGACGATTTGAAGAAAACCCCGCCGATGCCAGTGACCCTCTGTTTCATAAATGGAGCATCCCGACGACGCCGGTCTTGGCAAGCGCCGGTTTGGGCCCGTAGTTTCGTCTGCAGACCACTCTCCCATCCGCCTCCCGGAACCGGCGCCCGCAAAGCACGGTTGAATTTCCGGGAAACTTGGGAGGTCATCACTATCATCATGAAATCACGTCTGACCTTCCTCGGCGCGTTGCTCGCCGGATTCGCCACCGCCGCCTCGGCCGCCACCCAGTGGGTCACCTACGAACCCAAGGCCGACACCGCCAACGGCAAACACGTCGTCTTCCTTTCCGGCGACGAGGAATACCGCTCGGAAGAATCCGGGCCCCAGCTTGGCAAGATGCTCAGCCAGCGGCACGGCTTCAAGGTCACCGTCCTCTTCTCCCAGGATCCCGACGGCACGATCAACCCGAACAACTCGACCAACGTGCCCGGCATGCACCTGCTCGATTCCGCCGATCTCGTGATCAACCAGTTCCGCTTCCGCGAACTGCCCGACGCCGACATGAAGCACTTCGTCGACTACCTCGACGCCGGCAAACCCATGATCGTCGTCCGCACGGCCACCCATTCCTTCAACTACACGAAGAACAAGCAGAGCCCCTACGCCATCTACTCCCACAACGCCAAGGGCGGCGGCTTCGGCGGCATGACGGCCGGGCATTCTTGGACGTCCCACTACGGAAACCATGCCAAGGAAGCCACCCGAGGTTTGATCGAAGGCAAGAACGCCAAACACCCGATCCTCAATTCCGTCACGGATGTCTGGGGGCCGAGCGACGTCTACGGGGTGAACCCCGATTTCCCGGCCGACGCCACCGTGCTGATGCATGGATTGGTGCTCAAGGGCATGAAGGCGGATGACCTGCCCAACTTGAACAAGGCCATCATGCCGCTCGTCTGGCTCCGCGACTACAAGGCCCCGTCCGGCAAGACGTCCAAGATTCTCAGCACCTCGATCGGCGCCGCGATTGATCTCCAGAGCGAAGACCTACGTCGATTGTTCGTCAATGCGGCCTACCAGATGACCGGCCAGAACGTTCCCAAGAAGGCGGACGTGGCCTGGATGGAGGACTTCCAGCCGTCGATGTTCGGATTCAACACGTTCAAGAAGGGCGTGAAAGTCTCGGAGCATCTTCCAAAGTAAGCGCCCAAGGCGAAAGTAAATCACAAAACGCTGAGCGGAGATGCCGGCAGTAGTCCGTGGATGCGAGGTTACCGCCCGCTGATCATGGTGCATCCGACGATCGCTGATTTCCCCGGAAGCCCGAGGTGAGGTAACCGCCATTCGGTCTCCGGCGCCGGATGCACCACAGACAACTCCCTCGAACATGATGGGCCGTCCTCGGGCTCCGGTTTATTCCTAACGAACGCCGGTGCGGCGAAATGGCAGACGCAGGCGAAACTGGCCCTCGCGGAACTCCGGAAATGGATCAAACTCCACTCAGCGTGGCTGGCTGGGGTTGATTCCCCGCATCACTTCCAGAGGATGTTTGACCATCTTCCCGATGTGCACTGCTTCCCATAGAACAGGGAGGGTCGCCTGATGTTCGCGAGCCGTGGATTGCTCCGCCGCTATCAGATGCGCGACGGCACCGAGTTTATCGGGCGGACCGACTATGATATCAATCCGCGCAGCATGGCCGAGTGCTACGTGCGAGATGACCAACGCCTGCTCGACGGCCGGGAGACATATGTGGAGCGAATCGAACTATGGTGAGAGCCACAGGAAGTCCCCGATTGGTATCTGGTCACGAAGCCGCCGTTGTTCGATCGGCGGGGTCGCATTGCGGGCGTGATGGGAATCCTGCGGCGCCCACAGGAGACGGAACGCCAACTTCTCATTTTCCAAGCGGTCGCCCGGGCTGTGGGGATCATTCGCCGGGATTTTGCGAGGCCGCTGACGATCGGCGATGTGGCACCGCGATGAGGCCAGTCTTTGCGCCAGTTGCAACGGCGTTTCCAAACGGCCTTCGGCATTACGCCGCGGAGTTTCTCCTGAAGACTCGGGTCAAGCCTGCGCTCCGCATGATGGAAGAAGCGGAATGGACCGCAGCCGAGGTCGCCGCCCGGTGCGGATTCATCGACGCGAGCAGCTTTACCCAACAGTTCCAGGCCCGAGTCGGGGTCAGCCCGGTCCAATTCCGCGAACAAGTCAATCCCGTGAACGGCCGATAAGGCCGGAAAGTCCCAGAAGCCTGCGATCCAAGATAGGTAGCAATGCATCCGTTTCCCCTCAAGCAGACCGATCCTCACCCGAAGAGCTTCGTCAGCGCCTTGGCCTTCACGAGTTCGCGGGGCTGGTTGAGGTGGTTGAAGACGATGGTCTCGGGATCGATGCCGACGGCGTGGT
>JAYVSO010000058.1:0-34832 GCA_043775315.1 Verrucomicrobiota bacterium
CAGCCCTCTCCCGCTGGGAGAGGGCTGGGGTGAGGGAGAACGGCCAGCCAACCACGGGCGCGAACGGCCCCACCAACCCACTGAAAACAGCGAGGAACCAAGAGTCTTCTCCCCCGGCTGCTTCAGGGCAACTTTCCTGAAACTTCCCTCCCAGCCCCGTGTCCTGTTGCTATGGTCACCCGGCGATCCGGGCCGCTAGATGAGCCAACTGGAAGAGTTTGAGACGTTCATGATGAACTACCAGAACATGGTGTTCACGACAGCCGTGCGCCTTCTCGGAAACGAGACCGACGCCGCGGACATCTCCCAGAACGCCTTCCTCAAGGCCTACGAGCACTTTGAAAACATCCGGACGAGCCCGACGGCGGGTGGGTGGATGAAGACGGTGACGACGAATCTCTGCCTCAACCATCTCCAGCGCTACCGCAACCGCTGGAGGATGTTCTCCGAACTCCGCAACGAGAAGGAGGGCGAGTCGAGCTTCGAGTCCGACCTTGCCGCCAAAGCTCCGATCGACTGTCTGGGCGAGGATGAGCGATCCATTCTCGAAGAGGCCCTGGCCCGTTTGCCGGAGGCGCAACGTGTGCCGCTGGTGCTCTACCATTTTGAAGACCTGAGCTACGAGGAGATCGCTGCGCGGCTCAAGGTCAGCGTCGGGAAGGTCAAGACCGACATCCACCGAGGCCGCGATGCCTTGAAGAACAAACTCAAACTCGACGCCGAGGGCGAACCCGTCGGTCTCCGCGTCGGAAGCTGAAGACATGAACGATCAAAACGATCCCAGCCTCGAAGAGCTGATCGGCCGCAAGCTGCGGGCGTTGCCCGAACGCAAGGCGCCGGCCTCGCTCCAAGCAAACGTCTTCGCGGCGATCCGTGTCCGGGCCGCCCGTCCGTGGTATCAGCGCGCGTGGTTCCAATGGCCCCGCCATTTCCAGGCGCTGGCGGTGGTCCTGTTCCTTGGATTTGCCGGGGCGTTGAGCTGGTTGCTCACGGGAAACGAGCTGACGCTCACGTCGTTTTCCCCCCTGCTGGCTGGACGGGTTTCCGCCATCGGTTCCCAGATTGGCTGGTCCGTCGATCTGCTGGCCGCGGTCGTCCGTGCGCTTCCCGCCTCCTATTGGCTCGCCGCCGGGGGGCTGCTGGCGGGGATGCTATTTACCTGCGCGGGTCTCGGTAGCGCCTTCTACCGGCTCGTCATCCTCGACCTTCGTAAAGACTGAACATGAAATCTAAGTTCACCCAATTCCTCGCTCTCGTCGCCACGTTCTCGCAGCTGGCCTTGCCACCGCTGCGAGCGGCCGATCCGGTTCCTCCTGTCGCCCCGGCTGCACCCGTAGCCGAGGCCGTCGCTGAACCCGTAGTCCCTTCGGCTCCGGATGCGCCTGTGTCCGGTGAAAAGCCCAAGGCCAAGCGGAGCGAGCCAGCCGGGTCTGAGCGAGTCCATCTCTCCTCAGATACGGGAAAGCCGGCCGTCATCGTTGGCCGCAACTTTCACCTCCGTGCGGGCGAAACGGCGAACGAAGTGATCGTTGTCGGGGGCGATGCGATCGTCGAAGGGACCATCAACAAGAAGCTGGTGGTGGTGTTGGGGAAGATGGTGCTGGGATCGAACGCGGTTGTAAAAGGAGAGGTGGTGTCCCTGTTTGCAGACGGCCGGCTGGCCGGCGGTGCCAAGTTGAGGGACAAGCTGACCTCCATCTGGAGCAAATTGGACGTTGGAGCCGGGGCTGAAGTGTCAGGAGAGACTCTGATGGTCGAATCGCAACTGGAGGCCGATCCTGGTGCCGTATTCAGCATCGTTCCCAAGTCGATGCGGATTGAAGAAGTGGCCGGCAAGTTTTCCTGGTTTCTCAGCTATTTGAGATATGCCATCGGCTACGCTCGCCCCATCGCGCCGGGCTTGGGCTGGGTGTGGCTGGTGGCTGGCGGGTTCTTCCTCTTCAGAATGGTGGTGACCTTGATCGCCCATAAGCCCGTCGCGGCGACCGCGTCGGTGCTGTCGGACCGTCCTCTCATGTCGCTGCTGGCCGGGGTGCTTACCATCCTGTTGATCGGACCGGTGGCGGCTCTCCTCAGCTTCACCGTCATCGGTCCGTTCGCGCTCTTCTTCGCCTATTGGATCGCCGGGACCATCGGCACGGCCGGGGTCTATTGCCTCGTCGGGCAGCAGCTCGGCCGGCTCGCCGGCGTCAACGCCCTGCAAAACCTCCTTCTCTCCGCCATCGTCGGCACGGTGATCATCTATGGCGCCTACTGCGTGCCGATACTCGGCCTGCTCGTGTTCGGCATCGTGTGGCTGTTGAGCATCGGCGGTGCGGTGATGGCGGCGTCCGTCGCCATACAGGATCGCAAGACAGCCCGGCACGCGGCCACTGCGGCCGCCATCGCTGCGGCTGCTGCGGCTGCTCCTGTGCGAGCGGTTGTGCCGCCGAACGTGCCCTTTGAGTCCGCAACCTCGGGCTCCGAGATCATTCCCGCGATGCAGCTCGCCGGGTCCTCGGCCGGATTTGCCGCCGCCGGTTCGCCCTCGGTTTCAACGCCTCCGGAGCTTTCCGATACGACGCTGTTGAGCCTTCCCAAGGCCGGGTTCTGGATCCGGGTGGCGGCGGCGCTTCTCGACCTCGTCCTCGTGGCGATCGTCGTCGGGTTCATGGGCGTGTTCAGGGTGCCCGGGGTGATGATGCTTTTCTGGCTGGCCTACTTCATCGGCATGATCGCGTGGAAGGGCACGACCATCGGGGGGATCATCTGCGGGCTGAAGGTGGTCCGGACCGATGGTGGGAAGATGACCCTGGCCGTGGCGGCGGTGCGGGGGTTTTCGAGCTTCTTCTCGGTGTTCGTGTTCTTCCTGGGCTTCTTCTGGATCGGCTGGTCGAGCGAGAATCAGGGCTGGCACGACATCATTGCCGGCACCTACGTCGTGCAGGTTCCCCGGAGCGCGTCGTTGCTTTGATCGCACTCGGGTATCCCGTTCCGACTCACTTGAGCTTCTGCAGTTCGAAGAAGACCGCTTCAAACTTGGGAATCCAGCCCTGGAGCTGTTCCGTCGTCTGGTGCGGTGCATAGCGGACGTTGTTGCACGCTCCGAAAAGTTCGTGGCAGCTCGCGAGAAATTCCCCGGGCAGGCCTCGGCTTCGCAGCTTCTCCTCCACGACAGATTCGGTGATGCCCGACGCGGTGATCTTGAGGCGTTCCCCTAGCTGTTCCTGCAACAGGCGGAATCCGAGGGCGAAGAAGGCCTCCGCGTTGTCGGCCCGCGCGAGGGCGGCCATCTCGGCCAGGCCTTCGCGCACTTTGCGGGACACGTCTTTCTTGCGACGCGCGTCGACGTTGCGGTGAGAGGCCTCGCGCCGTTTCCGGATGGTGAAGGCCGTGAGCCAGATCAATGGGGCAACAGATTGGACCATCCAGAACCAGCTTTGGGTGACCCAGGGAACGGACGGCGTGGACAGGACGCCCAGGGTCGGGCGGATGTGGGCGATCTCGATGGGCTTGGGGCCGGTGTCGAGTTTCTTGGGATCGCTTCCGATCTGCGTCGAACCGGTCGGCCGGACGGTGATCGGGATCGGTCGTGACATCGCCGACTTGTAGGTGCCGGAAACGGGGTCGAAGTAATTGAAAACCAGTGGCGGGATCTCGGTGATGGCGGCGTTCTGCGGAGCCACGACCCACTCGGTCCGGACTCGGCCCTGCTGGCCCAGGGGGTCCGTTTCGACGACGGAGTTTGGCGGATAGGTCTGGAAGTCTTGCAGGCCTTTTTGCTCGCCGAGTCGTGCCATGTCCACGTTGCCTCGGCCGGAGATTTCGATGCGGAGCGTGATCGGATCGCCCACGAGCACGTTGGTCGGACTGGCCGTGGCGTTGATCGCGAAGGCGCCGACGGCGCCGTTGTATTCCGCAGGACGGCCGGTCGTCGGCTGGGGACGAACGGTGACCGGGGTCGAGTCGCTGCGCAGCGTCACCCGCTGGAACGCGACGGTGCCGAAGACGCCGGCGGGCCGGCCGTAGAGCCCGAATTCCATCGTCGCCGGCCCGAGCGCCAGATCGCCCGCCTTGTTGGGAATCGCGGTGCAGACGAACGAGAAGACCGTGTAGTTGATGCCATCGACCGTTTCGACGCCCTGGCCGTTTTGGACGACTTTCCCCATCGTGAATCCTTCGCCGCCGAGCTGCGGCAGCTGGTGGAGGCGTCCGTCGAGATAGTAGAGCCTGATCTCCGCCTGCATGATCTCACCGAGGAACACATTGGTGCGGCTGGCGGTGAGCCGGAGGAAGGCGGGCTTGGGCTGGTTGGCCGCGCCCGGGTTGCCGCCGCCGAGCTGGCTTTGTCCGGCTGGAACGACCTGCAGCGTCAGCGGCTGGGTGCTGAGCTTGCGGCCGCCCGCGTCGACGGTGATGGCCGGGATGACGATGTTGCCGATGTTCTGCGGAGTGACGACGTAGCTGTAGGTGGTCTGCTGGTTCACTTGTCCGCCGCTGATCGTCATGTTCCGCGAAGACCCGGCGATCTGGACCTGGCTGTTCGGCACCGGAGGAATCTGCGGCGGCGTGGGAAGGGTGAAGTTGTTGCAGGCGACCGACAAGACGGCCTGCTCGCCGATGCTGATGGGGTTGCGGTCCAGGGTGGCTTGGAGCCCCGGGATCTGGGCGAATGCGCGGTTGGCCCCGAGAACCATCGACAACGCGGCGATGAACAGGAAAAGGCCGCGCAACATCCGGGGACGCGCGGCGGCGGGGCTGGTTGCTTCTTCAAACACGGGACTCACGCAATGCAAGACAGGGACGACGTTGCGTGCGTTCAGACGCCAAGGCAAGGCTTCGGGATCCAAGCGCTCATTCGGCGGCGACCAGCGTGTCCGGCGCGAGGAGGGAATCGGGCTTGTCCATGCCGCCGGCCCACGCGATGCCACGCAGCACGAGAACCCGGAAGAACGGATCGTCCAGCGTCCACGAATAGTGCCCGAGGCACGTGGCCCAGACGCGTCCCAGCCCGGGACGATGGGTCCAGATCACCGGTTGCTCGGCATCGTCCATTCGGACCGTGGCGAGGACTTCGACCTTCGACCGGTCGCCGATCATCGGCCAGTAGGGTTCGTCGATCAGCGGAATCTTGCGGGGAAGGCCGGCGGTCAGCGGTTGGGTCTTGGCGGGTGCGAGCGAGAGTTCAAACGGCGCGTGGATGTATTTCGTGCGCTTGGGATGCGCGGCCAGGCCGATGCGCGCCGCGAGCTTCTCGGGATCCTTGTCCTCGATGGTTCCGCTGTGCAGCACGACCAGCCCGCCGCCCCGGGCGAGATAGGCGTCGAGTTGCGAATACTTCGCGTCGTCCCAAGCGCGGTTCCAGTAGTAGAACACGAGGACCTTCGCCGATGCGAACTGCTCGTCCGTCGGCCAGAGCCAGGCGTTGGTCACGGCGGCGTGCGGCGAAAGGAGTCTGTGCCAGTTGGTCTGCCAGCGCGGGTAGTCGTGCTGGAGCGCGCCGTGGTCCTGCTTCGATGCGACGAGCACGATCTTCGGACGATCGATCCCTTTCAACGGACCGCCGGCCGCTTTCAAGATTCCTTCGACATCTGCACGGGTGCGGACGGGAGGTTCGTGCATCAGATACGTCAACAGATCGTTCACCTCGCCCGCAGTCAGCGCGTCGATCAGGCCGGAAGGCATGAGACTCCGGCCCGTGGGATGAAGATTCCGGATGGTGGAACGTTGAACCGGGGTTTCCTTGCCCTGCGCATCGACGATCCGAACAGCCGTGTCGGTTTGTTCGCGGACAAACCCGACCAGCGAGGTGTCGTCCTTCAGCTCGGCTTCGTAGGCGATGTAGTCCGGGTGCAGCGTGGCGTCGGGATTGCGGATGTCCCGGAGGATGCTCTCGGCGTCGCGATGGACGAGGTTGCTCAGGTCGGGCCCGACGATCGCGCCTTTGCCGCGCACCCGATGGCAGGTGGAACACTGCGTCCTCGGTCCATGGAAGAGGGCCGAGCCGCGCTCCCAGTCGGCCCCGGCGATCGCCAATGGACGGCTTGAAGTTCCCGACGATGGGCGATTGGTTGGCGCCCATGCGGCGATCGCATTGAACGCCTCGACCGAAGCTGGAGCCGCCGAGAGGAACTGCGGATTGCTCCCCGCCGTGAGGTTGTAGCCGATGGAGAGCGGGGTAGTGCCAGGGATCGTGACGACATATTCCGTGCGGACAGGATGCGCGTCGGTCGTCAGCACCACCTCGCGTCGATCCACGGACAACTTGGCGGCGTGGATCGCGAGACGGCCGCGCGGGATGGCGTCCTGCTGCTTCACGACGGCGTAGGGCGGTTTGAGCGTCTCGAACTGGTCCCCTGCGGAAACGTAGTCGCCGAATTCGATCCGGCCTTCCGCCTTGGCCCGCTTCACCAGCGATTCGTCGACCGGTCGGTCAAATCCGATGCGGACTTCGGTCGATCCAGTGGCCCAGGCTCCCGTCGGCTGCGCGGCCGCCGGATCGGTGTAGCGGATGCGGAAGATCTTTCCGTCCCCCTTGGGTCCGGTGCCCCAGTCGGGTTTGCCGCTGTGGCAGCAGACATACAGATCGCCCTTCGGTGAGATGGCGAAATCGAGCGTCAGCATCTGCAGCCGTGCGATGGTGAACTTCTGTCCGACGTAGCCGGTCGGTGTTTTCACCATTTTCACCCTCCAGATTTGGCCGCGCGATTCACCGGCCACGAACGCGTCCCCGTCCCACCACTTCGGGCCGAACAGTCCCTGGGCCGGCTTGGATGGCAGCGCGATCCCGGTCGCATCGGATGAGGCCGTGGGATTCAAGGCACCATGCGGTTCGTTGAAGACCAGCCCGCACGTGCTCTGGTGCTGCGGGCCGAAACCCACGACCGGCGCTTCGCTGACGACGTCCGGGAGCCACTTCGGATGCCTTGGAGGGAAGCCGTAGTTTTTCCCGGCGACAATGTGGTTCAACTCGTCGACCGGGTTGCCGTTGGGCATCCACGTCTCGCCTTCCTGGTCGGTGTTGAAGAGGTCCCCGGCCTTGTTGAAGGCGAGCGTGTAGGGCACACGCATGCCGGTGGCGATGGTCTCCAGCTTCTTCGTGCGGGCATCCCATTTCTGGATCGTCCCGCGTTGGGAACGGATGTCGTAGAGCGAGACTTCCTCGTCAGGATTCCCCTCGGCGGGTTTGCCCTGCTGGACGAGCCAGGCCTTGTCCTGCGGGCGAAGGTCCTTCCGCTTCCGCAGGCGATAGGCGTTCGAGTAGTCGGCCACGAGCAGGGCGAAGTAAGCGTTGCCCTCCCGGTCGAGTGTGACCGAGCTGGCATCGACCCCGCCGCTTGCGACGTCCGTCGTCGGCCAACCGGACGCGATCACCTCCTCGGTGTCCGCCGTGCCGTCGCCGTCGTTGTCGCGGAGCAGCGACAGCTTGCCCTTCGACGAGACGTAGAGCCCGCGTGTGCTCCAAGCCATGCCCACCGGGACGCTCAGGGTTGATCGGCTCCAGAAAGGTTTCGCGGAATCCTCGAGGCCGTCGCCGTCCGAATCCGTCAGACGCCAGATGCGCCCGTCGTAGCCGAGAGCCGTGAGGCTGCCGTCTGGGGCAAACCGTAGGTTGTTCACGTTGTTCAGCCGCACCGGCAACTCGTCGACCGTGAATCCTGGGACGAGCATCTGGACGGCGGGAAGGTTGGTCGCCGCCCGAACAGGTGCCGCGACGATCGTTACACAGGCCAGCAGCCACGTTGTCATCCTGGGAATCATGGCCGGAATGTGGGGTTACTTGCACGCCGCGCCAACTCCAACGTGCCTCCAATCCGGAATTTCCGGGTGGCGGAGAAATCCCTTTCTCACGGAAGCGCCGCGTCCCTAGGCTCTGCCGGTGGACGACGTGTTCATCGAGTTGTTTGATCCGGCGAATCCGCCCGACCTCGGCCCTGGGCCGCGGAAGGGCAGGCTGTCCGTCACGGAGGTCGATGCCGGGTTGAAGCGCGCGTTCGCGGTTCCTTCACCCGGAACCGACGGTCGCGAGTCGATCCGTGCGCTGGCCTTGCTGTGGCACGATCATCACGACGCGGCCCATGCGCTGGTGCAGGACGCGTCCGGCGGTGTCGGTGCCTACATCCACGGGATGCTCCATCGCCGGGAGCCCGACTTCTGGAACGCGAAGTATTGGTTTCGTCGCGTCCCGAATCTGCCGTTTCTCAGCGCACTTGCTGACGAGGTGAAACCCGTCGATGGAGCCGGGGCGTTGACGGCGAATGGCGCGTTCGATGCATCGCGTTTCGTCGATGCTGTCGAAGCCGGCTTGCTCGACAATGAGACCCTGAAGCGTGTCCAGGTTGCGGAGTTTCATGCGGTTGTCTGCCACCTTTCGCGATGAACGAACTCGCGCCGGTCTTCACCGCGGTCCTCCCCGTTTTCCTGATCATCGCGATCGGCGTCGTGCTGCGCCGCATCAACTGGCTGACCGAGGAGGCGGACAAAAGCCTGATCAAGATCACGGTCAACGTCCTCACGCCCTGCCTCATCCTCGACTCCATCCTCGGCAACAAGGCGCTCAAGGAACTCGGCAACGTCTTCGTCCCGCCCGTCGTCGGCTTCGGCTGTGTGGCGCTGGGGATGACGATCGCCTATCTGATCGCCCCCTTGGCGGGGCTGAAGGATCCGCGGACACGCCGGACGTTCGCCCTTTGCGCCGGCCTGCAGAACTACGGCTACGTCCCGATCCCGTTGGTCGACGCGCTGTTTGATCCGCAGACACGGGGCGTTCTTCTGGTGCACAACGTCGGGGTCGATGCGGCCATGTGGGTGCTCGGGCTCGCGCTGCTCGCCGGAGCGACGGGCGGCAAGGCATGGAAGCATCTGATCAACGCGCCGGTGATCGCGATCATCGTCGGGTTGCTCATCAATTTTTTCCACGTCTACGAGTTCCTGCCGAAGTTCCTCCTGCAAACCTTTCGTGTCCTCGGCCAGTGCGTCATCCCGATCGGCGTGTTGATCGTGGGTGCGACGGCGGCGGACCAGATGCGGGGGATGCAGGTGCGATCCGGCGGACGGGTGATGCTGTTCGCCTGCATCGTGCGACTTGCGCTCATCCCGGTCGTCTTTCTCGCCGTCGCTCGAATGCTCCCATGCTCGGACGAGCTGAAGCGTGTGCTCGTCGTCCAGGCGGCGATGCCGGCCGGCATGTTTCCCATCGTGATGGCCAGGCACTACGGGGGTGATTCGAACACGGCCGTCCGCATCGTCCTGACGACTTCGGTCGTCAGCTTTCTGACGATCCCCTTCGTCATCCGTGCGGGGTTGGCTTTCGTTCTCGAGGGGCGTTGAAGGGCGCGGGCCGGAGGTTGCGGTGGTCCTTACCCCTGTGACGCCAGTTGCCGGAAGGTGAGGCGGCGGTCGAGGTGGAAGAGGATCAGGTAATCCAACCGGCTCCGAAGGCGGGCGAAGAAGGAACGGTTTCGCTTCCACGCTTCCAGTTCGATCCGGCGGCTGTGCTTGAGGTCGCTGTCGAAGATGTCCCGGGCTTCCGCCGTGATGGCGGGGTCGGGGAAACGCATCATCACCTCGTAGTTCAGGTGCAGGCTGCGGGTGTCGAGATTGGAGGAGCCCGCGTAGCACACGTCGTCGATGACGATCAGTTTCGTGTGCATGATCTGGGGTTCGTATTCCCAGACCTCGATGCCTGATCTCAGAAGGCGCCGGTAGAGGCTTTGCATGGCGCGGAGCATGATCGCCACGTCGGACTTGGCCGGCAGGAGCAGTTGGACTCGGCCGCCGCGGCGGATGACCCCGGTAAGTTCGCGACGGATTCGCCACGTCGGAAGAAAGTAGGCCGAGGCGATCCTGACATGGCGGGCGTTGGCCAGATCCCCGTTGAGCGCCGTCTTGAATGGCGTCGCTCCACGGCCGGGAGCGGACAAGAGCAGGTCGCAGCCCGGGATCGTGTCGTAGCGGCCGTGGATGGCCTTCCGATAGGCGGCGAGCCTCTGGTGCTTGAACTCCGCCAATTCCCACATTTCGTCGACCGCGGCCGCCATCTCGGCAGCCGCCTTGCCCTCGACGATCATGCCGAGATCGCGCCAGCCACTGGTAACGCCATCGCCCGCGTAGTCGTCGGTGATGTTGAATCCGCCGATCACGGCCACCCGATCATCGCAGACGAGGATCTTCCGGTGATCCCGGATGGAGAAGCGGCGAAGGGAAAACGGATTGAACCACCGCATTTCGCCGCCGGCGGCCAGCAAAGGTTTCCAGAAATCCGTCGATAGCGCGGTCGAGCCGAGTGAATCGACCAACACCTTCACCTTAACGCCGCGTCCGCAGGCCCGGACCAACGCTCCGAGAACGGACCGGCCGGTTGCATCGTCGGCGTAGATGTAGATCTCCAACCGGACCGTGGCTTTTGCCGCTTCAATGGCCGCGAGCATGGCGGCGATGCCCTCGCCACCAGTCTTGAGCCATCGCACTGTCCGTTCCATCGGCGAATCCTGTTCCGAGCCTTCCGGGATGACCAATGGAAATGAAACCGATCGAACGTTGGAGTGGGACGTGCTGTCTGGAACTGAAGCCGGAATTCGCGTTTGGCAATCCAACCGTCCGGCGCAGACTTACGATATGCGTTTCATCCGCCACGTCCTGCTTTTCGTCCTGCTCCTCGCGGGAGCCTCCGTCCACGCGGCGAATACGAGTGCTCGCTTGTTTCTCGACTCCATTGAAGCAGGTCCGGGTGAAACCGTGATGGCCGCCGTGGAACTGAAGATGAATCCCGGTTGGCATACATACTGGGTCAACTCCGGCGACTCCGGCCTGCCCACGTCGATCAGGTGGACGTTGCCCGAAGGCATCAAGGCGGGACCGATCCAATGGCCGCTGCCGATCAAGTCCGTCTTCGAGGGCGAGAATCTCTACGGTTACGAAGGTGTCGTCACACTGTTGGTTCCGATCACGGTCTCGGCCGAAGCAAAGCCGGGCAATGCCGCGCTCTTGGCTGTGGTCGACTGGCTGGAGTGCGAGAAGCTCTGCATTCCCGGCCGGGCGAAACTTTCCGCCGAGCTTGTCATCGGTGCCGGCAGGAAACCATCGCCTGAGGCGGCTGCGATCGAGGCGGCGAAGCTCAAGTTGCCGAAATCCTCCGGCCCCGTGAATGCGATGGCTTTTTGGTTGGAAGACCACGCCACGGACCGGACGCTGGTCGTGCAATGGGTCACGACCAATACCTTCACGGAGTTCTTTCCCTATAATAATCAGGATTCGACCTTCAGGGGTGCGTCGGTCGTGGGTCAGTCCGGCCCGGGTGCCCGGCAGATCCGCAAGAAAGCCACACTCGACGGCACGACTTGGCCAAAGGAAGTGGCCGGCGTTCTGGTGGGAGGTGCCGATGAGCACGACACTGCCGGATACGAAGTGAAACTTCAGATCGCCGATGCAACGACGGGGCTGTCCGGACCGCCGTTGGCGCCGGCGATCCCTCTGGGTGAACTAATAATCAAATTCGGCCTCGGTTTGTTGGGCGGCCTCATCCTTAACGTGATGCCGTGTGTCCTCCCGGTCATCGCCCTGAAGATCCTGGGGGTGGTGAACCAGAACCGGTCCAACCCCGCGCGTGTTCGCGCCCATGGTTACGCTTATGCCGGTGGCGTGATCTTCTCATTCATCGGCATGGCCGGATGCATCGTCGGGTTCCGGTCCGTCGGCGTGCGCCTCCTTTGGGGTTCGCAGTTTGGCAGCCCGGTGTTCCTGATCCTGCTGACGGCCCTGATGATCCTGGTGGCGCTGAGCCTTTTCGGCGTCTTCGAGGTAACGTTGTCGGGCAAGGTGATGGATGCCGCGTCGCGAGTGGCGTCGTCGTCGACCGAGTTTTTCACGAAGACTTTTTCCCGCAAGGAAGTCCAGGCCGTGGCCGTTGTTCCGGCCGACGGAGGCATCTTCGATTCGTTCTTCAACGGCGTGTTCGCCACGATGATGGGCGTGTCGTGCACCGCGCCCGTCCTGAGCGCCGCCGTTGGTTTCGCGCTGAACCAACCGGCCCCGATCGTCTTCGGCATGTTCATCTGCGTGGGCCTCGGACTGGCTGGCCCGTATGTGATCCTCAGCATGAACCCGGCGTTCCTGAAGTTCCTGCCGCGACCCGGCGCATGGATGGAGAAGTTCAAGATCGCGATGGGTTTCCCGATGCTCGCGACCGCCGTCTGGCTGTTCACCGTCGCGGCGGGAATGTTTCCGGGCCGCACGCTGTGGCTCGGGCTTTCCCTGGTCCTGCTCTCGGCCGCGGCGTGGGTCTTCGGGGAATTCGTCCAGCGAGGCAGGCCGTCGGGCGGAACCGGCAAGAAGCTCGGATGGCTGACGGTCATCGCTTTGGTCGGACTCGGCTACGGCTACGGATTGGAGAAGGAATTGAACTGGCGAAACCCGCCCCCGGCCAACGCCATGGCAACGGCGCGCGATGGCGGAATCCCGTGGCAGCCTTGGAGCAGGGAAGCGATCGCCAAGGCGCAGGCCGAAGGCCGGCCGGTGCTCGTCGATTTCACGGCCGACTGGTGCGTCAACTGCCAAGTCAACAAGCGCAACGCCATCGAAGTCCCCGAAGTGGAGGAAAAGCTGAAGGCCATCAACGCCGTCAGCCTGATAGGCGACTTCACGCGGACCCCGGCGGACATGACCGACGAGATCCTGAGCCATGGCCGAGCCGGAGTTCCTCTCGTGCTGGTCTATCCCGGCAAAGTCGGGGCGAAGCCCGAGATCCTTCCGGAGCTCTTCTCTAAGGCGACGATGCTGGCAGCTTTGGAACGCGTCTCCACCTTGAAGCAGCGGGCCTCCTCGAAATAGGATGGTTGTCAGGTTTGCATCGGCGACCGGATGCAATCCGACGCTCGGCCGCCGTTAAACCTCTTGCCTCAAATTGGGGGACTGCCGTAGTAACTTGCGTCCGGAACTCTCCGAAGGCTTTGCCGGTAGTCGGATGGTTTTCAGGCCAGTTTAGCTCAGTGGTAGAGCAACGCTTTCGTAAAGCGTAGGTCCTGGGTTCGAATCCCTGAACTGGCTCCATTTTTGCGGCGTTCTTGGTTTCGGAAATAAGCCTTTGACAGGCCAAGCTCCGTGCCTAGTCTGCGCGCCGCTGGTTGGGGTCGTAGCTCAGTTGGTAGAGCACCACAATGGCATTGTGGGGGTCGCAGGTTCGATCCCTGTCGGCTCCACCATCCAGCGCTTCTTTAGGAGTATTCTCCCGCCGTTCCCCAAAAAGGGCGGCGCATTGTCGGAATGGTGTTCTCTCGTCCGGCGCTTCAAGCGCCTGGCGACCGATGCGCAAGGAAGGTCTTTATCCGAACGGCCCCGACGGGTTAGCTACAGGCATGTCCCAGTCTGATCCCAACGCGTCGCCGGCGCGTGCCGAGACGCTTTCACCCCAGCAATGGCGCAGCGGCATTGCTGCATGGCTTGGTTGGCTCTTCGACGGCCTCGACATGCACCTCTACACGCTGGTGGCGGCTTCGTTCGTCGCCCAGTTGGTGATGGTGGACAACCCGGGTGATCCCCTGGTGAAGCAATACAGCTCGTGGATCCAGGCGGCGTTCCTCATCGGCTGGGCTTTGGGCGGCGGATTCTTCGGACGGCTCGGGGACAAGCTCGGCCGCTCCAAGGCCCTCAGCCTGACGATCCTGACCTATGCGCTTTTCACCGGCTTGTCCTTCTTCTGCCAAACGTGGTGGCAGCTGATGATCTGCCGTTTTCTGGCGGCACTCGGCATTGGCGGTGAATGGGCCGTGGGCGCGAGCCTGCTTTCCGAAACGTGGCCCAAGCGGTGGCGTCCGTGGATCGCCGGCGTGCTGCAAACCGGCGTGAACATCGGGGTGTTGCTGGCGTGCCTGGCGGTGTATCTGATCGCGGATCTGCCGGTCTTCCTGAAGGAGAACTTGTCCGCTGAAATGTGGGACGCGCTGCCGCAGGGTCTGAAGGACGGGCACTTTGAGCGCTACGTGTTCCTCGTCGGCGTGCTGCCGGCGTTCCTCGTCTTCTGGATCCGTCGCCACGTGCCCGAGCCGGAGGAATGGCACAAAGCCCGTCTAGGCGCGGTCACGCCCAGGGTCTCCGACCTGTTCCGCCCTCCCGTCTCCAAAACGACCTGGCTGGTCATCGGCGTGTGCGCCTTCTCGTTGACCGGCTGGTGGGCCTTCATGTTCTGGCATCCGCAGCATCTCCGGGCGTTGCCCGAACTTGCGGGCTGGACCGCCCCCGAGAAGCAGAAGCTGGTGAGCAAGGCGTTCTTCATCGTCATCGCCGTTTCCATCGTCGGGAATTTCTTCGCCTCGTTCCTCGCGCAGAAGCTCGGATACCGGAAGGCCATCGGCATCCTGTTTGCGTTGTTCATCGCCGCGTTCGCGGGCGCGTTTGCCGTTCCGCGGACGCACGAGGAACTGCTCTGGTGGCTTCCGTTGATCGGTTTCTGCTCTGGTGTCTTCGGGTTGTTCACCATGTATCTGCCACCGCTCTTCCCCACGCTCCTGCGGACGACGGGAGCGGGTTTCTGCTACAACATCGGACGAATCTTCGCCGCGTTCGGCACCGTGTTCTTCGGGCTCTATGCCGGCGTGAGCGACCTCCGGGCGGCTTTGCTCGTCGTGGGGGTCTTGTTCGTGCCGGCGCTGTTGATCTCGTTTTTCCTGCCCGAACCCGGGGACGGGGCCTGAAGGCGGTCCTCGACGGGTGCGCGCCCCGTTACCTAAGCTCATGGCCAACTTATGGCCGAACCGAAGCCGCAACCGCTCGTCGGGATGATCATGGGCAGCAAGTCCGACTGGGACACGATGCAGCACGCCGCCGCGCAGCTTGAGGCGCTGGGCGTGCCCTTCGAGGCCCAGGTCGTCTCAGCCCACCGCACGCCCGATCTGCTGTTCCAGTATGCCGCCGCCGCAGCCGGCCGAGGCATTGAAGTCATCATCGCTGGAGCCGGTGGAGCCGCGCATCTGCCGGGGATGTGCGCGAGCAAGACGGCCCTGCCCGTTCTCGGAGTCCCCGTCGAATCGAAGTCGCTTCACGGCATGGATTCGCTCCTCAGCATCGTGCAGATGCCCGGCGGCGTGCCCGTGGGAACCATGGCCATCGGCAAGGCCGGGGCCATCAACGCCGCGCTGCTGGCCACGGCCATCCTTGGGAACAAACATCCGCAGTTCCGCAAAGCCTACGAAGAATTCCGCGCCCAACAGACCGCCAAGGTCCTCGCCGACTGCACCCTTCCTCCGAAGTCCTGACATGACGCGTCCGATTCCTCCCGGCTCCACCATCGGCATCCTCGGCAGCGGCCAACTTGGACGCATGATCGCGCTGGCCGCCCGCAATCTGGGCTATCGCATCGCCATCTTTTCTCCTGAAGCCGACGCGCCGGCCGCGTCCGTGGCCGACGAGGAATTCGTGGCCGACTACCTCGACCTCGACCGCATCAGCGATTTCGCCAAGAAGGTTGATGTGGTGACGTTCGAGTTCGAGAACGTGCCTTCGGTCACGACGCGAGCGGCGGCCGAGTTCGCGCCGGTGCGGCCCGACGGTCAGGTGCTGCACGTGACGCAGAACCGGCTTCGCGAAAAAACCTTCCTCAAGGAAAACGGCTTTCCCACCACGCCGTGGATACGCGTCCAGCAACCGGCGGAACTCCAGGCCGCGCTCGCCCAGATCGGCGCGCCCGGCGTGCTCAAGACGGCGGACTTCGGCTACGACGGCAAGGGCCAGATGAAGATCAAGCGGGCCGACGAAGCGGCCGTCGCGCTGGCCAGTTTCAACGGGCAGGAAACCGTCTACGAAGGCTTCGTCGACTTCGAGATGGAGCTGTCCGTGGTCGCGGCGCGGACCGAGGCGGGCGAGTTCAAAGCCTTCCCCGTCTTCGAGAACCGCCACGCCAACCACATCCTCGACGTGACGGTCGTGCCCGCCGCCGTCAGCCCGAAGCTCGCCGTCCAGGCCGAGGAACTCGCGCGCGGCATCCTCGACAAGCTCCAGGTCGTCGGCGTGCTGACGGTGGAACTCTTCGTCACGCGCGACGGGCGGTTGCTGGTCAACGAACTCGCCCCGCGCGTCCACAACTCCGGCCACGTCACGATGGACGCGTGCGTCACCTGCCAGTTCGAGCAGCAGGTCCGCGCCATCTGCGGACTGCCGCTGGGGTCGACCGAACTCAACGCGCCCGCCGCCGCCATGGCCAACCTGCTTGGCGATCTCTGGGCCAAGGGTGCGCCCAACTGGTCGGCCGTCCTGTCCGATCCCGGCGTGAAGCTGCACCTCTACGGCAAAGCCGAGGCGCGTCGTGGCCGCAAGATGGGACACATGAACCTAGCCGGAGCCGATCGGGAAACAGTCATTCGCAACATCCTCGCGCAACGCGAACGGGTGTTTGAAGGGGCGGGCGTGGTGCAGTTGGCGGGGTAGTAAATTGAATCGCTACAACCGGGAAAGGCCCGGAGGGCCATCAGGAAATTAGCCGGTGGCGCGAGCCACCGGATTGTTCAGCCGCAATGGTGTTCCGCCCTGGAGGAGCGGTGGATGCTTTGAGCATCTCTCCATCGCCCCTTCAGGGCGGGTGGTCTCTTTTGGTTTTGTCCGGTGGCTCTCGCCACCGGCTAATATCCGACCGCGCCTCCGGCGCTGCCGACGACTTCGAAGATGAGGTGACCCAACACGGTTGGGCCGGTGATCTCACTTCTTCTCCACAGAGATGATCGTGATGCCGACGAGCTCGATGGTGCGGTCGTCGACGAAGGCACGGGGCGGTGGGCGCTGGCTGAAGCGGCGTTCGCGGTCCGTCACGGGCGCGAAGGGATTGAGGAGCTGAAGAGGATTCCGTCGCTCGGGTCCGAGGGCGCGGGGAATGGCTCCACCGACGTTGTAGTTCCGGCCTTCGATCACGTCCGTCCGCTTCTCGGCGGAGGGTTCAACCTTCTTGCCCTTCGGATCGGCTGCGACCGCTATGGAAGAGGACGATGCCGTCAACGTCGGGCGGGCTGGCGCGGCATTGGTCGTGGCCGGCGCTGCCGGTTTCGCAGTCGTCGCCGAGTTGGTCTGTGCGTTCGCGAACACGGTGGCGGCGGAAAGCACGGCTGCGATCAGGATCGTCGTTTTCATGGCCCTTGGAGTTACGTTGGTCGTCGTGTTAGCGAGAGTCAAACGGCGAGTCCGGGGGAACGGAACCGCTCCGAGATTCGTGAGTCTTCGTCGGTAGGGCGCGTCACTCCGTGCGCGCCGTTCCCGCCGCTCCGCCGGAAGGACGATCTTCGCTCAGGGCTTTCCGCGAGAGACCGGACAATCATCCCATGGCCACGAGGCGGCGCGCACGGAGTGACGCGCCCTACCGCCAGCAGGTTTATGTGGAGGGGCGGGTGAAGTGGGCTTCCGCGTCCATGAAGGGATGCGCATCTGTCGACGCAGGTTGGACACTCACTGCTCGATGATGCGGTAGTAGCGTTCGGCTCCGACTGGCGCGTTGTCGATCAGCGTCATGCCCTGGCCCGTGCCCGGCGTGTTCGCGCCGACGGGCGACCATGCCGAGGTTGTGAGGTTCGTCGCCATCTGGACCTGGTAACTGCGGCTGATGAGCGAAGGCCAGTTGAGCGTGACGTTGCCGTTGGGCGCACGGACGACGGAGGTGATCTGGTGGGTGCCGAGCACGTCGATGCGGAACGTGCTTGTGGCCGACTTCGCGGGGATTCCGTCGTCGATGACGCGGACCGTTACGAGAACGCTGCTCTGTCCGTTGGTGGCCGACGTCTGCCAGGCGAAGTATCCCGTCGTCGGATTGATCGACGCCGCGGCCGGCGCACCCGGATCGAGTGAATACGTCAGGCTTTGCGGAGGCGCATCGATGTCGAATCCCGCTGCGGTCAGCGCCAGCGTCAGTCCAGCGGTGACGGTGCGGTTGCCGATGGGCGTGAGGGACGGCGCGTTGTTCACAGCGGGATACGCGTTCGCGGAACGGGGCGTGGAGTTGGTCATGAACCAGTAGGTCTGGTTTGTGTTGCCCGTGGGGAATCGGCCCTGCGAGATGTTCTGGAACTGAGGACCAAATGTGACGGTGCTCTGCGGAGTGCCGTCCGGCGCGAAGAGTCCGATGGCTTCGCCGCCGTTGGACAACTGGAAGTTCGCGTGCAGATCGGCGTTCAGTCCGTTTTGCAACGGTTCGTTGTCGGCCCAGACGATGAGGAAGCCCTTCGCGGCGATGATCGTGTTGTTGGGGATCTGCCACTTGTCCGGCTGCGACAGCGTGTCGGTCAGGAAATAGCCGGAGAGGTCGAAGGCGTTGGTGTTCGGGTTGTAGAGCTCGAACCAGTCCTGGAACTTCCCGTCAGCCGGGTCGGGGAACCCGTTCGGCGCAGCGTTGTCGGCCATCCATTCGCTGATGACGACCGGCGACGGAGCGGAGGCCGGGTTGTTGTTGGTGCCCGGGGTTACGTAGAAGAACTGCTGGCGGTCGACCGACTGCGCATCGGGCGCGGAGCCGAAGGAGCGGTTGGTCGGAACGAACGCATAGGACACGTAGTCGACGATCTGGGTGGCTCCGTTGAAGGCGCGGCTGAGGAAGAGGGAGCCGTTGGTCGTGGAAGGCCGGAAGGACGAATGCCATTCTGTCGCGGACGATTGGGCGGCCTGTCCATCGAGGAAGACGACGAGGAACTGGTTCGTCGAGATCGTGGCGGTGGAGGGGAACTGCCAGCGTCCAAGGTTCGTCGGGCTGTCGCTGAGGAAGTAGTTCGAGACGGTGATCGAATTGGTTCCCGAGTAGTGCAGCTCCATCCATGGCTCCTTCTCGCCGAAGCGGTCGACGATCCCAGAAAGGTTGTTGGGTTGGAGTTCGTTGATCCAAGTCTTCGGGAAGGCCGGCAATGTGGCCGCGACGGAGTTGGCGGCTCCGGGTGTCGGCGTGGCGGAAGACCAGTTGGCCACGCGCCAGTTGTCCTTGGTCGCGTCGATCAACTGGAGCGAAGAGCCGGAGCCATTGGCGTTGGTGGGCCACGGCGCGGTCGATTCGTAGCGCACTTGTGCGACGACCAGTTCGTTCGTTCGCGTGCTGTCGAGGCGGAGGAGCTGGAGGCGTTCACCGGTGTTGCCGAGTTTTCCGCCGAGGATTCCGGCGATGGGTTTGGCGGTCGGAAACGTGTTCGTGAAACCGTCCAGATCACCGACGGTCAGCAGGAAGCTGTTCGGCCAAAGCACGGTGCCGTCCGGGAAGGTGAAGCCTGCACCGTTGATCCTCCAACGCGAGAGGTCGTATGCCGTGGTGGTGGAGCGGTTGAAGAGTTCGACGAACGAGGCGTTCGTCTGGAGCGGATTGTAGTGGATCTCGTTCAGGACGACGAAACCTTCAGGCGGATCGATGGGGCTGGGCTGGATGGCGGTGAACGCCAGTTGCTGGCCGGCGATCGCATTTCCAGCGAGATCCACGCCTTGAAGTGCCAGCGAATTGGTCCGAGCCGAGAGCGGGATGGTGACCTGCCAGTTCGTCAAACCGGTCCATGTGATCGGATAGGCAACTCCGTTGACGAGGAGGCGCGCCGTGTTGAGGGGGGCGAATCCGCCGAGGTAGAGGAGGTTTCCCACATTGGTGATGGTCACACCGTTGCCGTTGGTGACGGCGAAGGGCGAGGCGGCGCCGTTCGTCGCGACAAACGAACCCAGGAAACTTGCTCGCCCGCTGAGGTAGGTCTTGATGGAAGTGGGATCGCCGGTGGGAATGCCTTCCGCCTGGAAGCCATTGTAGCGTCCGTCGATCTGCGCGGTGTAGGCCGCCGTCTGGAGCGGGCCGTTCAGCGCATCCTGGAATCCCCGGAAGAAGGCCCGTCGCGTGGGGGCATTCGTATACAGACGCCAGAGGGTCGGGTCGTTCGCGTCGCCCTGGTTGATGGGGGACTGGGTGGCGCCGTGGCCGAGTCCCAGGGTGAAATCCACATCCCACACAAGCAGGTGCCAGCGGTCTTGCGTCGGCTTGTAGGCATACATGTTTTTGCCGCGGTTGTAGCCGTAGCTGTCCCAGTTGCCCACGACCCGCTCCATGGCGAAGACGCGCATCCAATCGTCGACGTCGATGTAGTTGGCGACGTTGGTCGGGAAGGAGGCGGTGGTGTCGTTGAGCGAGTTCACCAGACCGAACACCGCGTCGTAGTCGTTCGCGGAATCGGCCACCGAGCGGGCGCGCCAGTTCCACCGGTAGCGCGCCGTCTTCTTCTCGGTGGCGAGAGTGAGCAGGTTTTGGGTGGTGAAGTCCTGGAGCGTGGCGTCGCGGTTGAAGAGGCGCCCGTCGTTGGCTCCCGTCAGCGTGTCGTTGAACTCGAACCAGTCCTCGACCTTGTGGAGGTTGCCGTTGTTGTCGTTCGGGAACCACTGCGCAACCACGTCGCCGTTCGGTTGCTGGGCGTCCTCGTAGAAGCTGATGGTCGAAGTGCGGCGCCAGACGCCGTTGAACATGAGATGGACGGGCCTTCGATAGAGATACGGAAGCCCAAGCTGGCGCAGGATCCAGAAGCTGACGCTCTCGCGGATGCTGGTGGAGTCGGAGCCGATGTTGCCGGTGCTGGCCATGACGAAATCGGACGAGCCGAGGAAGAGATCATCGGCCGGGAACTCGAAGACGTAGTCGCACATGTTGTTCAACGGACCGTTGTAGCCGGGCGTGTGGAACGGGCTGCCGCTGTAGTAGGCGCCCATATTGTAGACGACGCGCGAGGCCCCGTAGACGAACGTCGCGTCGAGGCCGGCGTTGTAGTTCTTCAGGCGTGTGCCCCATCGCGTGACGTTGGTTGCGGTCATGAGCAACCGATAGGTTCCGAGAGAACCGGAAGGTTGGAACTCGCCCCATCGGACAAGGCATTCGCGGGTCGGAGCATCGGTCGGGAAGGTGGCACTGGCCGGGGAGCCAGCGTTGTCCGTGGCGAGGATGTTGAAGGCAACCAGCGAACCGGCTACTTGGGCCGGAATGTTGGCGGAGTAGATGCCATCTCCGGCCACGAGATCGCCGGCGAACCCGCTGTCGTTCATCACCAGCGAAGTCACCGTCGCCGAAGGATCGACCCGGTATCGAAGGACGACGGATCCGTTCCCGTCCGGGTCCTGTATCCTGGCGGTGACACGCACCGTGTCGCCTGGCTGCGGGAGGACCGGGCTGTGCGCGACGTCGGAGATCGCGGGGCCGGCATTGGCAACGCGTCGAGTGTTCGCGAGGCCGGGGGATCCCAGGTTGGGTGGAAGAGGAAGACGGGCTGTCGCTTCGGCCCAGTTGCCGCGAAGGCGGAGGAGAATCTCCGGCCAACCACGCAGCCAGCGGGCCTTTGCCCGAATCGTCGCCACGAGGTTGTTCGTGGTGAGATCAAGCCCGTAGGAGTAGCGGATCCGATTGGCCCCCGCATCGCCGCGGGAGAGCGCGCGGACGTAAAGGCAGGAGCCGTTACCGGTGCCGTTCGTGGGAATGATGGAGCTGAACTCGTGCGTGCCCTGGT
Source organism: Verrucomicrobiota bacterium (assembly GCA_043775315.1). Classification (GTDB taxonomy): domain Bacteria; phylum Verrucomicrobiota; class Verrucomicrobiia; order Limisphaerales; family CANJSG01; genus CANJSG01. The sequence continues at coordinate 21,450 of JAYVSO010000058.1, forward strand.
AGACCCAGTTCGTCGCCGTCATCGGGAAGGTTCCCTCCACGATGATGTTGGTCGCGTTGGCGTTCGGGATGACTTCGACGTCGTCGACGAGGCATTCGCCCTCACCCAGCATGATGAGTTGGAGCGAGTCGGCGGCGCCTTGGCCGAGATCGAGGCGGACTGGTTTATCGATCGTGACCCACGGTGCGGTCTTCGCCGACTCGTCGCTGTCGGCCCAGCTGGATGGCTGGCGTTTGTCGGCTCGCGGGTCGACCAGTTCGAGGCTGCTGCCTCCCCCGTCGGCCCAGTGCGGCCAGCGGCCGCCCTTGTTGTAGGTCACCTCGTCGACGTCGATGTAGATGATGTTCGTCTTCACGACTCCGAGGTAGTTGGTCGAAGCGATTTCATCGGGCATCGACAGGGCGACGCGTTCGCCGCCGTTCGCCAGCGTGCCGCCGAAGTTTCCGAGCGTGTTTCCGGCATTGAGCTGCGCGTAGTTGGTCAGGAGGCGGGAAGCGTTCTTCGCTATGACGAGGAAACCTCCGGCCGAGAGCACCGTGTTGGACGGAATGGTGAAGCTGATTCCGTCGCGCAGGCGCCAGCCGCCTATGTTCGTCGATGATGCCCCGCGGTTGTGGAGTTCGACATACTCGTCGTCCGCCAGTCCGCTGGCCGGGTTATACATGAGTTCGTTGATGACGACGGACGAAACGTTGATGGCGGAGTTGGGAGCGCCCGGGGTTGTGCTGGTCAGGCGGTAGAACGTGCTTCCGCCATTGGGCCAACGGCCCGAGCTGACACCGTTTTCCTGGCCGCCGAAGCGAACGGCGTCGATCACCCGGGTGAGCCCGGGATCGCGGACGAGGATGGTTTCTCCCGCGGCATCCAGCCGGTATCCGAGCTGGGTTTCCGTGAATGCAAGGTATCCGCGCGCCGGGATCGTGGTGCCGCCGGGGATGGCGAACTTGTTCGTGCCGACATCGTCCGTGATCCAGCAGCCGGAGAGGTCCACGGCGGTGTTCCCGTGGTTATAAAGCTCCACGAAATCGAGCTGCGGCAGGTCGGTGTGGGCGAGGTATTCGTTGATGACGATGTTCGCGTAGGGGTTCGCCAGGAAAGGTTCGGCCCTGCCGGGAGAACCGCCGACGAAACCGCTCGCGGACCAGGCGCGCGGGTCGCCCTCGCCGAACGAAGGCTTTGCGAGGACGAGCGAGTGGCCGGCTCCATCCGGCGAGACGGGCCACGGGCCCTCCGTGCCGTAGGAGACCTCCAGCAGAACTCCGCCGATGACTTCCCGGAGCCGAAGCGTTCCGCCGGAATTCCCGAGGCCGTTGGTGTATGGGCCGGTGACGTTGGTGATGCCGTAGGAACTGGCCATCAGCGCGGGGGACCGGGCAATGACGAGATAAGCGCCGGGTCCGATGAACGTGTTCGTCGGGAAGGTGAAGTCGATGTCGCCGCTTAGGCGCATCCCGGAGAGTTCCTGCGGGAAGTTGGCCGAGTTGTAGAGCTCGACCCATTCTAGGAGGTTCGTCCCTGGACCAGGGGTTGGATGATACATGATCTCGGTGAAAGCGAGCGGTGTCCTTCGGCTCGTGGGTCCGACGGGCTCGAAAGGCAGTTGCGTGATGATCGTGGCCGAGGCCGCCGTGTTGGTGAATGAACGGATCTTCGCGAGCGCCGGCGAATTGGTCAGCCTGCTGTTGAGCATGGGTCCGACGAGAAGGGTGTTCGACGTGTTGATGCCGCTCGTCCCGAGCTGCCACCAGGCGGATCCGTCCACGCTGGCGAAGCCGGTGAAATTCGTTCCCGAGCGGACGAGGCGCACCCAGGTCTGCGGAAAGTTCGCCGGGAAGAATCCGATGTTGGTGTAGACGCCGCCCGTGGTGGTGCGTGTCTGGAAGAAACTGCCCGCCGCGCCCGGCGTGGTGACGCTGGCGGCGAAAAGGCTGTTGGAATTGAGGGTTTGCCTCGCCATCAAACCCGCCCGGGCCCAGGCGTTGTCCGCCGTGACGGTGTCGACGCGGGCCTGCAGGTCGAAGTCGCCGGAAATGACCTGGTAGCCGAGGAGAAACTGCTCGCTGGTGCGCAACGCGTCGGAACCGGACGACGCGAGGTCGTAGCCCCCCGCGACGTTGGTGATCGAGCCTGGGACGGACGGATTGCCAATGTTCCAAGCGCCGAGCGGCTGGGCGGTAAATTGCCGCTGGGAACCGGCGAGGATGGTGTTCGGTGTGAAGGCGATGTCGCGGACGTTGTTGACGGTGAGGGTGTAGGTCTGGCCCAAGGTCAGAGGCGTGGTGGTCAGGCGCACGTTCCGGCTGTCCGTCGTGGCGAACACCGCCGAGACCACCGTGGCTCCCACGATCGTGTAGTTCGCCGCGTTGGTTGCCGAGGCGGCTTCCACCGCTTCCGAAAAGCCCACGACAAGTCCGTTGGTCGCCTCGTTGGCCACCGTGACGATCGTCGGACGGACGGTGTCGGGGATAACGGTGAGCAACGCTTCAAGCGATGTCGCGGATCCGTAGCCGTTGGTCACGACAAGCCTCAGCCGCTCGTTGTTGTTGGTCATCGAGACCGACAGGATCGTGTAGGTGTTGTTGGCCGCACCCGGGATGTTGGTTCCGTTCCTTTGCCAGCTGTAGAACGGGTTCAGGCTTGCGGCCTGCCCGGTGAAGGCGACGGGCGACCGCTCGGCGACCGATTGGGAAACGGGATCCTGCGTGATGAACGGGGGAGGAACACCGATCGCCCGCAGGCGACTTGCCGGAATCGGGCGCTCCAGCGTGCCGTTCGGGAGTTGCCAGCCGACCGACAGGTTGTCGCCGCCAAAGGACTCGGCTGATCGGGCTTCGATGTAATACCATTCGTTGCTCGTGAGAAAAATGGAGCCGACTGTGTTGGACGAGACGTTGGCCGCCAGGTTTGGGTTCATCAGCGGGAACCATGCGGTCGAGTTGTTCCGGTTCAGGGCGGAGTCCCAGTTGGTTGCCGAATTCGACGCCCGCTCAACGGCGATCAGGCGTAGCTCGGCGGTCGTGTCATTGGTTCCGAGGTAGAGGGCGCCTTGGTCGTCGCTGTTGATCCAGAAGGTGTAGATGCCGTTCGTCGGGGCGCGGACCAGTGCGCGAACCCGCTGGCCATACTGGTCGCCCGTGTCACGCGGAAGCACGTCGAAGGTGGAGAGCAGATTGGAGCTGCTGGGACTGTTTGGGAACGAGGCGAGATTGGTCAGGGCGCTGATCGTCCCGCCAACCACGGGTGAATAGACCTCGCGGTAGACGCCGCTGAATTGCGCAAGGACCGTTGTCGAGGTGCCCTGGAGAACCCACAGAATGAGCAGCAGGCAGGCTTGAAGACGGTCGGAGACGGTTGAAGGAACCGGGTTCATTGGAAGTTTCAAAAACGTAACATGCGGCATGCCACGCTAAAAGGCGGAATCTACGGATTGGTGGTCCTCATTGAGCGGCTGCACAAGATTTCCGCTTAAGGCTTCTGGTCAGCGCGCCGATGAACCAATCGTCGAACTATGATCTTCCTCCTCGCTGCGATTCTCTGGTGCGGATTGTTGTTTGCGGCCCTCTCCCTCGCCCGTGCCAACCGTCTTGAGGACGGCGTCGAGCTGTCGGCGGCCGTTCCCGCGCCGACGGTCACCATATTCGCAGCTCCGTCCCCGGTCCTTGCCTCCGTCGTGGCCAGCCCTGCCGGTCCGAGAACCGAGAGCGTCACGGCTGCATCAGCTCCCAGGACGGTCTATGTCGTCGATGACGACCCGGGCGTCCTCGAGCTCGTCAGCGAAGTGCTCAAGATGCACGGCTACCAGGTGAAGGCGTTCTCCAATCCCCAGCTTGCCGCGGAGAACATCCGCCGTGGCGATCCCGCCCCGGAGCTCCTCGTGACCGACCAACTGATGCCGGAAATGACCGGCCTGGAACTTATCGCGAACATGCGCGAAACATGTCCAAGAATGCGTTCGGTTGTGATTTCCGGTTCTCGCGATGCGACGGATCTCCTGAGCATTCCGCTGGGGTCCGATGCTTTCGTGCAGAAGCCGTTCACGATCCCGGCGCTGATGGACTCGATCAATTCGACCATGACACTCGCGCGGAACTAATCGCGAGCGTCACACACTTTCGGGCGGAGGCTTCGGCTTCCGCCTTTTTTGTTTTTTGAAAGAGGGGACGAAGGCATCGTGGTCCCAACGTTATGAAAACAGAGTCGCTGCATTTCGGCATGAAGGTCCGCCATCCCATGCATGGGTTCGGCACGGTGAAGAGCATTTCAGAGCACACGGTCGACATCCGCTTTGACGACCTCACGCGCACGGTTGCGCCTGATACCAGCGGGTTGGAGCCGGCCGAGCCCACGGTCACGGTCTCCTCGTTGGATCGCCCGCTTTCGGCCCTTATCGGCGATACCGTCGCAGCGATGGTGGATCAACTCGGGCTTGAACGTCCTTCCGGCATCGTCGAACAGATGGCGGCGCGTTGGAAAAGCGGGAGCCTGGTCCTCAGGCCCACTGATCCGACGGTTTCCAGCAAGGAGCTGCCGGTGGAAACCTTCTTCCACAAGATTGTGATGATGAGGAACAACCTCCGGGTGATGGAGCAGAAGATCAACGGCCACCCGACTTTGGCGGACTCGGAGAAGGTCGAGTTGCAGCAATACATCACCCGATGCTACGGCTCGATGACGTCGTTCAACGTCCTGTTCAGAAACGAGGCCGACAAGTTCCGCGGTTCCAGCGAATCCTGATCGATGGCCACATCCCGGCTGATCATTTTCCTGAAGGCGCCCCGGCCCGGGTTCGTGAAGACCCGGCTCGCTGCGGCGCTGGGTCCCGATGGAGCCTGCGCGGCCTATACCGGCCTTGTGGAGACGCTGCTCCACCGCCTTCGGTCGCGCACCGACGTGGAGCTGCGATTCACTCCGGATGACGCTGCGGCAGAGGTGAGGCATTGGGCCAAACCGGGTTGGCTTCTCGAGCCGCAGGGCAGGGGGGATCTCGGAGACCGCCTCGCGAGGGCGGTGCATGCTGCATTCGTGGACCGTTGCTCCTTCGTTGTGGTCATCGGCGCAGACTGTCCGGAGGTTTCCACCCGGGATGTGGACAAGGCGGTCGATCTGCTGCGGGAGGGCAAGGCCGACGTCGTCATCGGTCCCGCAAACGACGGAGGCTATTGGCTCATCGCGATGAGGAGGCCGTTAGCCGCCTTGTTCGAAGGAATTCCGTGGAGCACGGACCGAGTATTCCTGGAAACATTGGCTCGGGCGGATCGGCTGGGACTCAGAGTGCGAGAGGTCAGGACGTTGACCGATGTCGACAGCCCGCGCGACTGGGACGCGATCAAAGGCAAACTGACCGGCCTGAGCCTGGAGGCGTGACTCACGGCAGACAGACGGCGCGCATGATGGTGACGGATCCGTTTGCCGGAGAGTTGGTAACGCTCAATGTCCCGTCCAGCGATCCGTAGGTGGCGACCGGTGTCCACGTCGTCATGTTGGAGGAGGTTTCGATGCGCATTCCGTTCGCGGCCTTGCCCACGACATTGAAGACTATGCGCCCGTCCTGAAGGCGAGTGGGGCGTTCAATGCGAAGTTGGGACGAAGCTTCCAGCACCACTTGCCACGTGTAGGAGGCCTGAAGAAGGGCACCGGGGTCGGACCTGACCAGACTCGTCTTATCGGCAACGTTTACCTGGAGGTAGTTGGTTCCTGGATTCAATTGGGCGGCGGAGAGGACGAGATTGCTGCTCGTTTCGCTCATGGTTGATCCATTCAAAATCCAGCGGATTTCCATCGGCTGGCTGGGCGGAGTCGTTGTCTTTACGCGGAACGTCTGGCTGGAAGCGGCCACCAGGTTGGCGAGAAACGCAGCCGGCTCCTGGGAACGGAGGGGGCTGCTTTGGGAGTAGATCGCTTTAACCAGCGCCTCCTTGCAAACCTCGCAGTAGTCGACACCGAGGCTTCGCATCTTGCAGTTGGACTTGGGGCGATACCAGCCGGGGCTGTTGAAGTGCGCCCCCGCGAACAGGCCGACTTGGGTTTCTGTGCCGGAAGAGACCGGTGTGGGAATCAAAGTGGAGCTGTCGATCCACGCTTTCCACGTGGTCAGATTGCGATCCGTGACCTGGGTTGCGTTGGGGAGATCGTAGCCCGACGACTCTCCGGTCGTGTATTCATCTCCGAGATTGGCGAAGGAATGCCCCAGTTCGTGCCGGACAATTTCGGCTGTGGCGGAGTGCTTAGATATTGTCATGAACCGACCCCCAGACCCGCCGTATTCCTCGTCGTTCACGATGATCACAACGAGATCGTATTGCGGGATGAATTGGTAGAGGACGTTGTAGACGTTCTGCCTTTGGACCGTCAAATAGCGGGCTATTCCGGCATTGTCGTAGCTGCTGCTGAAGTAGGTATCTCGGTAGATTCCCCGGCTCGGATGGTCCGATCCCGACTCGGCCGAGGCCACCGAGATGGCGAAGGCGTTGAAGTGTTCCTGGTAGCCGCTCAGCGGGCTGTTCGCGAAAATTGCGGCAAGCGTGTTCGTCGCGTCCGTCCGGAACTGCCCCAGCTCCGCCTCCGTATAGCCCTCAGACAGGATCACGATGTTGATGCGTTCGGAGGTCGGACCGGTCGGCAACAGCGGCATCATGGACGGTTGACCGAATGCCGTGACGGTGATTCCGAATGCCATTGCGACGACGACATGGATCAACCTGATCGCTCGGAGGCGGGGGAACCAAGTCATTTTCATGGGGCTTTGATTGGAACTTTGCCGAGAGATTTTGCGGCCGAAGACAGGAATGCTCCGCTGGCCGGAGATTTGAAGAACTCGATCGAATCGGCGTTGGGATCGACTGGCAGGCGCAGCACGGTGATCCCTTCCGCCAGCGTCGATGTGGACTCCGTCAGGGTGCCCGATCCGGGTTGTTCCTCGGTGCAAGCCCGTTCGATCCGGGGATTCTCGATCGACCCGCGTCTGATGACTGCGCCGTCGGCGGTGCGAATCACGTAGTCGAGCCCCTTGCGTTTAGGATCGGGCTTGGCTTTTCCAGGGAACTCCAATGCCTGCATCAAGGTCACTTGGTTGGCGGTAACTTTCAGCTGCAATGCGACGAAACGGTTTGTGTCTCCGCCGACGCCAAGCGCAGGCGAGACGGCGGAGATGAATAGGGCCAGGCTCATAACCGCCGGGCGGAGCGCGCAGACGGGCCGTCGAGATGTTGGGCTTTTGGCAGATCTTTCCATGGTCGGGTGCCGCGGGGTTGACGCGACAACTGGTGCTTAGCACGAGGGGTTCCGTCGCAGATTTGAGACTGGCCGGCCCGACACGGGAGAGGATACTGGTGCGTGGCGGTCTTGACCTGAGTGCGCCTGGGTTTGGCCGAATTCCACTCGATCCAAAGACCGGCCGCTACTGGGTCGCCATCGTCCGAAAACCGAGGAGGTTTCCGGGAAGCAATGGGTTTGTGAGCGTGATGCTGCCGTCGAGAGGCCCGGATGAGATGAGGTTGGTCCAGGTAGCGAAGTTGGCCGAGGCCTGGATCTTAAACCCGTTGGGAGCTTTGCCGGTGACGTTGAAGACCATCCGGCCATCACCGAGGAGCGTCGGCGCAAGCAGCCGAAGCTGCGCTCCGGGTGCCACGACGACCTGCCAGGTCTGCGAGTCGTGCAGATAGTCGGAAGGGTCGGTGCGCACCATCGTCGTATCGTCGGTCACGTCCACCTTGATCGTATTGGTGCCAACGACCAACTGCGCTGCGCTGATCACCACGTTGGTGGTGGTGTTGGTCAAAGGCGTCCCGTTGAAAGTCCAGCGGACCTTCAGCGCCCGTCCCTGCGGCGCCGGTGTTTCGACTTGGAAACTGCGACTCGATGCCGCGACGAGATTCGCGAGGAGACTGGTCGGCGCCTGTCCTTGGATGGTTCCCATTCGGCTATAGATCGATTTCACCAGCGTCTCCTGGCAGACCTCGCAGTAGGCGGTTCCCAGTGTGCGCATCTTGCATGAGTTCTTCGGACGATACCAACCGGTGGCATTGTAGTGGGCACCCTCGAAGAGTCCGACCGAAGCGGCGGTCGTCGATCCGACGGGAGTGGGAACCGGGGTTCCGGGATCGATCCATGCCTTCCACTTCACTGCGTTGCGATTGGTTTCCCGTGTCGTGTTGGGTTCCTCCGTGGCGGGGTAACCAGGATAGGGTGTCGAATACTCGTCTCCAAGCCCGGCGAAGGAATGCCCCAGCTCGTGGCGGGCGATTTCCGGGGCCGACGCGTGTTTGGAAACGGTCATGTATTGGCCGCCCGCTCCGCCATAAACGGTGTCGTTGACGATCAGAACCACGATGTCCCATTCGGGCATGAACTGGTTCAGGAGCGCCGTCACCTTGCCCTGGCCGTTGGCGTAGCTGCCGTCCCGATCGTTCGGAGGAATGGTAAGGAGCTGCGCGGTGCCGTAGCTCTCGTAGGTGCTATTGAAATACGTGTTCCGGGCAATGCCGGTGCTGGGGTGGTCGGAGCCGGACTCCACCGAAGGGACGGCGATGGCGTAGGCGTTGAAGTAGCTGCGGAATCCGTCGAATGGCGGAACAGTGAGGAGGGAATTGGCCGTGTTGGTGGCATCGCGGCGGAACTGTTCCAACTCGTTGGCCGTGTATCCCTCCGAAAGGAAGACGATGTTGATCCGCTTATTGGTCGGCCCGTTGGTGAGGACGGTCGTCATGGACGGCTGGGCCCACGAACTCACCTGGGAAAGACCCAGCACGATCGCCAAGAGAAGCCTCTTTCCGAATGTCGTGATGGATTCCCTCGTGTGCATTACGGGCGGCTGAGAGCGGTTTTTCCAAGAGAGCGCCTGAGGGATTGGAGCGAAGGTCCTGGTCGGCGGGATTCGAAGAACTCGATGGTGGTTGCCGCGGGGTTCGAAGGAACCTTCAGGGTCAGATACCCTTCATCCAGCGCCACCGTGTTGTTGGTCATCTGTCCCGACCCAGGGGGATGTTCATAACAAAGACTCTGGAGGCGGGGATTGGCGACCTGGCCGGAAAACACCAACGCGTTGTCCCCGCTACGGATCTCAAAATCGATCCCCACCTTTGCCGGTTGGGGCTTGGGTTGCCCCGCCACTTCCGTCGCACCGACAACACTCGCCTCCGATGCGGTAACCTTTATCTCGAGCACGACGAACCGGTTGGTGTCGCCTCCGGCGGCGAGGGCGGCCCCTCCGGACACCAGCGTCAGCGCCAGCCCAATCAAGACGCGCCATGCCTGCTTCCGGCTCGGATTCGCGTCTGGTTGGTTCGTCGGGTTCACAAATGGAATACGTCCGGGAGGGCCCGGATGCCGGGAGAATAGCACGCCTGATTCCATCGCAGAACTGCGACGGTGCCGACGGGACTGGGCTGTGTGATGGGGACCTTATCCGAGCAGCTTCACGGTCCGCTTCTCCTTCGCGCTGCTGTAGGCCGTGTCGACGATCTGCTGGCCGATCCGGCTGATCTCGACCGATACGGGACCGGAGATCGGTTCGCCCGTTTCCAAACAGTGGAGAAAGTTCTTGATCGGGTTCTGCATCTGCGCTTTCACCGAGTCGCATTTGATCTCGCAGCCTGCCGGAAACTTCCGGGTCTGCACCGTGATCCAGCCCTCGTAGTCGTAGGAGCTGATGGTCCCTTCGGTGCCGGTGACGACGAAGCCCGTCTTGGGCTGCGGCTGTTGGGTCCACGGATCCGAGAATGTTCCCCAGCGGGTCTCGAACTTCGACAGACCCTGCGCATATCGCGCGACGACGATGCTGTGTTCGTCGACCTCGAGTCCCGGCGGTTCGTCGATGACCGCGGTCACTTCCATTGGCTTGCGTCCGCCTTGCAGCCATGTCCCTAAAGTCGTGCCGTAGCCGAGGTAGTCGAAGAGCGATCCGCCGCCGTGGGCGCTCTTGTAGAACCAGCTGTCCGGCTTCTCCGCCTGCACCTGGGCGGCCGTTTTCTCGCGCTTGTCGGAACCATGCCAGAGCGGACCCCGGTTGCCGCCGTAGTAGTAGACGTTGACCACGTCGCCGATGACGAATTCGTCCACCAGCCGCTTGGTCGTGAGGAAGCCGGGCTGCCAGGCGAGCGGCCAATTGATCATCAGTTGCCGGTCCGTGCGGCGCATCGTCTCCGCCATCGAGTCCGCTTCCGCCAAGCTGCCGGCGAAGGGTTTCTCCACCAGCAGATGGACGTCGAACGGGGCGACCTTTGAGACCCATTCGCCGTGTTTCGCGGCTGCGGGACAGAGGATCACGAGATCGGGCGAAGTTTTTTCCAGGCAGGCGCGGTAGTCGGTGAAGACCCTGTCCTGTCCGAGGCCGAAGTTCTTCGTCGCCTCCTGCATCCGTGCCGGCTGTTCGTCGCTGATGCCGACGATCTCCACGTCCGGATGCTCGAATGCCTGCCGAAGCAGGTCGCCCATGTGGAAGTGGTCGAAGTTGATGCCCGCGATGCGCCAGCGTTTCATGGTGGAAAAGCACCGGGAGTAACGGAGCGCGGGCCTGTTGGCAAGCGACGGCCGCGTGGGACGGTCCGATCAAGTGGCGGGAATGAAGCGTTGGAAGACCAACGCGGCGACGAACAGCAGCATGAAGACCAGCACCACCGGCCACGAGACGACGCTGCCCAGAGCCAACAGATCGGTCAGGACGATGCCAGCCAGCAGGCCTGAGACCGTCATCCCGATGTTCCGATGAACCGGCCGGAAGGTGAACTGGAGGTTCCAAACCACCCAGACACCGAGCAGCAGGGCGTAGCCCAACGTGGCGCGGCGGAACTCCCCGTCATTGATCAGCCAGGCGAGGCCGAAGGGCACGGCGAGGAAGAGCAATGGCCAGAACTGGATCGCCTTCGGGAAACTCTCCCGCTTGGCGAGGTAACTCAGCCCGATAATGTAGCACGCCAACGCTGCTGCGGGCCAAAGCGACCAACCCGTGACGCCGCGCTCGCCGGCGGAAGCGACCGCAAGAAAGAGGAAGAACCGGCACGACGCCATCAGCACCGGCGAGAAGGCGATCATCTTGTGCAGCCAGTCGTAGAGCACGATCGAGCCCACAAGCAGCAGGGTGAGCATGGCGGTGTTCAGGCCCGGCCAAGCCATGAACAGAAACCCGACGGCCATCAGGCCGGAACCGATCTTCCAAACAAGGAGCCCGGTGATCTTGCCGCTGGGGATCGGGCGTTCACGGCGATGCAGCCGGTCGAAGTCCTCGTCGAAGGCGTCGTTCAGAAACATCCCGCCCGTGTAGAGCAGGCTCGCGCCGAACGTGAGCGCGAGAAACCGGCCCCAGCTTCCGGCGCCTCCCAGCAGCCAGGCGGCGAAACAGTTCGACCACACCGTCGGGAGATTCGATGCGCGACCGAGAACGAGCAATGTGCGGACGTTCGGCATGCTACTTCGAATGACGGATCACGAAGGCCAAAGGCCAGAACGGCTCCACCATTTTCCACACGGCATTCGACATCTGGCCTTCGAGTTTAGTCATTGATGATTCCCCGTTCCGCCAACGCCTCCAGCGTCCAGCGGTATTCATCGACGAGCTGGTCGACGACGGAACGGTTCTTCAGCGCCCCGGGCATCACTTCCCACGTGTAGGTCTCCATCTCCAGATGCGAACACGCGTCCGGATGCATCTGCAGCCAGTTCAACGCCTCGATCAGGTGATCCGCCGTCGTGTCGAATTCCTTCGTCGGCGCGGCGTGCAGGGGCACGTGGTAGTGGATCCGCCATTCCTCCTCGGATCTCGAGGCCGGTGTCGAGATCTCCGCGCTGGCCAACGCCACGGGCAGGTCGCGATACCGCTTCAGCTGCCCGTCGGAAAGGCGCGCGATGGTCTGGTGGAAATAGGTGTCCTCCGCGAAGGCCTTCAACGCCGCCAACGATTCCGGCGTCGGCGTGACCTTCAACGCCGAGCTCAGGTGGAGCTTGCTTAGCCGGATGCCGGCGGCGTGGAAGCAGTCGAGCGAGAGCATCGCATCCTCGTATTCCACGGCGAAGTGGCAGGTGTCGTAGTTCACGCCAAGATGCTGCTGGAGCTTTTCGATTTCATCGGGACGATCCGCCACCATGTCGGCGTAGAACTGCAGGGTCTCCTCCGTGTTCTCGATCCAGCCGAGCGGTTCGGGTTCGACGCCGAGATGAAGGTCCTTGCCCGTTCTCGACGACAGATCCGCGATGTGGTCCACGGCCCGCCAGAGGTTCTTCCTGATCTCGGCGGGCTGCTCCGGCCGGGTTACCAGTTCCTTGTGCGAACCCGGCACCGTGCTCACGGACCCCGCCATGTCGTCGGGCAGGATCGCCGCAAGGATGTCGAAGAGGCGCTTCGTGTAGTCGAGCCGTTCCTGCGTGGACCAGTCGGGTTGGAAGACCTGTTCCTTCACGCGCGTGCCGTGGAACTGGCCGTAGGGAAATCCGTTGATCGTGAAAACGTAGCAGTTCTCCGCCGCCAACCACTTCTGGAACGCCGTGAGCGCATCGGGCTGGACCAGTTCGCGCGACGCCACGTCGCTCAGACGCAGGCCGATCGCGTAGGGCTGTCCGGGCGACACGCGGTCGCGCACCGCGAGCACATGGGTGCGAAGCGCGCCGAAGATTTCCGGCCACGTCTCCCCGCGATGGATGTTCGTGCAATAGGCGAGGTGGACGCCGTGGGACAAACGCATGGGCGGTGATTGAACCGAACCCGCGAAGGAAGGCGAAGGAATCTTTCCGGGATGTTCATCCGCGAAGAGCGCGAAGGAACGCGAAGAAAGCCAACCGCAGAGAACGCGGAACAGGCGGAATTGAAACGAAGTCCTGTGGCAGACGATGAGCGCCAGCCGCCAAGGGCCCCCGGCGAGTCTGAGCCGGACTCATGCAGCAGAAAGTAGGGCGGGCTTCCAGCCTGCCCCGTGCTGACAAGGGTTCCCGGATGGTCCGGCATCCTGATCCGCCCGCACCGTTTGATTTCAGGCCGGCAGCACCGTGGGCAGGCAAGATGCACTGCCCTACCCTACCGATGCCGTTTCGCGGCTCATCCTTCTACTGCATGAGCCCGGCCGAGCCAGTCGATCCTGGTAGGCCGAGTCGCGCTGCGACTCGGCGGCCAACCGCAGCGCGGCCGGCCCACCTTTCTTTCCGCATTCTCCGTGGGCATTCGCTCCGACACCTACGGCTTCAAGAGCCGGAAGAACCCATTGCCCGTCGGTGGATTGACGATGAGGAAGCGGTTGGTGCCGTCGTCGGACGGGCTGGAGGCGGAGTTGGACCAGTTGCTCAGCGTGAGATCGGTGGCGAACTGGAGATTGAACCCCGTGGACGGCGAGGGCCAGGAGACGACGGCGGTGTTGGTCGTGGTGTAGCGGATGGACAGCAGTGGCGCGCCGGGCGTCTGCA
>JAYVSO010000059.1:0-33569 GCA_043775315.1 Verrucomicrobiota bacterium
GGTCCTTGCAGGCGGCACTGGTCCGCCTCTCGGGCCGCTGCCCCTGGTGCCGGACCCGATTCATTGACTCCTGCTGATCACTTAACCTAGTATTATTAGGCTGGAACGAGTTTAATTTTCGGGGCGAGGGCCTGGTTGTTGAGGTTGTTGATCCGGCGGGCGGTCGAGGCGTCCCGGCTATTCAGCGCCGGTTCACGGCGGCCGCTAAGCCGGGATCATGCAGTTGAAGGACGAGCCGCGAAGCGGCCTCGGCAAGGTAGGGCAGTGCATCTTGCCTGCCCATGGCGCTGCCGGTCTGGAATCAAACGGTGCGGGCGGATCAGGGCGCCGGACAATCCGGGATCCATCGTCAGCACGGGGCAGGCTGGAAGCCCTCCCTACCTGTGGCTGCATGAGTCCGGCTCTGGTGAAAAGCTTTGGCGAAGCGATGGCGATATCATCAACCGGTGCTCCGCGTGGCGCCAGCGACAGGGGTTGCTATCTGTCCTGCGGTTCATCCGTCCCTTCGTCCGTCTCGTCGCGGTCCCTCTCTGCAGTGTCGCCGGGCGAGAGCATGACGACGAACTCGCCCTTGAGGGAGCGGCCTTTGAGCTTGGCCTGGAGTTCGGCCGGGGTGCCGCGGAGGTATTCCTCGAACTTCTTGGTGAGTTCGCGCGCGAGGACGATGCGGTGGGTGGGATACACTTCGGCGAGTTCGCCCAGCAGCTTCTCAATGCGGTAGGGGGATTCGTAGAGGACGGCGGTGCCGGGAATGGCGCGGAGGCTTTCGAGGCGTTTGCGGCGTTGACCGCTCTTGTGCGGGAGGAAGCCGATGAAGTGGAACTCGTCGGTCGGAAGTCCGCTGGCGGTGAGTCCGGCAACAAGGGCGCAGGCGCCGGGAACGGATTCGACCTTGAACCCGCCGTCGATGGCGGCGCGGACGACGCGTTCGCCGGGATCGCTGATGCCGGGGGAACCGGCGTCGCTGACGAGGGCGACCTTTTCACCACGGCCGAGGCGCTGGAGGATTTCGGCGGTGCGGCTGGCTTCGTTGAACTTGTGGTAGCTGATGAGGGGCCGGTGCAGGCCGAGGTGGGTGAGGAGTTGGCCGGTGTGGCGGGTGTCTTCGGCGGCGACGACGTCGCACTCCTTGAGCACGCGGATGGCGCGCAGGGTGATGTCTTCCAGATTCCCGATGGGCGTGGCGACGAGATACAGCGTCGAGGGCTGGAGGGGCGGGAGCTGGGATGGCGCGGCGGGTGTGGAATCCACGGGCGGGACGTTGGCGGTGGACGGGAGGCGCGTCGAGTCCGGGGACGAAGGGATGTCCGCGAAGGGCGCGAAGTGGGAGGAGTGGCAAAGGGGAACGTTCAACATCGAACATTCAACATTGAACATTCAACATTGAACATCGAACTGGGTAGGGCGGAGCTGCTGCTCCGCCTTGGGCAAACGTCGGATGCCTGGGGCATCGACGGCGGAATGGCATCGTCGAACCAGCCGCGTCACGAGAATGTTTCTTGGAGCGGGGATTCGGGCTGCGTTTACTCGAAAGGTGCAACGCCTCGCCCAATTGCTCGCCGCCATGTCCATGTCCTTTGCTGCTTCGGCCGTTGAAATTGTCGCGCATCGCGGCGCATCGTTCGACGCGCCGGAGAACACCCTTTCCTCGATGAAGCTGGCCTGGGCGCAGAAGGCCGATGGCATCGAGACGGACCTCCATCTCTCGAAGGACGGGAAGATCGTCATCAGCCATGACTTCGATTTCAAACGCGTGGGCGGTTCGACGAACAAGATCGGGACGCAGACTTGGGCCGAGCTGAAGAGCACGGACGTCGGCGCGTGGAAGGATGCCAAGTATGCCGGTGAAAAGGTGCCGACCTTCGACTCGTTCCTCGCGACTTTGGAGAAGGGCAAGCGGATCTTCATCGAGATCAAGGTGGGGCCGGAGATTCTCCCCGAGATGGCGCGGGTCATCGCGGCCTCGGGCAAGACGCCGGAGCAGATGCCGATCATCTGCTTCGGCTACGAGACATCCGTCGCGGCCAAGAAGCAGTTTCCCAAGCACGACGTCTACTGGCTCCATAGGTGGGCCAAGGACAAGAAGACCGGGGAGTATCCGAAGATCGCCGACCTGATCGCGAAGGCGAAGGCGGGCGGATTGGACGCGCTCGACCTGCACCAGGGATTCCCGGTCGACAAGGACTTCGTGAAGCAGGTCAAAGCCGCCGGCCTGAAGCTCTACGTCTGGACGGTCGATGATGTGGCCATGGCCAAGAAGTGGACCGATGCCGGCGTGGATGGCATCACCACGAATCGTCCGCAATGGCTCCGCGAGCAGCTGGCGGGGAAGTGAGCCGGACTCATCCGCTAGAGAGTAGGGCGGGCTTCCAGCCTGCCCGTGCTGACTGGCAGCCCGTCAAAGAAGCCCCACCCCGCCGCGTGAGGGCACGCGGCCTACAAAAAACCTCGGGAATCACCTTTGTCTTGTAGGCCCGGTCCCCTGACCGGGCGTTCTTTGACGGGCTGCCAGGGTTCCCGGATCGTCCGGCGCGCTGATCCGCCCGCACCGTTTGATTTCAGGCCGGGAGCGCCAGGGGCAGGCAAGATGCACTGCCCTACCTTGCCGGGGCCGCTTCGCGGCTCGGCGGTCCACTGCATGATTCCGGCTGAGACCAGTTCATCGAAGATGTTCCGGAAACCGGGTTTCACCTCACGGCACTTCCTGGATGCGGAAGAATCGGCCCGTCTGCCCGACCACGAGTTCCTGGACGAGGTTCTCGTCCTGCGCGGTGAAGACCGAGCCCACGTTGGTCCATAGGAGGAAATCGTCGGAGGACTGGAGCTGATACTTGCGGCCGAGGACCACGTTCATCTTCACGTTCACCCGGCTGACTTCGATCGCCAGCTTCGGCAGGAAGGGCGGGGACGCGATGCGGATCGAGGTGGTGCCGGTGTAGCCGCTGCCGGTGAACAGGATCGTGATTCCGGTGACCACCCCGTTGCTGACCGTGGCCGTCGCGGTCGCGCCGGAGCCGCCTCCGCCGACGATCAGGACCGTGGGGCTGTTGGTATAGCCCGACCCGGCGTCCGTGATGTTGCCGCCCACGACAAAGCCGTTGACCACGAACGCAGTGGCGGTGGCTTGGCGGGCGGGTTGGACCGGAGGCGCGCTCACGACCACCGTGCGGGTGACCGGTGCGGCCACGCCACCCAATGAATTGCTGCTGGTGTAAGTGAGGGTGTAGGTGCCGGGCGTGTTCGTATCCACACTGCCGCCCACGGTCACGGTCACGCTGCTCAACCCCCCCGGGTATGTTCGTTTGGCCATAGCCATTGTATCCCCACGCGGCGACCGTCCCGTCGCTCTTCAGCGCCAGACTGTAATTAGCCCCCCCCGGCTATGGCCACCACGTTGCTCAAACCTAAGGGGCTGGTCGTTTGCCCAAAGCTATTGAATCCCCAACCGGTGACCGTCCCGTCGCTTTTCAGCGCCAGACTGTGTAAACCTGCTGCGGCAATCGCCACGACGTTGCTCAACCCCACGGGGACGTTTGTTTGGCCATCGCCATTGTATCCCCACGCGACGACCGTGCCGTCGCTCTTCAGCGCCAGACTGTGAGCATGTCCCGCGGCCATCGCCACCACGTTGCTCAACCCGGCGGGGATGTTCGTTACGCCATACCAATCTCTCCCCCACACGGCGACCGTCCTGTCGCTCTTCAGCGCCAGGTTGTGATACCCACCCCCGGCAATGGCCACCCCGTTGCTCAAACCCACGGGGACGTTCGTTTGGCCCTCGCCATTATATCCCCACGCGACGGGTGTCCCGTCGCTCTTCAGCGCCAGACTGTGTAAATACCCCCCGGCAACGGCCACCACGTTGCTCAAGCCCACCGGGATGGTCGTTTGGTTACTGCTATTTAATCCCCACGCGGCGACAGTTCCGTCGCTCTTCAGCGCCAGACTGTGAAAAAGGCCCACGGCAATGGCCACCGGTGCGCCCGTGGCGGTCGCACCCAGGTCGGTGAAGGCGCTCTGATATCCAATGGTGAGATTGGCCGCGCCGTTGAGCGTGAGCGCGGGTGAACCGAAGAGGACATCACGTCCGCGCACCACGCCGAATGCATTGGAAGCCACCAATCGGCCATGATAGTTGACCCCGGGCGTGAGGCCGGTCAGCAGATTGCTCACCCCCACGGAGGCCGAAGCGCTGCCCACGGCCACCGGCAAGGTGAGATTGGTGTTGTTCAAGACATAAAGCCCCCACTCGAACCACGCGGTCGTGGCTGCGCCACCGGGATTCACCGTGCCGTTGAGTCTGGCGACCGTGTTCGAGAGGCCAGTCGCTGCTGCAGTAGTAGCCACCGGAGCAGCGGCGTGGGCCTGAAAGTTCAGTCCCGCTACGGCGAGGACGGACAAGACAACTAAGCGCAGGGTTCTCATGGTTTTGGGGTCAGGGGTTGGTCGTTTTGAAATGGATTGATGAGCCGAAGCCCGGCGATGTGTTTGAAGTCGTCAGCGTTGCGGGTGACGAGCGGCAGGTCGAACTCCAGTGTCGTAGCTGCGATGATGCAATCACCGAGGTTCATTTTCTTCTGCTGGCGCAGCGTGCTGGCGCGTTTGATGATGTCCTCGTCCAGCGGCACTTCGACGGTGGTGGCGACGATCTCGAGGAGCTTGGTCTGGCGTTCGGGCACGAGATTGCCAAAGCCGGGGAAGCCGAGGACTTCGATGCGGGTGACGCCGGCGATCATGGTGTCCGCGCTTTCAACCAACGGAGCGCACAGGACATCGCCCGGCTCCGCCGCATAGATGAGGATGTTGGTGTCGCAGATCATGGCTCAGCCTCTGCCGGGAAGTGGGCGGTCTTGTCTGATCTCACGCTGCCATGCGGCGGGATCGGGGATGACATCACTGAGGCCACCGAGGGCACGCAGCCCGGCATAGGCGGCTTTGCGGCGGGCGAGCATCTCCGAGGTGGCGGGTGGCGGGCGTCTCTTTGTGCCGGTGGTGCCGTTTGCGTCGCTGAGGACGATGAGCAAGTGAGCCCGCCCCGGTTTGAGCCACGCGGGCAGCGGCGAGAGCAGCTTCACGTTTCCGTCCAAGCTGATGTCGGCGTCTGTTTCCAAGCTTTGCATCAGGCCGAGATTGCACGTTTGAAGAAAATCCGACAAGGCCATTGGCGGGCGTGTGTCGTGAGGATTCCATAGGCGGACAGTTGGGAAGTGTTCCTCGCTGTTTTCAGTGGGTTGGTGGGGCCGTTCGCGCCCGTGGTTGGCTGGCCGTTCTCCCTCACCCCAGCCCTCTCCCGCTGGGAGAGGGAGAACGCGGTCGAGCAGTCCAGAGCAACTCGGAGCCGCAAGACGCATGGTTACCCACCGAAAACAGCGAGGACGGCCTCGTGAAGCTGAAGCCGGCGGACATCAAGGGCCGCGAGCGCGGCCCGTCTTCCATGCCCGAGGGACTGGGAGAGCTGACGACACGACGGGAACTGCGGGACGTGATCGAGTTCCTCGGTTCGTTGAAGTGAACCCAAAAGCGACCGGTCAGGGGACCGGGCCTACAGCATGCCGTCCGATGAACTCCAGATGTAGGCCGCGTGGCCTCACCCGGCGGTCGGATGTTCTTTTGCCGGGCCGTTGGTCCGCTGTCTTGTCCGGCGGATGATTCGACCCGGAAATGGTCAAACATCATTGATCTGGTCTACCGCAGGTTTCACCTGCGGCTATTCATAGTCGGCATCTTCGAGGTCGCCGGGCTGCGCGGTTTGGTGACGGATCGTGGTTCATTGAACGGCCGGTTTTGATTTGACGCTAAGAGTCCGCTCCCGCCGAATCTTGCCTACACCTATGAAACAAAACCTCCTCGCCTCACTTCTGGCCGGTGCCTGCCTGCTCTCAGGCTGCGTAACTTCGCCTAGATCCGCCAAGGTTGTCACAGGCCGCTTCTTCGAGCTCCGCACCTATTGGGCGCCCGAAGGCAAGCTGCCGGACCTCCAGTCCCGCTTCCGCGACCACACCCTCGGCATCTTCAAGAAGCACGGCATCGAGAACGTCGCCTACTGGGTGCCCATCGATAACAAAGAGAACAAGCTCGTCTACCTACTCGCCTACCCGAGCAAGGAAGCGAAGGAAAAGTCCTGGAAGGAATTTTTCGCCGATCCCGAGTGGAAGGAAGTGGCCAAGAAGACCGAGGCCAACGGCAAGATCGTTTCCAAGGTGGAGTCCATCAACCTCGTGCCGACCGACTACTCCGCCACTCTCAAGACCGGGGATCTCTCCAAGGGCGGCGTCTTCGAGATGCGCACCTACACCACGCCCGAAGGCAAACTGCCGAATCTCGACGCCCGCTTCCGCGACCATACCGTTGGCCTGTTCGAGAAATACGGGATGATGAACTACGGCTACTTCCACGTGGCGCCCGGCGGCAAAGGAGCCGACACCACGCTCCTCTATTTCCTCTCCCACAAGTCGCAGGCTGCGGCCAAGGAATCGTTCGGCGCCTTCGGCAAGGACCCGGCCTGGAAAGCAGCCCGCGAAGCGAGCGAGAAGAACGCCGGTGGATCGCTCACCGTTCCCGGTGGCGTGAAATCGGAGTTCCTCGTCCCGACCGACTACTCGCCGACGAAGTAATCAATCTCCCGTAAAGCAAAGCCCCGGATCGCAAAACGGTCCGGGGCTTTTTGCTGGTCGAAGGGGAACATCGAACAACCAACAGCCAACGCCCAACATCGAAGGCCGCAGCGGCCGGGCAGTGCTGCGGGATTGGGCATCGCAGTTGGTTTGGAAGCGCTGCGGCCCAGAGGGCCGCGCTCCGTCGGGGTTTTGACCTTTGGCCTTCGGGTGTAGACATTGCTCGCTCAACCCTTCGTTTCCCGCCGGAACGCTTCGGCGATGATAGAGATGCTGTGCTGGCAGTCGGGCTTGAATTCGTCTTTGGAGGCGGCGAGGCCGACGCGGAGCTGGGCGATGCAGCCCGGGTTGGCTGAGAGCAGCACGGACGCCTTGGTCGCGGTCACGTGGCCCAGCTTCCGGTCGAGGAGTTTTCCGGCCATCTCGGGCTGCGTGAGATTATAGATGCCCGCGCTGCCGCAGCACCAGTTGGCCTCCTGGAGTTCCACCATTTTCACGCCGGGCAAGGCCTTGAGGAGTTGGCGCGGTTGGTTGGTGATCTTCTGGCCGTGGCACAGATGGCAACTGTCGTGGTAAGTCACAGTTATTTCTTCGCCCGGTGCGACCGGTCCCGACTTGGGTGGCGTGAAGCCGATCTCCACCAGCCACTCGTGGATGTCCTTTACCTTGCGGTCCCAGGCGTGCGCGCGGTCGAGATAGACCGGATCGTCCTCCAGCAGGGTCGCGTAGTGTTTCAGGTGCGAACCGCAGCCGCCGGCGTTGGTGATGATGGCGTCGAACTGGTCGGGCGGAAACTGGTCGATGTTCCGCCGCGCGAGGATGCGGGCGAGATCCCACTCGCCGTTGTGGGCGTGGAGCGAGCCGCAACAGTTCTGCTGGGGCGGGGTCACGACTTCGCAGCCCTGCCGCGCGAGGACTTCGACGGTGTCCAAGTTTACGTCGCTGAACATCAGGTCCTGCGCGCAACCGATGAGCATGGCCACGCGGTAGCGCCGTGAACCGAGCGCGGGCGTGAACGGGGCGATGAGGTTGGCCGAGAAATGGTCGCAGACCTTGGGCGTCATGGCTTCGAGTTCGCGCAGGCGCTTCGGCAGAAGCCGCGTCAGGCCGAGCTTGCGGATGAACGATTGGAAGCCGAGTTCCTGCCAGAAGCGGATAAGGCGACCGAGGAGCTGCAACCGTCCCAGATCCATGAAGAGCCAACGCAGGGTGACACCGCGGATGAGGTCGCGTTTGGGCGACTGTAGGACGCCGGATTCCTCCACGTCGGCGCGGGCCTTCTCGAACAGCTCGGCGTAGTTCACACCGGCCGGGCAGGCGGTCTGGCAGGCGAGGCAACCAAGGCAGAAATACATCTCCTCGCCGAAGGCCTCGGTGATCGTCAGACGGTCGTCGGCCACGGCGCGCATCAGGGCGATGCGGCCGCGCGGGCTGTTGCGTTCGAGCTTGGTGTCGTCGTAGGTCGGGCAGGTGGGAAGGCACATGCCGCAATGCATGCACTGCTGCACGACGGAGTAGTCGAGGTTCTTCAGATGGGATTTAACGGCCGGCACAGACGGAGATTGGAGGAAGGCCGGGCCGATTGCCAATGCGACTGGCGGACAACTCGCGCTACGACTCGACGCCCACCGTTCCTATTTGGGCCCTTTTCCGTATGCGGTCCCGCAGTGGTGACAATGGGATAGTTTCGTGCCGCCGATTGTCCGCATCGCTTTTCCGCAGCCGGGGCAGGCGAGCTTGCCGAGGGAAAATATTATCAGGACGACAAACAGAGGTAGACCGCCAAGCGCCAACAACAAGGTTCCGGTTTGCAGACCATAGGCCCAAGCCGGAAGCACTATGACAAAAGCGAGGAACCAGAGGACTCTGCGTGTCCACCGAGCTCCTCGCCGGTTCTGCGGTGCTTCTTCAGTGCTCAAGGTATTTGGCCGTTTACCGTGGTCATGTTTCTAGTGTCAGACCGCCGCCGTCCCCTTGAACTCGTCCGCGTGATACGAACTGCGGACCATCGGGCCGCTGGCCACGTGGATGAAGCCCAGCTCTTCTGCGATCTGCTTGAACTCGGCGAACTTGGCCGGGGGGACGAACTCCTCCACGGGCAGATGCTGGAGCGTGGGTTGGAGGTATTGGCCGAGGGTCAGGATGTCGACGTTGGCCGTGCGCAGGTCGTGCATCGACTGGACCACTTCTTCATGCGTCTCACCGAGGCCAAGCATCATGCCGGACTTGGTGTGCATGGCGGAACCGCCACGGGCCTTGGCCTTCGCCAGAACGGTCAACGACCGGTCGTAAGTGGCGCGATGGCGGACCGTCGGCGTGAGACGGCGGACGGTTTCCAGGTTGTGGTTGTAGATGTGGGGCTTGGCATTGAGGACGATGTCCTGGGCGAAATCGCGGTCGAGGAAGTCTGGCACCAGCACCTCGATGACGATGCCGGGATTCAGCTCGCGGACCTTCTCAATGGTCAGCCGGAAATGCTCGGCGCCGCCGTCCTTGAGATCGTCGCGGGCCACGGCAGTGATGACGACGTGCTTGAGCTTCATCCTGCGGGTCGCTTCCGCCACGCGGTCGGGTTCGTCGGCGTCGAGGGCGAGGGGCTTGAGCGTGGCCACGGCGCAGAAGCCGCAGGCGCGCGTGCAACGGTCGCCGGCGATCATGAAGGTCGCGGTGCCCTTGCTCCAGCACTCCCAGTGGTTCGGGCACTTGGCGCTTTCGCAGACGGTGTGGAGCTTGAGTTCGTCGAGCAGCGAGCGCGTGTGCGAGAAGGTGTCGGAGGTGGGCAGCTTGATGCGGAGCCACTCCGGCAGGCGTGAACGGGGCTTCAGTTCGATGGGCGACGCGGTCGACATGTCAGCCGAGAATCTGCGGGCCGGCTGGGAATTCGCCAAGGGTGGAAATGGGGAATGACGCAGGACTAATGACTATGGCCGAGGCGGCTAATGAGGCGACTGTGTCAGGCTCGACGTGGGCGGTGGAGCGGTGGAGTGATGGAGTCGTGGGGGATGTCGTCGCGGAGCACCGAGGAGGCGTTTCCCTGAAGCATTTCAGATCGCGCCGGATCGGAGACCGGCGCTCCGAGTCAAAAGGCGTAGCCGTGTTTCTTGAGGAAGACTTCCAATTCGTCCGCACCAAAGTCGGCGAGGACGTGGCCGTCGATCTCGGCGCTGGGCGCCTTGGACTGGCCGGTCAGGGCAAGCATCTCGCGGCGGGCGTTCAGGTCGCCGCTGACGTCGAGCACCTCGTAGGAGTAGTCGTGGTGGTCGAGCCACTCACGGGCGTCGTCGCACCAAGGGCAGCCGGGCTTGATGAAAAGGCGGAAGGTTTTGGGTTTCATTCGATGCGACGTCGTAGGTAGCGAACTAGGAACCAGTAGCCAACACACAAAAACGGCGTGATGAAATAGCCCACAGTCGAGCCGAATGTTCCGGCAGCAACCTGCACGACGATCAACATTAGAATCGCCACGAAGGTCTCCAGATTCTGCGCTTCCTTGAGTTTCATGGTGCTCAGTGGATCACGCCTCCGTGATGATAGTGTCGAGATGTTCGTAGGCGGGGGCGCAGCAGCAAAGGAGGCGGAGCGGTTCGGTGCCGGTGTTCCAGAGCTTGTGTTTCTTGCCGGGCGGGATGGCCACGGCGTCGCCGGGGCCGACTTCGCGGAGTTCGGTGTCGATCCGCATCCGGCCGGTGCCGTGGGTGAAGTAGTAGATCTCCTCCGATTTCGTGTGGTAGTGCTCCTGGGTGGAGGTGCCGACGGGCAGGCGCGCTTCAGCCAAACTCTGATTGCGCATGGCGGAGTTGCGGTGCGACAGGAGTTCGCGGATCTCGGAACCGTCCTTGGTGATGAAGGGCGGCGCGGCGTTCAGGTTGGTCACGTCCATGCGGCGGATTATCGGACAGGAAGCCGCCGAGGCAAGGGCGGGCCTGCGGTCACGGAACGAACAGGAGCATCCGAAACACTCCGGCCAAGGCGCACACGGCGATCACGGTGAACATCCCGATCTTGAACCGTTTCAACGCCACGAACGCACCCACCGCCAGGATGAGGGAGAACCAGTCGACAGACTTTCCGTCCGGGACCAAGGAGTGCCAACCAAACCACAGGGCGAGGTTGAGGATGACCCCGACGACGGCGGCCGTGACGGCGCCGAGCGCGGCGGACAGGAGCTTCACGCGGCGCAGTCTTTCGATGTAGGGCGCGCCCGCGAAGATGAACATGAAGCACGGAACAAAGGTGACCCACGTGGTCAGGGCCGCGCCCAGTGTCGCGGCGACGATGGGCGACAGAGTTCCCGGATGTTGCCACGCACCGACGAAGCCGACGAACTGGAGGACCATGATAAGCGGGCCGGGCGTGGTTTCGGCGAGCGCGAGCCCGTCCATCATCTGCGGCGGCGTGAGCCAGGCGAAGTCGTTGACGGCCTTGTCGGCGACATAAGGCAGGACGGAGTAGGCGCCGCCGAACGTGACGAGGGCCGTCTTGCTGAAGAAGAAGCCTTGCTGCGTCACGGTGTGGTTTGGTTCCAACCACGCGCTGATGCCAATCACCGGCACACACCACAACGCCAGACTGATCACGATGACGCGGAACGAACGGCCCAAGTCGGAACTGACGGACGTCGCATCGGGTGACGGATCGGAGTCGGCTGAGTTTTTCTTCGGAACCACGATCCAGTCCGGTCGCCAATGGCCGAGGGTGAATCCAATGACGAGGGCCGCGACGATGATCGCGGGGTAGGGGAGTTGGAGCACGGTGAGGCCGACCACCGCGGCCGCGGCGAGAATCCAATGGGCCGGACGCTTGAGCGCTTTGCCGCCGACACGCCAGAGCGCCGAGATGATCAACGCCAGCACGGCGGGTTTGAGGCCGTCGAAGATTGCCGCGATCCAGCGGACGTCGCCATGGCTGACGTAGATCCAGCTGAGCGCGAAGAGGAGCAGGGCCGACGGAAGGACGAACAGGATTCCGGCGGCCAGTCCGCCGCGGGTTCCGTGCATGAGCCAGCCGAGGTATGTGGCGAGTTGCTGCGCCTCTGGGCCGGGGAGGATCATGCAGTAGTCGAGCGCGTGGAGGAACCGCTCCTCGGAGACCCAACGGCGTTTCTCCACCACTTCCTGATGCATGATGGCGATCTGTCCGGCCGGTCCGCCGAAGCTGATGAAACCGAGCTTCAGCCAGAAGCGGAGCGCTTCGCGGAAGGCGGGCCGAGGTTGGGTCGTGGACGAGTCCGGCATTGCGCGGCGTTGATAGAGGATCGCGGTCCGGCTGGCCAAGATCTTCGTCCCGGCGCCCGGAGTTGGATCAGCTTCAGGCTTCTGGTCCTGCTCGCAGGGCTTTGGCGCGGCCATTTGAGAATTGTCCGATGATGACGCCGCCAAGGATCAAGGCCAGCGAGACGAAGAAGTTCGCGGACAGCTTTTCGCCGATCAGCAGCCAGGCCGCGACCATGGTGGAGATGGGATTGAGGTTGCCCACTAGCGACACGCGGCTGACTGGCCAGTGGCTGAGGGCCCAATTCCATAGCATGTAGGCCGTGCCGCCGCCGATGATGCAATAGGCTTGGATCCCCAGTGTGGTCGCTGTCACGGGGAATGGTCCGACACGGACGAGTTCCAAGATCGCGGGCGCCGCCACGATGGCTCCTGCGCGCCACATGGTGCTGCCAGCGGTCTGGATGCCGGAAAGGCCGTCCTGGCTGAGGACGCGGCAGCTTTGGTTGTAGACCACCCAGACGATTCCAGACGCGACGGCGAGGAGTTCTCCGAACCATTCACCTCGGCTGCCCGTCAACGCAGGCCAGAGCAAAACCACGACCCCGATCAGTGTGAGCGCGATTCCCAGATAGTGCGTGGTAGAGTCGCGCCTGAAGCGGAATCGATCTTCCCATAACAAAGCCCAAGCGGGCGACGCGGCCAGGCAAAGTGAGAAATGGGAAGCGGGTATGTAGACGAGGCACCAGTGGGTCAGAACACAATATCCGGCCAATGGAATCCCGCCGCGGATCCAGAGGTGCCGGCGTTGCAGGGGAGTCAGCACAATGCCTCCCGGGCCGGCGAGTTTGGGAACCAGGCGGAGAACCAAAACTAGGAACGCTCCCGCGAACAGGAACCGGGTCGAGCCCGTGAAGAGCAGGGGCCACTCCCGGACAAGGACCTTCATGCCGACGTTGTTGCCGCCCCAGACGAGGATGGCGGTGACGATGGCAAGAGTGACGGTTCCGTTGGCGGCCGCTGGACGCGACATGGCCGCGAAGTGGAGCGGGATCGGATGACGGACGCAACCCGGTTCCACTTCGCCTCAGCCGCGGCTTTCCAGACGGCCAGCGTCGCCGGTATTGTTCGGGGCATGGACCATTCTCCCGGATTCCTCAAAGTCGTCGAAGATGCCAAGCAACGTGTTCGTGAGATCACGATCGAGCAGGCGAAGGCCCGCCTCGCCGCCAATCCCAAGGCGTTGCTCGTCGATGTCCGCGAAGATTCCGAATGGGCGAAGGGGCACGCGGCGGAATCCGTGCACCTCGGCAAAGGGATCCTCGAGCGGGACATCGAAAAGGCTGTGCCCGACGCCGGCACCGAGTTGATCATGTATTGCGGCGGCGGCTATCGCTCGGTGCTGACGTGCGATGTCGCGCAGCGCATGGGCTACAAGAACGTCTCTTCGCTGATCGGCGGCCACAAGGGAATGGTCGCGGCCGGTTGGAAGATGGTGCAGTGACCGGCGGGCGGATTCTCCGGTCAGGCTTCGACCATCACGCCGGGACCGGGTTGTTCCACACGGATCTTCGGATGCTTGGAGCGGATCTGTTCGGTGAACCACGCGCGTGACTCGCCGTCGCCGTGTCCGAGAATGACGACGCGTGGTTCGCAAAGGCCGACGAACTCGAGGAGTTCATCGCGGTTCGCGTGGGCGGTGAGATCGAAGCTGTCGACCTGGCAGGTCCGGGTCTGCTGGCCGGCGCTGGGGCTGAAGACGAAGGGTTGGCCCTTCGCAGCCGCTTTGAGACGGCCGCCGGGTGAGTCGGGATCGGTGTAGCCGACGAAGAAGATCGCGTTCTTTTCCTCACCCATCATCCGCACCGCAAGGTCGTGGGCGGCGGTGTGCTCTGACATCATTCCCGAAGTCACGACGAAGATGCGGCCGCCGCCGAGGCGCATTTCCTGGATCTGTTTCGGAGGAAG
The DNA here is from genome assembly GCA_043775315.1 of Verrucomicrobiota bacterium. Taxonomy (GTDB): domain Bacteria; phylum Verrucomicrobiota; class Verrucomicrobiia; order Limisphaerales; family CANJSG01; genus CANJSG01. The sequence goes on from JAYVSO010000059.1 coordinate 13,793, forward strand.
CACGATGAGGTTCAGCGCCTCGGTGAGCTTGAGGCTCGGATGCTGGCGGTGGGCTCGATGCGCTTCGAGATCGTAGATCTCGGTGAAGACCCGACCAAGACCGCCGATAAAGATGGGCTGGTGTTCCAGTTTTCCGGCCTTCATCAGCAGGGCGAGCAACGCGAGAATCTCCTGCGTCCGGCCCAAGGCGAACGAAGGGAGCAGGACGGATCCGCGGCGGGAAAGGACGGCCTGGATGGATTCGGCGAGGCGGTTGATCTCGGTCTCCCGGGTGAAACCTTCCGGGATGGATCGGTTTCCCCGGGTGGTCTCCATGATGAGGACGTCCGCCCGCACATCCTCGAACCGGGCGCCTTTGAGAAGTGTTTGGTCGCGAAAATTGACGTCTCCCGTGTAGAAGAGCGTTTCCCTTTGTCCGCGCAGAAGAATACCAGCCGAACCGAGAGCATGGCCGGCGTCGTAGAATTCGAGCGAAGCCGCCGGGAGGCCGACCTGCTTCTTGGTGAAGCCGGACCACTCGATCTCGCGGTTGTATTTGAACCCTTGGAAGATCGGCGACAGGTCCTCGATCTCCTCGTGCGAGTAGAGGGGGTATTCCTTGATGCCCAGTTCCTCGCGTTGCCGGGCCATGACGTTGACGGAATTGTGGAGGACCCGTTCGACGAGAAAATAGCTGAGCTCCGTCATCAGCACCTGGGCCTTTGGGAAGTGCTGAAGCGCCACCGGCAATGACCCCAAGTGGTCGTGGTGGCAGTGGGAGATCGCGATCGCCTCAACATCTTTGTCTGCGATCTTGTCGTAGAGCGGAAGGGCTGGCCGGCCTTCGCGTTTTGGATGCGTTCCAGCGTCCATTAGTATCCGATGCCCTTCGATATCAACAAACCAGGACGATGCGCCGATGTCGGCGTCGGGGTTTAGGTTTGTGATCTGCATGGGTGGTTAACGGGTCGCGAAAGCAATTGTCGAAAAACGTGAAAGATTTCTTGAATAAGAACCCCGCCCGAAAGTCAGACTTGATCAGTAGCAAGCAGCTACGGCTGGGTTTTAGGGTTCCCGGCTGAATCCGCCCCGGAAGGGCGGATTCGAGGGTTCGTTTGGTTGTTGGGTGGGCGGGCACCGCAGGGTGCCCGCCTTATTTTTTACTGCCCGGCCTTCTCCGTCAGCTTCTTCATCATCATGGCCTGCGGGGAGTCGAACTTCTCGAAGTCCTTGGGGACGGTGAACAGCGCGGCGTCGGGCGTCTTCTTGACGACGTTCTTGAACTTCATCTTCGCCTTGGTCCCAGATTCGTTGAACTCGACCACGGCGGGAAACTCGCCCGCCGCCTGCCGCCAGACGGTCAGTTCGGTCGATTTGCCGTCCGCTTCGATGATGGTCACCTTCTGTTTTACCATCTCCTTACCGTCGACCATTTCCTTTCCGAGCGCCTTTTCCTCGATCTTCGGCTCGGTGGTGTCCTTGCCTGTCGATGGATTGCTCATCGAAACGTAGGATTTCATCCCGGGGAATATGATGATCGCCGTCGGGGACTTGTCATCGGAGATCGAAATCACCCGGTCCATTCCCATCGCCTTCATCTGCTCCGCGGCTCCCGGCGGGAGCGACCCGCTCTTCATTTTGGTCAAATCGATCTCCGTCCGTGTTTTGCCCTGATGAAAGGTCAGCGACATCTCCATCGTGGCCTTTTGCGGGCCGTCGACTTCCACCTCGGAGTCCGCCGTGAAAGAGGCGTTCGATCCGAAAAGTTTCGACAGTGCCTTGCTGACGGCCTGGCTTGGATTCCCCCCCAATCCCTGGGCGTATCCGGTTGCTCCGCCGATCAGGAGGCAGGCAAACGCGGCGAGAAAAGTGCGGGCGAGCGATTGGGTGCGTTTCATTCGGAGGGCGAGGCTACGGGCCCAAAGGCCGCCTGACAAGGGAACGGAACCGAGGGCCGCAACGCGGGAAAGTGGCGGGAGTGGCGGGGCTCGAACCCGTAACCTCTGCCGTGACAGGGCAGCGCTCTAACCAATTGAGCTACACCCCCGCGTTTGGGGGCCGGAGTTGTAGGTGAAACGGATCGGGAACGTCAACGGGGAAAAAATGGTTCGGGCAGCAGACGCCAAGGAGGTGGGGGTGGGGAACCCCGCTGAAGAAACGTGCCACTGCCCGAACCGATATGAAAATATGCCCGCGATGCTGGCTGTCAACAAAAGCGTGTTGCTCGGATGTGACTCCGGACCTTGCATGTGGCGCGGGCGGATGCTAACCAAACAACCAGTTCGGTTGCGGGTGTGGTTCAATGGTAGAACGTGGGCTTCCCAAGCCTGAGGCGAGGGTTCGATTCCCTTCACCCGCTCCATCTTTCGGATCCTCCCAACGGATGGCATTTTCCTTCGGACCCCGGGCCGATATGTTCCTGTGGAGTCCGAGGAAAGATTCTGAATAGCTGCATCAGGAGAAAGGGCGGTTTTCTGAAACAGGGCAGGCCGGAGTGTCGCAAGCTCGATTGGGTTGAGCGCTATGCCGTTTCGAATAGGAGCCGTGAAGGTGGGGTGTTTTCGCTCGAAGAATGTGGATTCCTGTTTCGGTTCCGGGCATCGCCTTTCGAGCAAGCAGCGCTTTCAAGTCTGCGTTTGTTCCTACCTCGACACCTCCGGCCCCGTTCCTTTGCATGCGTGTATTCGATTCCGATGAAGAAATTGACCGCGACCATATCCATGATGCTCAGGGGAGCCTGCTTCTTCGTGTCCCTGAACGCCCTTCTGGTTCTCAAGGTCCACGCTGCTGACGTTGTGCCCACGGGCGCGGGTTCCTTTCTCCGGGGCCTGCATGAGGGAGCGAAGGGTCCGCCATCAACCATCTACAAGACGGAGGAAGCCCTCGGGCCGATGCCGTCGAACGACTGGTGGAGTTCGTTGGCGTGGGTGCCTTTGTCGGACGTGATGTATGCGCATCCGCTGGCGCTGAAGGCCGTCGAGGGCGGGCTGCGGGTCTACTATCCGGGCGCGAACATCACCGCGAACAACTCGGCCATCTTTGGTTTCATGCCCGGTGGAAGCGATGACCTTGTGCTGGGGCATTCGGCGATCGAGAAGTTTTCCGAGGCGCGGGTGGCGGGTTGGAGCGATTGGTTTGTCACGGCGCAGATGGGCGACAAGGCCCGGGGAATGCGACTGACCTTCGGGCATGGATCCCCGTTTGTGTTCGCCGAGTTCGCGGGTGGCGAGCCGGTCGTTTCGTTTACGAAGGCGCCTGAAGTTGTTTCGGGAAGCGCCGCCGATCCGGTCCTTTGCGTGCGCATGGGCAAGCGCAGCTACGCGCTGTTCGCCCCGACAGGTTCAACTTGGTCCGGGCTTGGCACTACACGTCTTGCCGCCAAGACGGGTGGCAAATCGTATTTCAGCCTCGCGATCCTGCCGGACGAAAAGCCTGAGACGCTCGCGCTCGTCCGCAAGCACGCCTACGTTCATGTAACCGACACGAAGGTTGCCTGGACCTATGATGAGAAGCGCGCCGCGATAGGCACTTCGTTCAGCTTCACGTCGACGGCCCATGAAGGTTCGGAGAAGGCGACGCTGTTCGCGTTGTATCCGCATCAATGGCGTGCGACCGAAGCGGATATCACCGGCCATTCGTATCAAAGCGTTCGCGGGCCGATGACGCGAGGAAGTGGCTTCACCACGACGATGACATTGCCCTCGGTTTTGCCTTCGCTGCCGCTGACCCAGGGTGCCGATCGTTCCAAACTGCGCGAGCTGTTGGCCGCTGAACTTGCCGGAAAGCCGCAGCTCACCGGCGACACCTACTGGCTGGGGAAACAGCTGGGCAAATGGGCCACGATGCTTCCCCTTGCCGAGCAGGCCGGGGACAAAGCCGCCGCCGCGAAATGCGATGCGCGGATTCGCTCCGTGTTGGAGAACTTCCTGACCGCGACCAATGCCAATGGTTCGGCGAAGGGCAAGTCCGACGGCGTCTTCGCCTACGAACCTGCCTGGGGCACGCTCATCGGTTATCCCGCCAGTTACGGCAGCGACGACCAGTTGAACGACCATCATTTCCACTACGGCTACTTCGTCCGTGCTGCCGGTGAAATCGCGCGGCGCGACCCTGCCTGGGCAGCCAAATGGAGGGACATGCTCCAGTTGCTCGTGAGGGATGTCGTGAGCCCGGACCGGGGTGACGCCATGTTTCCGTTCCTCCGCTGCTTCGATCCCTACGCCGGCCATTCGTGGGCGAGCGGTCATGCGAAGTTTGCCGATGGCAACAACAACGAATCCTCCAGCGAAGCGGTGAACGCCTGGTTTGGTCTGCTGCTGCTGGGTGAAGCCACTGGCGACAAGACGACGCGGGACCTCGGGGCGTGGTTGTTCACGACTGAGATCGCCGCCATCGAAGACTATTGGTTCGACGTGCGGCACGACTTCTTCCCGACCAACTATCCGCCCTCCGTCGTCACCATGGTCTGGGGTGGCAAAGGCGCCAATGGGACGTGGTTCAGCGCCAATCCCGAAGCGGTCCACGGGATCAACTTCCTGCCCATCACCGGTGGTTCGCTCTACCTCGGCCGTTGGCCTGAATACGCGAAACGAAACTACTCCGCCCTCCTGAAGGAAAACCTCGAGGCGGACGTCAAGGAAGCGGCCGCGAAAGGCCTGCCTGCGCCCACGCACGACGGCTCCGCTTTCGACTCCTGGTCGGATATCCTCTGGATGTATCGTGCGCTGTCGGATCCCGCCGATGCCCGTCGGATGTGGGATGCGCGTCCGGCAACCCTGAAGCCGGATTCCGGCAACTCGCTCGCCCAGGCCTACGCGTGGATCACCGCGCTGGGCGATCTCGGCGGGGTTGATCGGACGGTCTCGGCGGATACGCCGTTCGCGGCGGTCTTCACGAAAGCCGGCAAGCGGACTCACGTGGCTTGGAACCTGGGATCCGCCCCGCGTGTGGTCGTGTTCAGCGATGGCGTGAAGCTGAATTGTCCCGGCCGCGCGGTTGAAGTCCGGTAACCTTGCGATGCTTGGCTTCGGGAAGATTGCAGGACGACTTCATTTCTTTGACGCCTTCTTTTGGCGAGCCGCTTCGTTGGCACGGACGACGTTGGTTTTCGGGAAGTGGACGGAGAGCTCCTTCTTGACCGGGGCGAACTCCGGCTTGTTGGCGAGGTTGGTCCACTCGTTCGGATCGGCCTCGTGGTCGTAGTGTTCTTCTCCGCCGTCGGAATAGCGGATGTAGCGCCAGCGTTCGCTCCGGAGCGCGTGGTTGTTCTGGAGATAGGTCGTGAGCGCGGGCGTGGTCCACGGCGACTTCGGGTCGGCCAGAAGCGGACGGATGTTGAGGCCTTCGACGTGGGCGGGCTTGGCGATGCCGGCAAGGTCGCAGAGCGTCGGATAGATGCTCATGAAAGTCCACGGTCCGGTCGCAGACGCCACCGGGTTTGGTGACGCCGGGCACGACCCAGATGAACGGCGCGCGGGTGGATTCCTCCCAGAGCGCGAATTTCCTCCAATGTTCCTTCTCGCCCAGATGCCAGCCGTGGTCGCCCCAGAAGCAGATGATCGTGTTGTCGCGGTTCGGGGATTTCTCCAGCGCATCGAGCACGCGGCCGACTTGTCCATCGAGATAGCTGATCGCGGCGAGGTAGCCTTGGATCGCTTCCTTCCAGCGGCCGGATTCGAGGACGCGCGCATGGTCGCCAAAGGCGTGGGCCATCTTGAGGCCGATGGGCGGGAGATCGTCGATGTCGTTGGTCCGGTGTGGTGGAAGCTGGATCGTTTCCAGCGGATGCATAGCGTAATACTTCTTCGGGACGTTCCAGGGCATGTGGGGCTTGTGGAATCCCATGGTGAGGAAGAACGGAGTCCCGTGTTTCAGGCCGAGCTGTTGGATTCCGTAATTGGTGATCTGCGTGTCGGAGACCGCCTCGTCGCCGCCTTCGAGGATGCCGAACTTGATGCCGCGGATGCTCCGATCATCGACCTTGCCGTTGCCTTCGCCGCCGCCGCGTTCGTTTCCTCCGGTGGCGGTCCATTGTGCGGGGAAGCCGAGTCCGCCGTGCCAGAGCTTGCCCATGCCCAGCGTGGCGTAGCCGGCCTTCTTGAACTGCGTGACGAGGGATTCCTCGTTCGTGATCACCGACTGGTAACGGTCCTGGTTGTCGTAGACGCCGCTGACGCCGGGACGTTTTCCGGAGAGGAGCGACGCGCGCGAAGGATTGCAGACCGGCCCGGCGCAGTAGGCGCGGGTGAAGGTGACGCCCATCTTTGCGAGTCGATCAATGTTCGGCGTCTTCGTCTGGGCGTTCACGCCCAGGTGGCCGACCCAGTGGTTGAGGTCGTCGACGGCGATGAAGAGAACGTTGGGGCGGGTCTTCGTTTCAGCCGCCGACAACGACAGCGCGGCGAGGCCGATGAGAAGGAGTTGGAAAATTCGTTTCATGGCTGGGTTGGAGCGGAGAAAAGTTACTGCGGCGGCTGGGTCAGGGTGGCCTTGGGTTCCTTGATCGGCCAGAATTCTGATACGGATCGGGCCTTGCGGAGGTAATCGTCCAGCTGCTTCACGGTCTCGGGGTGGGTTGCGGCCACGTTGATCGACTCGTTGGAATCCGTGCTCAGGTCGTAGAGCTCGATCGGTCCGGAGGTGCCTTTGAGCCGAAGGCCTTTCCATCGTCCATCGAGCAGCGCCGCCTGCTTGAAGCCGCCTTCGTGGAACTCCCAATAGAGGAAACGGTGCTTCTTCTGGTCCTTCGATTGGCCGATCAGCGTCGGTGTGATCGAGATGCTATCAAGGCCGCCGGGCATGGGCGCCTTGCCGAGGTCGGCGGCCGTCGCCATAAAGTCGTCGAAATAGCCGACATGGTCGGAGACCGCTCCGGCCTCGATCTTGCCGGGCCAGCGCGCGATGAACGGCACCCGGATGCCGCCGTCGGTCAGGGCGCGTTTGATGCCACGATGCGGACCCGACGCGGCGAAGAACTCCGGATCGTTGCCAGCTTCGCGATGCGGCCCGTTGTCCGACGTGAAGATGACCAACGTGTTCGTGGACAGCCCGAGCGTGTTCAGATGGGAAACGACTCGGCCGACGAGCGTGTCGAGTTGGGTGACCATCGCCGCCTGGCCGCGGTTCTGCGGGGTCCAATCCTTGTTCTTGTAGGTGCCGAGGTCTGGAACTTCGGTTCCGTCCTTCAATGCCTGCGTCCGCTCGTTGTTGGCGTGGGGAATCACGAACGACAGGTAGAGGAAGAAGGGCTTCGTCCGGTTCAAGCCGATGAACTTGATAGCCTCATCGGCGAACAGTTCATCGGCGGATACGACCCGGTTGGTCGCGTAGCCTCCACCTGCTTTGCCGACGGGCACGACGCCGTTCGGCAAGGCGACGCGGGTATCGTTCCGCCAGAGGTAGTCCGGGAAATGGTTGTGCGCGTGGTGCTGGCTGAGGAACCCGAAAAAGTGATCAAACCCCTGGCGGTTCGGCACGCCTTCGTCGCCGGGCATTCCCAGGCCCCACTTGTGGTGTAGCCCGATTGCTGGAGGACTTTCGCGACGGTCGTGTCCTTCGCGGTGAGGCGTTGCGGACCGGAACCTTCCGGCGCGGCATTGCCGCGGACCCGCGTGTGGCCGTGGTGCAACCCGGTCATCAGCACGCTGCGCGACGGCGCGCAAACGGTGGCGCCCGCGTAGAACTGCCTGAACTTCATCCCTTCGGCCGCGAGTCGGTCGATGTTCGGCGTCTGGATGAGCTTCTGCCCGTAGCAACCCAGGTCGCCGTAGCCAAGGTCGTCGGCAAGGATGAAGACGATGTTCGGGCGATCGAGGGGGTTCTTCGGATTGTTTGTGTCCGCGCCGATAGCCGTTGCGATAGGCAGGACAAGGCTGACGAAAGCCGATACCCATCCGCTATACGAAGCTCTGGTGGTGGCTTTTCGAGTCAGGTGCATGAAGCGGTTGTAGCCTGTGGACGGAACGATGAACAGCGGGGTCATCGCCCAGGCCTCCGGATTCTTCCCGGCCATCTGTCCCCGCGCGGATCAATGCAAAGCCAGCGCGACCCACGCCGCCGCGAACAGGGTAACCGCGATGATCATGGCGGGTTGGCTCAGCTTCGCCCGAAGTGCCGCGCGTCGGCGCAACGGATTCAAGGCAAGTCCCAGTAGCATTCCCGTGACGAATCCGCCCGTGTGGCCGATCCAATCGGTGCCCGGCCCGAAGCCCATCAACACAAATAGAAACAGCGCCGGTGTCACCCCCCGCAACAGAACCTGAAGCGGGATTCTCCGGAGTGAACCGCCCGGCATCGGAGCCACCGCGAGGAGCCCGATGGCGCCCATGATCATTCCCGAAGCGCCGACGATGCGGGCGGTTTCCCTGTAGACGGCCCACCCGGCGAAGTTGCCGGCGACGCCCGCCAGCAGCGCGGCCAGCAGTCCGATGCCGGCTCCCCAGTAGCCCATGGCGATCCCGAGAAAGAGAAAGCCGGACATGGCATTGGCCGTCAGATGGGCCGTGTCGGCGTGGAGCGTGACCGCCGTGATCGGCCGCCACCATTCGCCGTGGCGGACCGACGCCGCGTTCATGATGCCCGCGTCGTAGAGCGCCGGATTGCGGGTGGTGACGACATGGAGTGAAAGAATGACGGCGACCCAGATCAAGCTGCCCCAATGGAAGATCAGCGGAGTCGTGGGGATGCGCTTCTGCCAACGCCAGCGCCGGTTCTCCGATTGGAAGAGGCTGAGGACCTCGCGCGCTTTCGCGGCATCGGTTTCCGACACTTCGAGCCAGTAGGTTTCGGCGGCGTCGCCCTCCAGCATGGTGGGAATCGATTGGCTGGCGAGCACGAGGCTCCAGTCCATGGCCTGCCGCTGGTTCCGGGCCGGAATACGGACCGCTACGGGCCTGTCCGCGTTCGGCGTTTGGTCGATCATCGGCATCCGAATTGTGGATTTCTGTTCAGCTGGCTCTTTTGTTTTCAGGCAGGCGGCCGATGTAGCATCTCACGGGGTCTGCCGCGCGAGTGGAACTCGGCGTGCTGATCCATGGGAAGCGCAGGTGCTGCGTCATACGTGCCATGAAAGTCATCCAAGCCAATTGCCGCGTCCAGTTCACTTCGGAGGATGTTCGATGGGTGATCGACATCTTGTCCAAGAACGACAAGGACTCCGCGAGTCTCGCATCCTTGCTACAGGATACCGACTCGCTCGATGTTCTGCTCGATGATGAGCGGCTCTTGCAGGCATTGCTCGAAGACCATTCCTGCCTGCGGGTCTCCCAGCACTTCTACTTCTACGTGATGGTGCGGCATGTCCTGCGGAAATCGGGCTTGGATGACCGACGGGTGGCCGACTACGTGGCCGAACTGCTGGCGGAGTTCTCGCTGACCGAACGGACGCGCTGCCGGATGCCGGGCTCAGAAGTGTCGCTCGACTATTTCTTCGAGATGCTCGCGGCGTTGCAGACGGTGGATGACCGGACGGCCTTCTGCCTGCGAACCCAGATCGGCAACCAGTCGCTCTTCATGTCGGGGCTGTTCCTCGAACGCATCCGGCATCGTGCCGAGACGCGCGGCTTTCCGGACTTGAGCTACTACGAACAGCTGGGGCAGGCGAATTTCCGCATGGCGGGCGATCACCGACTGGCTCGTCGTTACAGTCTCGACGGCATCTTTCACACCTTGTCCGAACAGTTCGAAGCCGCGCGCAAGGCCCTCAACGACCTCGCCGAACGAATTCTGTTCCTCGGCGACGCCCGGTTCGCGAGCATCCGGCCTTCCGTCTCAGACTGACACCGCCTGTCGAACTGCGCTGATCGTGTCGGCGGGATTCTCGTGATGCACCGTTTGCCAGCCGCGACGGCGGCCTTCCTCGATGTTCTCCAGCCGGTCGTCGATATAGAGCAGGTCGGGGCCTTTCAACCACGTCATCTTTTCGACGGCTTCGTAGATGCGAGGGGTCGGCTTCATCGAGGTTTCCTCGTAGGAAAGAACGTAGCCGGTGAAGTCGTTGAAAAAGCCATGCGCCCGGCGGATGTGAGCGATGGCGAGTTCGTTCGTGTTGGAGAAGATGAAGGTCGGGATGCCCGCCTGCCGCAGTTCGCCATGCAGCGCGATCATGTCGTCTATCGGGGTGAAGATGTCGGCGAACAGGCGGGCGAAGGTCGGTTGGTCGCCCTTGAAACCGATCCGCGCAACGGCTTCTGCGAAGAAGTCCTTTGTCGAGAGCAGGCCGGTTTCGTATTCGTGCAGCAGCGGCGACTGGTCGAGCGCGGCGCGGATCTCCAGTTCGGTCGCGGACGAATGGGCGGCGAGATGGCGGGCGGCACGGCCGTAGTCGAAATCCAGCAGCACTTTTCCGAGGTCAAACACGACGGCCTTGGGGCGGTTCATGGCGGCGGAACCTAGGGACGAGTGCTGTCGGCGTCACGCCCCGGTTTCAGGCCGAGGAAAGCCTCTTGCGCCCTTCCCGTCCGATGGCAACCTCTGAGGACTTAAATTGTCATGAGCAAACCCAAGATCATCGCCTACCTGAAGCCGTCCTGCGGCTGGAGCAACGGAGTCCGCGCCATCATGCGGAAATACGACCTGCCGTTCGAGGACCGCGACATCATCAACGACTACGCCCAGCGTTCGGAGATGATCCAGAAGAGCGGCCAGACTCTCAGCCCCTGCGTCGAGGTCAACGGCACCATGCTCCCCGACATCTCGGGTGAAGAAGTTGAGGCCTGGATGCTCAAGCAGGGACTCGTCACTGCAAACGACATCGTCCCCGAAGCCCCGACCAACCAGCCCTGCGCCCACGAAATGCCCGGTGCGTCCCATGCGCCGGAGCCCTCGGGCATCGCCTTCCGGCGCTGACCGGTTCCGGTTGTCAGAAAAATTCCAACGAGACGGCCGCAGTTCGCTGCGGCCGTTTTCTTTTTCCCTGGCAGCCCGTCAAAGAACGCCCGGTCAGGGGACCGGGCCTACAAGGCCAAGGTGATTCCCAAGCTTTTTTGTAGGCCGCGTGCCCTCACGCGGCGGGGTCGGGGGCTTGTTTGACGGGCTGCCAGCGGAACATTGATTTAACAACCTGAGGCCCGTAGCGCCAAAGGTGCGGTCCCAAGCCAGCCCAGGGCAACGCCCTGGGAAAAGCGTTTGAAAACGACCCAAGCCCTGCAAGGGCGGACCATGGGGAAACGGGACCGCGTGGTTCCCGTCGGGGAACGGGCTCTGGAATGGTTGCGGCGGTATCTCGACGCGGCCCGTCCATTGATGAATCCCGGTTCCTGCACCCGGCTTTTCCTGACCAGCTCGGGTCGTCCGTTCAGCACCAATGGCCTTGGCAACCTCGTCCACGACCATCTGGTCAAGGCCGGACATCCGACGGCCGGCGGTTGCCATGCGTTCCGCCACGCCATGGCCACGGCCATGCTCGACCACGGGGCGGACATCCGTTTCGTGCAGGAGATGCTCGGGCACCAGCGGCTGGAGACGACGCTGATCTACACCCACGTCAGCATCGGGAAGTTGAAGGCTGTCCACCGCTCGACCCATCCGGCGGAACGGAGCTGGGCCGAGCAGTCGTCCCGGACGAATCCGTTCCAGAAGGAGTTCACGGCCGACGACGTCGTGGCCTTGCGCCGGCAACTGGATCTGGATCGGGCGGCGTTTGCCCGGTTGCTCGGCGTTTCCCCGGCTTCTCTGGCCAACCTGGAATCCGGCAGGTCCACTGTGCGCGGTCCCGTGCTGCGGCTCCTCCAGCTCCTCCACCGCGAACCGGCGCTCGCCAAGACCCTCCACGCCTCGCTCAACGACCCGCCAAAAGCCGTCTGAAGCATATACCTCTATTGCCACGCCGACCCGGTGAACATGGTGGACCCAAGTGGCCATGAAGGGACTTTTGCAAGCCTTCTTGGGGCAATGGGAGTGCAGGAGATTCTTCAGAAGATGAAGGGGGTGTGTGACCTTGGAATCCGTCACGGTATGAGGGAATTCCAGTGGGAGATGTGGAATGACGCGTCCTTTGCTGATCTGCCGGAAAACCAACAGCTTGGACTCTTGGGTGAGGCCGCATGGGTGGCCTATCTGGGGACCAGAGATATCAAGGCAGTGGCTGTCCACGAAAAGATCAGCGCCAATGGTCCGGACATTGTCGGATATGCCCTACGCAATGGCAGCATCATCCTGACAATAGGCGAGGTGAAGGCAACGCGGAAAATCCCAGGCCGGTGTTGGGACAATCCGGCGGATGCCGCGACGACGTCACGTTGCTTTCCGGACCGGAAAAGTCCGAGGCCGAGCATTTCAAAGAAACGCGGGATCAAGCCCGGTTCATCCGAGGGCGTGCGCTCATTAGGCGATCGCTTTCCAGGTGCGTTCCGGTCCATCCGTCGGAATGGCTGATCGAGCGTGATGCCGCCGGCAAACCGCTCGTCGCGGCACCCTTCGATTCGAAGGGGATCCGCTTCAACCTTTCGCACACACACCGTTTGGCAGTCTGCGTTGTTTCAAAGCATGAGCACGTCGGAGTCGATGTGGAGTGGCACTCCGATCTGCCGGATCTCGACCAGGTGGCCGGACTCGTTCTTTCGCCGGCGGAGATGGGCCGGTGGAGGCTGTCCCCTTCATCGGAAATGGCCGCCGGCTTTTTCGACCGTTGGACGCTGAAGGAATCTTATTCCAAGGCGCGAGGAATCGGGCTCGGGCTGCCGTTCGATCAAATCGGTTTTCATAGGGATCCGAAGACGGGGATCGTGGCCGACTTTGGTCCTGAACTGGATGACGAACCGGCCTTTTGGAGATTTTGGCAGCCCCAGATATACGGGCGTCATTCCGTCGCCGTTGCGGCGAATGTGGGCGCGGGGAACGTGACGGAACTGGAACTCGAAGTCGGCCCGGCATGTTCTTGATTTACCTCGGGCAAGGTCGAGGCCGTGTATCGCCCTTGTCCCAGGCTACCGGGAAGCAGCGTTCAGGAATTCCGACAGCGCACGGCGCATCGAGGGAAAAGCCAGATCCTCCGGCTTGAGGAGGTGTGGATCCAGCCAGAGAACGCTTTCGACGTCGTCGAGAGCGCTGGCCTTTGCGGGTTCGACGACCCGGGCGATGAAGAACAGATCGAGCACCTGGTAGTTGACGTCCTTGTAGGCGTAGTGGTTCACGGCGGAGCAAAGGAAGCGGATGCCGTCGAGTTCCACGCCGACTTCTTCCCGAATCTCGCGGCGCAACGCGTTCTCCGCCGTTTCATCGAAGTCGATGAACCCTCCGGGCATGGCGAGCATGCCTTTGCCGGGTTCCTTGGCCCGTCGGATGAACAATCCCTTGCCGTCCCCTCGAAGGATGATTCCGGCAGCAGCGACGGATGGATTGAAGAAGTAGACGAAGGCGCAGTTGCTGCAGGCAATGGAGCCCGGCCTCTTGTCGGCGGACTTGAGGGCAGCACTGCAACGCGGGCAGTGGTGGAAGTGCTCGATCGGCTTCATGTCCGCACAGTGTCTGGTGGGTGATGCGTGTGTGGCAATGCCGGCTTCCTTGTGCGTGGAGGCTCGCCTCACGGTCTCCGATGCGGATAGCCTTTATGCCGATGATCGGCTTTGGAAAATCGTTCAGACTCCTGATTGCTTTGTTGGCCGCATGGCCGGTCATTGCCAACGCGGCGGTTTCGGTCACGCATCCGTTCGTGGGGATCACCCTGATTGCCCGATCGGAAACGACTCCGCGAAATATCCGAATGAACGTGGCGTTGGTCGACCTGGCCGCGCCGGGCATCTCCTTCAAACTCACCCCGCCGAGTGGAACCCGGGATACGGTTCGGCAGACGACGTTGGAATTCCTGGATCAGGAGAAAGCGCAGATCGCCGTCAACGTGCACTTCTTCGTGCCGTATCCTTCGGTCGAAACCGAAGTGGACGTCGTCGGATTGGCGGTTTCCAAGGGCAAGATCTACTCGCCGTTTGAGGAGCAACCCGTCGGTCCCGGTTACGTGGACCAGAGTTACGCAATCGTCGCCCACGCTCCCGCCCTGAACATCGATCTGTCCAATCGAGTCAGCGTTGTTCATCGCGATCCGGCATTTCCAGACAACCGGCACACACTGCCCAGCGTGAGCCTTTGGAACGCCTTTGCGGGCAGCGCGCAGATCGTGGGCAATGGCCGGAGGACTGTTCCGAGTTACACCGGTATTGTCGGGGGCCTGAATCCTTCGAAGGGCTATTCGGACACGAACTCCTGGTATTCCCTGCCGAAAGCCCGAACAGCAGTTGGCGTGACGGCGAATCGGAGAGCGTTGGTTCTCTTCACGGTGGATCAAGCCGCCGGATCCACCGGAATGACCGTGCACGAAGTTGCGGATCTGTTGATCAAGGACTACCAGGTCGCGGATGCCTTGAACCTTGATGGCGGTGGATCGACGACATTGGCGATGCAGGACCCCGTGACCCGGCGGGGACGAATCGTCAACGTGTCGAGCGACAACCCTGGAGGCCGTGCGGTGGGAAGCAGTCTTGCCGTCTTCGCGAATTCCTTGCCGATCACCGACAAGCCGGTTCAACCCTGATTCGATCCCGTGGGCAGTTTACTTGGGCAGCGCGAAGGCCATATAGGTGTCCCCGCTCTTCGTGCCGATCTTGCCGCCGCCGCAGGCAATGACGACGTATTGCCGGCCGTTCACCGAGTAGGTCGCCGGCGTGGCGTAACCGGCGGCGGGGAGTTTGGCTTTCCACAGTTCCTTGCCGGTCTTGCGGTCAAACGCGCGGATGTGTTCGTCGCGACTGGCTGCGATGAAGATCACACCGCCGGCGGTAACGACGGGACCGCCGTAGTTCTCGGTGCCGGTCGGCGGAATGCCCTTGGCCGTCAGCTCGGGCCATTCACCGAGTGTAACGCGCCAGCGATATTCTCCGGTGTTGAGATCAATCGCGTTGAGCGTTCCCCACGGTGGCTTGAGGGCGGGATAACCGTTCGTGTCGAGCCACCGATTGTAGCCCGTCATGGTGTAGGGGATGTTGCCGAGCACGTCGGCGCCGCCGAGTTCCTCTTTGCGGCCGGGGTCGTTGGCGGCCGGTGACGATGTGCTGGTGCCGAGGAGATGGTCGACAACGAGCTGGTGCTGGCGCTCGGTCAGGAACCCAAACGACGGCATGACTCCCTTGCCCGTCTTCAACAGCGCGAGCACGTCGGCCGCCTTCAACCGCTTTTCGACTCCGATCAGCGACGGGACGTTCTGGGCCTTGTTGCCGAGGCGGTCGATGCCATGGCAGGCCGCGCAGATCTGGTTGTAGATGGCTTCGCCCGTGGCGAGCGGTTCCGCGCCCTGGCGTTTGGTCTCCACCATCGTGAGCACCCAGGCCATTTCGTTGGCGTTCACGTAGAGGACGCCATCGGGATCGACAGCAGCTCCGCCCCATTCCGCTCCGCCATCGAACCCTGGAAGTATGATCGAGCCTTCGCGGCTGGGTGGGAGGAAGGGTGTGTGGGGGCGCAGCTTGGTGAATCGATCGAGCACTGTCCTATGCGACTCGGGCGAGATGTCGGTGATCTCGTCGTAGGTGAAGACCTGCCGCGCGAATGGCGCGGGTTTGGTCGGCAGCGGTTGTGTCGTCCAAGCGGATTCACCCTGGAGATCGGAGGGCGGAACGGCCACTTCGCGGATCGGGAACAGCGGATCGCCGGTCTCGCGGTTGAAAAGGAAGACGTGGCCGGACTTCGTGACCTGGGCGACTGCGTCGATCTTCTTTCCGCCGTGGGTCACGGTGATGAGGTTGGGCGGAGCGGGGAGATCGCGGTCCCAGAGATCATGCCGGACGAGTTGCTGATGCCAGAGGCGTTGGCCGGTCTTGGCGTCGAGGGCGATGAGGCAGTTGGCGAAAAGGTTTTGGCCGATGCGGTTGCCGCCCCAGAAATCAAAGGCAGCCGAACCGGTCGGGCAGAAGACGATGCCGCGTTTTTCATCGAGGGCGAAGCCGGCCCAGACGTTCGCGCCGCCGATGTAGGTGTAGGCGTTGGGCGGCCACGTTTCGTAACCAACCTCGCCGGGCAGGGGAATGGTGTTGAAGCGCCAGGCCATTTGGCCGCTACGGACATCGTAGGCGCGGATGTGTCCGGGTGCGGCGAGCGCGGGGCCTTCGCCGAGCCGCATTCCCACTATGAGGAGATCGCCGAAGAGCACTCCCGGCGTATTGGCTTGGAGAGAAAGCCCGCTTACGTCGCGTCCGAGGTCCGCCTTTAAGTCGATGGAGCCTTCTTTGCCGAAGCTGGCGACGCGGTGGCCGCTGGCAGCGTCGAGCGCGTGGAGGTAACGGTCGTTCGCGTAGAAGATGCGGCGCTCCTTGCCGTCGGCCCAGAAGACGAGGCCGCGGTTCACGCCGGCCTTGGTGATGCCCTTGATCGAGGAGGGATTGAAGCGCCACAGCTCGCGGCCGCTGACGGCGTCGAGGGCGAAGGCCTGGAGATCGGGCGACGTGCCGTAGAGCACGCCGTCGATGACGAGCGGGTTGCACTGGATCTGCGACCGGTTGTTCGCATCGGCCCCGCCCGAGCGGAAGGACCAAGCGACTTCCAGCTTGGCGACGTTGCGCGGCGTGATCTGCCGGAGCGTCGAGTAATGCGTGCTGGCCTTGTAGCCGAGATAAGCGCTCCAGTTCGCATCCGCAGCGGACAGGGCAACGGCGGAAAGCAGGAAGGCGATCAGTCTCATGGGCCGACCCTCAGTAGCCGCCGGCCCCGATGGCGGCAGATTTTCCTTCGACTGATTGGCCGGCCTGCTCCGCTGCTTCCCGCCGACGATACTCGTCCATCATCGCGGCGGTCGCAGTGGCTCCGCAGCGGGAACCGCCGAGATCGCGCACTTTGATCAATCCATCCAGATCGCGCACTCCACCCGCCGCCTTGACCTGCACCTTGGCCGAGACGCTCGCGCGCATGAGGGCGAGATCGTGTTCGGTCGCGCCCTTGTAGTTGTAGGAACCATCCGGCTGCTTCACGAAGCCGTAGCCGGAAGACGTCTTCACCCAATCGGCTCCGGCGCGTTCGCAGAGCTGGCAGAGTTTCCTCTTGAAATCATCGCTGCTCAACCCGGCGCCGCCCTTGGTCAGGTAATCGTTCTCGAAGATGACCTTCACCTTCGCGCCATGTTTGTGGGCCTCGTCGCAGACGGCCTTCACGTCGCGTTCCACGTAGTCCCAATCGCCGCCGAGGGCCTTGCCGAGGTTGATGACCATGTCGATCTCGACCGCGCCGTCCTTGCAGGCGAGTTCGGTTTCGTAGCGTTTGGATTCCGTGGCGGAGTTGCCGTGGGGAAAACCGATGACGGCCCCGACGAAGACGCCGGTGCCCTTGAGCAGTTCGGCCGCGCGCTTCACGGCGTAGGGCTTGATGCAGACGGAGGCGACGCCGTATTTCGCGGCAATCTTGCAGCCGTCTTCCAGCTCCTGATCCGTCATCGTCGGATGCAGGAGCGAGTGGTCGATCATCTTGGCGAGCTGCTCGTAGGAGTATTTCATGGGAGAGTTCAGGTTGGTTTTTTCAGTGCTCAGGCAAAGAACGGCCGCAGGACATTGCCCGCGACCTTGAGCGCCTGCTGCCGGCCTTCGAGCGTCTTGCTGAAAGTCGGGTCTTCCACCTCGATGCAGACCGGTCCGCGATAGCTCGTCTCCATCAGCGCGCCGAGGAACTTGGCCCAGTCCATCTCGCCGTAGCCGGGGATGCGCGGCGTGTGCCATTCGTTCGGATGGGCGAAGACGCCGACGTCGTTGATGCGGTCGCGGCGGATCTTCACGTCCTTGGCGTGCAGGTGAAACAGCTTGTCCTGAAACTCACGCAGCGGGCTGAGCGGGTCCATGTGCTGGAGGACGAAGTGCGAGGGATCGTAGTTCAGGCCGAAGTTCTTCGATGGAATGTCGTTGAACGCGCGTCGCCAAATCACTGGCGTGGTGAAGAGGTTTTTGCCGCCCGGCCATTCATCGGCGGTGAAGGACATCGGACAATTCTCGATGCCGACACGGATGCCGTGGTCCTCGGCGAAGGCGATGAGCGGACGCCATGTCTTCAGGAAGCGCGGCCAGTTGGCGTCCACGCTCTTCGTCCAGTCTCGGCCCGTGAAGGTGTTCACGTTGTCCAGGCCGAGCTTCTCGGCGGCGAGAATGACCTTCTTCAAATGGGCCACGGTGTGTTTCGAGACGGTGGGATCGGGATCGAGCGGGTTCGGATAATAGCCAAGGGCGGTCAGGCTGACATGGTGTTTGGCGCAGAGGGCGTTCACGTCGTCGGCCTGCATCCGGGTGAAACCCGTGACGTCGACGTGGGTGACGCCGGCGAACTTGCGCTCGGCCTTGCCGACGGGCCAGCACATGGCCTCGACACACGCGAAGCCATTGGCCGCGGCGAAGGCGAGCACCTGGTCGAGGGAAAGTTCCGGAAGGATGGCGGAGACAAAGCCGAGTTTCATGAAGTTGGAAAGTGCTCCGTCTCTTCTCGGTCAATCCAAGCGGATCGACAAGCATGGGCAACAGGCAGGGAGATGGCCCCGCTTTTCAGACAGGCTCCAAGTTCACCACAGGCCGAGAAGCCGGCGATCAACTCACTCCGCGTGGTAGCCGCGCCAGGTCCAGACCAGCGTGTCGGCCAGCGTCTTCTGGAAAACCCGGCCATCGCAGTGGCCCGTCGCCAGGCTGAAGACAAAGCGGTGGTTGTAGCCCTTTTCCTTAAGCGCGGCCTCGGTGCGTTGTCCGGCCATGACCCAGTTGTGCTGGGTGTTCTCGGGGTCCTTGGCACGGAGGTCGTTCTCGGAGACGTGGTGGAAGATGCGGAGGGGCTTCTTCTCGCTGTTGGCGATCAGCTTCATGCTTGAGTGATACTCCCACGCGCCGTAGGGGAACTTCGCCTCTTCCGGCGCGTCGTCGTCCTGCTGGTCCACGAAGGTGCCGGAGTAGGCGATGATACGGCGGAACAGGTCGGGGCGGAACCATCCCATCGTCAGCGCGGCGGCGCCGCCGGAGCTGCAACCCATCGTCGCGCGGCCCCAGGGATTGGAAGTGATGGCGAGCTTTGGATAGGCCGCCTTGATGGCTGGTTCGTTCAAGACAGCGGGGAACACCTCGTCGTTGATGAACCGGGCGAAACGGTCGGACATCGTGTCGTATTCGAGGCCGCGCTCGCTGTTCTTGCCGTCGTTGCCGCCGTTTTCCACGGACACGACGATGAACGCGGGGAGCCTGCGGTCCGGATCCTTCGAGATCGTCAGATTGTCGAGCGCGTTGCCGACGAGCTTGAGCTGGCTTGGTCCGTCATGCGTGACCAGCACGGGTGCCTTGGTGCCGTCGACATAGGCGGCGGGGATGTAGACGAAGATCTTTCGGTCGGTGCGGACGGCCTTCTTCGCGGGCTCCAGCGTGGTGTCGTCGCCCTTGAAGATCTTGCTGTCGGCCAGGCGCATCTTGAACTCGAAGGATTTGCCCTTGGGATTTCCTTTGTCCGTCAGGTCCGGATCGATCGTGTAGTCCGGGCCGACGGTCGTGATGCCGTCGCCGTCGGTTCCGGGGTTTTCCGAATAGGTCGCGGCGGCGATACTGGAGAACGGCAGCAACGAAAACAGGCCCACGGCGGCAAGCTGGCGGGCACGGGAGATCCATCTGAGGGGAATTGGCATGCGCGAGTGGTCGGGAATCTGCCCCGTGGACGCAAGCAGGATTTTGAGGAAACAGGGCCAGTGATCAAGGAACACCCCGGTAGAGAGAGCCCGTCCGGCTTGTTCATGGATGGCACGTCGATAGCCGGCACGGCTTCACGCCGTCTCCCCGGCCAAGCACAGCTCGGCCGGAGAACGGCGCACGGG
>JAYVSO010000060.1:0-14681 GCA_043775315.1 Verrucomicrobiota bacterium
GAGTTGGGGACTTTTACGAGCGATTTGCACGCGCTTGAAAAGCTGATGCAGCGGCTGAAAAAAGCGCACGCGGGAGCGGTGCTGCACGTCGCGTATGAGTCGTGCTGCGGGTTTTGTACGGGTGTGGGCTGCGCATCGGGGAGGCGTTGGCGCTGGAGGTGAAGGATGTGGATGGGGCGGCGTTGCGGCTGCACATCCGCGAGGGGAAGGGCGGGAAGGCGCGTTATGTGCCGCTGCCTAGTAAGCTCCTTCTTGAACTGCGGGCGCATTGGGCGACGCATCGCAATCCGCGCTTTTTGTTCCCGGCGCTGGGCTCGGCTTGGCGGGCGAATCGGCGGGCGAGCGAGGCGGAGCAAGATGCCGCCCTGGCTGCGGCGATGCGGGCGGCGGACCATCCGATGAGCGTGAGCGCGGTGCAAGCGGTGATGCGGCTGGCGGTGGCGGCGAGCGGGATTGCGAAGCCGGCTTGTCTGCACACGCTGCGGCATAGCTATGCCACGCATTTGCTGGAGGAAGGCGTGCATATCCGGGCGCTGAGCGCGTTTCTCGGGCACGCGAGTTTGGATACGACGATGGTGTATTTGCACCTCACCGAAACGAGTGAAGCGCGGGTGCAAACAGCGCTGAACACCCTCTTCATTTGAGCGAAAAAGCGACGCTCCAGAGCGTGTTCGCACAGCACTGGCCGGCGTATTTTGCGAAGTTCGAGAAGACGATGCCGAAGGCCCACGGGCAAGCAGCAGAGAGCATCCTCGCGTGCCGGACGCCCGTTCGCGGCATGGTGCGCAGCCGGTGCGCAGGGTGCGGCTGCGAGCACTCCGCGCCACTCTCCTGCGGGCACCGGGCGTGTGCGCTTTGCGGCACAGCGCAGGCGCGGGCGTGGTCGGCGCGACGCTCGGAAAAACTGCTGCCCGTGGAGCACTTCCTAGTCACCTTCACGGTGCCGGAGGAACTGCGGATGGTATTGCGCTCGCATCAGCGCGAAGGGCTTGCGGCCTTGTTCCGGGCGTCGTCACTCGCTTTGCGTATGGTCTTCAAAAAACACCTACAAGGCGAGCCGGGATGGACATCTGTGCTGCATACATGGACGCGACAACTCGCCTATCATCCCCACATTCATAGCATCGTCGCCGGGTGCGCCTCTGGCAAAGATGGGGCGGTGCGGCGGCTCAAAAAAGCGGGCTACCTCGTGCCCGGCGCACAGCTTGCCACAGCGTATCGCGACGCACTCAAAGCCGCGCTCGGCGAAAGCCCGGCACTTGCCGAGCCGCTTGCAGCCTTGCCCGGCGAGACGTGGACGCGGCGCTGGGTCGTCCACATCGCCCCCGTCGGGCGGGGCGAAAAAGCGATGAGCTACCTCGCCAGATACGTGCAAAAAACCGCGCTCGACAGCGCGCGGATCGTGGCAAACAGCGAACGCGGAGTGACCATCCCGCCGTCCGCATTGGTCACGTCCATCTGAAGGTGGCGGATTTGGAGCGGGCGATTGGGTTCTACCGGGATGTGCTGGGGTTTGAACTGACGCAGCGGTTTGGGACGCAGGCGGCGTTTCTTTCGGCGGGCGGGTATCATCATCACATCGGGCTCAATACGTGGGAGAGCGCGGGTGGGCGGGCGCCGGCGGCGGGGACGACGGGGCTGTATCACGTGGCGATCCTGTATCCGACGCGGGCGGAGCTGGGCGATGCGTTGCGGCGGCTGGTGGCGGCGGGCATCCCGCTCGATGGCGCGGCGGATCACGGCGTGAGCGCGGCGCTGTATCTGCGCGACCCGGACGACAATGGCGTGGAGCTGTATTGGGACCGCCCGATGGAAGATTGGCCGCGCACGGCGGACGGCGGGCTGGCGATGTTCACGAAGGCGCTCGATCTGGACGCGCTGCTCGCGGCTGCGAACACACGCGCACATTGATGTCCCGACTTGCGGACATGGCGCTGGCCGGGCACGCTGGAGTTCAGTGCGCAGCCTCTTTTGCACCATGCCCAAGAAACTCCCGCCCACCAAAGTTTCCGCCAAGCCCGCGCGCGGCGTCGTGCCGTTGCTGGTGGAGGTGCGCGGGCTCATCCTCGCGGCGCGCGAGCAGGTGGCGCGGGCGGTGGATTCCGGGCTGGTCACGCTCTACGGGTACATTGGCCGCCGCGTGCATCAGGACATTCTCAAGGAGAAGCGCGCGGAGTATAGGGCGGAGATTGTCGCTACGCTGTCGCGACAATTGGAGGCGGAGTTCGGCCGGGGATTCACGCCGCGAAATCTCTTCAATATGGTGCGGTTTGCCGAGGTGTTTCTTGACCCGAAGATTGTGCTCGCACTGAGTGCACAATTGGGTTGGACGCATTTTCGTCGGATCATCTACCTCGACGACGAACTGAAACGCGATTTCTACGCGGAGATGTGCCGTATCGAGAACTGGAGTACGCGCACGTTGCAGCAGAAGATCGGCGGGATGCTCTCCGAGCGCATGCGCGGGCGCGATTGGCGGGACGGAGCGAGGCCACTCCCAAAGTCCGGTCGAAGAAGCTGCAATGAAAACATTCGCCTCCTTTTTGATCAAACCGGAACATCCTTCCTGACGCCGTCCAGACCATGAGCAACATCAAGACCAATAAGAAAGAGCTGTCACCGAAACAACGCGACGAACTGCTCGCGGCATTGAAAGGCCGCTTTGAGAAAAACATGAGCCGCCACAAAGGTCTGGAGTGGGCCAAGGTGCAGGCGAGGCTGGAAGCCCATGCGGACAAAGTGTGGTCGCTCCATGAAATGGAGAGAACCGGCGGAGAACCGGATGTCGTCGGCCATGACAGGAAGACGGGCGAAACCATCTTTGTTGATTGTTCCGCGGAAAGCCCCAAAGGCCGGATGAGTGTTTGCTACGACCGCGAGGCGCTGGATTCGCGGAAGGAACATAAGCCGAAGACCAGCGCCATGGACATGGCCGCGGACATGGGCATCGAGCTGTTGTCGGAAGAGCAATATCACGAGATGCAGAAGCTCGGGGCGTTTGACACGAAGTCGTCGAGTTGGGTGAAAACACCGGCGGAAATCCGAAAACTCGGCGGCGCCATCTTTGGTGATCGCCGCTTCGGTCGGGTCTTCATCTATCACAACGGCGCGCAGTCTTACTACAGTGGCAGGAGTTTTCGTGGCTCGCTAAGGGTCTAAGCCGAATCCATGCAGTTGAAGAACCACGAATGGACATGAAGCCACACGAATGGGAAGGAGCCGGTGCGGAATCAAATGCCGCTGGACCAGCGCACCGAACAGTGAATCCGCAAGTTCATGTAAGCCGTCTTGCTTTCCCACGTCTCCATTGGTGTTTATTCGTGTCCATTCGTGGTTCAAAAGAATGGTCCGGCTAAGGCTTGGCTTATGAAGAGGTTCCAAGGATATCATCTCATCACGCCGGACGATTTGGATTGGCGGCCCTCCAACCTGATGAAGATCCCGAACGCGGATTTGCTGGAACGCACCGGGAGCGAGAATCTCGGTGCGCGGCTCTGGCGGTTGCCGCCCAAGAGCGCGAACACGCTGCACAAGCACATCCGGGCGGAGGAGTTTTATTTCGTGCTGGAAGGCACGGGCCGTCTGCGCGTGGGCGACGAGACGTTGACCGTGCCGCGCCACGGCGGCGTGCTGGTCGGCCCGGACCAGTTGCGCCAGGTATTCAACGACTCCGACGCCGAGGCGCTCTGGCTCATCATCGGCGCGCCGGAGGAACTGGAGTTCCTGCAAGGCTCAGAGTCCACCCAGATGGACCTCTCGCTCATTTATCCGGTTGACCCGAAGCAATTGCCCAAGGAACTCGCCGGGGTGGAGTGGCCGCCGAAATGCTGACCGCAATCAAGGCGCCTTCGCGAGATCGAGGAATACGATGCTCGAGGGGTTTCCGACAGGCGTGTAGTGGCCCGTGAAGGACAGGCGGCCGGTTCGCCCGTCGACGCGGAACACAGTGACGTTGTCGCCGCGCTGGTTGCACACGTAAAGAAACTGGCCGGTGGGATCGAAATTGAAGCTGCGCGGATAACTCCCGCGCGTCGCTTCCTCGCCGACGTAGGTCAGTTCGCCTTCTTGCCCGACGGCGAAAATCGCGACGCTGTCGTGCAGACGATTGCCCGCGTAGACGAAGCGTCCATCTGCGGAGACAAGGATCTCGGAACAGAAATTACTGCCGGCGAATCCGGCTGGGAGGGTGGAGATCGTCTTCCGGGCGGTGAGGAGTCCCTTCGCTCCGTCATAGTCGAACAGGACAACAGTCGATCCCTCTTCCTGGATGGAGTAGAGCCAGCGTCCATTCGGATGGAAATGGAAATGCCTGGGACCGTCGCCCGGCGGCAGGGAGATCGCCGGCGGACCGTTCGGGATAAGCACGCCTTTCTCGAGATCGAACCTCCAGACGTAGATCCGATCGAGGCCCAGGTCGACATGCAGGACGAAACGGCCCGACGGATCGGCCTGAATCATGTGGGCGTGCGTCCGGTCGTGGCCGCTGATGGCAAAGCTGCCGCGGGGAGCGTTGGTGGCGCGGGTCGGGCCGAGCGTTCCAATGTCGACTTTGATGTCGGTGGCGGCACCAAGGCTTCCGGCGAGTTGGATCGGTAGGACACCGACGGATCCGCCAAAGTAGTTGGCGACGAAAAGGAACTTCCCCGACGGATGCACGCTCACGTAGGTGGGTCCGGCGCCTCCGGAGCGGACGGTGTTGAGTTGCTTCAACCGCCCGTTCCCGCGATCGATCGCAAAGGAGCTGACCGTCCCTTCCTTCGCATCGCCCGCCCGGTCCGTTTCGTTGGAGGAATAGAGGCACGTCCCGGTGGTGTTGAGCGCGAGGCAACTGGGACTCGTGCCCAGTTCGAAGATGCCGTCGGGAGTCAGGGCTCCCGTCGCACGATCGATCTTAAAGAGGTGGATGCCACGACCATTGCCGGGAGGGAGATCAACCTGTGTCGGCAGCATGTCGCGGAGTGGCGAGCTGAACGTGCCGACATAAGCCAAGAGTGGCCCATTGGATTCGGCCGCGTTCGCCGAGAAGCCGGCGGCCCAGAGCGGCGTGCTCGAGGCCAGCGCGCCCGCTGATTTGAGAAACGAGCGGCGGGAGATTTCCAGGGGACTCATAGAGAGACGATTGAAAGGGAATCGGATCCGTGTGGCCAGCGTTTGCCGCCCAGGCTCGATCGGTTGCGCCAGGGGTTGAACGACGCCGACTCCGGGGTGCTCTGGCTCATTGCTGTCGCACCGGAGTAACTGGAAATTCTCCCCGCCGCCGACCACAAGCCGACATGTAGCTCATTTACCCGGTTGACCCAATTTCTCCGGAACTCCCTGCGCGTAGGCCGCGAGACGTTGACGGTGCCCCAAAGCGGAATTCCTGGAAGGCTGCACGCGTCGAACTTTTCCCGACGCGAGTGGTTTTAGTGACTAGACCGAGACTACTTCTCGAGCATGCCCGTCCACGCGGCTACGGCGATGGGGATGAGCGCCCAGCCGAGCATGGTGTGGAGCCGGCTCCAAAACCGTGCGAACCGGAAATCGTCCCGGGGCTTCCACAGTTCGGCATCCTGGAGCTTTATGAGGGGGAGAAAGAGATCAACGCTATACCAGAACGGGCTGTAGAGGTCCGTCTTGAGGTTGGTTGTGCGCGGCTCCATGCGGTGCGGGCGAAACACGAGCATTCCCGCCGACACGATCAAAATACTCCAGAGGAGGGCGCGTCCCGGGCTACGCCCATAACCGACGAACCAGTCGAGGAACAGGCTCCAGCCCCATTCCACGCCGTGCAGCGCTTCCTCCCGCTCGCGGCGCTTCTGCGCGATCAAAAACTGGTTGGCTTCGCGTGGATAGCCTTCGCGGCGATAGAACTCCGCGAGGGAGGAATAGATGTCCGAGCTATAGGCGGAGCGGTGCGCGGCGCGATCCACCAGGGCGAGGAGGTTGCTCGAGGAACTCCGCTCTTCGCCGGCCGAGATGCGTTGGTAGCCGATGCCGTTCAGCCAGAGCCATTCGCCGTAGTCCCGATCCGGCCACTTGACCTGCGTGAGATTAAGCGCGTTGAACCGGCTGTCCTTGAGCGACGCATATCCAGCGAACTGGGCCTGTGAGAAGAAGGTGCTACCCTCCACTTTCAAGCCTTCGAAGCTGGCAAAAGCAGTCGGATGAGGGAAACGCGCCCCATCAAATCTCAGGTCGCCTGCGACGCGGCTGTTCTTGAAGTCCACGGCGCCTGCGAACAGCGCGTTGGTGAAATAGGCAGTGCTTCCGGCCTTCAGATTGTTGAAAGCCACGGTCCCGTTCTCATCGGCAAAGACGGCCCCGCCCGCCTGCAGGACTCCGGTCACTTCCAACTGTTCGAAATTCGCGCCCTGGTTGAACACGGCTTTCTGGAGGTTGAACCCGCGACCGACTTTCATTTCTGAGAAATTGGCCGGGCCGTGGAAAACGGTTTCGAGGAACGAGAAGCCGTCGGCAAAAAAGCTTCTGGAGAAATTGACGCCGCGGTCGAAGCGGCAGCGCACCAGCTGGGTGTCGCGTGTTATCTCCGCGTTCCTCAGATCGACCATCTCGCGGACGATGGCTCCTTCGATCAACACCCCGTTCCGGTGGATGAGACAGTCCTTGCGGCTTCCAGTGAGGAGTTCCTCCATGAAAACGCCTCGAACCACCCGGTCTTCCTCGTCGGGGAAGGCGATGGCCAGATTCGCCACCTTGCCGGCGGCAACCTGGTCGATGAGATACTTCTCCGCGACAGTCGGTGCGCCAGCGGTGGCTGGCTCACGTGGCGCCGCGACTATGGCCATGGGTGCCAGCATGGCCGCTATCAGCAGCAACAAGGAAGTGAACGGAGATGGGAAGTGACGGGACATCATACGAGTCAGTTGATACGAATGTTCGATTCTGCACGCGCGGGGAAATAGATTACCCCTGATCGCCATCCGACCGAGCCTGACCCTACACGCTTAAGGCGGTGGCGTCAGAAATATCCGGCGAGCCGTAGTCCGGGCAACTCAGGCCTTCTTCACGAAGCAGGCTTTCAGTCCGATGGAGATGCCGTCCATCTTGCAGGAGATTTCGTGGTCGCCTTCCACCAGGCGGATGGGTTTCGACTTGGTTCCCCCTTTGAGCGACTGGGATGAGCCTTTCAACGGGAGATCCTTGATCAGGACGACAGCTGTCGCCGTCCACGAGCACCTGGCCGTGGGCGTCCTTGACGACGCGCGGGCCGGAAGGGGAATCAGGCTCGGGTGTGCGTTTCCACTCATGGCCGCAGGTGACGCACTCCCATTTTTCGGGATGGTCCAACACGTCGGCCATCTCGCACATCGGGCAGGCGGGTTTGCTCATGAACGGTCAGGATGGAACGAGTCGGCCCGGCGCATCACGCACAGATGCCCTTGATGATCCGGCCGTGGATGTCAGTCAGCCGGAAGTCGCGGCCCTGGTAGCGGACGGTAAGGCGCTTATGGTCGATGCCACAGAGCGATAGCATGGTGGCGTGGAGGTCGTGGACATCCATGTCCTGGCCGTCGGACACGTAGCTGTAGCCGAGTTCGTCGGTGTTGCCCCAGGTGACGCCGGGCTTGATGCCGCCGCCGGCCATCCAGATGGAGAAAGCCTTAATGTGGTGGTCGCGGCCCGAACCCTGGCCCATGGGCGTGCGCCCAAATTCGCCGCCCCAGACGACGAGGGTGTCTTCCAGGAGACCGCGCTGCGCCAGATCCTTGACGAGGGCGGCGCTCGACTGGTCCACGTCCTTCGCCGCGATCGGCATGTTCTTCTCGATCTCGCCGTGGTGGTCCCAGGCGCGGTGGTAGAGCTGGATGAAACGGACGCCCCGTTCCGCCAGCCTCCGGGCCATGAGGCAGTTCGAGGCGAAGGATCCGTCGCCCGCTTCCTTGATGCCGTAGGATTCAAGCGTTTCCTTGGACTCCTTGGCGAAGTCCGTCAGGTCGGGCACGGACGTCTGCATCTTGAAGGCCAGCTCGTATTGGGCGATGCGCGTCTGGATCTCGGGATCGAGTTTCTCGTCGGCCAAAATGCCGTTGAGCCGGTTGATCTCCTCGACGATCTGGCGTTGCGTGCTCTGGCACACGCCCTCGGGATTGCCGACGTAGTGGACGGCCTCGCCCTTCGACTGGAGCTGGATGCCCTGATACTTGCTCGGGAGATAGCCGGAGGACCATTGACGCGCGGAGACTGGTTGGGCGCCGGCCTTGCCCTGGGAAGTAAGGACGACGAAGCCCGGCAGGTTGTCCGTCTCCGCACCCAGGCCGTAGAGCAGCCACGAACCCATCGACGGACGGCCCTTGATGATCGAGCCGCTGTTCATGAACGCGTGGGCCGGGTCGTGGTTGATCTGCTCCGTGTGCATCGAGCGGACGATGCACATCTGGTCGGCCAGCGTGGCGATGTTGGGGAAGAGGCTGGAGATTTCCTGGCCGGACTGGCCGTGCTTCTTGAACTCGACAAACGGTCCCCGCGCCTTCAGCGGCGTGTTCTGGAGCTGGGCGAGCTGCTGGCCCTTGGTCAGGGAGTCGGGGAACGGTTTCCCGTCGAGCTCCTTGAGCTTGGGCTTCCAGTCGAAGCTTTCCAGGTGCGACGGCCCTCCGGCCATGCAGAGGTGGATCACCCTTTTGGCCTTCTGCGGAAAATGGAGTGGTTGAATCGATCCGGGAATTCCGCGAATCGACGATGCCGATGCCGCGGCGAATAAACCCGGGGAGAACAAGGAGGCGAGGGCCATTCCGCCCAGGCCGTAGGCCGAACGCGCGAGGAACGACCGGCGGTTGATGTCGCGCGTGAAATGGTCGAGATCGAAGGAAGTTCTCATGGCGGCATCAATAACGGGTGATCGTCTCGTGGAGGTTGAGGATGACGCGGGCGACGCTGGTCCACGCTGCGTGCTCGACGGCATTGAGCTTTGAATTGGGCGGAGTCAACCCGGCCTTGAGCAGCTTGGCCGCGTCGTCCGGCGCGGCGGCGAAGGCTTTGCGCTGGTCGGTCAGAAGCTTCAGCAGGGAGTCGCGTTCCGCCGGTTTGATGACGCGCATCAGAGTTGTTTGAAAAGCCAGGCCGAGCCGCGCTTCGTCCGTCTTCACCTTCGGGGCGGACAGCAGCTTCGCGGCGAACACCTTGGCGGCTTCCACAAACGAAGGATTGTTGAGCAGCGTCAACGCCTGCTGAGGCGTGTTGGAGGTGAGCCGGTCGACGGCGCATTCCTCGCGGGACGGCGCGTCGAAGTTGGCCAGCATCGGATGGAGGAACGTCCGCTGCCAATGCGAGTAGAGGCCGCGGCGATACTGGCGATCGTCGCGGTTGGAGTGGTAGTCGCGGTCGGGGAACTGGATGTTCGCGTAGTAGCCGCCGGGCTGGTAGGGGAACGCGCTCGGACCGCCGATCTCACGGTCCAGTAGTCCTGCCACGAACAGGGCGTTGTCCCGGACAAACTCGGCTTCAAGACGGCGCGGATTCTGCCGGGCCAGGAGACGGTTGTTCGGATCGATATCGCGCAGCTCCGGACGACCCCTGCTGTCCTGCTGGTAGGCGGAGGACATGACGAGAAGCCTGACCATGTGCTTCACGTTCCAGCCGCTGTCCATGAACTCGGCGGCCAGCCAGTCGATCAATTCGGGATGGGTCGGTGGTTCGCCCTGCGCGCCGAGTTCTTCCGGCTGGTTGGAAATGCCGTTGCCGAAAAACTGTTTCCACAGGCGATTCATGTAGGCCCGCGAGGTCAGCGGATTGTCCGGAGCCGTCAGCCAACGGCCGAGATCGACGCGGCTCAACCGTCCGTCGGCAGGCTGTTTCGGCCCGGAAAGGAAATGCGGCGTGGCGGGCTTCAGGATCGGATTCGATTCATCCTGCCAATTGCCACGGGGCAGCACGCGGGTGGCGAAAAGGTTCGTCGTGGCGACGGTGACGAGGGTGGGGGAAGTTCCGCCGTGCAGCGACCGCGCTTCCGCCAACAGGTTCTTGACGCGTTCATAGGCGACGGGATCGGCCGCAGTTCCAAGCAGAAAGCCGGCGGCGAGGGAACGCTTCACGACGGAGCTGCGGCCGAGCCCGGACGAAGCCAGGGCATTGACCATGACGGCATCGGCTCCGGACCGGAGAAGGTCCAGCGAGGCCAGCGGGGTGGCGCTGATCCGGAAACGTCCGACGTCGTCTGATTCGACGGTTACCGAAAGAAGATCGCCGTCCTCCACCACGACAGGCCCGTCAATCAGGTAGACGGCCGTCTGCGTGGCCTTGGCGGTGTGGGCGGGCACTTTCCAGACACCCTTAACGTCGGTCACCTCGAAGCCGTTCGCGTAGGCCGCCACGCGCGAAGAAGCCTGGGCATCGGAGAACTTCAGCTTCTGTTCCTTGCCGTTGCGCGGCTTGAGCGTCGCAGTCAGACGGATCTGGCCGAAGGCCTTGCCCGCACGCAGCGTGGAATTCTTGTGTTCGGGATGCGGCATCAGTTCGAGACGGAGTGCGGCGAGGCGGCCTTTTTGCAGGCCGAACGAGGCGAGGAACTTCTCGGAGGCCGCAGGCTTGCCGCCGACGAGCAGGGATCCGTCGTCCAGCACGGATAGGGTGGCCTTCGAGTTGGTGGCGACGAGGGAAGCCTTGGGCACCAATGCGACCTGCCAGCCGTCCTTCCAGCGCTTCACGAACTCCGCCGTCTCCTTGCGCCACGTCTCAAACGCCGCGCGATTCGTCGAAGCGGGAACGGCTGCGAGCAGGCCGTCCAACTGCCGGCGGAGGCTGATCTCGCGGCGCTGGAGATAGGCGTTGGTGACGACCAGCTCGGGCGGGAAGGGGTGGTCGTTGCTCCAGCCCTTGAGCTCCGGATTCGGCGTGTAGTTGTAGTCGTTGTAGACGCCCCATTGCTTCACGTCGTCGAAGAACGCCGCCATCGTGTAGAAGTCGGCCTGGGAGAACGGATCGAACTTGTGATCGTGGCATTCGCAACAGGCCATCGTCGAACCGAGCCACGCGGTCGAGACAGTGCGGACACGGTCGCCGGCATACTTCGTCAGATATTCCCTCGGCTGCGCGCCGCCTTCGCGGGTCATCATGTTGAGACGATTGAATCCGCTGGCGACACGCTGCTCGGTGGTGGCGTTCGGCAGCAGATCGCCGGCGATCTGTTCGACGGTGAATTGGTCGAAGGGTTTGTTGCGGTTGAAAGAGTCGATGACGTAGTCGCGGTAGGGAAAGACGTTCTGGTTCTGGTCGCCATGGTAACCAACGGTGTCGGCGAACCGGACCGCATCGAGCCACGGCACCGCCATGCGTTCACCGAAGTGAGGCGAGGCCAAGAGGCGGTCCACCTGTTTCTCGTAGGCCTTCGGCGAGGATTCCTTCACGAACGCATCGACCTCCACCGGAGTCGGAGGAAGCCCCGTCAGATCGAGCGCAAGGCGGCGCAGCAGGGTGCGTCGGTCGGCGGCGGGCGACGGCTGGATCTTGCCGGCTTCAAGTCGGCTCAACAGGAAATGGTCGATGGGTGTGGTCGGCCACTTCGTGTCGGCCACCTTCGGCACTTCGGGCCGGACGACGGGCGCGTAGGACCAATGCGGTTCGTAGAGCGCCCCGGCAGCGATCCAGCGCTTGAGCAGTTCACGCTGTGGAGCGGTCACCGTCTTATGCGTCTCCGGCGGCGGCATGACTTCCTCGGCGTCGGTGCTGACGAGGCGGGCGAGCAGCTCGGACTTCTCCGGATCACCGGGAACAAACGCCTTCTTGGCGAGGGCTTCTTCGCGGAGATCCAGACGCATCTTGCCCTTGCGGTTCTTGGGGTCGGGGCCGTGGCACTGGAAGCAGTTATCGGAAAGGATGGGCCGGATGTCGCGGTTGAACCGGATCTCGTCGGCGTGGCAGGGCAGGGAAGCCGCCCACACGGCGAAGCACATCGCCAAGGCGAACACGGTCTTGGACTTCAATCGGGGCATTGGCCGCAGGTTCTCACTCATCCGACTAGTCGGACAAGTTCAACGGCGGATTTCTTCAGGGCAATTCCGTGCGGCAATCCTACCCACAACTTGGACGGACAACTTGGTTGACCAATAACTTGACTCACACTTGACCCAAGTATCTCGGACAAGGAATGAACCAGATCCAGCGAAGCCCATCGTTCATGGCCATATCTTGGGGTGTTGTTGTTCCGCACGGACGGCCAAATCATCGACACCCGTCCTTGTTGGAATCATGCTTATCCGGTTGGCTGACAATTTTACTTCTGGATCGGTTGGAGCGCCGAGCATCGCTCGGCGTTCCGTGGCTTTGTCAGCAAACCGGATAAGCATGGTTGGAATCTTCAAAACGGTCAGGGTTATGTTCCCTGTCCGAGTTAGGCCCCTTCGTTCAGTTGCTTGATAGTTTTCAAAACCTTCGCTCCGTCCCACGGTGCAAACGTCAATTTGTGCTGCCAAAGAGGGGGCTCGTGAGTGGTGTCAGTTACCAAAAAGTCGGTGAGGAACCATCCGTCGTTGAGGAGATCAATCCGTGCACTGGAGAACGGGGTTGGACCTAACATCGACACATAGCCGCCATTCTTGTCGGGGTCGCGATATTCAATACCGCAAAATATGCCTCCCTCGTGGATAGATACATCAACCGAATGCTTTCCACTCCGTGTGTAAAGTTTTGCCTGGAGGTTTAACATGACAAAAGCCAGTAGATTTCTGTGAATCTTCAAGTTTTTGGCGGTTGCTGCAATTCAATTTCCGCTGGCGTGCTCTCCAAAAGTTGACCCTTGGCTATGAAGAGATGACGGCGCGGAAGCGCCGTCGAGACCCGAGCCTTAAAACGGAAGCGACACAGTCTAGAGTGATCATCAAGCAGCTGCGCGAGGCGGCGACACTGCTGGCCGGAGGCTAGAACGTGGAAGCCGTCTGCAAGAAACAGGAAATCAGTCCGCCGACCCAGCGATAGCATAGTTGTGGAGGCCAGCACTGATCTGTCCAAGTCGAGTTGGATTCCGGTTGGAACCAAAACACCTGTCGGGGTTCATCCATTTCTTCTGACCCTCAATGGAAGAATCACGCGACAAGCATATTCCGTTTTCGATTTCCATGACCAATGAACGCCGATTCCAACGATCAACGTTGGTCACTTCTCCTTAACTGCCGCCCTTCGCCTCGATGTGCAGGTCGCGGAGCTGGCGCGGGGTCACCTGGTTCGGCCTGGCGGTCATGAGGCAGACGCCCTTCGCGGTCTTGGGGAAGCAATGGAGGCCCTTGTTGTCATTCAGGCCAAACCAAGCTGCTTCTTGGCTTTGGTCCAAGGAATCAGCGGTTTGGAGCCGTTACGTTCGATGGCCTGATTGAGTTCGCGCAGGTCTTCCAAGTCCTCCACCCGCTGCCGGAGTTGCAGCACTTCACGGTGCAGCGCCTGCAGGCTCAACTTGCCTGAGGTCTTCTTCGGCTTCTCGGCAACGGCATTACTCATAGGCTTCTTTCCTGTCCTTCACTGCATACACCTCGATGCGCCGTCCGACCAGCCGGAACAGCACCCGGTGATGGCCCACTCGAAGGCGATACTTGTCCGTAGTCCCAACAAGCTTCTTGATTTCGCCCTGGAAGCCGGATTGCAAGTTGGTGAGCCGGTCGCCGATCCTCTTGCGCAGTTTCTCGGGAAGCGCACGGAGCTGGTCCGAGGCTCCCTCTGAAAGCAGCAGTTCGAAGTTGGCTCCAGCCATGGCGGTTTACTCCTTCTTCACCGCCGCCTTCACTTCGAGGTGCAGGTCGCGGAGCTGGCGGCCGGTCACCTGGCTGGGGCTGTCGGTCATGAGGCAGACGCCCTTGGCGGTCTTGGGGAAGGCGATGACATCGCGGATGCTGGTCGTGCCGCAGAGGATCGCAATGAGCCGGTCGAAGCCGAGGGCGATGCCGCCGTGTGGGGGCGCGCCATACTTGAAGGCTTCCAGCATGTAGCCGAAGCGGCTCTGGGTTTCCTCGGGCGGGATCTGGAGCAGCTCCTCGAAGATGGTCTTCTGCACGTCGGGCTGATGGATACGGATGGAGCCTCCGCCGAGTTCCACGCCGTTGACCACGATGTCGTAGTGCTGGCCGCGGACTTTCTTCGGGTCGGTCTTGAGCAGCGTAATGTCGTCCGCCACGGGCGCGGTGAACGGATGATGGCTGGAATACCAGCGGTTCATCTCGCGGTCGAAACCGAGAAGCGGGAACTCGATCACCCACAGGAAATTGAACTGCTTCGGGTCGATGACGAGCTTGCCCTGAGCCTTGAGCACGTCTGCGCAATAGAGGCGGATCTTGCCGAGGATTTCGCAGGCGTTGAGCCATTGGTCGGCGGCGAAGAGAATCAGGTCGCCTTCCTGGATGCCGAGCTTGGCGGTCAGCGCGGCCTTCTCGGCGTCACTGAAGAACTTCACGATGGGCGATTTCCATTCGCCGTTCTCCACCTTGATGTAGGCGAGACCTTTCGCGCCGAAGCCCTTCGCGGTCTCGGTCATCGTCTCAAGCTGGCCCTGCGTCGCGCCGGCGAGGCCGCGCGCGTTGATGGCCTTGACCACGCCGCCGCTGGCGATCGCGCCGCTGAAGACCTTGAACGTGCTGGCGCGGAATTCCTCGGTGAAATCCACGAGCTCCATGCCGAAGCGCGTGTCCGGCTTGTCGATGCCGAAGCGGTTGAGCGCCTCTTCAAAGCTGATGCGCTTGAAGGGCGTCGGGATGTCGATGTTC
>JAYVSO010000061.1:0-12220 GCA_043775315.1 Verrucomicrobiota bacterium
GGATTCGTCCGGGATAAAAGTTGGAACCGATGACGCACCGACCTGTCGGAATGGCGGAAGACGCAATGCCACCATGAACCACAGAGGATGCTCCAAACCGGACTGGGATCAGACTATTCCGAGCCGGGGCTGCTCCGATCCCAGTCCGGATCACGCCATTCCTGGCCGGGGTTGCTCCGATACTAGGTGGGATTATGCCTTTCCTGGCCGGGGTTGCGATGTTCCTCGTAGCGATTCCCTCGCTTTCCGTTCCAATTCTCCGTTTCCGCCCCGTGGAACGCCCAAGAATGGCTGCCACCCGGGAGAATTTTGCCGGGATATTCACCATCGATTCGGAATTCTTTGCCTCTTTGCCACGGGATAAAATGCCTGACATTGCCCCATGGATGTTGGCACGAAGTCGGCTACACACGTCTACATAGCCCGTGCGTCGTTCCCCGGAGGACGTGTGTCCCCGTGGGGAAGCGGCGCGAGTCGTTCAGGCTATACGATAGCCGTAACAACAAAAAGCCGGTGGTCCATGCGATCCCGGCGTCAGTATAAGCAGAAAGGACAGCACCCTATGAGTTTGATAAAGATGCGTTTGAAGGACATGCCCATCCCGGACAAGATCCAGTTCGCCCGCCAGATCGCGCAGGCGATGCAGGGCAACACGGCCTTTCCCACGCCCACACCCACGCTGCCCGCGCTGACGGAAGGCGCGCACGAGCTGGAGGACGCGTATAACGCCGCGCTGGCCGCACGGCAGGCGGCGAAGATGAAGACCTCGATCCAGGAAGTCCGTTCGGCGGAGCTGGACGGCGTGCTGACGCTCCTGGCGCTCTACGTGGAGAACGCGAGCAACGGCGACAAGGCGGGCATCGAGAGCGCGGGCTTCAGCGTGCGCAACCCGCCCGCGCCCATCGGCACGCTGCCCGCCCCGGTGGACGTGCAGGTGGCACCCAGCGAACACTCGGGCACGGCGGACGTGAGATGGCAGGGCGTGCGCGGGGCGAAGGCCTACACGATCGAACGTGCGGCCGACGGCCCGGCATTGGACTGGGGCGTGATCGGCAGCAGCACGAAGAGGGAGGCGTCGCTCAACTCGATGGTCAGCGGGAGCAAGTATTGGTTCCGCGTCGCGGCCATCGGCGCGGCCGGCCAGAGCGCCTACAGCGATCCGGTGCCGCTCTTCGCACCGTGAGACGCGCACGCGTGCCATGCGTGATGATTTCGGAAACGGCGGGGCCGATCGGCTCCGCCGTTTTTCA
The DNA here is from genome assembly GCA_043775315.1 of Verrucomicrobiota bacterium. Lineage (GTDB taxonomy): Bacteria > Verrucomicrobiota > Verrucomicrobiia > Limisphaerales > CANJSG01 > CANJSG01. The sequence goes on from JAYVSO010000061.1 coordinate 1,251, forward strand.
TTATGGCTGGGGAGTTGATCCGCGAAGGACGCGAAGGGACGCGAAGAAGGGTTGGAGAAGGGGAACGTTCAACATCCAACATCCAACATCCAACATCCAACATCCAACGTCCGGCATCTGGTATCAGGCATCCGGTATCATGTATCCCGTGCCGGACAATCCGGGATCCAAGACGCAGGTGGGAGATTGATCTTCCGGCTACAGGCTGGACGCACGGTGCCGCGGCTGGTTATCCGAGGAATCCGCAATCCGTCTCCTACGCCTTCAATTGGAGCAGATCCCATTTGTTCCCGTAGAGATCCTCGAACACCGCGACGGTTCCGTAACTCTCGTGGCGCGGCGCTTCGAGAAACCGGACGCCCTTGGCCAGCATCGCCGCATGGTCACGGACGAAGTCGTCCGTGTGGAGAAAGAGCCATACCCGGCCAAAGCCCTGCTGACCGATGCCCGCTCGCTCGCGCTCGTTCTTGGCCTGGGCGAGCAGCAAGCGGGTTTCCGTCGCGCCAGGTGGCGCTACCAGCACCCAGCGTTTGCCAACAAGATCGGTGTCTTCCACGAGTCGGAACGCCAGCGTTTCGGTGAACCACCGGATGGCTTCGTCATAGTCGCGGACGATCAAGGAGACGTAGCCAAGTGTTTGACGCATGAGAAAAAGTGCGGAGATACGCATCCATTTTCCAAACTCAATCTATCAACGTCAGGAATTCGACCACTTCCCGCTTGCCCGCGTTCGGCAAGCGTCCAAATGCTCGCCTCGTGAAAGGGAAGACGCCTTTGAAGACCATCGCCATCGGAGTTGCCGGTTCCCTGCTCTGCGGGACAAGCGTCCGGGCGCAGATCGATCCGACGGCGCGGGAGCTGATCCAGATCGGTTACAACCAGGCGCTCCAGGGCGCGTCGCCGATCTCGGCCTACGCCTTCTACTACCACAACAAGCCCGGCTGGCTGCGGACGAACATGACGCTCCGCCTGGCCGTAGCGCCCGTCTTCGTCGACACCGAGCTCGGCTTCAAGAGCCTGCTCGGCGAGAACACGGACGTCGGTTTCGGATTCTCGGGGGGCGGCTACGGCGACAGCTACTCGGAGATCCGGCAGGGAAAATTCCTGAAGGAAGAAAGCTTCGACGGGCACAGCGCCGAAGTCTCGGCCTCGGTCTATCACCTCTTCAACCCGGACCAACTGCTGCCCGTCCATGGCATCGGGCGAGTGGCGATGCACCACTCGATCTACGAACGCACCGAGCGGACGGCCACGGCGTTCTCCATCCCGGACGACCGCACCTCGTTCAATGTCCGCACCGGCATCCGCGTCGGGGGCCGCGAGCCCGTCATCGCGCCGGATGTCGCGCTTGAGCTGGCCGTGTTCTACGACGGCGAGTTCCGGACGGACGCGGCCCCGTTCGGCTTTGCCGGCGACCGCGACCTGAGCGCCCAGACGCATCTCTTCACCGCGCGGGCCCAGTTCGTCTACACGTTCCCGCAGATGGACCAATACGTGACCCTGGGCCTGAACCTCGGCACCAGCATCGACGCGGACCGACTCAGCGCCTTTCGCCTTGGTGGACTGCTGCCTTTCGTTTCGGAAGATCCGCTCAACCTTCCCGGGTATTTTTTCCAGGAGATCAGCGCCCGCCAATACGTCCTCCTCAACGGCTCCTACAGCCTGCCCCTCGGTGGCGACACGGGCTTCTCGCTGACCGCCCATGGCAGCGTCGGCTCCATCGGCTACGTGCGCGGCATGGACCAGCCGGGAACCTTCCACGCCGGAGTCGGTGGTGCGCTGGGCTACCGGACCAAGGCCGATTTTGTGCGCGTCTTCCTCTCCTACAGCTACGGCTTCGAGGCGATTCGCACCGATGGCCGGGGAGCCCACAGCATCGGACTGCTGGCCCAGATCGACCTCGAGCGCAGCGCCAGGATGAAGCGGTTGCTCAACGATCCCATGGCGCCGTTCCGCTCCCGTGGCCTTTTCAGGATGTTCCAATAGCGTGGCCCATCGACGGCCGCTTGCAGAAACGGGTCGGCCACGAAACAGTCCGCCCATGATGACGAAGTTCGTCGCCCTCTCGCTCATGCTCGCCGCTTCCGCCGTCGCCCAGGTGCCCGACAATCTCATCGTGGAGGGCGTTCCCGCCCACACCCCCGAACTCCGCGCCGACGTCGGACGCTATCTGGAATTCCGCGCCGCCGCGTTCAACAGCTGGCATCCGAAGGAGCGCCAGATCCTGATCTCCACGCGCTTCGCCGACGCCACGCAGCTCCATCTCGTCAAGAAGCCCGGCGGCGCACGGCAGCAGCTCACCTTCCTGCCGGAACCCGTCGCCGGCGGCAGCTTCCGCCCGAGGAGCGGGGAGTCCATCGTCTTCCCGCAGGACAAGGGCGGCGGAGAATTTTATCAACTTTACCGCTACGACGTCGCGGACGGACGCATCACGCTTCTGACCGACGGCAAGTCCCGCAACACCGGCGGGGCCTGGAGCGACTCGGGCAAATGGCTGGCCTATTCATCGACCCGCCGCACGGGCAAGGACACGGACATCTACCTCATGGACCCGGCGGACCCGAAGACCGACCGGCTGCTGCTCCAGGTCGAAGGAGGCGGCTGGGGCGTGTCGGATTGGTCGCCGGACGAATCCCGGCTCCTCGTCACGGAATACATCTCGATCAACGAAAGCCAGCTGTGGTTCGTCGACGTGAAGACGGGGGCGAAGACCGCCTTCACCGCCCGGACCGGCGATCCCGTGGCGTATTCGGACGCGCGCTTCAGCCGCGACGGCAAGTCGGTCTATGTCGCGTCCGACCACGGTTCGGAGTTCCGCCGGCTGGTGCGCCTCGACATCGAGACGGGCAAAGAGACGGTTCTGTCCAAGGACATTCCCTGGGATGTGGAAAACTTCGACCTGTCGCCCGATGGGAAGACCATCGCCTTCGTCAGCAATGAGGACGGGGCCAGTCGGCTGCATCTGCGCGAAGCCAGGAATAATTCCACCATCGCCGGGCCGAACCTGCCGCTGGGCGTGATGGGCGGGGTGCGTTTCCATGAGAACGGCAAGGAACTCGCCTTCACCCTTTCGTCCGCCAAGTCCCCGAGCGACGTCTACTCCTACAATCTGAAGGAGGAAAAACTGGAACGCTGGACCGAGAGCGAGAGCGGCGGATTGAAGACCGAAGCGTTCCACGAACCCGAGCTGGTGAAGATCAAGAGCTTCGACGGCCTCCATATCTCGGCCTTCCTCTACCGGCCGGATGCAAAGAAGTTCCCCGGCAAACGCCCCGTCCTCTTCAACATCCACGGCGGCCCTGAATCGCAGTCGCGGCCCGCCTTCCTCGCGCGGAACAACTATTACCTGAACGAGCTCGGCATCGCGTTCCTCGTCCCCAACGTCCGCGGCTCCGCCGGCTACGGGAAAACCTTCCTGACCCTCGACAACGGGTTCAAACGCGAGGATTCGGTCAAGGACATCGGCGCCTTCATCGAATGGACGAAGAAGGACGGACGACTCGACGGCGACCGCATCGCCGTCATGGGCGGCAGCTACGGCGGCTACATGGTCCTCGCCTCGATGGTCCACTTCAACGACCAGCTCCGTTGCGGCGTCGACATCGTGGGCATCTCCAACTTCCTCACCTTCCTCAAGAACACCCAGGACTACCGGCGTGACCTGCGCCGCGTGGAATATGGCGACGACCGCGATCCCGCGATGGCCAAACACCTCGAAGCCATCTCCCCTGCCCTGAACTCGGCCAAGATCAAGAAGCCGCTCTTCGTCGTGCAGGGAAAGAACGACCCCCGCGTCCCCGTCACCGAGGCTGAGCAGATGGTGAAGGCCATCCGCGACCAGGGCGGCAAGGTCTGGTATCTCATGGCCAAGGACGAGGGCCACGGCTTCGCCAAGAAGAAGAACGCGGACTTCCAGTTCCTCAGCCAGATCCTTTTCTACCGCGAGAACCTCCTCAACCAGGCCGACCTGAATCTGTCACCGACCAAGTGATTGCCCCCATGAATTACCCAGCGAACGTCGTCACGATCCATCCCTACTTCAAGGTCCACGCCGGCAAAATGGACGCCGCCAAGGCGCTCCTCCCGAAGTTTGTGGCCAAGACCCAGGGTGAATCCGCCTGCCTCTTCTACGAGTTCACGCTCAATGAAGACGTCGTCTTCTGCCGTGAAGGCTACGTCGGTGCGGCTGGAGTCCTGGCCCACTTGGAAAACGTCGGCGCCATCCTCGACGAGATGCTGAAGATCTCCGACCTCTCGCGCCTCGAATTCCATGGCCCCGCTGATGAACTGGACGAACTCAGGGCTCCTCTGGCGGCGTTGAACGCGACGTGGTTTGTGAAGCAGTCCGGCGTGACGCGCTGAGGCACGGCGGAGTAAGAGTAGGCATCTTGCCTGTCCCGATCTAATTGGTTCTTCCGCACGGACTGATGGCCGTGGGGCAGGCTGGAAGCACTGCCCTACTTTGAAGCCCGATCAGGACTCATCAGTGAGCGAGCCTGCCGGTCCACATCAGCGGCCTTTTCCTGCGCTTCGGCCAGCGGCAAACCCTTGGGCAAGCCGGGGCGTTGATGGCCGGTCTCCCGTAGCCACGCGTCCCGGAGCAAACGTTGTTTGGTCCTGACCAGCTTCAGGACTTCTCCCGCAACCCCGTTCGTCTCCCCGGCCTTCGCCCGCACCTTCCAGAGATCAAGGATTGGCTGGGCCATGACTTTGTGGCCCGCGTCGTTCGGATGAACCCCGTCCCCGGCAAAGGTGAACTTGGGATCGGCCACCCGCCCTGCCACTACCGCAGACTTCATCGCACCGTGGACATCGAGCACGGTCCAGCCGCTGGCCTGGCCCTGCGCCAGCAGCCATTGGCCATAGCCTTCGAGGACGGCGTCGTAGTCGGTGAACGTCTTGCCGGGCTCGCCGCTCCTGTCGGTCCGGGCGCGGATCGGTTCCACATCGAACAGCGCAGGCGTGAGATGGATGACCCGGGCGCCGGCTGCGACGGCCTTGTCGTGGAGTCGGTTCATGCCATGGCGGAACGCGGCAAATCGTTCCTCCGAAAGTGGCATGTAGATGCCGTCGTTCATCCCGTAGCAGATGACCACGAGGTCCGGCTTCACCTTCGTCAGGACTCGATCAAGCCGCTCATGGAGATCGGGCCGGGGAAACTGGCCGCCGGCATGGCCCGGTTCGGACAATCCGGAAACCGTTTCGCTCGGCAGTCCGCAATTGATGATCTCGAACACCCGCTTGGGATGCGTGGTGATCAACGCCGCCTCGATGAACTCAACGTATTGGCCCGAGTGGGTGATGCTGTCTCCGAGGAAGAGGATCCGCTTGGCCTGGGGCAACGCCCGGCCCGGAGACAGGCAGCCCATCACCGCCAGGCAGCAAACGGCGACCGCCAGGAGAACCCATTGAAAAGAGCCGCGTGCGGTCATGGATGGCTTCGAACTTGTGGACATGGACGGGTAGATAGCGGCAGCCGGTCGCGGGCTCCAAGGCAAACTTGCCAGGTCACGGAGGAAACCCGATGGCCAGCTTCACGGCGGAGTATTCGGGATGAATGCCTCCGTCCTTTCGGCGGATGACCAGATCGGGGTCAACCCAGGTCCGGCCACGGAACCACTCGGGAAGGTCCGATGCGCGCATCAGGCCGAAGAGCGCGATCAGTGGCTGATCTCCCTCACGAAAGACGACCGGCCGTCGGCGCACGATGACCAATCCGGCCTCCGCGGCTCCATGGACGACGCGTTCAAGCTGAGCTGGCTCCGTCGGGAACACGCAGGCGAAGAAACCGCCGGCCGCAAGATGCTTGGCCGCCGTCGAGCAGTAGTCGGCGACGGTTCCACGCAGTTCAAAGCGGCAGGCGAGTTTCTGCGGATGGTCGCTCTCCACGCCGGTCCCCGGCGGGAAATACGGCGGACTGCCGGTGACCAGGTCGAACTGTTCTTGGGGCCGAAGGACGCCGGCATCCCGGAAATCACCGGTTCGAATCTCGTAGCGATCGGCGATCCCATTGAACTCCGCGGACCGTTTCGCAAGCGCGACGCTCATGGCTTGCGCCTCCACGGTGACAAGCCGCGCGCCGGGTAGCCGCCAAGCGCAGATCGATCCCACCGTCCCGATACCACTTCCGAGATCCAGACAGGTCCGGGCCGTCGGACACCACGACGTTCCATACCAGGCCGTGAGGATGTCGTCGGTGGAAAAGCGGTGGCCGTCCTTGAGCTGGAACAAACGGAAGTGACCGCTGATCGCATCAAGCGTCTCTCCTTCGCCCGCGGTGACGCCGAGAGCGTGGCCCGGTGGGATCGGTCCGGGTTTGGCCCAGCCTTTGAAATGGGTGTCGGGAGTTTCGTTCGCCACGCGGCGATGCTGCGGGAACTCGGCATGGTCGGCCAAGAGACTTGTGCTTGCTAGATCTCACCTCCTTCGCAACGAACCTGTTTGTTATCCACAAAGGACACGAAGGGGCGCGAAGAAGACGAAACAAGGTCAACCGAGTTCTTCTGACGACTTGGTGGGCTTCATGTTCTTCATGGACACAATCCAAGGTTCGGCCGAGCAGGAGCTCGGCGCTCCATCTTCGATGTTCGTTGTTGGAGGTTGGCTGTTCGATGTTCAGAAGAGGCGCCACCTTGGAGATTGACCTTCGTGCCCCGGCCGGTTGCGCTGTCCGCGATCCACCCGATATTTGCCGCCGATGAAAACACGTTCCCTTCTTTCCGCCCTCGTGGTTGCCGGGCTTTCCTTTGCCGCCGACACGCTGTGCGCCCAACAAAGCCTGATCGCCGCCGGAGCCAAACTTGAGAGGCTGCCGGCCGACTTCAAATTCACCGAGGGTCCGGCCACGGACTCTGTCGGCAATGTCTACTTCACCGACCAGCCCAACGACCGCATCGTCAAATGGGATGCGAAGACCGGCGCGCTTACCGACTGGCTCAAGCCCGCCGGCCGCGCCAATGGCATGTATTTCGACCGCGAGGGCAACCTCATCGCGTGCGCCGACGAGAAGAACGAACTCTGGTCCATCAGTCCCGAGAAGAAGGCGACCGTCCTTGTGAAGGACTTCGGCGGCAAACTGCTCAACGGACCCAACGACCTCTGGATCCGGCCCGATGGCGCGCTCTACTTCACCGACCCGCTCTACAAGCGCGACTACTGGAAGCGTGATCCGAAGATGCAGCAGGCCGGCCAGCACGTCTACTTCGTGTCGGCCGACCACAAGGATGTGAAACCCGTCGCGACAGACTTGAAACAACCCAACGGCATCGTCGGAACACCTGACGGCAAGACCCTTTTCGTCGCCGACATCGGCGCCGGCAAGACCTACTCGTTCGCGGTCCAGAAGGATGGATCGCTCTCGGACAAGAAGCTCTTCTGCGAACAGGGCTCCGACGGGATGACTCTCGACGCCGAGGGCAACGTCTATCTGACGGGCCGGGGCGTCAGCATCTACGACAAGACAGGCAAGAAGGTGGAGCAGATCGAAGTGAAGGAATCTTGGACGGCCAACGTCACCTTCGGCGGCACTGAACGGAACGTCCTCTTCATCACCGCCAGCAAGAGCGCCTACACGCTGCAGATGCGGGTAAAAGGCGCGCAGTGATCGACCAGATCCCAGAGACCATCCCATGAAGACATTCCCGTCGTTGATCGCCCTGTTCTCGCTGGCAGCTTCGCTCTTGGCTGCGGACGGAACCTTCGAGCCCCATGTATTCACAGGCGGCAACGGCGGAACACTGCCCTACCAACTCCTCAAGCCGACGGGGAGCCGATCGGGCAAGCTTCCGCTCGTGCTCTTCCTACACGGCGCCGGCGAACGGGGCACCGACAACACGGCCCAACTCAAAAACGGAACCAAGCTCTACCTCGACCATGACAATCAGCTGAAGTTCCCCTCCTACGTCGTGGCTCCGCAATGTCCGCCGAACAAGCAGTGGGTCGACATGCCGTGGGGCGCGGACAAGGGAACGCAGCCGGAGAAGCCGAGTGAATCCATGCAGCTCGTCATTGCCCTGCTCGACTCGCTGGAGAAGGAACTACCAATCGACACCGACCGCGTCTACGTCACCGGGCTGAGCATGGGCGGATACGGAACGTGGGATCTCGTCACACGCTTTCCGAACCGCTTCGCCGCCGGAGCCCCGGTGTGTGGAGGCGGAGACGAGGCCGTTGCCGGCAAGGCCGCGAAGGTCCCTCTCTGGGTCTTTCATTCGGACGACGACACGACGGTGAAGACGATTCGCTCCCGTAACATGGTCGCTGCTCTCCGCGCTGCGGGAGGCCAGCCGAAGTATTTCGAGTATTGGGGCCTCGGCCACAACTCGTGGGACGCGGCCTACGCCGAACCCGAGTTACTTCCATGGATGTTCTCGCAGAAGCGCGGCGCTGCCGACTTGTTCGTCGTGAAGGCCACGGTTCCGCCGATGCCCGCCATCGCCAAAATTCCGGACACGGACGACGGGATTCCCGGAGCCGGGCCGATCCGCCGCTACGACTGGTTCAAGAGCCTGTGGCGGCAGAAACGCATCGCCTGGTCGAAGCGCCTCGAACAGGACAAGGGCGCGGTCGTGTTCCTCGGCGATTCGATCACGCAGGGCTGGGGCGACAACATGGGCAACAGTTTTCCCGGCATGAAAGTCGCCAACCGCGGCATCAGCGGCGATACGACACGCGGCGTGATTCTCCGGCTCAAGGAAGACGTGCTCGACCTCCGGCCCAAGGGCGTCGTCCTGCTCATCGGGACCAACGACATCGAGGAGGGCGCCGACGCCGAGACGATCGCCGGCAACGTGAAGCTGATTCTGGTTGCGCTGAAGAAATCCAACCCGGCCATGCCCATCGTCGTCGCGTCGGTCATGCCCAGCGATCCGTCGAAGAAGCGGCCGCGTGAGATCATCACCAGGCTGAACATGCTCGTGGATGATCTCATCAAATCCGACTCGTCGTTTATCCGCTGCGACGCCTGGTCGATCTTCGCCGACGAAGCCGGCAACGCGAAGAAGGCGGAGTTCCCCGACCTGCTCCATCCCAATAAAGCGGGCTACACCCGCTACGCCGAAGCACTCACTCCATTGCTCAAACAAACCAAACTGCTCCCGTGAAAACGTGCGCGTCCGCCCGGCTGTCCTCCTTCCTCACCTCCTTGCTGATATCATTGGCAACAGTGGCCGGAACCCGGGCCGATGTGCCGCCGCCGGATCTCCAACCCTTACGCGCCCAGATTCGCCGCGTGGTGAAAGGCGATCGTGAGCTGCCTGAGGTTGTTCATGCAGACGGTCGTCTGGGCTTTCGCCTTCGCCCGGAACAGCGTGGCCTAGAGGAGTGCAGCCAAGAGGCCGATGATCGCGATCACGACCAGAAGCTCGATGAGCGTGAAGGCACGGCCGCGCAGATGGCTCACGGGTAGGTGAAGATGCGGGGGATGATCCAGTCCCGGTCCGTGTTTGGGTTCTGAAAAATGGTGCCCCGGCGAGAGCGGCGAATCGGCACCAAAGTCTGGGGATCGCGCCATTTATGGGTCTCCACATGGCCGTCCACATAGGAGAGGGTGCCCGCGCCGCTGTGGCGCGCGGCGGGGATGGAGCCCCAGACGTCGTTCCACGGCACCTGGTCGCGAAAGACGGAGGAGCCGATGGTGTCCTCGTGCTCGTCGAGGAAGACCAGCATCTTTGAGGTGGCGCGCACGTCGGTGAGGCGGAAGTAGCGGTTCTGGCCTGTGGCGTTGGAGATCATCCTAGAGTTCATGGCCGGGCTGATGGAGTAGCTGCGGACCCGCTGTTCCTTGCTGCCGTCGAAGACGGAGTAGCTGGTATCGGAAGGACACTTGTAGATGTTGGGGTCCTTGGCGAACGGGCCGATGGAGCCGTAATAGCGTGGACCTGGAATGTGCGGAGTAAGCGTCGAAGCGGAGCCTGTGGCAAACAGGGCTTGGTTGGTGGCCTCCGTTTTGAAGCTCGGCAGATAGCCCGAATCAGTTTCGAAGCTCATCACGCCTGCGACCCAGCCGGGCTCGTCGATCGTTCCTGCGGAAGTAGAGGGAAAGTTCGACATGATCCTGTCGTCGTAGTGGTCGACGTAGTGATGGAAGGCCATCGTCAGTTGGCGGAGGTTGTTCATGCAGACGGTCGCCTGGGCCTTGGCTTTGGCACGCAATAGTGTGGGCAGGAGGAGAGCCGCGAGGAGGCCGATGATCGCGAGCACGACCAATAGCTCGATGAGCGTGAAGGCCTTCTTTGCCAGGGGTTTCATGGCGGAGAGGGCCGGAGCGGCTGTGCCGCTCCGGCCATGAAGGACGTTTACGGAACAGCGACGAACCCGGTCGGGATATAGGTTGAACCGGAATACTGGTAGCGCCAGCCGAAGATCTTCCCGTCGTCAGTCAGGCCCGAGATGCCGCCGCCCGAGGTGACGAGGGAGGAGACGTTGACGTAGCCGGTGCGCGTGGGTGTGTGGATCACCGGTTCTGGGTGTAGAAGATGCGGCGGTCGAGCCAGCGGAGATCCTCGTTGTTGGGCTGTTCGTAGAAGGTTTCGAACTTGCGGCGGACGGGGACCAGCGTGCGCGGGTCCCTCCATTTCTTGAGTTCCACGTGGCCGTCGACGAAGGAGAGGTTGGCCCCGCCGGAGTGACGGGCGGCAGGCAAGGAACCCCAGACCTCCAAGACTGTTCCATTATACGGGGCGATTAAAGTGGGTTTGAAGACCCCAGCGCCAAGGGTGTCGGGATGTTCGTCGATGAAGAGCATCATGCGCGACCCTTCGCGAATCTGGCTGGTGCGGGTGAACTTGTTGCCCGTGCCGTAAGCAGCGCCGTTCATGGCCGGGCTGATGGAGTAGCTGCGGGCGCGGAGCTCTTTGTTCCCGTTGAAGACCGAGTAGCTGTCGTCGGCCGGGCAACGGTAAATCTTCGGATTCTTCGCGTAGGTCCCGAGTGAGCCGTAGTCGCGCCGGTCGCCGGTGTAGGCGCCATAC
>JAYVSO010000062.1:0-68856 GCA_043775315.1 Verrucomicrobiota bacterium
CAAAGCCCGCCAGCCCCGCCAGAAACTTGCGTCATAAACGTCGTAGCATAACGCTACGACATCTACGCCTTCAACCGGTGCTCCAAGTGACGCTTACGCTCCGTTCCCGGCGGCGTTCCTGCACCCAGCTCGCGAAGGTCTGATACTTGATCCCCGCCAAAGCCGCGAACCCCGCCCCCGTCAGCCCGCTCTTCTCGAACTCATCCAGGATCTCCCTCCTCTTCGCCGACGGCGTCCTCACCCGTCCGAGAACGTCCGCCCTCAATATCTCCGCCCCGTCCGTCATAGATGTCATACCCTACTTCTACGACATCTATGACCCGTCCAGATACGGGTGCCACGCGTGACGCTTACGCTCACTTGATATTCCCACACTTTGAAAGTGCGGCCGCTGGGTAGTAGATCGCTCATAATCACTGGAACGGGTTGGGAACCGGTTTGCTCCGCAGCGAAGACGCAGCGCGAGGGCTGTGCGGCAGGCGCGGGTGGCCGACCAACTTCGCGCCGGCCTGAGGCGCGCTAGATTCCTTACAACGTCTGGCGGGACACCGGTTCAATTTGCTTCAGGAGTTCGATGGCTCTTTCCCGAGTGAGCGGTTGAGTGAGAAGCGGGTTCGCCAACTCGTGAACAAGTTCACGCAACAGTTGCTCATTTGCGGACTCGAAACCAATATCATCTCGGCCTTCGACCGCGTTCGCCCAACTCTCCACTTCGATTGCCGCTGTGCGGTCAGTGACGAACCGATTGAGGACATTCACGACGTGACCAACCGACAGGAACGCAAGTTCTGTGGCTGCGTCCCACGAAAACGTGGCAAGCGCAGTTCTGAGTCGCTCAACCGGCTGCTCAAAGCCGAGCAGTGCTTCCAGTGCTTTCTTTCGTTCGCTCATCATCGTCATGGGAAAGTTCCTCCGCCAATCTTGTCCTTCACATGGATGATTTCACCATTCGGCCCGAACGTCGTTTTGGTGTATTGCAGAGTGTTGCCAGACGCGCCCACCTGCTTTTCGTATTGGGCAAACGAGCCTGGAATGTTTCTCGACGCAGAGTCGGCTTGGAATGCCTTCCCGCCATTGGGAAGGTCGAAGACTTTCGTTGGACTCGCGTTCGCGGGAAGTTTCTTTTCAAACCGAGCTAAGTTTGCCAACTGCTCGGCGGTCGGTGTTACCTTTGCGGCGGGGCAAGGAGGTCTGTTTTCGCTGAGGCTGCTTTTACCGGATTGGCCACCAAATTTACCACCGGCGTAGCCTCCTGCAGATCCCAATCCCATTGAGAACAAAGTCTGTCCTGGCGAATAGCAGTCGCGCCAACCTAGTTCCCTTTCCGTAGCCTGAGCCATCATGTCGCCCAAGCCAGCACCCAAACCACCGGCGATGGCTAATTGTCCTGCTGTTGCCGCTTCGATGCCGGCAGCCGCCAGTGCCGCCTCCATCCCGATTCCTGCTGTTAGTCCTGCAATACCCCCAACCACAAATCCTTTTAGAGCCCCAGCACCTACATCCTCGTCGTTGTAGAAGGCGACGGCACCACCAATCAAGGCGCCGATACCCGCACCAATTGCTCCGGAGATGACCAGGGGATTTTTTCCGTCAGGATCGATGAAGTTGACCGGATCATTGTAGTTGAACCCGTAGATATTGATCCCGCCGGCCTCGCGGATGGGGTCGCGGTTGAGCCATTTCTGGGTGGTGGGGTTGTAGAAACGGTAGCCGTAATGGTTCAGGCCGGGACCGGCGAGCCATTCCTTGGAGGAGAACCGGAACGGGTTCTGCCCGGACATCCAGCCGCTGGTGCCGAGGTCACGGCCGAAGGGATCGTATTTGTATTCACCCGCCAGTCCGCCCCACTGGTCCATCAGGCCGGTCACGTTGCCGTTGCCGTCGTTGTGGTAGAAGGCGGTCTGCGATCCGCCCGAGGATTGCTGGCTCATGGCCACGAGGCCGCCGACGCCCCCGGCACCGCCCGGGGTTCCGCTCAGGTCGTTGCCCCGCGTGAAGTAGGTGGTTTGGTAGGGGGTTCCTCCGGAATATTTCCGCAAGGCGACGGGAGTCATCCCGTCGTAGAGGTAGCCGACGTTCTCGGAGAGATACCACCCGCCGTAGTAGGAATACCACGAATAGGTCCGCCGAGCCTTCAGCCGTCCCAGCCCGTCATAGTCGAACTCAACCCAGAAACGTTTCCATTCCGGCGTGTAGACGGCGTCCGACTTGACCGACACGAGCCGGTCACGATCGTCGTAGGTGTAGAAGGTGTCCCACGAGTCCGGATACGGGGTGTAGTCGAACTTGTAGGTCGGGTTCCCGTTCGCGTCGTGGTAGAACCCCGCTTGGCCGGCCGTCGTCGCGCGGTTCAGCCCGGCCCAGTCGTGGGCGAAGGTTTCGTAGCCCGCGCCGGTCGAACGGATCGTGATGTTCTCCGCCAAGTCCTGGGTGTAGGCGAACTGCTGGCCGTAGACGCTGTTGCCGGACGAGTCCTTGGTGGACGCGGTGGCCAGTTCACCGCCGTAGCCGTAGCCGTAGCCGTAGTCGATGGTTTCACCGCCGACAAAGGTCTGTTTGGTCCTTTGTCCTCTGGCGCTGTAGAGGTAGGCATGGCTCTTCAGGACGTTTCCAGACGGGTTCTTCATCTGGGTGAGGGTCATCTGACCGAGATCGTCGTGGGTCCGCTCGACCGATCCCCCGCCGGGCAGGGCGAGTTTTTTCCATTGGGACCAGAAGAGGCCGTCCCTGTCCTCATAGCTGTATCCGTAGGTGCCGGTGATCGAGCTGCTGGTCATCTCGAGGATGCGGCCGAGCCCGTCGTTCACGTATGTCTGCTGCCAGATGGGCGCGGTGTCCGACAGTTCCAGAAGGCTCCGGTTCCCTCCTCCGTCGAATTCAAACCTGACCTTGGCATCCTGTTGTCCCCCGGGGGTGGTGTGCGTCTCACCGTTCCACCTGCCGTTGGCGTGTTGGAACGTCGTGGTGCCCGTGCCATCCAGCATCTGCACCATGCGGTTCAGGCGATCATGGACAAAGTAGACTGCGGGATCATTGGGCGTGGCGCTCGACAGCAGGTTGCCGTCGGCATCGTAGGCGTAGGTGGTGGTGCCTTTGGAGGGTGTCCACCGGCTCGTCATCCGACCAAGGGCATCATGGCCGAAGATTTCGCCCACGGACTCATCGTTATAGACCTTGGAAGTCATCCGGCTTTCAATATCGTAGTTCCACGTTGTGACCTGGGCCATTCCGTCCGTCAGAGTTTTCAGGTTGCCGGAGGTATCGTAGGAGAAAGCCAGTTGGCGGGAACCGGGATTGATCTCCAAATTGAGGAGTCCGTCCACCCGCCATTGGTAGAAGGTCTGGTGTGACAGGGCATCGGTGACGGTAGTCGGTCTGGGCGACGGCGACGTGTAGGCGTAGGAACGGACGACCACCGCCGGACTTTTGGTCAGATCCACGAGGGACAACGGTCTGTCGGCATCGTCATAGGTCATTCCCCAATGGCCTTGGCCAGCGCGAAGCACCTCGGCGACGCGACCCGCGGAATCATACTTCACCCGGGCGACGAGCTGGGTGCTGCTGACGAGCGTGTTGGTCTGCGCCCACACCTCCCGGATCCGGTCCAGGTTGTCGTAGATCCGCCAGACCACCCCGAGGCCGTTGGTCACGCTGGTGCGGCGGTTGTTCGAATCGTATCCGTATCGGACCTGCCGACTGTCGGGCAGGGTGACGAAGCTCAGGAGACCGTTGAGGTGCCGGTCAAAGAAGGTCGTCTCCATCTCCGGCGAACCGGCACCGCGCGCGATCGAATCCAGAGAGCCGCACGAGCAGTAGTCGTAGACGGTCTTGGTCAGGCGGGGTGTCAGGTGCTCCTTCATCTGGACCATCGAGTCCCACGAAAACTGGTGGTATTGGTCGAGCCGGTTCTTGAATCCCGTGGCCTTTAGCAGATAGGGGCTGCCCGAGGAATTGGGATAGGAGGTGCCGGGCGCGATGGCGTATATGAATTTCTCCGTGGTCGAGTCGTAGGGGGCCGCCCGTTCCAGAGGTCTCTGCAACCCGTCAAACGTGGTCGTGGTGACCAGTCCAGACGGCTGGGTCACCGTCACCTTGGTGACCCGGTTGGTGACGGCGATGTTCCACGGGCTCGGGTAGGTCCGGACCTCGTCGATCCCGCGTTGCCACGAGAAGCTGGTCGAGCGCAGGACCGATGTCGCCGACTCCTTCTCGACAACGGCGCTGAGAGTTCCGTCGGCCGCATAGGTGAACTCCTTGCGGTAACCGACCGGATCCTGCACCCAGTCGATCCTCCCATCCGGCAGCCAGGCAAGCAGAGTCGTGTGGGACAGGCCGTTCTTGACCGCCGTGGGCAATTCCGGAATTGCGGGGTTGGAATACTGGACGGTCAACTTGGTCTTGGTATCCGGCCCAACAACCGTAAGCAGCTTCCTTCCGGTGGTGTCATACCCCCTGGTTACGGTCTGGGACGTGTAGACATCGCCTTCCGAAGCCGGAAGTTTCCAGTGGTCGACGATCTCCGTCTCATTTTCGAGGGCATTCCGCTTGATGACTTGCCACCACGTCGAATTGTCGGGCTGGAGGCGGATGACCAGATTGGCCTCCGAGTTGGTCCCGGGGCGGCTATTGCTCGGAGTGTAGTTCGGATGCGGTATAAAGGGCTCACCAGAAGGCACCCAGATTGGAACCCTGTTGTAATACTCGTAGAACGTGACCGGTCCGGCCTTTAGCCCGTCGATCGAAGATTCCCTCTCCCATGAAAGAATGGTTCCAGGAAGCCTGACGTAAGTGAGGTAGCTCGGCCTTGAGATCGTCGGGATCCCATCAGGTGTTTCCACCAGCCAATGGCGGGTCCTGGCCTTGAGCAGATCGGCCGTCGTCATGTTGACTGGATTGGCCGTGGTGATGTCCGCAAAAGCCTTCCTGCTCCAATGGAACGTGTTCCGGTATAGGAAATCGCCCCCATCGAACAGAAGATCCTGCGCCTGGGTCGCTCCGGAGTTGAGTTGGCTCAAAACACCGGACAACGACGGGTTGAAAGCCGCGTCGTAGTTGCCGTTCCGGGGCCCTTCGAAAGCCGCGAACAACTCGTAGCTGCTGTCCGCATGGCTGACTTTGACCCAACGAGAATCCCTGGGGTTATAGACATCGCCATCCGTGTCGGCCGAGTAGGCAAAGCTGGTCCTGCCATAGGGAGTGCTGAATGATTCCAGCTTACCCGTTCCAAGATACTGGAAGGAGCTCCGGATTGCCGCCACGTCGACAATGCTCTCCAGCTTGGTTCCGGTGTATTTGAGGTGGACACTGCCCACCAGCGACGATGTGACCGTTTTGACCTGGAAGTCGCCCGGACCGTCATATGAGAAATCGACCGTGCCGTTCCTTGCATCCTGGACCTGAACCAGTTTTACGTTTCCGGAAGCAGCCTGGGAGGGGTCATAGACAAATGTGATGGTATTGCCGCGCGAGTCCGAAACGGAGGACAAGAAGAATACATCGGAGCCGATCTTCGTGGCGAAGCGGTTGGTCCCTCCCAGTTGATCGACCACCTCGTAGCCCACGTGGATCGGCGTCGTGCCCGGGGCGACGATTTCCATCAGACGGCGGACCGTGGTTCCTTTGTCGCGAAGCGTTCCCTTATAGGCACCGCCGGTCGGATCAAGCTGCACTTTCCCGGTCACCCCGTCCCAATGCCAGACCGTGAGGTTCTTGGTGTCGGCGTCAGGAGTGCCGGATGCCAGATCCATCTTGATGCATTGATGGAACCAGGTCCGCCAGCCGTCGCCGAAACCGTAGGATTGTTTTCCGCTCTGCAACGGAAGGTCACCACGCCGCTGATGGCAATACGTAAGATCCAGTTTGATTTCGGGACCTACCGAAGCCTGGTGGCGAAGCGGAATGTCGCGGAGCCAAACCGAGATGGATGGTTCGGAGACCCAGAAGAACGGCATCCCGTCGCATTTGCACTTCTCTTCTGGATTGGGCTTTTCGGGGATCGGCCGTGGCTCGTAGCAGATTTCCGGGTCGTCGCATGCCGGTGCAATACCCTGTAGTCTGTCCGAGAACAGAAACACCAAAAGCATTGCCGCAACGATTCGAATGGACTGATCCTTGGCGTTTCTCCCCATAACAAGTTCCTGTTTTTTCTGTGATACCAATTTGCGGTCACGAATTCGTTCCGCCTTAGCGACTAATCCAGCTTGAAGCGCCGGAGATGTCCGGCAGATAAAGCGGAAACTTGCGCGGTGGGCGGACTTGTAAGTCACTCCCTACCCTGGTTGCCACCAGTCGCATCGCCCCGCCGGGGCATGGATATAGCCTCATATGATTGCCTCTCTTTTGACCGCTCTCTGGCTTTGCTCGCCTCGAAAGCCCCGTCCCAAAGACACCGCTGGCCGGTGGGCTTGGAACTTTATGGGGAACTTCTTGGTTGTTCTCTAAAGATGAATTCCGTGGGTTTTCCGCAAGCCAAATTTTGCTGCGACCGCATTTTTCATCGGCCCGTCACTTCCGGCATCTGAACGACGCGGGAACAGCCCGCGCCATCTGCCGATACACCGCTTCCACTTCATCAGGCGACAATGCGCGACCCGCAGGGACATTTACTGTCTGGTCGGAGGAAATCTCCATCACACACGCCTCACTCCGCCACTGCTTCAGTCCTCTTTTCATCCCCCTGCTTCGCCTTCCTCGCGTTCTTTTCCCGCCACTGCTGGTGGATGGCGGCGGTGGCGCGGTGGAGCCACTTGTCGTCCCTGGAGAGTTCGAGGACTTCGCGGGTGGCGAAGAACTTGACCCCGTTCTGCGGCGGGTTGCCGAGGGGTTTGAGCAGTTTGGCGGAGACCAGGGCGGGCATGTCGTGCGGCTGGCAGTTCAACACCCACGCCGTCTGCTCCGCCGTGAGGCGGACGGGCAGCTGGCCGAGCAGGGCCAGGAAGCGGTGTTGGTCGTCTTTCATCTTCCGTTCGTTCCCGGTTCGATCCGGGCATAGTTCATCTTCAAGCAATCCCGCCATGCCCCCGCCCTCCGGGCGGGGACATGGCTGGGAACAGCCTGAACGGTGACAACCGGCAGCATTGCCGCGGCCTGGACGGCGCTATGGCCCCGTTCCGCAGCTTCAACGGCCCGTCTGGGCTGGTCTAAGCCGTCTGCGGATGAAGTGCGGTTTACGCCGTTATCGCCAGCGCAGGGACCGCACACCGGGAGGTCGTCCTACTCCGCTTCGCGTTGTCCTCGACGGCGTCTCACTCCTATTGAACGCCGGCCTTCGATGACGCCGAAGACCGACTTGGAGAGCATGACGTCGCAGCGTCCCCCGAACTTTCGCGTCTCGTAGTAGTCCCCTCCGGTGCGGCGATATTCTTCGTCGGAGCCTTTGAGGACGTAGCCCACACCGTCGAGCAGCGGGCTGTAGAGGGAGACGCGCGCCATCCCGCCGCCCAGCTGCTCCCAGATTTTCATGAAGGAGAAGCAGGTGGCCTTGGTCAGCGAATGTTCGGGGAACCCCGCGATGAGGGCGTGGTGGTGGATGCGGCCGGTGGACTCGCCACTCTCGGTCCGCAGGCACCAGATCGTTTTCAGGAAATGAACCCCGAAGTTGTCCGCCTGTCTCCGCATGAGCGCGAAGAACATCTTGAGGCGGACCGCGTCCGTGAGCCGCTCACTCTTGAAGGTGAGGCTCGCGAAGAACTGCCACTCGATGAGCGACAGGGCGTAGACTTCGGGGTTCATGCGATGGATGGGCCGAACTTCGGCCTACTTGCCTTCCGGGCCGGTGACGATGGCTCCGCGAGCCCGCAGTCGTCCGCCGAAGGGCATCAGCTCGCGGATGCCGACCACGATGGTCCGGTCCTGGAGCTTGCCGACATACTTGGCCTTCTCCTCCTCGCTCAGCGTGTAGTCGAAGGGCATGAGCAGGCGGTAGCCGGACGGGTCGATGTCCTGGCAGGTGATGACCTGGTTCTTCACCAGGCCCTTCTTCCCGACGTATTCGTCGGGGCGTTCCGAGATGACGTTCACTTTCAGTTGCATTGGGTTCCTTTGGCTGGGGTCACATCTGGCCGCGCCAAGGCCGGACGCCGTTGAATGATCACAACGATTTGTCCGAGGAGGCTCCGCTTCCCGCAGGACAGGCGGACGGAGGGGCGCGTCTCGCGACGCACCGCGTTGCCCGTGGGTGTGAAGAGTGGTTTCACGCGCCCATCTTGGAGCGCATGGAGGAACTGCGAAGGGATTGGGACAGAGAGCGGCGTTCGCCGTCCCAATCTATTGGCCGTCCGACTTGGGACGCGGGCCTTGCGGGCGCTTGGTGGTCAACCCGAGCCGTTCACGGCGCTTCTTCAAAGCCGCCGGAGTGAGCCATCTCACTATCCGCTTGAAGATCGATTCGGACAGTTCGCGGGCGGTCTGCTCATTGTAGCGCGCCCGGAGCCAGTTCAGAGCCAGCTCGTGGTTCACGGGATCGATGGTGCGGCGCGGCTCCCGCATGACTTCGCCAAACTCGCACATCCAGCCTGTTCCGACCAGGTTCGTCTTCTGCCAGGCCAAGATCTCTTCCTCGGAAAAGTAGTGGGCCAGTTCCGCGAAGTAGGATTGGACGGCTTGCCTCTCGGCGAACGCCCGCTTTTCCGGGTCCTGCTCCGCCTTGGCAATCTTGACGATCTCCACCGTCTTGGGTTGCAGCTCCGACATCACCTTTAGTCGGGCATGATAGACGTCATACGCTTCGGTGGAGCTGGGGTCGGGTTCGGACTGGTAGTTCGGTCGCTTGGCATCGATGTAATCCCAATCGTCATCCGTCGCCTCGAAACACCGGGTGATGGCCAGCATTTCCTCCCGTGTGGTGTTTTCCGATTCAGCCATCTTGTCCATTCGTTTGCGAACGTAGTCCTCTCGCATTTCGGGTCCGATGAACGAGATGTCGCCCCGCTCCTTGTGCCCGTCCTCGAATTCATACCACTGCATCACGGCCCACACCTCGGAATCGGGCTCCAGATTGTCCCAGATTGGCTCCGAATCCGGATCGTCGGGATCAAAGACGGCGTGGCGCGCCTTGATCCGGCCATAGCCGAACACAACCTTGCACTTCGGCACCGGCACGAGCTGGAAGTGATCGCGGCATTCTACCAGCCTGACCTCGGAGAAGGGCGGAATGTAGATCGGTTTGGGCTTCTCGGACATCGCTTGCGGGATACCTCCCGCCGGGACGTTGCCACAATCCGGCCCCTTTGGCACACCGACAAAACTGCGGTCCGTGAGCACGGGCCGCTTTTGCTCTGCTCGCAAAACAGCCCGGCCTCACTTCCGGGGTCCATCCGCGTCTGACCCTTCGCCCTCCGGCTCCGCTCCGGGGTTGCTCTCCACGCCCTCCACCCTCGCGGAAGCAACCCGCTCCACTCCACCTCCGGCCGACGCGTCAGAAGTCTTGGGGGGCTTCGTTCCTCGCCCGTGCGGTGGTGTTCCCGTCCTTGCCCTGCCGGAGGTTTCGTTCTTCCGCCTTCACCCGCCCGACTCCGCAGGGGCGGCCCGTGGGAGTAGTCTTCAGAGGGCACCACGAGGCCCCCCTGCGGAGTCGGGCGGGTGAAGGCGGAAGAACGAAACCGATATGGCAGAGCAACCCATCCGAAAAACCATGAACACCACCGCACAAAACGACCGTTCCCGAAAGGCTCAGAGCCGACCCGATCTGGCTGGCCGCAAAACCAAGCTGCCGCCGATCAACTTCCACCTCCGCTACCGCAACCGGATGCTCCCCGCTCCGAAACTCCTCGCCGAACTCGCGCAATCAGTGCCCGAGCTCTTTCGAGCAGCCATAGTGGTTGGCCGTTGGGTCTGGGTCCAGTTCGACTCCGTGCCCGCCGTCGGCATCCGCCAGCAACTCGCCCAGCTCGGCTTCCATTGGAACCGCCACCGGCAGGCATGGCAGCACCCCTGCGGACTCCTCAGTCTCGGAAGCTGCGCCGGTCCCCGCCTGCGCTACGGATGCCACGCGCCCGCCAACATCCTCCGCAACTGACACCACTTTTGACACCAGACCAAAGCCCCGAGTAGTGGCCGGTTGTGGACGAATAGTCTCGCAAAACACAATGAAACCGGGCACTTTCTAATCAATCGATGACCTTCCATGGCTCCAAGAATGACCGGCGGGAGCCTTCGCCCTACCAGTCGCCAGACTTCGTTTCCATTCCGCCTTGTCGGCGTTTTCTGCGGTTCAACTTCTTCGCGTTCCTTCGCGCCCTTCGCGGATCAACACCTCCTTGCCGGGCAGAGATGCCCGGCCTACTTGGGAGCCAGCTTCAGAACTTCGGCGGTGCGGTGGAAGATGTCGGCGGGAACGCCGAGCGCGTGCTTCATCGCCACGTCGCGGTCCCAGGGATTCTCGATGGCGGCGATGTCCGCCATCTGTCCGGGCTTCAGGTTAAGCGGAAACAGGTAGGGCGAAACCAACGCCGTGTTGATCAGTGGAAAGTCCGTCCCGTAGAGCAGCCGCCCGGCGAACTCCGGCCGCTGCAATGCTTCGCGCAGATAGCCGAGCTTGTTGACCTGCGTGAGCGACGAGATCTCAGAGTAGAGCTTCGGATGCTTCGCCATCATCTTCGCGAGGCGTTCGACGTCGCGTTCGTTTTCATTGCGGCCGGTGGAGGCGATGTGCGCGGCGATCACGGTCACACCGAGCTTCAAGGGAAGTTCCAGCCGCACGGGATCGGCCAACTCGTCACGCGCATGGGTGAAGGAACGTTCCTGTCCGGTATGGGACAGCAGCGGCATGCCCAGCTCGGCCATGCGTTTGTAGAAGGGCATGATGCGTTCGTCCGCGGGATCGATGAGCATGATCGAGGGAATCCACTTCACCAGCTTGGCACCGTTCCGGTGCGCCCATTCGAGACGCTGGAGGGCATCGGGCCGGTAGGGATTGATGCTCGCGCCCCAGAAGAGGTTGGTGAACTTCGCCGTCTCGCGCTGGACGAACTCGTTTGGCACGTAGAACTCCGTCCGGTTCGTGTCCAGCCGGCCCTGATCGTCGATCACGCCGTCGATGGCGAGGACGAGGGCGGCGGCGACATTGGTGCTGCGGCCGACGTGTTCGGAGATCTTGCGGATCGTGATGCCGTCCCCCTCGGCCAGGAGCTGTTCGCGCGTCACGCCGAAGGCCTTCAGGTAGATGCCGAACTTGTAGCTGCTCTGGAGATGCTTCGAGACGAAGCACCCGCTGCCACCGCCGCCGATCCCGGCGCAGTGGCAATGCACGTCGACCACCATCGGCTGCTTCGGCTGCGATGTGACCGGGCGGTAAGGCCCCTCGAAGAACATCGCGCATGAAGCGACCAGCAGGGCGGCCATGATGACGACGGCAAGGCCCGTCAATCGAAGCCAACGGCGGACCCGGGTTTTGAAATCAGCGCGAATCTTCATGGTATCCATGACTACTTGGCCTGCGAACGCATCACCTCGACGTAGGGTTTGCCGTCGATGAAGACATGTTTGATCACGGCGTTGCCGGACGTAGGGACGGCAGCTGCCACCGTCAGCTTGCCAGTGGGATTCCCGGTGCCTTCACGGACGTAGTATCGCTCCAGCCCGTATTCGAGGTGGATGGTGGCGTTGGTTCCATCGAAGCCGCGCCAGAACCAACTGGTTGCCACCTTGCCTCGGAGGACCGGCCGGTCCTTTTCGGCCTCCATCGGCGTGAGGGATGCCTGGGCGGCCTCATGGAACTGGCCCCGCTTTTCCAGCCGGACGAACACCGGTGTCCCGTCCGGCGGTTGATTGGTGGTGCCATCCAAAAACAGTCCTTTCGGGAGGGTGCTGATCTTGTAGTTGAGAATGACGTAGTCACCCCGCAGCAGGTCGCGGGGATCAACCGGCATCGTCTCCAGCAGGACGACATCGCCCCGGTGCAGCTTGTATTCCTGTAGCGCCACCGTGGCGACGACCCAGGCGGACTGGAGGGCGAGGACGAGGAGAAGGAGTTTTGTTTTCATGGCGAGTCAGCGCGGTTGAATGCTGGAAGAGGTGGCGTTCATCCGGCGGATCAGGGCGCGGCGGCGTTTCTCGAAGACGAAGGCCAGCGTGATCAGGAAAAGGCCGGTGACGATGAACATGAGGCCGGTGGTGCCCATCGTGCCGAAGAGTTCGAAGTAGGCCGTGACGATATGGAGAGCGAGAAAGGTCATTGCCACGTTGACCAGCCATGGACTACGGCGGAGCAGTCCAACTTGAATCTGGAGGAGGCAGAATAGGAACAACGCCGGCGCTCCGATCCAATGAGGGCCAAGATGGAAGCCGTCGCCGCTCCAGTGCCGCTCGACATGCACGGACAGTCCCACCCACGACAGTGCGATGATGCCGCAAAGAGCCAGCGCCCAGGTGACGCGCCATTGCCGATCGTGAAGAACCGTGGCGCTTCTCGAACCGGCCCATATCAGGGCAACGGCGCCAGCACTGACCACACCCGAGATGATCCATGCACCGGGAGCGACCTTGTCCGAGCCGTAGAAAAATCCGAGCGTCACGGGGTAGGAGGCGACGTGGACCATGAGCAGGCCGAACTTCTCGAGTGTCGGACCGAACTCCGGTGTCCGACCCGCGGCTACCCTCATTCCAAGGCCGGCGAAGGCCGTTCCCATCAGCGCGTAGAAAACGAACTGCCGGGCTTCGCCATCGAAATAGATCAGGCTGTCGCGCTGGTTGAGTTCGAGGCCAAGCCACAGGCCAAAGGCACACAAGGTCAGGATTAGCTGCGCCCGCGACCGTAGAATCCAGGCCAGCGGGGCGATGCCCGCCCACCAGAGCAGGATGGCGTTCGGCGGGCGGGAGCTGAGGTTGTAAACTTGGCCGACGAGCGCGATGTTCGCGAGGAAGAGACCTGAACCCAGCAGGTGCAACGCCTGCCCCACGACCGGATGCCGGTCGTCGCGCCGCAGACGGCTCCCGAGCCAATGGCATCCTAGCATCAGCAGGAGTCCTCCGGCGAGTTTGGCGAAGTGAGGGATCGAGTTCCAGTTGGCCGAAATGACAAGGACGACGCCTGAGGTGACGAGCACGGTGCCTATCACGGAAAGGATCGCCATCAGCTTGTCGGTCTGCCGGTCCAACTTGAAGTGCGCGATGATGGAGGTGCGCTGATCACCGGAGATCAGTCCGGCGTCATGGATGCGGTCTATGTCAGAGGATTTCATGTAGGTGACGAGTTGGAGTTTGAGACAATTGCCAGCAGCTCGCGGTGGTTGACCTTGCCGGTGCCGAGCTTGGGGATCTCCTTCACGAACTTGATCTCCCGGGGCACGCAGAGGTTGGTCAGGCCTTTGGCTTTGATGGCGGTGCGGAGGTGGTCGAGGGTCAGCTTGGGTTCGTTGGCGATGGCGATGAGGCGTTCGCCCTTGTCCTCGTCGGGCACGGCCACGACGGCGGTCTCGCAGCGGGCGCCGAACTCGTCCTTGAACGCGCCGGCCAGGGCGTCTTCCACAGCGGTGAGGCTGACCATCTCGCCGGAGATTTTGGCGAAGCGTTTCAGGCGGCCGAGGATTTGGACGAAGTTGTCCTCGTCGACCCGGACGATGTCGCCCGTGTCATACCAGCCGCCGAGGGCCTGGAACTTCGCGTTCGCCTCGGCGTTGAGGTAGCCCTTCATCACGTTGGGGCCGCGGACGAGCAATCGGCCGATGGAAGACGCGGATGCCGGATGCCCGATACCGGATGCCTGATTCCGGATGCCTGATTCCGGATGGGCTCCGGTCGGTTCGGGCGTCGGTGATCCGGTATCCGGGATCTGGGATCCGGTATCCGTTCCCCCCACGCCTTCGACCGGCTCCACCTTCCACTCCATGCCGGGGATGATCCGGCCGGCGGTGCCGTGCTTGGGCGTGAGCGGGGTGCAGACGGAGACGCAGGGGCTGCATTCGGTCGCGCCGTAGCCTTCGAGGATGCGCACGCCGAACTTCTGCGCCCAGGTGTCGTAGGTCGTCTGCTGGACCTTTTCCGCCGCGGCGAAGAGGTAGCGCATACTGCGGAAGTCGTAGGGATGGGCGCGGCGGGCGTAGCCGTTGAGGAAGGTGTTTGTGGCCAGCAGCACGGTGCAGTCGCGGTCGTAGAGCGCGGCGGGCACGATGCGGTAGTGGAGCGGCGAGGGATAGACGAAGCAGAACATGCCGCGCACGAGCGGGAGGAAGGTGCCGACGCTGAGGCCGAAGCTGTGGAAGAGCGGCAGGCAGTTGAACATGCGGTCGGTGTCCTGCATGTCGGTGATCGCAAGCATCTGGCGGATGTTCGCCAGGAGATTGCGATGGGTGAGTTCGACGCCCTTGGGCACGCCTTCCGAGCCGCTGGTGAAGAGCACGACGGCGGTGAGGTCGGGCGCGAGGTTGAAGGTCATCGGAGCCATGAACCAGCTGCGAAGGCCGAAGAAGCTGCGGAACAACGCGGCGAGCTTATGCCCGGCGGTGATGCCTTTGCGGACGTCTTCGAGGTAGAGGAACTGCACGCCGGCGTCTTCGAGGGGCTTGAGGTCGAGCCGGGCCTTCTCGACGAAGAGCCGGGAGGTGATGACCTGCTTCAAGCCGGCGAGCTGGCAGCATTGCAGCATCACGGTGGGGCCGGTGGAGAAGTTCAGCACGGCCGGAACCTTGCCGAGACACCACGCGGCCATGATGGAGACGGGCATGGCGTTGACGTTGGGCAGGAGGACGCCGATGCGGGGTGGACTCTGCCGCGCTGCGGCAGAGTCGGCAGTCGCAGCGCGACTGCCGCCACCTGACGCGTTGGACAACGCATCCGCCAACACCCGCACGCCCACCAGCAGCTTGCGGTAGGACAGCTCAGTCATGGTCGCGTCCTGGAGGATGGTTCGCTTGGGGAACATCTCCGCCGTTTCCGCCACGGCTTCGGCCACGGTCTTGGGACCGGACTCCATCTCGATGGCGAACTGCTGCTCCACCATCTGGTCGCGCAGCCACGTCGTCATGCGCGCGCGGGCGACGGAGGTGCTTGGGTCCTGGTGCCTGGGTGGCGTGAGCAGATCGCTGAAGTGCGCGGTGACCTTGGGGAACCAGAGATGTTCCTCCTTGTTCGGCGAGAAGGGCAGTCGCTTGGCCCCGCGCAGGTAGCAGGTGACGACCTTGGCGGCGGTGCGGTGGAGGAGAAAGCCGGTGCCGTCGAAGAGCTTCATCAATGTGCCGGTGCGGGAGAGGCGGCCTTCGGCGAAGAGCACGAGACGGCCGCCGCCATTGAGGAATTCCGCCATGCGTTTCACGGCGTAGGGCGACGCGGTGTCGATGGGGAAGGTCCGCCGGTTGATCATGATCTTCCGGTGCAGCCAGCTCGTCTGCGCGGTGACGGACGAGGTGACGAACTTCCAGTCCTCGTCCAGCACGAGCCAGAGGAAGAACCAGTCGAGCCACGACGCGTGGTTGGGGATCAGCAGCACGGGCCCGGGCGATTTGAGGGCGTCGAGCCGGTGCGCCTCGAAGCGGCAGAGCCAGCGGGCGAGGATGAGGAGGAGACGTTTCATGGGGCTGAAGGTGGAGATGGGGCCGATGCGGACCCATCGGTCTTTGGTCGGAGGGTGAGGTGGGTCAGCGGCGAAAAGGAATCCGCGATGGAGAGGCAACGATTGTCCGGGATCTTGCCGGACTCTGGACGCGAAGCCGACCTGAGGATGTCCAGCATCCGTTGCTGTGTCCGCCCATCCTTGACCGCGATCCGGATCGAGCGTTCGTCCAAACCATTTCCCAGGCGGGAAACGTCCCGCAGATGGAGTCCCAAGCCGACGCAGTGGGCGACGAATTCGGCGGCGCTGGGACCGGATTCGGGCAGGCGGGCCAGGAGGAAGTTCGCGCATCCGGGAACGACGTTCCAGCCGAGTTCCGCGAGGGCCGAGGCGAGTTCTTCTCGAAGGCGGTGCGTTTCGGCGTGGCGTGCCGCGTAGTAGCCCGGGTCCTGCAAGGCCGCCACGGCAGCTACCTGGGCCAAGAGCCCGACGCACCAGGGCGGGGTGATGGCCCTGAGCTCTTCCAGGAGATGCGCGCCCGCGCAAAGATAGGCCACACGCGCGCCGCTGAGGGCATAGACCTTCGACATGGATTTGCAGACCACCACATTGTCGGACCCGGCGGCGAAGCGTTCCAAGGACTCGGACGTGCCCACGTAGTCGATGTAGGTTTCGTCGATCCACACCCGAGGGCGGCGTGGTGCAAGGCGGAGCACCGTTTCCAGAGTGGCGCGGCTCAGGTGCTGTCCGGTCGGGCTGTTCGGGTTCACCAGAACGACCAGGTCGTATCCGCGCCGCAAGGCCTCGCCCAGCTCGTCGGGATCGATCCGAAACTGGTTCATTGGCTGCAGGGAGAGCCGATCCACGCGGCAGCCGATGACCTGTTCCAGCACATGGGCGTATTCGCCGTAGGTTGGGTCCAGCAGCAACACGCGCGACTTCGGATTCAGCCAGTGGCGCAAGGCGCGGAAGATGAGGTCGGAAGAACCCGCGCCGGGCAGGATGTTCACGGGTTGGACGCCGCGGCGTTCCGCGATGACGCCGACGAGGCCCTCGCAGTCCGTGGGCGGCGACGTGCGGAGCAGCCACGGCAGACGTGACTCCAGCGCGGCCACGACCGTGGGCGATGGCGGGAACCAGGCGTCAAGCACGTCGGCGTTGATGACGTCCTCCGCCCGGTTCAGGTGGTCGAAGCGCGGGCCGATGGTCCCAAAGAACGCTCCGCCGTGGAAACAGGGCGCAGGCCGGCGGAATGGGATGTCCAGATCCCACCTTGTGCCGGTTTCGAAGCGGGCCAGCAGCGATGCGTGGGGCGCCAGTCCGGTGCGTAGTTCCTCGGTGGTGGCCTCGATCAACTCGTATGCGACCGCGCCGGAACTTGCTCTCAATCCCCGGGCGCGCAATCCGGCCTTCAAATACAGGGGCAGCACCTCCTCGCGGCCGATGGCCACGATGCGGTTTCCGCCGCGTGCCTCCACCCACCGCAGGGCGGCATACATCAGGAGCATGGCTGTTCCCAGTCCGCGCGCCCAGGGGGCCACGGTCAAGAGACGGACCTCGAACAGGCGTTCATCGACTGGGAAGGGCAGGGATTCGCGCGCAAAATATTTGTCGATGGAATATCGGCCGTGACCGGGCGGCGTGATCGAGACGAAGCCCGCCAGATCATCGCGGCACCAGACGCAGAGATAGCGGTTGAACCCGTCAAGGACGTCCACGAGCCGGCCGTCCTCGTTCACCGGGTGTTGATGGATCTCGCCTGCATAGACCGCGTGGCGCAAGCGATAGATCTCTTCGCGGTCCTCAGGCTCGGCTTCCGCGATGCGGAACAGGCCTTCGTCAATGACGGTGGCGGGATTCATCGGGAACCTCCGGTAGGGATCAGCGGAGATGAACAACCACGCCGCCACGGCCAAGGTAGGGCGGGCATCTTGCCTGCCTCTTCTTGAAGTTCTGAACTCGCCGGAGTGATGGACGCCTCCTGGGGCAGGCTGGAAGCCCGCCCTACCTTGGCCTCGGCGCTTTGGTCGTCCTTGGGTTCTTCGATTGATTTCACGGGTGCCTTTCCGGCGGCCGCGCGGGTCGCCTTACGCCACGGAGGGCGTCGGATTCTTGGTTGAAAGCTTCATTCCCAAAGTCAGCAGCACGACGACGACGGCCAATCCCAGGAAGGCCTGGTGGGCGGACCAGCCGAACTTGGTCATCACGCCGAGAAGGCCGGCCCCGATGAGCATGCCCGCGTAGTCCACGACGTTCTGCACGGCGATGGTCTTGCCGAGGGCGGTCTTGTCGGTCTCATGCTGGAGCGCGGCGTTGAACGGGACGATGAGAAGACCGGCCATGATGCCGGCCAGGGCCAGCGCGGGAACGATGACCCAGAAGCCCGCGCCACCAGGCAGCAAACCAAGGAGGGCGATGCCTACGGCGAGACCGAGAGCATAGAGCCATTGTTTGGAGAGATCGCCGATGGCGTGGAGGCGTCCCGCCAGCACGCTGCCGGAGACGATGCCGAGGACGAGGCCCACCTTCAGGAGGGCCAGCCGTTCGTTGGTGATCTTGTCGGCCGCCATGCCGGCCCCTTCGAAGATGGAGATGCCCCAGGCGTGGAGATTCGTCCGCATGAAAGCTCCGGCCATCCAGAAGAGCCCGCCGCCAAGGAGCACACGGCCAATGCGGCGATGGACCACGAGCGACCCGAGATGGCGGAAGAAGGACTGGACGCTGTCGCCGAGCCGGGCCGATGCATTGGACGGGGTGCGGTCCATCAGGCCGTTCAGGATGGCGGCCAGGATGTAGCAGGCAAGCGACGCGCCGTAGCAGGCGGTGAGGGACCGGGTCTGGTCGTAGAGCACCGCTCCGCCGGCCAGGCCGCCCAGGATGGCGACGAGGGTGAGCATTTCGACGGTGCCATTGGCTTTCACCAGCTTCTCGGCCGGGAGCACTTCTGGCAGCACGCCGTATTTGGCCGGGGAGTAGAGGCAGGCACCGACGCCGACCACGGCGTAGCCGATGGCCTGCCAGAGCATGGCGGCATCGTGGCTGGCGGAATGGAGCTGGATGCCGACGAAGCCGACGATCACGCCGAGGAGTTTCACGAGGTTGCCGCCGAGCAGCCACGTCGTCTTTGGCATCCGGTCGTTCAGGAAGCCGGCGAGCGGCGCCAGCAGGATGAACGGGACGAAGAAGACGATGCCGAAGAGCGTGTTCGTGCCGTTGACCTGCTGCTCGGTGATCGTCCCGGCGTTCTTCAGGAAGGTCAGCGGCGCGAGGATGCCGGCGAGCAGGAAGTTGTCGCCGAAGGCTCCGAGGAACTGGCCGGCCAGCAGGAGGTGGTAGTTGCGTGGGCTTTTCATGGGATGATCAGCGGGGGAGGGATTCGGTGAAACGGGCGACGCCCTGCTCCAGTTTGGCCAGTTCGCCGGTCATCATCTGCGAACGCTTCCGGGAGAAGCCGGCGAAGACCGATTCGGCCGCGCCGTGGTAGGCCGGCAGCACTTCGGCGAGGAGCTTGTGGGCGGTGGGCGTGAGGACCACGAGGTAGGCGCGGCGGTCATCGGGATTGTCCCGGCGGGTGACGAGGAGGCGCTGTTCCAGCCGGTCGATCATGCCGGTGACGTTGGACCGGTGCATGATGAGCTGGCGGCTGAGTTCGATCTGGGTGACCCCGTCCGGGGAATCGCGGAGGACGTTGAGGATGTTGAACTGGCTCGGGCTGAGATCCCACCGGCCGAAGAAGACACGGGAGGCGTTCCAGATGGATTCAGACGTGCGGAGCAGCTGGAGAAGGGCCTCGTAGTGGGGTCCCGGCTTGGTGGCTGGCGCGTCCATGGACAGTGGTATAGGAGTAGATGGTCTATATGTCAACAAACTGTTTTTGAAGATGCGTCACCGGGCTTTGGGCTGTTCTAGCGGGCGCTGGGGTCTGCGGGCTGGGAGCGAACGGGCAGGCGCATGTTCAGTCCATCCATGGTGCTGAAGAAGCATTCCCCGCCCTTGCATTCGAAGACCGCCGCGCCGCGCCGACGGGTGGATATGACCAGGGTTCCCGATGCGCCCAGTCTTTCGAGCAGGGCTTTCGGCGCACGTTCGGAAGCGGGGCTGTCCGCATCGGCGACGATGATCAGCTGCGGTTGGATCGCGGCCAGCAGGTCGCTGTTCAGCGGTTCGCCCTTGGCGGGAAGTCCGATGACGACGACGTCCGCGAGAAGGTTGGTGTGGCGATCGAGCAGCAGGCGCTGGCCCTCCCGGCCCAAGTCGGAAAGCAGGAGGAAGCGCGTCGTGCCGAGAGACCGTCGCAAGACCAGCGCGCCGTCGTCGGCCTGCGTGAACCTGTCCGAGGCGAGTGGATGGAGCACCTGCCATCCGGCCACTTCGTCGCCGTCGTTGACGGTGTTGCCCCCTCCAGGCCGGGTGGGCAGCTCGCTCTGGAATTTGCGGTAGAAGGGCGAACGGAACCGCAGGGCGCTCGTGAAGATCTGGTCCACAGGGAACTGGTGGGCCAACTCCGGGGCTGCGCCAACGTGCCGGATGTCGCCATGGGTGAGCGCGAGGCGGGCGAGGCTGTTGACACCGGCCGCCTTGAGGTAGGGACGGAGGAGGAACTCGTAGCTGTTGGTGCTCCCGCAGTCGACTAGGAGATCGGCCGACCGGCCCGGGGCGTCGATGTGGACGACCTGTCCGCCATGCAATGGAAGGACGGTCAGGCGGGTGGATCGGGATTCGCCGTGCCACCGGAGGCCGAGCGAAAGGACCAGCGCAGCAGCACCCATCAGGGGCAGCCAGCGTCGTCGCGCATCCTTCAGCCAGCCGTTCAACAACGGAAAGACCGCCGCGACGTAGAACGCGATTTCCAACAAAGTCGGCGCGGGAACATGCCACGCGAAGCCGCGGACGGCGGCGAACCATTGGCTCAGCCGGACCATCAGGTTCATCAGGCTCCAACCGGCGTTGTTGAAAAATTCCGTCAGCCCAGGCGCCCAGGCGTAGGTGAGCAGGCTGGCGACGGAGGAAGCCAGCGCGAGGCTGCTGGCCGGGACGACAAGGAGGTTGGCAAAGAGGCTGCCCGGCGTGAACAGATGGAAATAGTAGGCCGTCAGCGGCAGTGAACCGAGCCAGGCCGCGACGGAGGTGGCGACGGACGTCACCAGCCACCGCGCCGGCAGATCCAACGCGCGCCTCCAGGCCGGCCGCAGCTCCTGCGGCAGGAGCGGGTCGGGATCGAACCACCGTTGGCACCACTTCTCCACGGGAGCCAGGAGCAGCGCGATGCTGAGGACGACGAGGAACGAAAGCTGGAACGACGCCTGGAAGAGCTGCTGGGGCTGCCATCCGAGGATGATCAGCGCGGAGGTGAAGAGCGAGTTGAGGAGATTGGGAGGACGTTTCAGGGCCCAGCCGCCGATGATCACGGTCATCATGATGGTCGAGCGGATGGCGGAAGCTTGGAGTCCGGTCGCGATGGTGTAACCCCAGATGATGGGGACGACCACGAGCCAGCAATGGTGGCGCGGAACACGGACCACCTTCGCGAGCTGGACCAGAATCCCGGCGATCAACGCGATGTGGAGGCCGCTGATGGCGAAGATGTGCAACGTGCCGGAACGCATGAACGGTTCCGAAATCTCGTCGGTCAGCGCGGCCTTCCAGCCGAGGGTCATGGCCCACTGGAGACGCAGCGATTCGTCGTCGGGCTGGCCGTGCGCGAGGGCGAGCTTGGCCCAGCGGATGAAGCGTTCGGACCAGCTTGGGACTGTGATCGAGTTGCCGGGGGCGAGCTTCCAGTCCGCCTCCCCTTCGGACTTCAGTTGGAAGTGGATTCCCTGTCGACGGAGGTGCTCGTGGTAGTCGAAGAGCCCCGGGGCACGTGGTCCCGGTGGTGGTTGGAGGACGCCGGTGATGCGGACGCGTTGTCCGGCGAGGAACCGTCCTTCCAGATTTCCCCGTGTCGCCAGGACGATGTCGCCGGCCGCGGGTTGTTCGCCGTCTTGGAGGGAAAGCGCCGTGACGGACATGACGGCCACGGAGCGGAAGATCTCTTCCTCATCCTGGACAAAGACCCGCACCGACGGGGCTTCGGTGAGGATGCCTTCCACGGTGGCGATGACGGGCTGGCCGGCGGGCAGGAGATGGCGGAGATCCACCGGCGACAAGGGACGCGAGGCGACGGCCATCGCCACCGCACCGGCAAGGAACGCCAGGAACCAGATCCAACCGATCCGCCCGGATTCGATCGCCAGGGCGCAGACCAACACCGCCAACGCGGCGACCGCGAGAAGCGGCAGCGGGAGAGGGATGTTGTCGCTGAAGACGATGCCGGCCGCATAGCACAGGGCCACGGGGACAAGCGGGTGTTTCATGCGGCAGCGGGAAAGGTCCCCGGTTTATAGGCGGACTCAGATCCCATTGGAAAGGCTGCTGAGGAGCGCTCGGCGGCGAACGGGAAATCGACCCGGGACAGACAAGCGCGGGTCATCACGCATCATCATCTTCAGCGGGCTGGGACTTCAGGGTGGACCTGCCGCCTCCTGTATCTGGCCCGCCAAACTATCCAGACCAGGGTGATTCCCAGGCTCGCGCCGAACGTGTCCAGCACGACATCGGAAACCTGGCCCTGCCGGGATGGATAGAAGGACTGATGGATTTCATCCGTCGTGGCGAAGCAGGCGGCGAACAGGACGGCCTGGCAGGCGGTCTTGGCCGACCAGGGGCGGCGATCGCCGCGCAACGGTTTGCGAAGGGCCCGCCAGGCCAGCGCGGCCAGCAGGGCGTATTCGGTGACGTGGGCGATCTTCCGGATCAGGAAAACGATCCTGCCTTCCATCTCCGGAGAAATGTCCGGGACGAACCAATGGAGGATGGGGCCGATGATCCGGGAGCTGTTGGAAACCTGGCCGAGGCCGGTGGACATGCCGGCCATGAGCGTCATCAGCAGGACGACGGGGAGCCAGTATTTCAGGAAAGTGCGCACGACCGGATCCCGAACCGCTCAGATGTAGAACATCCGCTCTTTGCTGGAACCCTGGTCGACGAGCTGCTGGAAGGTGATCTTGTCCGCGGCCTGATCAATGCCTTTCTGGAGACTCTTCCAGGCTTCGCGGAGTTCCGGCGGGCACATCGGATCGTTCATCGCGGGAGACTCGAAGATCTGTCCGTAAACGCAGCGCAGCACTTCGCCCATCGTGATCTCGGCCGGTGGGCGGCCGAGGAGGTAGCCGCCTTCCTTGCCGCGCTGGCTTTTCACGATCCGACCGGCCTTCAGCTCGATGAGAATCTGGACCAGGTAATTGGGAGAGATGTCGTGCTCGGACGCCATGTCCTCGACCCGCCGGGCCACGCCTTCGGGATGATGGCGGGCCAGCCAGAGGACGGCGCGGCAGGCATAGTCGCTTTTGACCGAGAGCTTCACGGGCGGAAGGTAGGAGGCGGAAGGGGGATGAACGAAGCCGATTCTTCGGGGCGAAAGCCTCAGACAGGCGGGGTGAAACGGCGGACGCGCTTCGGCTTGGGGGCGGCGGCGGCCGGGGCCGGCGTCTTGGTTTCGGCAGATGGTTTCGCTGCGGGCTTGAGCGGTTTGGATGTCTCGGATGCTTTCTTGATGGCGATGAGGACGGGTTCGGCGGCGTTCTTGGCGAAGCCGAACTGTTCGAGGAACTCCGCCACCGGCGCGATGACGCGGACCTGCTTCTTGAGGTAGGGATCGAGCAGGCCGAGGTAGATCGAACGGAGGCCGAGGTGGTCGCCCCAGTAGCCCCGGCCGTAGAGCGGATCGCCCACGATGGGATAGCCGGCCTCCGCCAGGTGGATGCGGATCTGGTGGCTGCGGCCGGTGAGGGGTTCGCAGGCGATGAGCGTGCGGCCGGGGATCGATGCGAGCACTTCGAAGCGGGTCTCGCTTTCGCGCCCGTTCTCCTTGTCGACCCGGTGGCGTCCGTTGTGTTCCTGGTCCGGCCCGAGGGGAAGAGTGCAGGTCCAATGGCATTCGTCGGGCACGCCGTCGACGACGGCCAAGTAGCGTTTCTCCACCTTGCGCTCGGCGAAGAGTTCACTGAGCGGTTCAAGTCCGCCGAAGCTTTTGGAGAACATCAGGAGGCCGGTGGTGTCGGCGTCGAGGCGGTGAACGAAGCGGAGGAATTTCAGGCTGCGTGAACGGGCCCAGAAGGCTCCGGCACCGATGGAGGACTCGACGGCGATCTGGAGGTTGCCGCGTTTGCCGATGGGTCCGTCCGGGCCGAGGACCCAGCCGGCGGGCTTGTCGACGATCAGCAGCGTCCGGTTCTCGAAGACGATCGGGATGCGGATCTTTCCGGGCAGTTCAATGTTCGTAGGCTTCGCCACGCGGACACGCTACGGATGCGGCGCTTCGGGGCAAGCCCGGTCGTGGTTTGCTGCGTCTGGCCGGGAAGGTGGCCGGCGCCGATCAGGCCGCGATCTTCACGCTCGAAACAACATCCATGGCCGGGGCCGCGGGAGGCTTTGCTTCGCCGAGGTAGCCGAGGAGTTTCCGCTCCTTGATCATGGCGGCGATGGCCGGGGGGACCTGGTGCTCCCATTCCGCGTCGCCGCGGCGGATGTGCGAGAGGACTTCACGGGCGAAGATGGTGAGGGTCCGTTCATCGTAGTCACGGATGCTGTCGATGAAACGGTTCTCCGTCAGGTAGGAGTAGAGGTGCCGCAGATGGGGCGCGACGCGCAGGTTGCCGGCGGTGATGAGCGAGCCGGTTTTTTCCTCGAGCAGCGGATAGGCGTAGATCTTCAGGTCGTTTTTGAAGAGCCGGCCGAAGGATTCGAGGATCCCGCCCTCCAGGTTGGCGTAATACTTCTCGTCGAAGATCTCCTTCAAGGTCGGCACGCCCATGACGATGCCGATCATCTTCTTCGTGTAGCGGAAGAGATAGGCGGCGAGGCGGTGGAACTCGGCGAAGTTCGTGATGATCACGTTCTGTCCGAGGCCGCAGAGCATGTCCACGCGCTCAAGATAGTCCTTGTGGTCGATGCCGCCTTCGGTGAGCAGGTTCTTCTGCGTCATCTCCATGAGGACGATGAACTCCTCGTCCTGCATGCGCGGTTCCTGGATGAACATCGCCTTGGACGCGCGGAGCATGTCGTAGGTGGCGTTCGTCACGGGGCGGAAGCTGCCGCGTTCGAGAAGGATCGCCTTCTTGTAGAGCGCGTCGGCCGGTTGGACGTTCTCGCCGCTGGCCATGAACATCGCGGCGTTGGTCAGGCCCGCCTGGACGAGCTTCAGGGAGAGGAGCCGGTTGTCCACGCCCTTGAAGGCCGGCCCGGTGCACTTGATCATGTCCACCTCGACGCGCTCGAGAGAGAGGTTGTCGATCAGCGCCTCGATGAAGAGGTCGATGTCGTTGTGGAAGTAGAGCGCGGAGTGGATGAGGTTCACCCCGAGGATGCCGAGCGCCTCCTGCTGCTGGAGATTCTCCTTGTCCGTGAGCCGCATGTGCAGGACGACCTGCGACGGCTTGGCTCCCGGATGGTGCTGGAACCGCACGCCCAACCAGCCGTGGCCGTCTTCCCTGCGCGAAAAGCTGGTGGCGGCGGCGGTGTCGGCGAAGGCGAAGAACTTGGTGGTGGTGCCGCGCTTGGCGGCGAGGCGTTCGACGAGCAGGCCATACTCGTGGTCGAGCATGGTGGCCAGACGCTCCTGGCTGACGTAGCGCTCGGCGCGGCCGTAGATGGCGTCGCTCACCGTCATGTCGTAGGCGGAGATCGTCTTGGCGACCGTGCCGGAAGCGCCGCCGACGCGGAAGAACCAGCGTGTGACCTCCTGCCCGGCGCCGATCTCGGCGAACGTGCCATACTTGCTGGGGTCGAGGTTGACCTGAAGAGCCTTCTGATGCGTGCCGAGGATTTCGCGTTTCGTAGCCATAACTGTTCCTAAGGTCTATCGGACGATCCCGTCCGGCCTGTAATCCGCCCAGCCGCTAACACCGTTCCCGCGTTGGTCGGCGAAGCAGCGCCGTCGGCAGAATCATCACCCACGAGCCGCCGTCAGCAAGCGTTGAGATGCTGCGGGAACCTCTATCAGCCCGTCGCAACGTCGGATTCGTTCCGGTTCAATCCCCTTCTGGGTAGTGGTAAAGCTTGCCGTCGGCCGTTAGCGTTAGGCCGTTCGAACGCTCCATGAGCACATACACTATTCCTCATATCGTCGTGGTCGGCGGCGGCTTCGGCGGCCTTGCCTTCTGCCGCAACTTCCCCAAGGGCGTCGCCCGGATCACGCTCCTCGATCGCACCAACCATCATCTCTTCCAGCCGCTGCTTTACCAGGTGGCAACGGCCGGTCTGTCTGTGCCCGACATCGCCCAGCCCATCCGCGCCATCGTCGCGGACCGGTCCGACATCACTGTGCTCATGGACGAGGTGGTCCGGATCGATGCGCCGGCCAAAAAGGTAATCGGCAAGTCGGAGGAGCTTTCCTTCGACTACCTGGTCATCGCGGCCGGTGCGCGCACGACCTACTTCGGCCATCCGGAATGGGCGCAGCACGCCTTCGGTTTGAAGACGATCGACGACGCGGTGCAAATCCGGCGCCACATCCTTTCCGCCATAGAACGCGCCGAGTTGACCGAGGACTTGGCCGAGCGTGAACGGCTGATGACGGTCGTCGTCGTCGGTGGCGGGCCGACGGGCGTCGAATTGGCTGGCGCGTTCGCCGAGCTTTTCCTTCACACGCTGAAGGACGACTTCCGCAACGTGGATCCGACGAAGGGCCGGATCATTCTCATCGAAAGCGGCCCGCGCCTGCTGAACATGTTCACGCCCGAGCTCGCCGACGAAGCCGCGCGCCAACTCCAGGAGCTTGGAGTCGAAGTGAAGTTCAACAACCTCGTGAAGGACATCCAGCAAGGATCCGTGGTGCTTCCGACTGAGACGTTGTTGGCGGAAACCGTCGTCTGGGGCGCGGGCGTCGAAGGAAGTCCGATCGGCGCCACTCTCGGTGTGCCGCTGTCGCGCGGCGGCAAAATCAAGGTGGAGCCCGACCTGAGTCTGCCCGGGCATCCCGACATCTTCGCCATCGGTGACATCGTCGCGATGGTCGACGTTAAGGGGACGTCCGTTCCGGGAGTGGCTCCCGCGGCGTTGCAGATGGGAGCGCACGTGGCGGCGCTGGTTGAACGCAGCATTGTCCAGGGGCGGCGCGCCGGAGAGGTGCGCGAGCCGTTTGTCTATTGGGACAAGGGCACGATGGCGACGATCGGCCGGTCGCGCGCGGTGGCGATGGCGATGGGATTGCAGTTGACCGGTTGGCCGGCGTGGATGGCTTGGCTGGTGATCCATCTGATGTTCCTTGTCGGTCTGCGGAACAAGGTCAGCGTGGTGCTGAGCTGGATGTATTCGTGGTTCACCTACGACCGCAGTTCGCGGGTCATCTACGGAGTGGAGCCGCCCGCGAAGTGAGGGTGTCGAGATCGGATACTCAACCGCCCCGGCTCAGTTGACCTGGGCCTCCTTCAGCCTCGGATCGTCGAGATCCAGCCGGTAGAGGATCTGGTTGTAGTCGTAGCGCGGGGTCGGCTTGAAGTTGCCGGAAAACTCCTTCGTGTAGGTTCCTTCGAACAGCAGCACTGGCGAGTTGGCCGTCGTGAAGTCGAGGTGCACGCAGGGATTGTAGAAGGTGTAGTTCTGATGCGTCAGCACCTTGACCGCCGGGCCCCATGGACCCGACGGTGCCGAGGCTTCGACATACCAAAGTTCGCCGAGGTTCGATGGTTTGCCACCGGCCTGCATGAACACGCTGACCCAACGCTTTCGCCACGGATGCCAGCCCATGCCGCCGCTGTGGACGCCGTCATGCGGGCGGATCGTCTCGGTGGATCCGGCCGCTGTGAGCTCGCGCTGAGGCGCGAGTGATTCCCACGAAGCCGGGTCCTGCCACGCCTCGAAGGTCGCCGGGCAGCGCAGGCTGGGAAACGGTTGGGTGAAGAGCATCCAATCCTTCCCGGCGGAGTCCTTCCACGGGACCGCGTGCCCGCGCGGAAGCGGCGGCGGTTTCGGCGCGTCGTCGGATTTGGTCCAAAGAACTTTCAGGCGATCGAACCTCTTGTCCGATTCGTTCCAGACGGCCAAGCCCCACTCGTATTCCTCCAAATGGCCTCGCACTTTCATGTAGCTGCAGACGAGACGCGGCGTGCCGGCCTTGTCGGGGAGGCTGACCATCGCTGTGGCCCATGTCGGGCCGTTGCCGGGCATCGGCGTAATGCCGCGGGGTCGGCCGCGTGCGTCGCGGAAGAGATCGAAGTTCACCCTGAGTGGCGGCTCGAACGAGGCGAGCGGGAATACCGGGGTGGTGGCGCCGGAGCTGTCGAAAAGTCCCAGCGGATACTCCGGCAAAGTGGTGTCTCCCCAGAGCCAGTAACGGCGTCCCTGGTGGACGGCGGTCTGGACGCTGTCGCAGCCGAAAACTCCCGACTCCTTCCAGTCGAGTTCGCGCCTGGTCCGCTGGCTTTCGGCGAAGATCCCGGCGCCTGTGAGGCGACCGAGGCGTTTCGCGATCATCGTCCGGGTGACTTCGATCCGCAGAGTCTTGCCGGCCTCGGGTTTCAGGCGGATACCCCGATATCCAAAACCATCCTTGGGAACCTCGTAACCGTCGCTGGACACGTGGAAGAAGGTGTCGCGTCCGAGCACTTCTGGCGTTTCCACGGCGGCGACCCCTGCGTTGTCCGTGACGAACGACATGTTGTGCGTGGTCCGCAGTTCGACTAGCGGCACCGGCCAGCCTGAGCCTTTCTCCACCACCTCGATCCGGCAGGAGTCCGCGAGAGCCCGGGTCACCGCGATGGCGAACGCGGCTAAGAGGAGAAGAATTCTTAGGGTGATCATGGGGAAGGCAGTGTGGCTGGTAGTGAAGGTGCGTCGGAAGGCGCCCGGAAACAATCGCCGGGTGCGCGGGCCGGTGACTGGTTCTTTGGTCCCGTGGTTCGATCTCATGGGACGAAAGAGGGGAGCCGCAACTCGCAACTCGAAATTTCCGAAGACGAAGCAATCTTGTGCGGGTATCACGTCGCACCAAGGTTGAAGACCAACGAACAAATCCAGATCCGCATCCATGGCGAAGCCGGGCGTCCGGTCATCGTCTATCTCCCCGGCATGCACGGCGACTGGACATTGATCCCCAGCTTTCGCGCCCGGGCGGCGACGCATTTCCGGTTCGTGGAGTTCACCTATCCGCGGACGACTACCTGGTCTCTGGAAGACTATGCCGATGGCATCCAGTCGGCGCTGGCATCGAATGGAATCACCGAGGGCTGGTTGCTGGCCGAGAGCTGGGGTTCACAACCGGCTTGGCTTCTGACAGATCGAAGCCGACGAAGCGCAGACGCGGAACGACCGATCCGTTTTTGCGTGAATGGGCTGGTCCTCGCCGGAGGCTTTGTGCGGCATCCGTGGCCGTGGATGGTCGAGATGACCCGGCGCCGCATCTGCGGACAGTCGCTCGGGACTTTGAAGCGGTTTCTGAATTTCTACCCGCTCTACGCGCGTATCCGGTTGCGCCACGCGCCGGAGACAATGGCCGAGCTTCCCGAATTCCTCGCGAGACGCACCGAGGAAGACCGCCAGGCGGCTGTGCATCGGCTCGCGTTGATGCTCTCCAACGATCTTCGGCCGCTCGCCGCCGCCGCGGGCGCAATGGATCCTGTCGTGCCGTGGGGGCCGGTGTTCCGGTCGCTTCGGGAGCTGTGTCCCGGCTTCCGGGAATCAAAGGTCGTATGGAACACGGATCATAACGTCCTCAACTCGGTCCAAAGCTCTGCGGAATGCGTGTTCAACTGGATCTGGAAAGAAAGGGCCCTGTGCTTGGCTTCATGATCGATCTGCCCCAACCGCTGCAACAGGTGGACCGGGTGTTCGTGCAATCGCGCGGACGCACCTGGGTCTACTTCGGCGGCTGTGATTACTTCCGCCTCGCGAGCCATCCGGCCGTGGTGCGAGCGACCCACGACGCGATCGACCGGTTTGGTCTAAACGTCGCGGCGTCACGCCGCACTTCCGGCAACCACGCCGTCTACAACCGCCTTGAAGCGGCCTTGAAGCGTTTTTTCGGCGCGCCGTCCGCGGTGCTCACGTCGAATGGCTACTCCACCGCGATCGTCGTGGCCCAGGCCCTCGCGGGCGAAGCGACCCATCTGCTGCTCGATGAACATGCCCACGGCTGCCTCGTGGATGCGGGCGATGTTCTCCGCTGCAAGGTCGTCCGCTTCGCTCATCGCAACGTCGACGACCTCCGACGGAAACTGCGGACCGTCGGTGCGACGGCGCGGGTCATCGTGGCCACGGATGGGATGTTTTCCGCGACCGGATCACTTGCTCCGTTACCCGAGTATCTAAAGGCGTTGCCTGCTTCTGGCCGCCTGTGGATCGACGATGCGCACGGTGCCGGTGTGCTCGGCAATACAGGCAAGGGAACGTGGGAAGCCCTGACTAGAACGGGCCCTTTCCATGGGGATGACCGCGTGTTGATGACCCTGACGTTGAGCAAATCCTTCGGCTGCTACGGGGGTGCCGTGCTCGGGCCGCAGGCGCTGTCGGACTCCATCCGTTTGCGCAGCCGGCTGTTCACCGGCAACACGCCTCTGCCGCCGCCGTTTGCGGCCGCATCGCTCAAGGCCGTCGAGATCCTTCGCAAGACCCCAAGGCTGCGCATAAGACTGATGGCCAATGTGACACTGCTTCGGCGCTCGCTGTGGGGTCTTGGTTGGCCGGTCGAGGATTCCATGAGCCCCGTTCTCGCGCTGACGCCGGGCGACAAAAAGACGGCGACGGCGATCCAGAAGCGGGTGCGACAGGCGGGGATTCTTCCTCCGTTCATGCGGTATCCGGGCGGAAACGACAGCGGGTTTTTCCGGATCGCCCTCTCATGCGAACACACGCGCGAACAGATCAAAGCTCTGGTCTCCGCGGTGGGAC
The DNA here is from genome assembly GCA_043775315.1 of Verrucomicrobiota bacterium. Taxonomy (GTDB): domain Bacteria; phylum Verrucomicrobiota; class Verrucomicrobiia; order Limisphaerales; family CANJSG01; genus CANJSG01. Next base: position 30,410 of record JAYVSO010000062.1, read on the forward strand.
CATGCCCGTCCAACATCTGATCAACGCGCGGCCTGCAGGCGCTTGAGGAAATTGTCGGCGGATTCGACGCCGGTCAGCCGCATCATGGTCCGCTCCTGGCCATTGGTGCCGATGAAGATCACGGACGGAAATCCGAAGACACCCAAGGCTTCGGTCGAGGCGATGACTTCCGGGGCGGAGTTGTTGCTGGCATTGAGGCGAAGGGCCACCCAGCCCGCGTTGGTCACGGCGCTTACCACCTTCGCACGCGACATCACGCGGCGATTTAGGTCGTGGCACGGGCCGCACCACGACGCCCACACATCGATCATCACCGGCTTTCCCGCCGCTTTGGCCGCTGCGACCGCCTCAACGCTGTAGGGCTGCCAAGGCATCTGGGCTTCGGGGGCTTGCGGCCAGATGCGCACGACGGCGAGGCTGATGAACCCGATCGACACCAGTCCACGCACCCGCTTCGGACGGCGCGATGGCAGGGGAGTTGTGTCGAACAATCCGAGATACAGCCCTCCGACGAGGAGGATCATCGCGGTCACCGTCGCCTCTGCGTCGTCGAGGAACGTTCGCTGGAAGAGCCATACCAGTGCGGTCGCTGCGACGAGAAGCGCGACCTTGGTCTGGAGCGGGCGCCATGAGGCCGGAGTTGGCGGGGTGGATTCCATTCTACGGACAGGCTAGCACCGGTTGACGTTGTCCGCGCAGGTGAATGCGCGATTCAATGGGAACAGAAAAGGCGGACCCATCGTGTCCGCCTTTCGCTGGTATAGAGATCAGAAGCGGGTGATCGCTTCGAGTTCCTTGACCCGGAGGTCGATGTTCTTGCGGGTAGTCTTGGTCGTCTGGTTCAGGCCGAAACCTTCGCAGCAGAAAGCGGCGGTGACGCTGCCGTAGACCATCGCCTTGCGGATGTTTTTTCGGACATCGCCCTTGGCTGTGGAGAGGTATCCCATCATGCCGCCGACGAAGCTGTCTCCGGCGCCGGTCGGGTCGACGACCTTGTGCAGCGGGTAGGCCGGGCAGATGAAGAAGCCGTCGGGTCCGGAGAGGATCGAGCCGTGGGAACCCTTTTTGATGATGACGTATTTCGGTCCCATCTTGTGCAGCTTCTTGAGGGCGGCGAAGACGTTGTCCTCCTTCGTGAGTTGATGGGCTTCGCTGTCGTTGAGGACAAATCCGTCGACGCGTTTGATGAGGCCGACGAGGTCGTCGAGGGCGATGTTGAGCCATAGGTCCATCGTGTCGGCCACGACGAACTTCGGCTTGTTCATCTGGTCGAGCACGTGGTGCTGGAGGGCCGGCGCGATGTTGGCGAGTAGGACGAAGGGCGACTTCTTGTGCTTCTCAGGAAGGTGCGGCGTGAACTTCTCGAACACGCCAAGCTCGGTGGTCAGCGTGCGGCGGTTGTTCATGTTGAGCTCGTATTCGCCGGCCCAGTGGAAGGTCTTGCCCGGCTGGATCTGGAGGCCGGTCAGGTCGATGCCGTGCTTCTTGTAGAGGGCGACATACTTCTTGGGGAAATCTTCACCGACGACGCCCACGAGTTTCACCGGGGCGAAGAAGCTCGCGGCCACCGCAGCGTGGCTGGCGGAACCACCGAGGAGCCGTGGATTCTCGGCCTTGGGGGTCTTGATGGAGTCGAGTGCGGTGGAGCCGACGATAAGGACGCTCATGGATTTTCGTTTTTCGATGGATGATTTCCGGATTTGTCGGGCGGGAAGGTAGCGGTAGGAAAGAGCGGGAGGCAACAGGGCACTCGATTGAGTCTTAATCATACTCCTGCTCTTTCTCCTGATCGGACTGGGAGAAGGAACGGAACGACGAGGAAGAGTAGGAGTAAGATTAAGAAGAAGAGCTGGGGAGCCGACGCCTGAATTCCGCAGTGACGGCGGCGATGTCCTTCGCATTGAGAATAGCGGACACGACGCAAATGCGAGTCGCTCCCGCTTCGAGGATCGAGTCTAGATTTTCCAGAGTGATCCCACCGATCGCGAACCACGGCAAAGTCAGATTGCCCCCAGCCCAACGGACATAGTCGAGCGTGACGGCGGCGCGTCCGGGCTTGGTTCCAGTGGGAAACACGGGCCCGACGGCGACATAGTCGGCGCCAGCGGCGACGGCTCGTTGGGCCTGTTCGGGCGCGTGGCTGCTGAGGCCGATCAAAGGGAAGGGTGCCGGATGCCGGATGCCGGATGCCGGATGGAGCTGCGAAGTCTGGGTGAAGCCGGTTTCGAAGAAATCTACCTGCCCCAAGTGGCAAACCGGCGCGCCGACCTGCAGGGCGATGTCGAGATGGTCGTTGATGACGAGCCGGACTCCGGAGGCAGTGGTGATCGGCAGAAGTTTCTCCGCACAACCGCGAACCCAGTCGGCTGATTCATTCTTGGCCCGGATCTGAATCAGATCAGCTCCACCGTCACAGAGCTCCCGGCAGATCGTCTCCGGAGTCCGGCTGTTGAAGTAGGCTGTGTCGACGAAGCCGTAGAGGCGGCAGTCCGTGATGGGCTTCACCCCTTGTCGTCGATCAACCCGCGTCGGGGGCCATCGAGAAGGTCCGCAACGAAGTTGGTGCTGTAGACGCCACGGCGGAAGTTCGGGTCGTTCAGGATGGCCTGCTCGAACGCGATGGTCGTCTTGATGCCGGTGATCATGTATTCGGCCAAGGCCCGGCTCATGCGATCGAGGGCTTCGCGGCGGTCTTTGCCGACGGTGATCAGTTTGCCGATCATCGAGTCGTAGTAGGGCGGAATCGAGTAGCCGGCGTAGACATGGCTGTCCAAACGCACGCCGCGTCCGCCGGGGGCGTAATACATCTGGATCTGGCCGGGGCAGGGGCGGAAATCGTCGAACGGGTCCTCTGCGTTGATGCGGCATTCGATGGCGTGTCCCTTGAAGGTCACGTCGCTCTGCGAGATCTTCAGCGGCTCGCCCATGGCGATGAGGATCTGCTGTTTGACGATGTCGATGCCGGTCACTTCCTCTGTGATCGGATGCTCTACCTGGACCCGTTTGTTCATCTCCAGGAAGTAGAACTTCCCGTTGTCATCGACGATGAACTCGACGGTGCCGGCATTGGTGTAGTTCGCCACTTCGGCGATCTTGATGGCGGCTTTGCCCATCTCCTTCCGCAGCTTGGGGAACTTATTCTCAAGCAACGGTGAGGGTGTTTCCTCGATCAGCTTCTGGTTGCGGCGCTGGATCGAGCAGTCGCGTTCGCCGAGATGGATGATGTTACCGCGGGTGTCGGCCAGGATCTGAAACTCGATGTGATGGGGGTTCTCGATGAACTTCTCGATATAAACCCCGGCATTCCCGAACGCCTTTTCCGCCTCGGTTCGGGCAGTATGGAAGCCCTTCACCAGGGAGACGTCGTTGTGGGCGACGCGCATTCCGCGGCCTCCTCCTCCGGCCACGGCCTTGATCATGACCGGGTAGCCGATCTTCTTGGCGATGGCGATGGCCTCGGCTTCTGACTGGATGATCCCGTCGGAACCGGGAGGGGTGGGGACGCCGGCCTTCTTGGCGAGGTTGCGGCTGACGGCCTTGTCCTCCATCGCGTTCATGGCCCGCGAGCTGGGGCCAATGAAGCGGATGTTGCAGCTCTCGCAGACGTCGGCGAAGTGGGCGTTTTCGGACAGGAATCCGTAGCCCGGGTGAATGGCGTCGACGTCGGCGATTTCGGCGGCGGAAATGATGCGGTCGATCCGAAGGTAGCTTTCGGATGCGGCGGCCTTGCCGATGCAGATTGCCTCGTCGGCCAATTGGACGTGCATCGAGCTGGCGTCCGCTTCGGAGTAGACGGCGACCGTCTTGATGTTCAGCTCCTTGCAGGCGCGGATGATGCGGACGGCGATCTCGCCGCGATTCGCCACGAGGACTTTTTCAAACATGACGTTCGGAAGGGGTTATAGCGGGCGGATGCGGAACAACGGTTGGCCAAATTCGACCGGTTTGGCGTTGTCGACGAGGATTTCGATGATCACGCCGCGGGCTTCGGCTTTGATCTCGTTCATCACCTTCATGGCTTCGATGATGCAGACCACGGATTCGGGTCCGACCTCGGTGCCGATCTCCGCGTAGGACGCGGATTCGGGCGATGGGGACCGGTAAAAGGTGCCGATCATCGGCGACTTGATCTCCGCACCGACCGGGGCCGGTGCCGGCGAACCAGTCGTTGCCGGGCCGATCTGCGTGCCGGCCATGGCGGTGGATGAGGGCAGGTTGTAGGTCACCGGCATGCCGTCTTCGCCGACGCTGATTCCGTTGCCTCCGCGCTTAAGACGGATCTTGAACTCCTCTTTCTCCAGTTCGAACTCCGAGATCGAGTTCTTCTTCATCAGGTCGATGATAGCCTTGATGTCTTTGAGGTCCACGTGGGTTCCGGGTTTTTAGTCGAGTTGGGATTCAGCTTTCGGGCTATTCCCGAGAAGCAAAAAAGCAGCAGTCCGTAAGACCCTGCTTCCTAATCATGTTTCAAATGTGTGGCGGAGGCTAAGGAGCGTGAAAACGACCGTCAAGGGTGCATTTAGCAGCCATTTTGCGGCTTCGCGAAGCCGCAAAATGGCGCAATTTGTCCCTGAATCATCGCTTTTTCGTCGTTTCGCTAATGTTAACGGCCGCTTCTAGGGCCAAAACATACGAATTCGGACCAAACCCGGCGATGACGCCCTTGCAGACGGCGGCGATCATCGATTTGTGACGGAATTCTTCACGGGAATGCACATTGGAGAGGTGGACTTCGATGGTCGGCAGGCCAACTCCCGCCACGGCATCACGGAGGGCGACGGAGGTGTGGGTGAACGCCCCGGCATTTAGGATTAGGACGTCGAAGTTTCCCTGGCCTTGGTGGATCCAGTCGATCAGTTGCCCTTCGTGGTTCGACTGCCGGAAATCAACCTCGGCTCCGAGCTTGGCCGCCCGGTCGCGGACGAGCCGTTCAATGTCCGCCAAAGTGGCCGAGCCGTAGATGCCCGGTTCGCGGGTGCCCAGCAGGTTCAAGTTTGGGCCGTTGAGGATCAGGATCTTCATGGCAATGTCGGACGCTAGGAACCACCGGGAGACTTGTCGAACCTGATTCCCGCCGGGTTTAGCCCTTGGCGTTGTCGTCGACGGGGCTGACCGGTTCGACCGCCAAGAGCCATCCTAGGACCAGGAACGCCGGCCAGGCCAATCCTGGGATGTAGAGCGGGAACTCGCTGACGGCCTGAAGACTCAACGCCAGCCATCCAACGAAGGAGCTCCATTGCATCCAGGAGCCGGATCTGAGGAGTTTGCGACAGAGCGCGACGGCGGCGATCCCGAGTCCGGCGATGAAACTCAATCCGCCGAGCCAGCCGGAGTCAGTCGCCTGTTGCAGGTAGTCGTTGTGCGCCAAGCGGGCCATCTCGGATTCGGGGGCTTTGATTTGGCGATAGGGGATCTGGAACGTGCCCGGGCCGGTGCCGATCAGAGGATGGCTATTGGCCATCTTGACCGCCGCTTCCCAGTAGTCGAGCCGCGCTTCCACGCTCGTCGCACCTTTCTGGAAGTATCCCGAGTAGCGGACGAAGAACGCCCCCAAACCGACGACGCCCACGACTCCCAGAACCGCCAATTTGCCTCGTGAAGGCCAAGCGGTCTTCCAGAACAGCAGCGCGCCCGCGACGAGGGCGATCAGCCAACCGGATTTGGACCCGGACCAATAGAGGCAGGCCGCTGAAACTCCCGCCAACCCTCCCGTCGCCAGCCATCCGATCAACGGCCGCATTGCGGTGGTCGCGTTCATGATCCAGGCAACTCCCGCCGGCAGCAGCAGCAGGATCCCGCCGGCCAGTGCGTTCGGGTAGACGAACGTCCCGAAGACCCGGGTGCTCGTAAGCTTCTTTTGAAAGGTCGGATCGGCGAACTGCGCCTGCATCTCCGGGGACATTTTTGAGACATCCATGCTGAGAAACGCCCGCCGGGTCGCCTCCAAGCCGCCGAAGTGCTGGTCCCACGCCATCCAAAGCGAGAATGCCAAACCCGCCGTGAGTCCGAGCCAGAGGAATCCGCCGTTGGGCGAGCGAGCCAGGACCAGCCAACCCAGCAGGAGGGAGATCGCGCATCCCGTGAACTGGACAAGTGTCGGATGCGTCAATGCACCGGACACCGACTGCGTGGCCGAGACGAACTGCCAGACAAACCACACGGCGATCAACACCACGGCCGGAACCGAAGCCGGGCGGCTGACCTTGACGAACGGGACCGCCACCAATGCCAGCGCCGCGAGAATCCAGATTCCCCAAGATGGTGGCCACGAGAAGAAGATCGCCTCGGCCAAGAAACGGGGCGGAGTGACCTGCTGCTCGAAGATTACCGGATTGCCAAACTTCACAAAGATCAGCCCGAAGATCACGCCCGCGAGAAGCGTCAGCCAACCGGGCAGGGGGGCGGGGCGGGCTGATGCCGGCGACGGACTCATGCCTTGGCCGCGGTTCCGGTTTGCAGTCGCAGGAAACCGACCTCCAGCGCGAGCGCTTCCTGCACGTTCGTGTGGAGCAGGCGTTGTAGGCCGTCGAGCGACACGAGGTTTGTCCTCGCCTGCGTGGGCGTGAGTTTGCTGGCGATCGCGGATGATTCGAACGCCAAGTCGGGCAGGGCCAGCTCCGCCGAGTTCATTCCTTGCGTGAGCAGCCACACATCGCGGAACCACTGCTGGACCAGTCCGAGTAGTTCGGCGCGCTGGCCGCGATACTCGGCTTCGATGGCGGCCTTGAGTTCCTCCTCCCATTTCTCGCGGAGGTCGGGATCGGCATCGTCGTATTTCTCCAAAGGCGATCCGGCTCCAAGCTTTTTCTCGATCTCGTCGCGCATGATTGCGAGGCGCTCAGCGAGGCTGGAAACGATCTGATACTTCTCCAGCAATCCCGCCGACTCCACCGCCAACCGACCGGCGAAAGTCTTCAGCCACTCGATGCTCGCGGGATCGATGGGCGCTTCACCGCCGAAGTTCAGGCGCAGGCAACGCGAGATGATCGTCTCCAAGAGCCGGCTCGGTTCGGAGCTGAGCAGGATGAGGATCGAGCGCGGCGGCGGTTCTTCCAGCGTCTTGAGGAACGCATTGGCCGCCTCCACGCGAAGCCGGTCCGCAGCGACCACGATGCCGACCTTGTAGCCGCCTTCGACCGGCTTGAGGTTCATCGTCTGGATCAGCTCACGAATCTGATCGACGCCGATGATGCGGCTCTTTGATTCGGGGCGGAGCCAAAGAACGTCAGGGAAATTTCCGCCGTCAATGCGACGGCAGGGGGAGCACTGCCCACAGCAGTCGATGGCGGCGGCGAGTTCGCCTCGACGGATCGGATGCTGGCAACTCAGCGTCTGCGCCAACGATCGGGCGATCTGTTCCAATGCGGGCATCGAGCCGCCGCTCAGCAGATACCCGTGGGCCAGACGGCCTTTCTCAAGGCTCCGCTGGAGGAGGTCGGTGCCCTGCTCGTGTTCGGTGAGTCGGGAGAAGCTCATCAGGGCGACGGGGGAAAGTTCTCTGGCGGACGACCGAGTTGCTGTGGCTCCAGCTTCTTCACCGCGAGCGGAATGCTGCACTCGTGGCGTCCGTCGATGGCGATGTCGATCGAGTAGTTGCCTTCCACCTCGAACTTCAGCGCCTGGATGTTCACCACGATGTTGCGCGAGACGAAGCTCGCCTCCGCCGGCACCTCCACTTCGAGGGGAATCTCGATGCCGGGCATGACAGGACGGCCGTCGTCATTGACGAACCCGATGCGGAGCTTGTGCGGTCCTTCCTCGATCTTCTCGAAGACGATGCGGAGGGCGATCGACGCGGCCGGATGCGTCGCCGGCAGACTCGGCGTCAGGATGGTGTCGAACGTGCCCAGAAGGTTGAGCTTGCCGCCGTAGTCGGTGGCGGCGTCGCACAGCGCTGCGATCTGGATGTTCATGTGCGGCTAAGGATGGGTGCCGTGCGCCGGGGCGTCACGTGAGAAGATGCTGTGGACTATTGGCCGACTACAGCGCGCTTGATCGCCTCATAAACCTCCGTCGACTTCATCGCGTCGCTGGTCTGATTCGAAGCGTTGGCGGAAATGAACACAGGCCAATCCTTGCGATCCTTCGGCCGACAGCCGTGCGAACCTTTCACCAACGACGCATCGAGCGGGATCAGGTCCATCAACATGCGGAAGCCGAGTTTCTTCTTTAGCAGACGCCAGGCGATCTTGAGCTTGGGCAGCGCGATCTTCGGATCGAGGAAGAGTTCCACCGGGTCGTAGCCGGGCTTGCGATGGATGTCCACGCAGCGCGCGAAGTCCGGCGCCTTCGCATCGTCCAGCCAGTAGTAGTAGGTGAACCAGGCGTCTTCGCGGGCCACGGCGATGAGGTCGCCGGCGCGGACATGGTCGATGCCGGCCGCCTGCTTGTCGGCCGTGTCCATCACGCGGGCCACGCCGTCGGTCGATTCGACCAGTGCACGCACCTCGTTCCGGATGGACGGGTCGTTGATGTAGATGTGGGCGACCTGGTGGTCCGCCACGGCGAAGGCCTTCGAATTGCCGGCATCCAGGATTTCCAGCCCAAGCTCTTTCTTGACCGTGATCCAACCGCGCAGGCGGAAGAGGCGGTTGAGGTGAACGGCCTTGGTCACATTGGTGATCCCGTATTCGGAAACCAGGACGACCTGCACACCGCGCTTCTCGAAGAACGCGATCAGGTCACCGACGATGGAGTCGATGGCGCGGAGGTCGGGGAAGATGGCGGGGTTGAGAGGCGGGTTTCTGATACCGGATACCTGATCCCGGATACCCGATGGAGTGGCGCTGCCATTATCCGGCATCTGGGATCCGGCATCCGGCATCGCCTGGTATGGCCCGAAGCGTTGCAGGTTGTAGTCGAGGTGCGGCAGGTAGACGAGGCTCAGCGTCGGCTGATACTTCGTCTCGGTCCACTTGGCCGAATCCGCGATCCACCTCGTGGCGCAGTCGGGTCCGCCCTGCGGTGATTTCAGGCCGGCAGCCGGTCCCCAGAATCCCGCGAAAGGGAAGTCTCCAAGCTCCTGTTTGATCTCCGTGCGGATCGAGTAGGGCCACGAGTAGACGTCGAAGAACTTGCGTCCGTCCGCCGGATATATCGGGCGCGGCGTGATCGAGTAGTCGGCCGATGCATACATGTTATACCACCAGAAAAGCTTCGCGCAGGTGAACGACGGATCGAGCTGTTTGAGTTCATCCCAGAGCTTCGGCGCGGTGACGACGTGGTTCGACTGCTTCCAGAACTGCACCTCGCTGAGTTCGCGGTGGAACCAGCCGTTGGCCACGACGCCGTGGGTCGTCGCCGTCTTGCCCGTGACGTAATCCGACTGTGCCGTGCAGGTGACCGCCGGGAACGCCGGGTCGATATGGCGGAGGGAACCGCGCATGAGGAAAGCCGCGATGGCCGGCGTGTGTTCGCCGATCAGGCTCTCCGTCAAACCAACGACATTGATGACTACCGTTCGCTGCATGGCCGGGACACTTCACTTCGGCGGGCTGAAAATCAACGCGCCGACCGGTGAATAACTTTCACCTCGCCGCCATGGACAGGGTTCCCGGCCCGAAGACTGTCGCAATGAGTCGATGAACCATGCCTTCCATCCAACACCAGCCGACGGACGCCCGGCGGGGAACGGCGCGGCATCGACCTGATTCTCCGAGGAACTCCGTGAAAACGACCCATGTCCACCGCAACAACACCTGCGAACCTCCCGTTCGCCTGACAACCATCCGACGGCTTGTCCTGATCGCCTGTCTGCTGGTTGCAGCCGCATCTCCCGTCCACGCCGCCTACCGGGGCGACCTTCTCGACGGACGAGACCGCACTGTCCTACATCCGCCGGCGACGGTGTTTGAAAGCGAGATTCGCAGGCTTCCTCCGCCCGAAGTCGGCTGGAGCTACAAGCCGGCGACGAACTCCGTCGCCCGCCAGTCGATCGACGCCGAATTGGCCGATCTGCGGACCGCCTTGCGTGTCGCGGGAACTCGGGAGCCGGAGACCATCATCAAGGCGCATGAGGACCAGCGGCTGGCCGCAGCCGCGAAGTTCGACTCGATGCGGGAGATGATCGCCGGGACCGACACGCCCGAAACCGAGCCGCAACACGTCGAACGGAAGATCACCATCGTCGAAGGATTGCCCAGTGAGTTCGCCGAATACTTCCGTGGCTGGATCGCCTTCAAAGAAGGCCGCACCAACGACGCGATCAAGGCGTTCGAGGCCGTGCTCGATCTGCCGGAAAAGGAACGCCGCCACAAATCCGTCTGGGCCGCCTACATGCTGGGCCGGGCGCAGCAGGACACGAAGCCGGACAAGGCGGTGGCGAGTTTCCAACTGGCGCGCGCCCTGGCCAAGCAGGGCTTCGGCGATCCAGTCGGGCTTGCGGCGGAGAGCGTCGGCTGGGAAGCGCGGGCGCACGTCATCCAGAAGCGTTTCGTCCGCGCGCTGGAGCTGTATCGGCAGCAGTTCGCCGCCGGCGACCGTGGTGCACTCGTATCGCTCAAGTGGATGGCCGAAGCCGTGCTCGAAGAAGGCGGAAAGCCGCTCGCCGACGTCGCGGCACATCCCGTCGCGCGGCGGATCGTGACGGCGTTGATGACGTCGCGGCATGGATGGTCCTTCCTCGATGAGCTTGATCCCGCGGGCTCGGATTGGACGTGGATGGACCTGATGGAGCAGGTCGGAAAGAAGGACGCGGTCCTGGCCGAACAACTCGCGCTCCGCTCCTACCAACTGGGCAACATGACCCGGGTCAAGCTCTGGATCGACAGGGCAGCCAAAGCTCCCGTGTCGGAATGGATCCGCGCAAAGATCCTCCTTCACTCCGGCAAGCTTGATGAAGCTGGACGTCTGCTGGCTTCGTTGGCGCCGCAGTTTTCCCGGGAACACCGCTGCACCGACGATCCGTCACCGACCCGGATGGCCGAGTGCCTCGAACGCGGGTGGACTTCGGGCGACCTTCGCATCGAGGCGGAGTTGGCCGTCGTGCGCCTGTGCCAGGGACGCTACTCTGAGGCGCTTGATCTGTTCATGCGTTCTGGATCGACGGTGGACGCTGCTTACGTTGCCGAGCGTGTGCTGAGTCTGGATGAACTCAGGGCCTACGTAGATCGGTCGTGGCCGCTGGAATTCGTCAGCGCCGAGGACTTGGGCGAACCCGGCGAAGACGCGTCCTGCCGTGAACACAATCGCCGGGCTAGCCTTCGCCGGACGGAGGAGCGCCGGACGACCATCCGCTCGCTTCTTGCCCGGCGATTCGTCCGCTCCAGCCGCGGAGCCGAAGCACAACCCTACTTCAGCGGCGAGGTGGTCGGGACCTACGAACGGATGTTGGCGGGTCTGAAGAAGGGCGAGGACGAAAACCTGCCCAAGGACGAACGCGCCCAGGGCTGGTGGGAGGCCGCGCAGATCATGCGGACCAACGGCCTCGAACTGGTTGCGACCGAAGTCGAACCCGACTGGGCGGTCTATGCTGGAAGCAGCGACGACAGGCCGTTGCTGTCGAATCGAATGGCCTCCGAAGAGCTGAAGATATTCGCCGCGTCCAAGGACGAGATGCGGCGGGCCGGGGCGAACGGCGCCGACCCGGACGTCCGCTACCACTACCGCTATCAGGCAGCGTTCATCGCCATGGATGCCGCGAAGCTTCTGCCGAACAACGACGAGCTCACGGCGAAGATCCTCTACACCGCCGGATGCTGGCTGAAGGACCGGGAGCCGAAGGTGGCGGACCTCTTCTACAAGGCTCTGGTGCGTCGTTGTGGAAAGACCGAGCTTGGCCGTGCCGCCGATGTGAAGCGGTGGTTTCCGCCGCTCGACGAGGAAGGGCATCCGATACTGAAGCGCCGCCTGCCGCCGGTTGTCGACGAGGTGCTGGATGGAACCGTCCCTCCGCTAGTGCCGCCTCCGGTGCTTTCGCCCGACGAGGTTACGCCGCCCTGAGTGCCGGAACCTAATCTGAACTGGGCCTCCAGACGCCCATCAGCTCTGGTGGCGACGTTCTGACAAGCTGACGATCGTGTTGGGACAATGCCGCTGGATCGAATACAAGGGCGACGTGAACGCGGCTGTCGGTGTGTCGCCCACGAACGACGCCCGATTCTTCCAGTTAAAGACCGTGGACTGAAGCCATGAAACAGATTCGGACAATCCTCCTGCTGGGAGCTGCGCTCTGCGCGCCGCTCCCGGCCTTCGCGCAAAGCTCCATCATCTACGTCGATGCGCCGGATGTCCTTGTCGGGCGGTTTGACGACGAGACGTTCTCCTTCGACCTCGACGGCAACGGCACGGCGGACGTCGATTTCAGGAAGCGCAACGGAGATCTCCAGGTTATACCACGCAGCGGCAATGAAGCTTCGGCCGTGGCCGCCATTGCTCCAGAGGCCGGAGGCTATGCCGTGCCCATCTCTCTCGGTTCGCTTATCTCGGCTTCGACACCTTGGCAGCCCAGATACCCTTACAGCTTTAGGCCAACAGAGTTTTACGGTCCGCAGCTATCTACGACCGCCGGCGCGATAAGCGCCTATGGCTCCTTCGCCGGGTTGGACGGATACCTGGGCATCCGGTTCCTGATTGGAAGCGAACTGCACTACGGGTGGATTCACCTGAACTGCGTCTTCAGCGGCCCCTACCAGCCCGCCGCAGGACGCATCACCGAATGGGCCTACAACTCCGTTGCCGACCAGCCCATCACAGTCGGGGCCGTGCCCGAGCCTTCGACGTGGGCGCTTCTTGCAGTTGGTTTTCTATGCCTAGGCAAAACACACCGGCGTTTGAAGGCAGGCCGCAAGTCATGAGGCCTTGAGTTTCCTGAGTTGCCGCAGGAGCTCCGCAGCGGCCTTGCTGTGGTGTTGCTCCTTTCGCCAGAGCAGGCCGATGGCGCGTCGGGGCCGAGTGCCCGCGATGGACCGATAGACCGGTTCGTCGCGGGATCCGGCCCCACAAGCCATCGCTGGAATCAACGACACGCCCAGTCCCGAAAGAACAAGCGCCTGGATGGTGTCGAGCTGGGCCGAGCGCAGGACGACGCGCGGCGACAGGCCGTTTCGGTCGCAAAAGCTGAGGCTTTGGTCGCCGAGGCAGTGCCCTTCCTTCATGAGGATGAACCGTTCCTGCTCGATGTCGCCCAGACGCACGCTGGGCTTCTTGGACAGCCGATGCGTTGGGGGTAGCGCCAGGAACAGTTCCTCGGTGAAAAGCGTTTCCTGGACGAACCGAGCATCGGCAATTGGGAGGCTGATGAGGGCCAGATCCACCTCGCAGGCTGCCGCCATGTTGAGCAGTTGCGCCGTGGTGTTCTCGTGGATGGTGATCTCGATTCCGGGACATTCTCGGCCGAGCGGGACAAGGATCCGTGGCAGGAGATAGGGGGCGATGGTCGGAAGGACTCCAAGGTTGATCGAACCTCGGAGAAGACTGGCGGCGTCGGCCACGTCACGGCGTGCGGCGTCCACTTCCGCGAGGATTCGCGAAGCCCGTGGAACGAGCGCTTCCCCCGCGGTGGTGAGCACGGCACGGCGCTTCAATCGGCTGAAGAGTTTCTCCCCGAGTTCATCCTCCAGCTTCAGGATCTGCTGGCTCAGGGACGGCTGTGACACGTGGCAATGCTCGGCCGCGCGGCTGAAATTGCCGGTCTTGGCCACGGCCACCAGGTATCGGAGTTGATGCATCTCCATAGGATGAGCGATGGTGGCTCGCGAGAGAGGGCTTTTCAACCGCTGCGAAACATCAGAAGAGCCTCTGTCGGGCAGGTTCCGTAACGGCGACGACGGCGGCATGGGTGATCCGGGGTTCCGCGGTGATCGCATCGAACTCGTCCTTCAAGCGTCCAGCCGTTCCGATGGCGACGAATTCCGAACCCTTCCGCCGTATCTGCGCCGCCCGCGCTTTTATGGGGCAGGGGCCTGGTGCACTTCGGCGGCGGGATGACGCCATGCTTCCAAGTAGCGCCCGAGCAGCGCTTCGTCCTCGCGGATGAGGCGGGACTTCCGGGACATCTTGGCCATCCACACTGTCCATTCGGCGTCCGGATATTCGGCCGGGTCGTAGAACCTGTGGCAGCGCGCGCACTTCAACGCATAGAGGTCGGCGGCGTGGGCGATGTCGCCGGACGGAATCCCGGCACGCGCGGCGGTGGCGGCCGCCTCCGTTGGCGCAGGCACGACCGCACGGGAGCCGTCTCCGGAAACGCAGCCGGAGAACATCGCCGCGGCGAGGCAGAAGGAGACGCCGAGGACAAAGGCGCGCATCAGAAGCTGATTCCGAAGATCAACCGGGCGTTGAGCCGCTCGTGGTCCGTGAGTTCGAGGCGCCTGTTGTTGTCCGGGTCGCCGTCGAAGTTGCGCCCGTAGATCTGCGGCATCACGGAGAGGGTAGCCCACCATTTTTCCCGGCGGTAGTTGACCGAGGGGCCGACGAAAAGCGCGCTGTTCTCCCATCGGCGATGATCGGCGAGCACGTTGTGGCTGCGGAGTTCCAGCCCGACGGACCAGTTCCTTGCGAAGTCCCGCGCGATGCCGAAGGAAGCCTCAAGCTCGCCCTCCACATCGTGGAGATTGTTCTCCCATTCGACCGCGTGGCCCAGGTTGAGGGCCCATTTCCAGTCGCCGTGGCGCTGGCCGATGATGATCTTCTGCTCCAGTTCCGCGTCGTCGCCGGAGAACGTGGGCTCGAAGTAGAGCGTGACCCCGACAAGATGGTTCACCGGGTTCACGAGCATGTAGCGGTTCTCCAGCGAAACCCCGGCGAACTTGAACTCCGAAGCACGGGCCGGCGGCGACGAGGCGTAGTCCTTGAAGCTGGTCGACTTGGCGTTCAGGTAGAGCGAAACGGAGTAGCGGTCGGTCACGCCGAATTCCAGCTCCTCGCGCAGCTCCCATCTGTTGTAGTTCCCCTGCTGCACAGCCCCGCCCTGGGTGCGCTGCGTGCGGAGGGTGATCCACTGCTCGAATTCCATCGCGCCCTTCGGCAGGACCTCTGGCTCGTAGACGTAGGTGAACCGGCGCTCATCGGCGCTGGTGATTGCGGGCAGCAGGGCTATCGCGAGACCGGCCGCCAGAAACGGACGAATTTTCTTCATTCGCCGAAAGAGTAGAGGGCTTGTTTGCGGTGCCGCTACCGGCGGCTTGCGGATTGTTTCCGGTGGCTTGCCACGGAGGCCGTTTCTAGCGGATTTTCTTCGGCAGTTCGTAGCAGACGGCTTCGCGGTCGTTCCGCACGAGCAGATAGCGGCCGGCGACCACGGGGTTGTTCCAGGTCTTGCTGCTGAGAGCCGCGATGCGACCGAGCTCCTCGAAGCCGGACGGACTCGCCCAGACCAGCGCGACGAAGCCCCGTTCCGCCTGAATCACGGCGAGATTGTCGACGAGGAGGGATTGCCCGGAACCGTAGCGCCCGTCCTTCCAGATCCGTTTGCCGGTTTCGACTTCGATGCACGCCATGAGACCGTCGTCCAATCCGTAGAGGTGTCCGTCGAGCAGGGTGGCGCTGTTGAACTGCGTCTTCATGGTCTTGGTTTTCCAGAGCTCATTGGCGCCGAGTTTCCCGCCCGGAGCGTTGGTGAGTTCCAGCATCACGCAGCCCACGCCATAACCTGCGGATAGGAACACGCGGTTCGTCCCGACAACCACTGGCTGCGAGGCCTTCGGCCATTTGTCGTTCGCCCACGGATAGTCCAGCAGGATGGCGCCCGTGGTCGGTTCGTGGATGGTAAGAGACGAGGCGTTGACTGAAAGGATCACGGTCTTGCCGCCGATCTTGGCATCGATGGGCGACGAGTAATCTGTCTTGTCGGAACCGGCCCGCCACAGGACGTCGCCGGTAAGCCGGTGATACGCGAGGACTGTGTTCGTGTTGTTGCCGCCGCCGGTGACGATGACCCGGTCTCCGATCACGAGAGGCGAGCAACTGATGCCCCACGTGATATTCTGGAGACTGTTCTCGGTCAGAACCGAGCGGCTCCAGCGCCGTTTGCCGGTGGAGGCTTCGAGGCAATTGAGAATGCCCGTGCCGCCCATGGTGAAGACAAGTCCGCGGTCGACGGTGGGTGTGGCGCGGGGTCCAGGTCCTCCCTGCCATTCGAAGAAGCGGGCCTGGTTCGTATGCGCCCAGACGAGATCGCCGGTCAGCACTTCGTAGCAGGTGACCAGTTCGTTTTCGCCGCGCTGCTCCTGGGTGAAGGCCCGGCTGCCGACGACGGAGAATGCCGACCAACCTTCGCCGATCGGTTGCCGCCATAGCTCGCGGGGAGGGGTCGATGTCCAGTTCGTCGCAAGCAGTCCGGCGCGAACATTGCCCGTGCGGTCGGGTCCGAAGAACTGCGGCACATCGACGATGTCCGTGGGCGCCGAAGCCGCGGCGGGCTTGGTGGAAGATTTCTTGGCGAAGGCCGCCGGTGCGTCGGTGGAATGATCACTCCACTTCCATGCGAGGTTTGGCAGTCCGGTTCCGTTCACGGTGCCGTCGACACGGACCAATTGTTTGAGGCCAAAGAAGGCGAGGACACCCAGCGCCAGTCCGCCGAGGCGTATCAGCCAACGAATGCGGCTCAGGAACAGGAACCAAAGCACCGTCAAGGCGAGTCCCAGCAGGGTAAGCGCGGCGGTAGCCCAGCTCTTGAAGTTGGCTTCCATTTCCGGCTGTGCGCGGAAGGCGACGATGGCGCCGATCATCAGGATCCAGATGGTTGCGAGAATCCAGATCCGGTGGCCGGGAGGTTTGGGGGCAGGTGCTTCAGGTTTCATGGGCTGACAGTTGAGCTGTAGGCGGGTGTTGGAAGGACGCAAGGCCGATCATCGCGATCGAAATGCTTAGGGGCGTGGAGCAGCGATTGGTTGATCCTTCACAATGACACGGTTGGCCAGCCAGACGCTCAAGGCGGCGGCCGTGACCGCGATCCATCCCAGCCAGTTCACGTGAAGCAGGCTGCCGTCGGGAGCATCCTTCACGATGAGTCCGATCGCACCGGCCGAGGCGCCTGCGACAAAATCCCGCGTGCAGCTTGTCAGGCTCATGAACGCGCCGCGCTGCGAGGAGTTGACGGCCAGCGACATCATGGCCTGCGCCGGAACGAATCGTCCGCTGGCGAAGACGAAGAAGCCTGCGGCGAGGAGCAAGATCTCCCACTCCGGTTTTGGGCCGCCGTGCGTGATCAGCAGTGTCACCAGCGAGGCGAGGGTCGCCATGAACGCGAACACCCGGAAACGCCCAAGCCGGTCGGCCATCCTTCCGACCAATGGCGACGTGACGACCGTGCAAACTCCACCCACGAGGTAGATCAGGAACAGATGCTTTTCATCGAGGCCGGCGTTGTTGACCAGATAAGGCGCAAGAAACGGGATGATGGCGAAGTGTCCGAGGATCAGCGCGGCCATGAAGAGCAGCGCCCGTCCCGCATTCGCATCGCGCAGGAGGCTTAGGAACGCCGCCCGCTGCTTCGCCGGATCGATGGGGGTGGTTCGCGGGTTTGCTGGGAGCCATTTCCAGATCAGCAGCCAGGTCACCGAGGATAGTCCTGCCAGCAGGAAAAACGGGGTTTCCCAGACGAACCGTTGCGCCAGGAAGAGCCCCGCTGGCACTCCCACGGCCGCCGCGACGGCGAACGCCGTCATCACGATTCCCATGCCCGAAGCGCGGCGCTCCGGCGGAACGATGTCGCCGACCAGCGCGAGCACGAGCGAACCGGACACGCCGCCGAAGCCTCCGCACATCGCGCGTGAGACCAGCAGCGAGCCGGCCGTGTGCGACATCGCGACAGCCAGTGTCCCCAGCACAAACCCGGCATAGGTCGTCAGCAGGAGTTTTTTCCGGTCAAACCGGTCGATGAACGGCGCCGCCAGTAGCCCGATGATCCCGGCGCTGACGCTATAGGCGGCGACGATGTGGCTGAAGCTTTCCGGACTGATCTTCAGTTCGCGCATGAGCTGGGGTCCCAGCGGCATCATGACCATGAAGTCCATGATGTGCGTGAACTGCACCGCCGCGAGCAGCACGAGCAGCCAACGTTCAGGAAGACCCTTCATCGATTACGCGGCAGGGCTGTGTGCGGGGCCGTCGTGAGAAAGTGCGGCGGCCTTGGGCATGGGAGTTGAACCGGTCCTCTTCTTCCATCCCAGTTTCATCACGACCACGTAGAAGACGGGGGTGAGGAAAAGTCCGAAGACGGTGACACCGATCATGCCGGAGAACACCGCCGTGCCCATGGCGCGGCGCATTTCGGAACCGGCACCGTGGGCTATTACGAGCGGAAATACGCCAGCGATGAAGGCGATTGAAGTCATCAGGATTGGGCGCAACCGGAGGCGGCAGGCCTCGATGGCGGCCTCGGCGGGCGGCATTCCTTCGTCCTGTTTCACCTTGGCGAACTCGATGATGAGGATCGCGTTCTTGCAGGCCAGACCGACGAGCACGATCAGTCCGATCTGGGTGAAGATGTTGTTGTCACCGTGGCTTAGCATCACTCCCACCAGCGCGCTGAGAAGGCAGAGCGGAACGATGAGGATGATGGCCAGGGGCAGGCGGAAGCTCTCGTATTGCGCCGCGAGCACGAGGAACACGAGGAGGATGCAGAGCGGATAGATGTAGATCGCGGAATTGCCGGCGAGGATGCGCTGGTAGGTGAGTTCGGTCCATTCGTAGGCCATTCCCTTGGGCAACGTCTGATCCAACAGCGCGGTCATCGCGACTTCGGCCTCTCCCGAACTCGACGTCGCGGAGGGCCCCCCGGTGATCTCTGCCGCAGGGTAGCCGTTGTAGCGGACGACGCGGTCGGGTCCGTAACTGTCCTTGAGCTTCAAGAGCGCACCGAGCGGGACCATCTCACCCTTGGCGTTCTTGGTCTTCAGGCGGCTGATGTCTTCGGCGCGATCACGGAACGGCGCATCCGCCTGCGCGATCACCTGGAAGGTGCGGCCGAAGCGGTTGAAATCGTTCACGTAGAGCGATCCGAGGTAGATATGCATCGTCTCGAAAAGATTCTGCAACGGCACACCCATCGACTTGGCCTTCACGCGGTCGATGTCGGCATCGATCTGCGGAACGTTGACGGTGAATCCGGAGAAGACATTGGCGAGTTGTGGATTCGCGAAGCTGGAGAACCACGCGGTCCGGGAGGCTTGGAACAACGCCTCGTAGCCGAGGTTCGCCCGGTCTTCGACGTAGAGTTTGAAGCCGCCGATCGTGCCGAGGCCGTTCACTGAAGGCGGCGGCACGGCGAAGATGAAGGCGTCCTGGATTCCGGCGAAAGCCTGGTTCAACGCGCCGACGATGCCGAGCCCCGAGGTCTCCGGCGTGCGCCGATCCTCGAAGGGTTTGAGCCCGAAGAAAACGATGCCTGCATTGGGCGCGCCGCTGAAGCCCTGGATGCTCAGTCCCGGGAAAGCGACCGCGTCCTGCACGCCGGGGATCTTCAGGCCGATGTCCGACATGCGGCGGATGACGGCGTCCGCCCCGTCCGGCAGCTGGGCAAAGGCGACGATGTATTGTTTGTCCTACGTGGGAATGAAGCCGCTCGGCACCTTGTTGAAGCTCCAGCCGGTGAGCGCGACCAGTCCGACGTAGAGGACCAGGGCAATCGCACCCTTGCGTATCACGCTGCCGACGCCGGCGGCATACTTCCCGGCGGACCATTCGAAGAACCGGTTAAAGGGCCGAAAGAGCCAGTCGAGGACTTTGTCCATCACGCGGGTTACTCCGTCCTTGGGCGCATGGTGGTCACGGAGCAGGAGCGCACTCAGGGCTGGGGAAAGCGTCAGCGAGTTGAAGGCCGATATGACCGTGGAGATCGCGATGGTGATGGCGAACTGCTTGTAGAACTGGCCGGTCAGTCCGCTGATAAAGGCGGTCGGGATGAAGACCGCGCACAAGACCAGAGCCGTCGCGATGATGGGGCCGGTGACCTCGTTCATCGCGCGTTTCGTCGCCTCCGGCGGCGAGAAGCCTAGGGCGATATTTCGCTCCACGTTCTCCACCACGACGATGGCGTCATCGACGACGATGCCGATGGCCAGCACGAGGCCGAAGAGCGAGAGGGCATTGATGCTGAAGCCAAGCGCGAGCATGACCGCGAAGGTTCCGACCAACGACACGGGCACGGCCGCCAGCGGGATGATCGACGCGCGCCAAGTCTGGAGGAAAAGGATGACCACGATGACGACGAGCACGATGGCTTCGATGAGCGTGGTGACGACGGCGTCGATCGACTTGTCGACGAAGACCGTCGGGTCGTAGGCGATGGCGTAGTCGATGCCTTCGGGGAAGTTTTTCTTGAGATCGGCCATCGTGCGCCGGACGTCCTTCGAGAGTTGGAGGGCGTTGGCACCAGGCGATTGAAAGATGGGGATGCCGACGGCCGACTTGTTGTTGAGCAGGGAGCGAAGCGAATAACCACCGGCTCCGAGTTCGATCCTGGCAAGATCGCTCAGGCGGACCTTCTCACCGTTGGGCCCGGTCTTGACGATGATCTTTCCGAACTCCTCTTCGGTGACGAGCCGTCCCTTGGTGTTGATCTGCAATTCCAGGTCGACCGGGCTGGAAACGGGTTGCTGGCCGATGGCGCCAGCCGCGACCTGGACATTCTGTTCGCGGATGGCGGCCACGACGTCGCTGGCGGTGAGGTTCCGCGCTGCGACCTTGCCGGGGTCGAGCCAGATGCGCATCGCGTAGTCGCCGGAGCCGAAGATTTCGACACCGCCCACGCCTGGGATGCGGGCGAGGACGTCCTTCACCTGGAGCGTGGCGTAGTTGCGGACGTAGATGTCGTCGTAGCGTCCGTCTGGCGAGGCCAGATGCACGACCATCGTGAGGTCGGGGGACTGCTTCGTCGTGGTGACGCCCAGCGTGCGCACGATGTCCGGCAACTTGGGCAGCGCCTGGGTCACGCGGTTCTGCACCTGCACCTGTGCCTTGTCGACGTCCGTGCCGAGGCGGAACGTCACGGTGAGAATCATCACGCCGTCGGAGGTCGCCTGCGACGACATGTAGAGCGAGTTTTCGACGCCGTTGATCGCCTGCTCCAGAGGGGCGGCGACGGTTTCCGAGATTGTTCTAGGGTTCGCGCCCGGATAGGCCGCGCGAACGACGATCGTGGGAGGAACGACCTCGGGATATTCGCTGATGGGCAGCCGGAACATCGCGATCGATCCGATGAGGAAGACCACGATGGACAGCACGCCGGCGAAGATCGGGCGACGGATGAAGAAGTGGGAAAAGTTCATGGTCATGGATCCGCAGGATGGAGGTCGGAGCAACGCTTCCGCACCTGTCCAACGGGTGAATGGGGTCAGTTTGCCGCCGCCTGGATGACGGGCTTGGCTCCCTTCTCAGGAGTGACGGTTGCGCCGGGTTGGACGCGTTGCAGTCCGTTGACCACGACCTGTTCCCCGGCCTTCAAGCCTTCACGGACGACACGCTGGCCGTCGATCACGGGTCCCAGTTTCACCGGGCGATAGGCAACGGTGTTGGAGGAGGTCAATGTCAGGACGAACTTCTGGCTCTGGTCCGTGCCGATGGCCCGTTCGCTGACCAGTGTCACGGGCTTCTTTTCGCTCAGCGGAACGCTCAGTCGCGCGAACAGGCCGGGCACGAGTTTCTCGTCCGCGTTGGGGAAGACGGTCCGCAACAGGATGCTGCCGGTTTCCGACTGGAGGCGGTTGTCGAATGATTCTATGTAGCCGACCTGTGCCAGGCCTGCGCCGTCGGCGATGGCCATGCGGACCTCGACCTTGCCGTCGGCGTTCTTGGTGACCTTGTTCTCGCGGGTCAGACGCTGGAAACGGAGCAGGGTGGCCTCGTCGACGTCGGTGTAGACGTAGACCGGGTCCACGGAGACGATCGTGGTCAGCAAGGTTGTGAACCCGTCGACGCCGCTGACGTTGTTGCCGATCGTGACAAGGGCTCGGCTGGCGCGGCCGTCGATGGGCGACCGGACTTCGCAGTATTCCAATTGCAGCGCGGCGTTCGACAATGCTGCCTCGGCGGAAGCAACTCCCGCGCGGGCGTCCATGAGACCCCACTTGCGCTGGTCGGCTTCCTCGGTGGAGATGGTTTTCGATTCCCGTAATTGCTCCCCGCGGGTGGCCTCGCGCTCTGAAACTTCGAACCGAACTTTGGCGCGCTGGAGATCGGCTTTGGCCTTTTCGAGGTCGGCTTGGCGCTGGCGCGGATCGATCATAAAGAGGAGTTCGCCCTTCTTCACCTTTTGGCCGGCCTTGAACTTGATCTCCGTCAGGTAGCCCGAAACACGGGGCCGGATTTCGACCGACTCGATCGCTTCGATTCGCCCTGTGAACTCGTCCGTCTCGATCAGTTCGCGTTCCTCAACAGGCGCGACGGTGACGGTGGGTGGTGGTGGTGCCTGTTGCGCTGGGCCGGCCGGCTTGTTGCAACCGGTGGTGACAAGAGCGGCGGCTGCGATGGCGGAGGACAGGAGCTTTGTGGACGACATGTTGGCAGGAGATGGAGTGGGGAGAATCGGCCCTGGCTTACGCGGAGAACGCCAGTTCGCCAGTGACGTCTTGGACGCGGCGTTGTTTCGAGACCCATTTGGCGACTCGTTGAAGCTTTTCGGAAGCGAGCATCGGGAACACGAGTTGGGGGACGTTCGTCTGGAGGGCAAGCGCTTCGGCCTCGTTCAGAGCGAGATGCACGAAATGCTCAAAACCCTCGGTCTCGCGGCGGAAGGCCGCGATGAGGCGTGCGCGCAGGCGCGAGAAAAGACCGGCGGGGTCGGCGCTGGAAAACAAGGGCGGTTCGAACGAGCCGTCGAACGGCGTAATGAAGCGGTTCATGGCAGTGAGAGTTTAATAGTTTTCTAGTTAGTCAAATAATCGGTCAAAAAATTAGGCCGAAACTGTGCCGTGGTGCTTGGCACCGAGGATTGAAAGAACGCCTTCAGGGATCTCTTTCAGCACTTCCAGACTGTTCAGGATACGGGCTTGGGTCAGCACACCCTCGAAATAGGCCGTCAGCATGCGAGCCTTGGCGGCGGCGTCGGGCGCATCGATCAATCCGTCGGAGTGGGCTTCCCTCACGGCGCTGGTGATGTAGCGCTGATGGCAGTCGAGGACCTCCTGGATCTTTTCCCGGAGCCCCTTCTCCTGGGTGCAGATTTCGGAACCAAGGGTAAACAGCGGGCAACCGAGGACTTGGCCGAACTTTGCCTTCAATTCGACCTGACGGGCGCAGCCGCTGTCGCACAAGCGGATGATCCGTTCCAGCGGCGGAACCAAGGGGGAGAAGATGGCATCGAGCTCGGCCCGGCGTGCGCAGAATTCCGCTTCGATCGCGGCGACGGCGAGCTCGGACTTGGAGTCGAAAAAGTAATAGAAACTCCCTTTCTTGACCCCGGCCTTGTCGCAGATCTGGTCGATGGTCGTTGAGCCGTAGGAGCCAATCCAGATGAGTTCTGAAATGGCAGCCATCAACCGCTCTTTGGCATCACTGGTTCTTCCCATGGGGTTGTCGTTGTGCGGAGTTTCCGGTTCGAGGGATTTCTTACCGATAGTTGACCATAAGGTCAACTATGACTTTTGGTTCCGATGCCCGGACTCTTAGAGCAATCCAGTCCCGCAGGAGGTCGATGGGCTGATTCGACCTACTCTTTTTCCCCGCTGAGTTTCGAAGCGGACGCTTTCTCGGGCTTGCCGCCAACCGAGAGCGCCCGGAACTGCCAACCGCTGCGACCGGTCATCGTGGTGGTCTGGTCCACGGCTTTTCCGACTGTCGTCCCTGCGGCATCGATCATGTTGAATTCGACCTTCACGCCGAAGTAGCGCGCGTCGGAACGATTGGTGACCAGCCCGATGACATGCTTCAGCGAAGTTCCGGGCTGGCTTTCCAGCTTGAAACCAAGCAACTCCAAATCGCCGGATGGCGCGAGGACCGGGCGTTGCCAGCCGTCAGGAAGGGGGAACTCGGCGGACGTTTTCGGAGCGGCTGCCGTCGGCGAATGGGTTGCCACTTCCGCTCCTGAAGTCTTTGGCTTTTTGTCCGGCCCAACGACCAGAATGGCTGCCGCAGTGATGAGTGCGACCATGATCGCCATCATTGGAGCCTTCAGGCCAAGAGATGCTTTCGCGTCGGTGGGGTTGGGGATGTTTTGGTTCGGGCCATCCTCGGGCAACATTATCTGCGCCTGGCAATGCGGGCAGTTGACCATAGTCCCTGCGGAGGCGGTCGGATATTCGACATGGCCGCTGCAGGACGGGCATGTGGCTTTGGCGTAGTCTGCGGATGACATTTCGGGTTGCGCTGAGGTTACGGCTTGAAAGCGGCAAATGCCAATCGGTCAAAGTTCCTCATTTTCCGGCGAAACCTTTCCCTCTTTTGTGCCGTCCAGTGCTGTAACACCGCACCAAGCATATGAACCCGAACGAACATTCCGTCCGTCTGGAGGATCTTTTCGCCACGCGCCGCCAGTTCCTCAATCGCTTCGGCCTTGGGCTTGGCGCGCTGAGTCTCGCGTCGATGTTCAGTCCGTCCGAACTTCTTGGGGCCGCCCCGCACGCTCTGGATGCCGCCGCCGCCGCAGCCGGGAATCCGCTCGCACCGCGCGCGCCGCATTTTCCCGCCAAAGCCAAGGCCGTCATCCACGTTTTCGCCCAGGGCGCTCCGTCGCAGGTCGACACCTGGGATCCGAAGCCGACGTTGACCCGGATGGATGGAAAGACCCTGCCGGACGGCGGCATCGGGATGGCGTCGCCGTTCAAGTTCGAGAAGAAGGGCAAGTCCGGCATCGAGGTTAGCGAGGTGTTTCCGAACCTTGGCAACTACGTCGACGACATGGCCATCATCCGTTCGATGTGGACGGACATCCCCGCGCACGAAGTGGCGACCGTGTTCATGAACACCGGTTCGTTGCGGCTCGCGCGTCCGAGCGTCGGCTCGTGGGCCGTCTACGGTCTCGGGACCCAGAACCAGAATCTCCCCGGCTTCATTTCGTTGCGGCCGGGCGGCGGTTTGCCGATCGGCGGAACGTCGAATTGGCAGACGTCGTTCCTTCCCGGAGTTTACGCGGGCACGAGCATCAACACGTCCGCCCAGACGGTCTTCCAGATGATCCAGAACATCCGGAACCAATACACGTCCACCGCCGAACAGCGACGCGCCCTCGACTACGTCCAGCAGTTGAACGAAGTCCACGCGCAGAACCTGCAGAAGGAAGCCGCGCTCGAAGCCCGCCTTGAGGCCTACGAGATCGCCTTCCGCATGCAGGCCGAGGCGACCGATGCCTTCGACGTGAACAAAGAGCCGGCCAACATGCGCGCCCTCTACGGCAACAGCGCGCAGGGCAAGCAGATGCTCATCGCGCGACGCCTGGTCGAAAGGGGCGTTCGGTTCGTCCAGGTTTGGGCCGGCGGTTGGGACCACCATCAGGATCTCGAAACAAAGCTGTCGCAGAAGGCGGAGGAGATCGACAAGCCGCTCGGGGCGCTTTTGACGGATCTGAAACAACGCGGCTTGCTCGACAGCACGCTGGTCGTATGGGGCGGCGAGTTCGGCCGCAAGCCCACCAAGGATCGCAACGGCAACGAAAATCCGGGTCGCGACCACAACAACCGCGCGTTCAGCACTTGGCTTGCCGGCGGCGGCGTGAAGGGCGGAACGGTTTACGGGGCGACCGATGAGTTCGGAGCGAAGTCGGTCCAGGACAAGGTCCACGTCCACGATCTCCACGCCACGATGCTGCATCTGCTGGGGTTCGATCACACCAAATTGACCTACCGCTCGAACGGCCGCGACTTCCGCCTCACCGACGTGGCCGGCAGTGTCGTGAAGGGAATCGTCGCCTAACCTGACCAACGAACCATGAAACGCGCTTTCTTCACCTCTATCGCCGCAACGATCGCCGCCGCGTCGGGAACCCTGTTTGCCGCGGACGAACCCACTCAAACCCTGACCAAGGCGCAGACGGATTTCTTCGAGTCCAAAGTGCGCCCGGTGCTCGCGGACAAATGCTACAAGTGCCACAGCGCGACCTCCGAAAAGGTGAAGGGCGGGCTCCAGCTCGACACGCGGGATTCCCTGCTTCAAGGCGGCAACACCGGGCCCGGATTGATCCCCGGCAAGCCCTCGGAAAGCCTCCTGATCCGCGCGATCAACGGCAGCGATCCCGATCTCCAGATGCCGCCCAAGGGCGAAAAACTGACGCCGCAGCAGGTGGCCGACCTGACCCAGTGGGTCCGCATGGGCGGACCTGATCCGCGGATTGCCTCGGCAACGTCCACCAATCAGGCGCCTGTCGGAGTTGGCCGGCAACATTGGGCGTTTCAGCCGGTGAAGAAACCTTCGGTTCCCGACGCAAAGACCTCGGGTTGGGCGCAGACTCCGGTGGACAAGTTCATCCTGGAGAAGCTGGAGGAGAAGGGGATGAAGCCCAATCCCGTTGCCGACAAGCGGACGTTGATCCGCCGCGCTTCCTTCGATCTCATCGGTCTTCCTCCAACCTCCGATGAAGTGAACGACTTCATCGCCGATGGTTCCCCGGAAGCGTTCGCAAAGGTGATTGACCGCCTCCTGGCTTCGCCGGCCTACGGTGAACGCTGGGGGCGCCATTGGCTGGACGTGGCGCGTTACTCCGACACCAAGGGCGACGTGAAACGGCAGCGCGAGGACTCCCGTTATCCGCACGCGTGGACCTACCGAGACTACGTCGTCGACGCGTTCAACAAGGACAAACCCTACAACCAGTTCATCATCGAGCAGCTTGCCGCCGATCGCTTGCCGACCGGATCCGACAAGAGCGTGCTGGCGGCGTTGGGCTTCCTGACTCTGGGCGACCGGTTCAACGGGATGATGCCCGACATCATCAATGATCGGATCGACGTTACCTCCAAGGCGTTCTTGGGACTCACCGTTTCGTGCGCCCGATGCCATGACCACAAGTTCGATCCGATTCCGCAGAAGGACTACTATTCGCTCTACGGGATCTTCTCCAGCAGCTACGAGCCGGAGAACCTTCCACCCCTGAAGCCGATCACGATCACGGCGGAGTATCAGGACTATAAGAAACAGTCGGCGGAACTCGACAAGCAGGGGGTCGAGCTTAGGAAGGAGTTTGTCGGAATGAAGAAAGGCGGCGATGCGCAGAAACGGAAGCAGCTCCAGAAAAGCCAGCAGCAGCTCATCCGCCAGCACGCCGACCTGGAAACAAAACATCCCGGCGTTCCGGCCAAGGCCAACGTGATAGTGGATTCCGCGAAACCGAAGGATTCCCCGGTCTTCATCCGGGGCGAGGCCGACAACAAGGGGGAGGTTGTCCCGCGCAGGTTCCTCGAAATCCTGACCGGCCCAAACCGTCCGGCCTATCGCACCGGCAGCGGACGCCTCGAACTCGCCCAGGCTGTCGCCAGTCCGCAGAACCCCATGACGGCCCGGGTCCTCGTGAACCGCGTTTGGATGCACCATTTCGGCGATGGATTCGTGTCGACGCCCGATGACCTTGGCAACATGGCGTCGACGCCGACGCATCCTAAGCTTCTCGACTATCTCTCCGCCAAGTTCATGGCCGACGGATGGTCGATCAAGAAACTGCACCGCGAGATCATGCTCTCTGCGGTCTACCAGCAGACCAGCGCGACCAATCCGCGCTACGCCGAACTGGATCCGGAAAACGACCTCCTCTGGCGCTCCAATGTTCGTCGGCTCGACTTCGAGTCGCTGCGCGACTCCATCCTCGCGATCTCCGGATCGCTCGACCGGACGATGGGCGGCAAACCCATCGATCTGGGTGCGGAACCCTACACCACACGTCGATCCGTCTACGGCTACATCGACCGCCGCAACATGCCGGAAGTCATGACGCAGTTCGATTTCGCGAACCCCGACGCACCGACCGGCAAACGCCATGAAACCATTGTTCCCCAGCAGGCCTTGTTCATGATGAACAGCCCGCTCGTCGCGGAACAGGCGAGGAAACTCGTCCATCGGCCCGAGTTCGAAAGCCTCGCCAAGGAAGAGGAACGCGTCAGAGCCCTCTACCTGGCGATTTTCCAGCGCCCGCCCAATCCTTCCGAGGTGAAGATGGCCATGGAGTTCGTTGATGGCACTCCGGCGGGCGTCGACCGGCCGGACGGTTCCGTCCAGGTGGCCCAGTTGCGGCCTCACGAAATGATCCGCGACAAGGACGCCAAGAAGGCGGCCAAAAAGGGCATGGGCCCTCCACAACAGATCGGAATGCGGCCACGGGCGCCCTTGGGTGCCTGGGAAAAACTGGCCCACGCCCTCTTCCAGACGAACGAGGCCTCGTTCGTCAACTAGAACGGCCTTTTCCAGACAAACCCGGCGTCGAAAGCGCCGGGTCTTTTCGTTCTCAAGGAGACTTAGGATTGGTCCGAGCTTGATTCAAGTCAGGCAACCGATTTACTCGCCGGACGGAAAATACTATGGCCAAGAAAGCACTTATCACGGGTATCACGGGTCAGGACGGTTCATATCTCGCCGAACTGCTCCTCGAGAAGGGTTATGAAGTCCACGGCATCATCCGCCGGGCCAGCACGTTCAATACGTCTCGGCTGGACCACATCTACGCGGATCCACACAGCCCCAAGAACCGTCTCTTCCTTCATTACGGCGATCTCTCGGACGCGAGCGCGCTTTCGCGTCTCGTGGCCAAGATCCAGCCCGAAGAGGTCTACAATCTCGCCGCGCAGAGCCACGTCCGCGTGAGCTTCGACAGCCCCGAATACACCGCCGACATCACGGGCACCGGGACGATCCGTTTGCTCGAAGCGATCCGCGAAGTGGGCATCAAGCCCCGCTTCTACCAGGCCTCCTCGTCCGAGATGTTCGGCAAGGTCATGGAAGTTCCGCAGACGGAGACCACGCCTTTCTATCCCCGAAGCCCCTACGGCGCGGCCAAGGTCTACTCCTACTGGATCACGGTGAACTACCGCGAGTCCTACGGCATGCACGCCT
Organism: Verrucomicrobiota bacterium; assembly: GCA_043775315.1. Taxonomy (GTDB): domain Bacteria; phylum Verrucomicrobiota; class Verrucomicrobiia; order Limisphaerales; family CANJSG01; genus CANJSG01. The sequence goes on from JAYVSO010000062.1 coordinate 59,318, forward strand.
CCAACGGCATCCTCTTCAACCACGAATCTCCGCGCCGTGGCGAAACGTTCGTCACCCGCAAGATCACCCGCGCCGTGGCCCACATCCACGCCGGCCTCCAGGACAAGCTGTTCCTCGGCAACATCGACTCCAAACGCGACTGGGGTTACGCCAAGGAATACGTCGAAGGCATGTGGCTCATGCTCCAGCAGGACGAGCCCGATGACTACGTCCTCGCGACCAACGAGACCTACACGATCCGCGAATTCTTGGACGTGTCTTTCAGCCGCGTGGGCTTGGACTGGAACAAGTATGTCGAGTTTGACCCCGTCTATTGCCGCCCTGCCGAGGTCGATCTCCTGATCGGCGACTACAGCAAGGCCAAGAAGAAGCTCGGATGGGAGCCCAAGACCAAGATGCATGATCTGGCCAAGCTGATGGTCGACGCCGACGTGGCCCTTCTCAAGGCCCACCGCGAAGGGAAGACAAAGCTCAACGTCTGATCGGCCTCACAATCACTTCACGAAAAAGCCGCGGCTTCGGTCGCGCCTTTTTCTTTTGATCTCCGTCGGCGTGGCCGGCCCGCGAAGAAGCAATGCTCGGATTCGGCCTCGATGTTGAAGACGCGGTGGGTGCCGGGGGCGGCGGAGTAGAGGCGGTGCCGGTCGGTCAGATGCAGCGGCTCGGCCACCCTGGCCAGCCGCAGATCCATCTCCTCCAGATCGAACCAGATGACAGGCTGCTAAGTTCTCCAAACAAGGGGAGCCTCTTCGTTCCAAAAAACGCGCGATATTTTCCCGTCCAACTGAATATCCATGAGGTTAGGAGCTAAGGCCGCCGATCCAGCAAAAACTACCCCCGAACGCACATCCGACGAAGTAGATAGGTATGCTACAGCCGTTCCCAATGCGGCCAGATGTTGAATGAATTTCAAGCTCGGCTCGAGTCTTTGTGTCCAACAGAAGTGGCGGATAGTTTCCTTGAGAGGTGAATCAGCGAGATCCTCAAGAGAGATGCTCCGACCTAAAAAAACAAAAAAGCCCGTAAGATCGCGACGACAGATATCCGGTAGCACTATCGGCATGGATTGGGATGACACCTGACACGCGGCAAGGCCAATTCCCTCCTTTGCCAACACGGACCACCCACTTTTTTCCAGAGCAGTGCGGATGGCACGAGATCGTATCCATCCCGGACCCGATCCACAAAAACGCCAGCCAACAACCCATTGGCACCAAGCCAAATTAAGGTATCCAATTTGCTTAAAAATGGCTTCAGTATTCCGGTCCGAGAAGTTCAACGCTGGAACGAAACTATAACGAAAAGTCCCTTCAATAGTATCCTTCCACAGGTCAATGGAGCCCGATTCCTCATCGAAAGACTGAAGATATGGGTTTGGTCCTAGTGGCAATTCTGCTCCGCATAGCAAGTCAAAATTCATCTGTTATTTCGTGGATCATGTGGTGATGGGTAAGTGTGATGGATGGTGCCATCTATTCCAGGTCCTTCCACTCCGAAGTGTGGTGGGATATCGTCTCCATCATTGATACGGTGGCCATAAGGATCATGATGAACTATGCGACCAGTATCTGTGCTTCGGGTCTCTGTGCGAAAGCCTCGTGGTCCTTGAGGAGACTGTGAGCCAGGGTGCAGCGGTTGATCAGGCAATCTCTCTCGCCCTCCGTGTTTCCCCATTCCAGCGTCGCGCTCGGCAGCTCTTCTGGCAGCAGCCTTTGATGGATGATCGACAATCTTTGCGCCTCCATACGGCTCGGTGTTGTGGCTCAAGACTTCGGCCGAGCCGGCGAAGAAGCAGTGCTCGGATTCGGCCTCGATGTTGAAGACGCGGTGGGTGCCGGGGGCGGCGGAGACGGACTGGATGCGGGCGGTGCCGGAGCGGGTGGCCAGGTCTTCGCCGGCCCGGAGTTCGGAGGCGGGAATCCAGTCCTGCCGCGTGGCGGAGAAGAGGCGGTGCCGGTCCGTCAGGTGCAGCGGCTCGGCCACGCCGGCCAGCCGCAGGTCCATAAGGAATGAGCTTGTGCTGGCGACCGTAGCCATCACCACGCGACCAGGGCCGGCTTTGATCGGCGGGCAGGGTTCCACCCGCACCACCTCGGCCCAGCCATGCAGGCTCATCTCCTCCAGGTCGAACCAGATGACGGCACCCTCGCTGCATTCGACGGCCTGCATCCATTCCACGGATCGCAGCAGCTCTAGCTCGATGATGTCGGCCAACTGTTGCGGATTGGGCATGCGCAGGACGATTTTCCGCCAGGTGGCAGCATCGACCTCGGTGGTCTTGGCGGACTGAAGGCGAACCGGCGCTATGCGGTGTCTTCAAACCCTTTTCCCAGCACCGGAGGTGCGTCAGAAAATAGCCCACGGTGTAAGCCGTGGGTTGGGTTCCCCGATGGTAGAAGCTCCGGAGGAGCGAAAGACGCCTTTCTGCCGCTCCTCCGGAGCTTGGCACCTATCACCGCGCGACCACGGGCTCACGCCCGTGGCTACTGTCTTCCGCTGCTCCGCAGCTGGGTTGAAGACTCTGCCCAGCAGCTTGTCAAAGAACGCCCGGTCAGGGGACCGGGCCTACAAGACCAAGATAGTTCCCGAAGTTTTTTGTAGGCCGCGTGCCCTCACGCGGCGGGGTAGGGGGCTTCTTTGACGGGCTGCTAGTCGCCGACTCCCTTCCGCCTCTCACCTCGCGATGATATGCCCGCGCGCCACTTGGCCCTTAAAGTCCTCGTAAGCCCCGCGGATTCCCGCCTCGAGCTCGACCTGCGGTCGATAGCCCAGAGCGAAGAGTTTCGAGCTGTCCATCAGCTTGCGCGGTGTGCCGTCAGGTTTGGTCGTGTCCCACACGATCTCGCCCTCGAAACCCACGACCTTCTTCACCAGTTCGGCGAGTTGCTTGATCGACACTTCCTGGCCGGAACCGACGTTGATGTGCGCTTCGTCGCTGTAGCGTTCCATCAGGAAGACGCAGGCGCGTCCGAGGTCGTCGGAGTGCATGAACTCCCGCAGCGGCGATCCCGTGCCCCAGCAGGTCACGGAGGCCGCCTTGGCTTCGTTTGCCTCATGGAAGCGCCGGATCAGGGCGGGGAGCACATGCGAGTTCTTCGGGTCGTAGTTGTCGTTCGCGCCATACATGTTCGTCGGCATGGCGGAGATGAAGTCGCTGCCGTATTGGCGCCGGTAGGCCTGGCACATCTTGATGCCCGCGATCTTGGCGATTGCATACCACTCGTTGGTGGGTTCCAGAGGTGCGGTCAGCAGATGTTCCTCCTTGATCGGCTGCGGGGCGTGCTTCGGATAGATGCAGGAACTGCCGAGAAAAAGGAGCTTCTTGGCACCGAATCGTTTAGCGGCGTCGATCAGGTTGTTCTGGATAACCAGGTTCTGGAAAAGGAAGTCCGCCGGCATGTTGCTGTTGGCCAGAATTCCTCCGACCTTGGCCGCGGCCACAAAAACGTATTCCGGCCGTTCCTTTTCGAAGAATCCGTCGACGGATTGGGCGTTGAGTAGGTCGACCTCGCTGCGGCTCTTGCCTATCAGGTGGGACGCTCCCAGGCGGCCGAGTTCACGCCAGATCGCACTGCCGACCAGGCCTCGGTGGCCGGCGACGTAGACTTTCTTGTTGTTCCAGAAACTCACGCCGGGAGGGTTTCAAAACGATGCCGCATAGAAAAGACGCAACTTTGTCCGCGGCACGGTGTGGTCTATTTGAGGCTCGCTTGGCTTCCGTGAATGTGGCAGGTTGGCCGTGGTGTTTCGTGAGCATCGATGTCGATTGGCGTTGGTCGCCGCGCACGTGGACGGAACCGAAAGGTTTAGCTACCAATATGAAAATCACTTCAAACCAGAACAAGGGTTTCACTCTCGTTGAAATCATGATCGTCGTCGCGATCATCGGCCTCCTTGCCGCCATCGCCATCCCGAACTTCGTGAAGGCCCGCACGACGGCCCAGACCAACGCCTGCATCGCGAACTTGAAACAGATCCAGGGCGCGGTCGAACAGTGGGCTCTCGAAACCAAAAAAGCCGGTTCCTCGGCGGTTGCTCTTACCGACATTTCAGGTGGCTCCGACAAATACATCAAGCAGGCCCTGAACACTGAGCTCAAGTGTCCTGCCAGTGGCACTTATTCCGTCACGGATGTCGCGACTGCCCCGACCTGCACCGTTGCGGGTCACACGCTCTGATCCTTTCCATCTCTCCGAACCCGGCCGGCTTTCCGGCCGGGTTTTTCATTTTCGAGAATCGACGCGGATGGATGGACTTGTGCTTAAGGGTGATGAGCTCTTGTCCGATTAAATCCTGATGGCTATGCGAATCTCGTCACCGAATACCAAAGCTGGTTTCACCCTCGTGGAAGTCATGATCGTCGTCGCGATCATCGGCCTTCTGGTGGCGATCGCGCTTCCGAATTTCCGCAAGTCGAGGGAAGTAGCGCAATACAACGTCTGTTTTGAGAATTTGAAGCAGCTTGAAGCGGCGAAACAGCTCTTCGGCATGGAGGCTGGCAAGAAGAACGGGGACGCCGTGGGTTCGTCCGACTTGATCGGCCCTGCGCTGTTCATCCGCAAGATGCCCGAATGTCCCAGCGGCGGTGCCTACGACCTGAGGACCATCGGGGACAACACGACCTGCACGGTGGCTGGCCACAGTCTCTGAACCGCTAGCTAGGCCCGGTGGAGCTCGGGGCGGGTTTCGTTGGGCTCAAGGTTCTGGCTTATCAGCTCAATCTTCTCCGAGCCATCATCCACCAGGTGCAACAACCCAGCGCGGCAACAGCGCTGGTTGCAATACCCGCGACCCACCGATCGCTGGAATAGCGGAGTCGCACTTCTGACAATCCAGCGGGAATCAGCACTGCCATGAAGGCGTGATTTGCTCGGATGACGCGCGTGCTTTCGGTTCCGACTTCGGCCGTCCACCCCGGAAGCCATGATTGCGCGACCACCGCAATGGTTGGCGTCGAAGAGTTCGCCTTGAAAACGATTAGTTCCGGGTTGAAGGACAGGATCGTGGTTTCCACCCGGGCCCTTTGGGTTCTTTTAAGAGCCTCCGCTTCGTCGGGTTCGACCAAAACGGTCTCGAGGGACCGGAATTCACGCGACAGCAGAGCCGGGAACGCATTTGTCCCGTCCACCGGCTTGGCGATCTGGCCGGCGGTTACCATGGGAAGTGCCGTCGATCGTGAGATCAACGCCATCGCGTTGGTCGGAGAACTGGTGGCGGTCACGCCGAGAAAGTCGAGCATCGGCCCCGATTCAGCCTCAGGAGCGGCATAGAGCGCTTTTTGGAATTCCCATTGCCAGCGAGGCTGCAGGGTCGATGAACCGTTCACCTTCGGGATTCGGTCTAGGAGGTTCAGGTTGGACCATTGCCCAAATCTTTTCGCGAGAAAGCTGTGTTGCGCGCTTGTAGACGGATCGTTCAGGAACACAGCTTCTGCCGACGGCGAAATGAACAGGCGGCCCTCGCCCGCTTTCGGCCGCGCGATGTTCGCCGGCCAGAAACCAGCCTCCATCGCCGAACTGTTGATCGTTGGATTCTGCCAGGGCCGGTGTGTGAGACCGTCGAGGATCAGGGTCGCGCAGAATGCGGCCATGCAGAACGTCCGGAGTCCGGGACTGCGGCGGGCGAACGCAAATGCTCCCGCTCCGGCGGCGAGCCACGCGATACGCGCGGCTGCATTGGCGGCGGCGTCTGCCGTTCGCTGGAACGGCTTGAAGGGCGCTTCTCCGGCGTGGTTCAACCAGATCAGCAGAACGACTAGTGCGCCGACTGATGTCGCTGCTACGAAAAGGCGTTTCGGGCTCGGCATCGCGCCTTCAGCCAGGGATCCGCAGCCGGCTCCACCCAACAGTGAAATCGTGAACGCGGCTAGGAAGACGAATTTCACCGGAAACCGGCCGACCGCGATTGGAGGGAACACTTCCCGAACCAACGAAAAGAGACCGCCCGCAGGTCCGAGGGCCATCCACAGTGCGAAGACCGTAAGTCCGACCAGCAGCCAGAAACGTCGGTCGGCGGATCTTGCCGTGACCAGCAGGACAGCCAACCAGGCCCCCAATGGAACATAGTAGGAGGACAGAAACTCCTGCCCGAATTGGAAGTATTGCCCATCCGGCGCGGCGAACGAGCGGAAGAGCGGCATGAACAGGTTGGCCCAACCCGTCAGCGGCATTGGCCAACGGGCGTCGGAAAAGGAACCGCCGGCTCGTTGCGAGTTCTGGAGCAGTTCGATGAACGGCACCAGTTGCGCCGCACTGATCAGCAGCACGAGCGCGAAGGCCGCGCCCAATCGGATCAACGCAGTTGCCAGATTCCGGGCGCCTGCCGTCGGCATTCCGAAAGCCAGCACTCCACCGGCCAGCCAGGTAAACACCGTCAACTCGGGCACGCCGGTGAGCAGTTGGGAAGCGCCGGCCAAGGCGACTTTCGGAACCACCCGCCAGTCTCGGGACGCATCGGAAAGCCATCCCACGATCCACGGCATCCAGGCCAGGGCCGCCACCCAGTTCGGCCACATGAGCGATCCAAGAACGGCTCCGTTGAAGACAAACACGGTTGCCGCAACCGTGGCTCCGGCCGGTGAGCCAGTCCATTTAAGCGCCAGCCAGCGCATTCCCATTCCGGCGAACCAAAGATGGATCACGCTGAAAAGACCCAGAGACCATGGCAACGGCAGCAGAATGTAGATCAGGCTTCCGGGGTAGAAGCACATCGTTCCCCACTGGGCTGCGAACGGCGCGCCGGTGTTGCTGTAAGGGTTCCACCATGGGAATTCTCCCGACAGGAAGCGTTCCTTGGCATACTCGACAAAGGGATACCCCAGCACTCCATAGTCGCGGTAGAAGAACGAATGGGCCCCGGAAACTACCGGCCAGAAGACGGCCGCGAGAATCGCAGCCAGGAGAAGCCCGAAGCCTGTTTGCGTCAGAAGCAGGGAGTCCCGGCGGATCCGCTGGCGGGGGTGGTCGGGAATGGCCATTTGCAGTCGCACCCGTCCTACGGGCATGTTCCTGAATCTACATCGGGTAATCGGAACAAGGCTTCAGGAAAAGGTGTTGAATTCGAGAACGTCATCCCTAGTCTGCTGCCGCTCCGTCATTGGAGCACTTGGTCGGGACGTAGCGTAGCTTGGTAGCGCGCTTCCTTGGGGTGGAAGAGGTCGTGAGTTCAAATCTCACCGTCCCGACCATTGTTTATTGGCTATTTTGGGTTTTGCTGGTTTTCCTAACAAAATCCTAACAGTATCGGACCCGTATTCGCCATGAATCGGGTGTCTTCCAATCTCTCTTCTCCCGCGCCTCTCGTCGCTAATCCGTCCGCTAATCCGGCACTTATCGTTGGAGCCTCCCCTGCAGAATCAAGCGGGGAATCCGTCGGGAACGCTGGCGAAAAGGCCGGCGGAATGGGTGGGGAGATGGCGGCGGGCAAAGGGGCGGGAAAAAAGACCAGGGGCGCGGGACGCGCGAAGGCTTTGGCGGAGGGCGAGGAGACGTTTCCGATGGAGGTCCGGATCCGCTCGTCGATGGTCAGGATCTACAAGGTGGTGAACAAGGGCCGGACGTCGTTCACGCTGGCCTACTATTCGAAGGGGCGCCGGAAGCTGGCGATGTTCTCCGTGCTCGACGACGCGCTCGCGGAGGCGGACGCCAAGGTGGCCGCCATGGAACGGGGCGAGGTGGACGTGGTGCCTTTCGGCTCGGAGGACCGGATGGCGTATTCGATCGCGCGGGATGCGCTGAAGCCGACCGGGGTGGCCCTGATGGTCGCGGCGGAGGAATATGCGGCGGCGTTCAAGATCCTCGGCGGCCGGGCGTCGCTGCTGGAAGCGGCCCGTGAGTTCGCCCGGCGAAGCCTGCACACGCTGCCGGACAAGATGGTCGCGGAGGCGGTGGCGGAGATGTTCACGGCCCGGAAGCAGGACGGCACGGGGGAAGCCTACCAGAAGGTCCTGCGGATCCACCTCGGACAGTTCGCGGCGGCATTCCGGTGCCAGGTGCGGTCGGTGACACCGGCGCAGGTGGGGGATTACCTGCGGAGCCTGCCGGTGGCGCCGCGTAGCCGGAACAACGCCCGGGCGACGCTGGGCGCCTTCTTCAAGTTCTGCAAGGAACGGGGCTGGCTGCCCCGGGACCACGACGGGATCACGCTGGTGCCGAAGGCGAAGGAGGTCTCGGGCGAGATCGAGATCTTCACGCCGGCGGAGATGCGGCGGTATCTGCGGGCGGCGCGGCTGGAACTGGTGCCGTTCCTGGCCATCGGCGGGTTCGCCGGGTTGAGGAGCGCGGAGATCGAGCGGCTGGACTGGAGCGAGGTGCATCTGGCGGACCGGTTCATCGAGGTGAAGGCGGCAAAGGCGAAGACGGCGAGCCGCCGGATCGTGCCGATCACGGAAAACCTGGCGGCGTGGCTGGCGGCCTGCGCACGACCGGAAGGCCCCGTGCTGTCGTTCAAGAACATGGCCAAACAACTCGGCCGGCTGGTGGCCGAGACGGCGGCGGCGATGGCGCAGGAACGGGACGCCGAGCCCGTGCGGGCCGGTGGGAAATCCGGGATCGGGCCGGAACTGGAGTGGAAGAAGAACGCGCTGCGGCATTCGTTCATCAGCTACCGGGTGGCGGCGATCCAGAACGTGAACCAGGTGGCGCTGGAAGCGGGGAACTCGGCGGCGATGATCTTCAAACACTGCCGGGAACTGGTGCGGCCGGCGGCGGCGCAGGAGTGGTTCGGGATTCTTCCAAGAACCGAGTAGTCCCGAGTCCGGATGCCGGATGGCCTATGGCGGAGGAATAAAGAATGCCGACAGGCAGCCCGGCGGCTGAGCGCGGGGGCGCCCATCAACATTGCGAGAGTTCTGCCACCACCTGCACCCAGCGCTTCTTGCCGTCATCCTGTTCGAGGATGTGCTCCTGTCCGGCGGGGATGAGTTGCAGCACCCGCGCTGGCCCAACCGGAGCGCCGCGTAAGGGCACGCGGCCTACACCCTGAAGGCCGGGTCCCCCGACCCGGCGACCGGACCAATCACTCCAATCAAACCCATGCAGCATGTCGCAGGCGATGCCGTGTTTCTCGTGCATCACGGCGATGGCCTGTTTCGTGTCGTAGGTCGGGTTGCCCTGACCGCCGCTCACCGTGTAGGTCGCGAGCGCGTGCTTGAGCTGATCGGCGAGACCGAGTTAATCCACGATCAAGCCGCCTGGCTTGTCTTTGAACACGCGGTTCACGCGGGCGATGGCCTGCATGAGGCCGTGGCCCTGCATCGGCTTGTCGGCATACATGGTGTGCAGGCAGGGCGCATCGAAGCCGTTCAACCACATGTCACGCACGATCACGATGCGGAACGGGTCTTTGCAGTCCTTGAAACGGTTCGCCAGCTTGCGGCGCTTGTCCTTGTTGCCGATGTGCCGCTGCCACTCGGGGCCGTCTTCGGCGCTGCCGATTAAATAAGGGTCTTTCCTAGCTGAGAGGGCTTGGGTCTGCCCAACTGGCTGAGAGACATTGAAGAACAAGTATCTGGTCCGTGCGCGCATTTCGGCGGCGGATTT
>JAYVSO010000063.1:0-20032 GCA_043775315.1 Verrucomicrobiota bacterium
GCAGGGTTCAAAGCCGTTTCCCGCCGGCCGTTGTCAAGCATCCGCACCCTCTTTATCGCCTCCTACACGACCGGGCCATTTCTCAGACAGGCTCTGAGGTTTCTTAGTGGACGATACAAAGTATGATACTGACAAGTTTGGATGTCCCCGTTTTCTCTTCCCGAAGCTGGCAACCTACGGAAAGCGCGGGAATCTGAAATGGCGTGCCGAGATCGATATTGATCGTTTAGTCGAGGGTTGCCATCGACTGGCTTCGGTTATGTGAAACAAAAAGAGGCGAACCTTGCGGTCCGCCTCTTCGTTGCAAGCTGCTGATGCGGCTCAGACCACGAGGAACGGGAACACCTTCTCGGGGTTCACGCCGAGGTCCTTGATGGCTTGGGCCACGACCTTGCGGTCGATGGCGCCTTTCTTGGCCAGGGCGTTGAGCGTGGCGATGACGGTGCATTCGGCGTCGATCTCGAAGAAGCGGCGGAGCTTCGGACGGCTTTCGCTGCGGCCGAAACCGTCGGTGCCGAGGGCGGTGAGGCCGCCGGGAACCCATCGGCCGATCTGGTCGGCGACGATCTTCATGTTGTCGCTCACGGCGATGAAGGGGCCGGTCTCCTTCTCCAGCAATGCGGTGACGAGCGGCTTCTTCGCGGGCTCGGCCGGGTGGAGCATGTTCCAGCGTTCGGCGTTGAGCGCGTCGTTGCGGAGGCGCTTGTAGCTGGTGGCGCTCCAGACATCGGCGCTGACGCCGTATTTCTCGGCGAGGATCGTCTGGGCGTTCAGGGCCTGTTGAATGATGGAGCCGCTGCCCAGGATGTGAGCCTTGTGCTTGAGGCCTTCGGGGCCGGGCTTGAACTTGTAGAGACCGTCCAAGATGCCCTGCTCCACGCCTTCCGGCATCGGCGGCATGACGATGTTCTCGTTGTAGAGGGCGAGATAGTAGAAGATCTCCTCCCCGTCCTGATACATGCGCTTGAGGCCGTCGCGGATGATGACGGCGGTCTCGAAGTCGAAGGCCGGGTCATACGCCATGATGGTGGGGACGGTGCTGGCGTGGAGAAGGCTGTGGCCGTCCTGGTGCTGGAGGCCTTCGCCATTCAGCGACGTGCGGCCGTGGGTGCCGCCGAGCATGAAGCCCTTCGCCCGAGAATCGGCGGCGAGCCAGATCTGGTCGCCGACGCGCTGGAAGCCGAACATCGAGTAGTAGATGTAGAAGGGGATCATGGGCACGCCGTGGTTGGCGTAGGCCGTGCCGGCGGCGACGAACGATGCCATGGCCCCGGCTTCGCTGATGCCTTCCTCCAGGATCTGGCCGTCCTTGGTTTCCTTGTAGTAGTCGTTGGCGCTGCGATCGACCGGTTCGTAGAGCTGGCCCTTGGACGAGTAGATGCCGAACTCGCTGAACATCGGGTCCATGCCGAAGGTGCGGGCCTCGTCGGGGATGATCGGGACGATGTATTTCCCCAGCGTTTTCTCACGGAGCAGATTGCGGATGATCGTGACGAATCCCTTGGTGGTGGAGCCGTTCGGGACGGGTGATCCCTTGATCACCTGCTTGAAGCCGGAGAAGTCGAGTCCCGGAATCTCCAGCTTGGGCGCCTTGACTGTGCGCTGCGGGAGGTAGCCTCCGAGGGCCTTGCGGCGCGCGTGGAGATACTTCATCTCCGGCGCGTCCTCGGACGGACGGTAGAACGGCATGTCGGCGATGACGTCGTCGGTCAGCGGGATTCCGAAACGTCCGCGGAACTCGCGAAGTTCCTTTTCGTTCAGCTTTTTCTGCTGATGGGTGATGTTGCGGCCTTCGCCGGCTTCGCCCATGCCGTAGCCCTTGACGGTCTTGGCGAGGATGACGGTGGGTTTGCCCTTGGTGTCCTGCGCGGCCTTGAAGGCGGTGTAGACTTTGAGCGGATCGTGCCCGCCGCGGTGCATCTTGGTGAGCTGCACGTCGGAGAGATGGTCGACCATGCGGAGCAGCTCGGGATACTTGCCGAAGAAATGTTTCCGGATGTAGGCGCCGGTCTCCACGGTGTATTTCTGGAAGTCGCCGTCGACGCATTCCTCCATGCGTTTGAGCAGGAGGCCCTGGCCGTCCTTCTTGAAGAGCTCATCCCAGTCGGAGCCCCAGACGACCTTGATGACGTTCCAGCCGGCGCCGGTGAAGACGCCTTCGAGTTCCTGGATGATCTTGCCGTTGCCGCGCACGGGGCCGTCGAGGCGCTGGAGGTTGCAGTTCACCACCCAGCAGAGGTTATCGAGCTTCTCGCGGGCGGCGAGGGCCAGCGTGCCGAGGGTCTCGGGCTCGTCCGATTCGCCGTCGCCGATGAAGGCGTAGACGCGGACCTTGTCGGCCTGCGGATGCAGACCGCGCGCGGTCATGTAACGGAGGAAGCGCGCGTGGAAGATCGACATGCTCGGCCCGAGGCCCATCGAGACGGTGGGGAACTGCCAGAAATCCGGCATCAGATACGGATGCGGATACGAGCTGAGGCCGCCGCCTTCGGCGAGTTCCTGGCGGAAGTTCAGCAGATGCTGCTCGGTCAGGCGGCCTTCGAGGAAGGCGCGGGCGTAGTTGCCGGGCGTGACATGGCCCTGGAAGTAGATCTGGTCGCCCTGGAAGTCGCCGTTCGGTGCGCGGAAGAAGTGGTTGTAGGCCACTTCGTAGATGGTGGCGGCGGAAGCATAGCTGGAGATGTGGCCGCCCACGCCGATGCCCTTGGCGTCCGTATTGGCGTTGACGACCATGGCCATGGCGTTCCAGCGGGCGTAGGACTTGATCTTGCGCTCCAGCTCGCGGTCGCCGGGATACTCGGGCTCCTGATCCACCGGGATGGTATTGCAGTAGGGCGTCTGCGTGGTGGTGGGCGCCTGCACTCCGGCTTGGCGGAGGCGTTGCAGGAAACCGTCGAGGAAGCGGCCCGCGTTTTCCGGCTCCTGATGCAGGAGCATGGACTCAAGGGCGTTCTCCAGCGAATCGATCCAGGCCTGCGACGGATCGCCGTTGCCGCGGCCGTTCTTGGCGGCGGCACTCTTGCTGGCGGGCTTGCGGGCGGGGGTGTCGGACAAAGTCATAACTTATTAACGGTTAAAATGGCTTCGGGTAGTAGCCCCCGCAAAGGTTTTCTCCGGACCAAGAGACGCGCTTACGCCGGTCATTAGCATCGCCGGAGTCGGAACTCCGAAGCGCGAAGGTCAAAGGCCAAATCGGTGGAACAGTTCCCCGGCCCTGCTGCATTAACCGTGGCGAACCGTCTTCGTGTTCCTTCGTGCTCTTCGTGGATAGCCCGTCTTCCTCAGTAGCCGTTCGGATTTTGGCCTTCGGATTTCGTCATTCCCTCCCAAACTTCCGGGGTGACGTTGCTGGACCTTACTTTGCCGACTGCGGCTGAGAACCTCGCCCTCGACGAGGCGCTGCTCGACGTCTGTGACGAGGGCGGGCCGGAAAGCCTGCGTTTCTGGGAATCGCCGGAACGGTTCGTCGTCGTAGGCTACGGAAACCGCGTCGCTGCCGAGGTCAACGTGGCCGCGTGTGAGGATGCTGGAGTTCCCGTCCTGCGACGCTGCAGCGGCGGCGGCACGGTCGTCCAGGGTCCAGGGTGCCTGAACTATAACGTGGTTCTCCGCATTCCGGATGAAGGCCCGCTCGCAACGGTCACCGGCACGAACCGCTTTGTCATGGTGCGGATGCGCGAAGCTTTGCAGGCACTGGTGCCGCTGCCGGTCGTCGTTGAGGGGCACACGGATTTGGCCGTGCAGACCGCCGCCGGCCTGCGCAAGTTCTCCGGCAACGCCCAGCGGCGCCGTCGCTCGGCCCTCGTCTTTCACGGCACGCTGCTGCTGGCTTTCGACTTGGGGAGCATTGCGCAGTTGCTCGTCCATCCCACGGCCGAACCCGGCTATCGCGGGCGGCGCGGGCATCTCGACTTCGTCGCCAATCTCGGGATCGCGCGCGGCGCCGTGACTCGCGCCGTGGCCACCGCATGGGAAGCTTCGACTCCGATGGCGTTGCTTCCGGACATTTCGGCGGTCGTGGCCAAGCATCGGTCGGACGAGTGGAACAGGCGGATTTGAGGTTGGGAGCGCTCGGCGTATTCCCCGCTTCTCTTGTTGAATGCGGTTTCAGGGAGTAGCTCTAATCCTGCACTACATGAAACGCTGGTTGTTCATCGCACTCATCGTCGCCGGGCTGTCGTCCGCCCGGGCCAAGGTTTCGTCGGAAGATCTGGCCAAGCTCCCGCCCGCCTCCGCCAAGCCCGTCGACTTCATCCGCGACATCCAGCCCATCCTCGAGAAGAAGTGCCTCCAATGCCACGGCCGCGGCCACGACAAGGGCGGCTTCCGCCTCGACGACCGCGCGTTGCTCTTTGGCGAATCGGATTCCGGCAAAGCCGTCGTCTCCGCCAATAGCCGCGACAGTTATCTGATCCATCTCGTGGCCGGTCTGGAACCCGACAGCATGATGCCCAAGAAAGGGTCCAGACTGTCCGCCGAGCAGGTGGGCCTGCTGCGGGCTTGGATCGACCAGGGCGCGCCGTGGCCGAAAGGGATTTCCTTCGCCAAGCAGCCGCCCCGGAACCTCAACCCGACCGAAGCGGCATTGCCCAAAGCCAAGGCCGGCGAGAATCCGGTCGACGTTCTGCTCGCGCCCTACTTCAAGACGAACAAGGTCCGCATCGGCGGCGGCGTGGATGACCGGGTATTTGCGCGGCGGGCGCACCTTGATCTCATCGGCCTGCTCCCGGAGCCGGCGGAATTGGAAGCGTTTCTCAACGACCGCAGCCGCGACAAACGCGAGAAGCTCGTCCGAAAACTTCTCGGCGACGACCAGCGTTACGCCGAGCACTGGCTGACGTTTTGGAATGATCTTCTCCGGAACGACTATCGCGGCACGGGCTACATCGACGGCGGCCGCAAGCAGATCACCCACTGGCTCTTCTCGTCGCTCAAGACGAACAAGTCCTACGACCGCTTCGTGGCCGAGCTCGTCCATCCCCAGCCCGAGACGGAAGGCTTCTCCAAAGGCATCGTCTGGCGCGGCGTGGTCAACGCCAGCCAGCTCCCGCCCATCCAGGCCGCGCAGAACATCTCGCAGGTCTTCATGGGCGTGAACCTCAAGTGCGCCTCCTGCCACGACAGCTTCATCGACGACTGGAAGCTCTCCGACGCCTACAGCCTCGCGGGCGTCTACTCGGACGGGCCGCTGGAGCTGGTTGAGTGCGACAAACCGCTCGGCAAGAAGGTGAAGGTCGCGTTCATGTATCCCGCTCTCGGCGCGTTGAACGCCTCGACCAACAAGGCCGAGCGAACCGCCCGCCTCGCCGAAGTGATGACGAGCCGCGAGAACGGCCGCCTCTCGCGCACGATGGTGAACCGGCTTTGGCAGCGCTTCTTCGGCCATGGCCTCGTCGCGAACGTGGACGACATGGAACAGCCGGCATGGCATCCGGAGCTCCTGAACTGGCTCGCGGAAGATCTCGTGGCCCACGGCTACGACCTGCGCCACACGATGGCGCGCATCCTCACGTCGCGCGCCTATCAGATGGAGGCGGTGCTGGAGTTTGCTCCGGCGGAGAAGGGCTACGTTTTCCGGGGACCGTCCGTCCGCCGGATGAACGCCGAGCAGCTTGTCGACGCCATCTCGCAGCTCACCGGCCTCTGGCGCGACAAACCAACGGGTGATTTCAAGTTCACCACCAACCAGCTCGCCGAGTTGAAGGGCAGGACGCGGGCCGCGCTCGTCGCCGCCGATCCGTTAATGGTCGCGCTCGACCGGCCCAACCGCGAACAGGTCGTGACCGTGCGTCAATCCACGCCCACCACGCTCCAGGCCCTCGAACTGACCAACGGCGGCACGCTCAACGACATGCTGAAACGCGGGGCGGCGAGCCTCGCGGCATCCGCCGACACCAGGGCCCTGGTGACGCGGACCTACTTGAAGGCCTTCAGCCGAAAGCCGGGTGCGGCCGAACGCCGCATGGCGTCCGCGCTCGTTGGCGCAACGAAACCCACTGCGTCGGGCACGGAGGATTTCCTCTGGGCCATCGTCATGCAGCCCGAGTTCCAGCTGATTTACTGAGACCATCTGAGGATTCCCATGAAACCCATCCTTTCTCGCCGCGATTTCCTCAAGACCGCCAGCGCCGCGACCTTGGCCACGCTCGCCACCGGTGCACCGCTTGAGCTCTTCGCCAACGACGAGCTTGAGAAGATCAAGGCCACGGCCGACACCGTCATCATCCTCTGGATGGCCGGCGGCATGGCCCACACCGAGACCTTCGACCCGAAGCGTTTCACCCCCTATGAGAAGGGCCTCGATCCCGACCGCGTCCTCAGCACCTTCCCGTCGATCGACACCAAGGTGGACCACATCAAATTCTCCGAAGGCCTGGAGAAGATCGCCGGCGTGATGGACAAAGGAACGCTCATCCGCACCTACACCGCGGCCGATCTCGGGTTCATCCTCCACTCGCGGCACCAGTTCAACTGGCACACCGGCTACACCCCGCCGCAGACCGTGCACTGCCCGCACCTCGGCGCCTTCATCGCCAAGACGCTCGGTCCGCTCAATCCGGCCGTGCCCGCCTTCATCAACATCGGCCAGCGCTTCGACCTTGGCGAGGGCGAGGAGCTGAAGTCCTTCACGACTTCCGGTTTCCTCGGCAGCGAACACGGCCCGTTCAACATCCCCTATCCCGACCAGGCCGCCGAAGCGGTGCGTCCGCCCGCCGGCATGACGCCCGGACGGTTCGAGGACCGGAACAAGTTCTACAAGAAACTCCTCGCCGCCTCGCCCGTCGGGCAGCATGGCGGCGACTTCCAGAAGGAGTCGCTCCTCCGCTCGATGGACAACGCCCACCGCCTCCTCAGCTCGCCGGCGGCCAAGGCCTTCGACCTCGCGTTGGAACCGCTGGAGAACATCCGCAAATACGCGCCCGGCTACGAACCCGGCCAGCGCTTCAACGCTGCGCTCGACCGCATGGGCGCGCAGTATGAGGCCCAGAGCGTCGGGCGTTTCGGCCTCGGCTGCCTGCTGGCGCGGCGCCTCTGCGAAGTCGGCGCGCGCTACATCGAGGTGACCACGGAATACATCCCCTTCCTCAACTGGGACACCCACGAGAACGGCCACGCGCGGCTCGTCTCGATGAAGAAAATGATCGATTCGCCCATCGCGCAGCTCGTGCGCGACCTTGATGAACGCGGCCTGCTCAACCGCACCCTCATCGTCGTGGCCAGCGAGTTCAGCCGCGACATGATGACCGAGGGCAAACCAAGCAAGCCCATCAAGGACCAGGTGGAAGTGCCCAAGACCATCGAGGATCCGAAGTTCTACGGCATGCACCGGCATTTCACCGACGCCGGTAGCGTCCTGCTCTTCGGCGGCGGGGTGAAGAAGGGCCACATGCACGGCCTCACCGCCGACGAACGTCCCTGCAGGACGATCAAGGACCCGGTCAACATCACCGACCTCCACGCGACGATCTACCGCACCGTCGGCATCCCGGCGGACCTCTCCTACGAGATCGAGAAGCGCCCGTTCTACGTGACCAACGACGGCAAGGGGAAAGCGGTGATGGATGTGCTGGGGTGAAACCATCTGGTCGCAGAGCGGCTCCGGAAAGTAGCCAGCCACAAGGCGGCTGGTTTCTGCTCCTCCCTCGCCGCCATTGATCCGCCGTTTCCGCGTCGCCACACTGTCTGCGTGGCCGGCATCATCTCAGAGAACACCATCGAGCAAATCCGTCAGGCGAGTGACATCGTCGACGTGGTCGGCGGCTACATTCCGCTCAAGAAGGCCGGCACCAGCTTCCGCGCTCTCTGCCCGTTCCACCGCGAGAAGAGCCCGAGCTTCAACGTCGTTCCCGCCAAGCAGATCTTCCATTGCTTCGGCTGCGGCAAGGGCGGCGACGTCTTCCGCTTCGTGCAGGACTACGAGGGGCTCAACTTCATCGAGGCCGTCCGCCGCCTGGCGGAACGCGCCCGCATCCCGCTGGAGGTGGACAACGATCCGGCCCGGCAACAGACGCGCGCGCTCAAGGACACGCTGCTGCTCATCCATGAACAGCTTTGCCAACGCTGGCAGGCGGCCTTGAACCAGGAGGGCGGCCAGATAGCCCGCGACTATCTGGCGAAACGCGCCGTGTCCGACGAAGCGGTTCAGCTCTTCCGCATCGGCTACGCGCCCGAGGCATGGGACGACACGGTGAACTGGGCGCGAAGCAAGGGCTTCGACCCCGCCCTCGTCGAACAGGCCGGGCTCATCATCCGCAAGGAAGGCACCGAACGGCACTACGACCGGTTCCGCGGCCGCCTGATGTTCCCCATCTGCGACGAACAGGACCGCGTGATCGGCTTCAGCGGACGCATTCTCCAGGGCGACGAGAAGACGGCGAAATACGTCAACTCGCCGGAGACGCCCATCTTCAGCAAGGGCCGCGTCATCTTCGGGCTGAACAAGTCGAAGCGCGCTTTGCTCGACACCAAGACGGCCGTCGTCTGCGAAGGCCAGCTCGACCTGATCGCGTGTTTCATGGGCGGCGTGACCAACGTCGTCGCGCCGCAGGGCACGGCCTTCACGCCCGAGCACGCGCGCATCCTCAAGCGCTACGCCGAAGAGGTCGTGCTGTGCTTCGACGCCGACAACGCCGGACAGAACGCCGCCGTGCGCGCGCTCGATGCCTTGCTGGGCGCGGGCCTCACCGTGCGTGTGGCGTCGGTGCCGAACGGCAAGGACCCGGACGAGTTCATCCGGCAGAACGGGGGCGAGGCCTTCGTCGAGGTGATCAAACGTGCGCCCGGATTCTTCGACTGGTATCTCGACCGCCTGACCGCGACCAACGACGCCAACTCGGACAAGGGCCGCGTGACCATCTCGCGGTCCATGGCCGAAGCCCTGGCCAAGGCCGGCAACGATGTGGTGGTCGACAAATACGTGCAGAAGACGGCCTTGAAACTCGGCGTTTCCTCCGATGCGGTCCGGGCGGATTTCAAGAAGCAGATGAAGGCCGGTCCGGCGCCGATGGAGGAGGAATACGACATGCCTCCGCCGACGGATGAAGCGGCTTACCCCAGGCCCTCACCCGGCGAAATCATCCTGCTGCAGCTCCTGCTGGAGAACGAAGACGTGGTCGCGCAGGTCGCCGGCGTGCTCGCGCCGGAATGGCTGACGCACGACCTCGTCCGCCGCGCCGTGGAGCGGAGGCTGGAGGCGCACAGAAACGGTTCGTGGCCGGGGTTGGCTTCGTGGGTCGGCGCGTTGGAGGACACCGTGACGCAGCGGATGACCACAGAGGCGTTGGCCACGCCGCACCATGTCACGGATGCGGCCGGCGTGCTTTTCGGCACACCGACGAAGTCGGGGTTGCTGCCGTTGTTGCGGGACAAATGGGTCGATGCCCAGATCGCCGCCGTGAACCAGCGCCTGGCCGATCCGGATCTGCCCGAGGAGGACGGCAATCATCTCCTCGCCCGCAAACAGGAGCTCCGCCACCTCAAGGGCAGGCCGCTGCTGCCTTAGCCGGGCTCATGCAGTTGAACGGGAGTCGCGAAACGGCTGCAGCAAGGTAGGGCAGCGCATCTTGCCTGTCCACGGTACTCCCGGCATGGAACCAAACGGTGCGGGGCGTATCAGGACATCGGACAGTGCGGTCATCCTTGTCGGCACGGGGCAGGTTTGAAGCCCGCCCTACCTTCTACTGCTTGAGCCCGGCTAAGCGACAAATCGATTGGCGGCACAGATCCCTCAGGTTCCCAAAGAAGACCGGCCTTAAACTGGAACTTCTCTCTGATATCTTCTGGAGCTTGCCAAAGCTGCTCATCTAGCAACCGCAATTGGATCGAAACCCCAACCAATGAGCGAACGATCTCTTTCTCCTGCACCTCTTCTGCTAAAAGCAAAACGGACGGCGTTCGTCCAACCTCGTATTCACCGCTCGAAATCGTCTGGTTCGCATGAAAGTTGCAGGCGACTCGAAAAATCTCTGTAAGCAGGTCGTCTCTCGAAACTCTTCGGATAGCTCCACGTGGTTCTGCGTCGCGTGTTTCTTTCATTCTGTTCTCCAATGGCAGAGCACGCTGCATATGATGCGGATCAATCGTCAAAGAACAGATTCGCCCCATCAAATCGCCACTATCGGCGAGCGGGGCAGCGACTCGCCGAGGTCGGGCCAGTAGCTGGTGACCTGGTGCCTCCTGCTCGCTTCGCCGGAATGCTGACATCAACGCACTCCCATGGTCCTTTCGGCTGACCAGACGCCGCTGGCGGAGCCGCGGTCCGCCGACCAACATCGCCGCGAAGTGAGCGAACGATCTCCAACCCCGGCCGACGACGGTTCGCTCCCGCGCGGGCTGGAGCCGCTCTACTGGTTCTCGGCGTTGAACGCGCTTTCGTTCCAACCGGTGCTGGGCAGCGCGATGGTCCTCTACGCGAAGTCGCTCGGCGCCAGCGCCACAGTGCTCGGCCTCTTGGCGGGCATGATGCCGTTGCTCGTCATCACCCAGCTTCCGGCGGCCAAGTTCGTCAACCGTGTGGGCTACCGGGAATTCGTCATGCGCGGCTGGTCGGCGCGTGTGGTCGTTATCTTCATCATCGCCGCGCTGCCGTTGACCGGAGGGTTTCTCGATACGCCAACGCGGCTGGTCCTGCTGCTGGCGCTGCTGCTCGGTTTCAATACGCTCCGGGGCATCTCCAGTTGCGCCTGGCTGCCGTGGATCATGGAGCTGATTCCTCCGGCGGCGCGCGGACGCCATTTCGCCCGCGACCAGCTCTTCGCCAACGGCGCGAGCCTGCTGTCCTTCGCCGTGGCCGGGGCGGTGCTCGGGGCCGACGCGGCTGCGTATCAGTTCGCCGTCGTCTTCTTCATCTCGGCCATTGCCGGTGCCGTGAGCCTGCCGGTGCTCAGGCGCGTTCCGGACGCGACGCCGCCATCCGATGATGCTTCAGGCAAAGGTCCGGTGCCGTGGCTGGCCATGGCGGCACATCCGCCGTTCAAGAAGCTTCTCCGGCTCAATGCCGCGTGGTCGCTGGCCTACGGCGGCCTGACGACCTTCGTGGTGAAGTATCTCAAGGACGGCGCGGGCCTGCCGTCCGATCTCATCCTCTACTTCATGTCCGTCTCGTTCGTCGGCGGACTGGCCGCGCCGTGGCTGGCGGGACCGAGACTCGACCGGCTCGGCAGCAAGCCTGTGCTCGGTCTGACCATGGCCATCGGCTTCGTCATCGGCGTGGGCTGGATGTTCGCCGCCGCCGGAGCGGTGCGGCCCGGCTGGGGTTATGCCCTGCCGCTGATGGCGCTGCTCGGATTGGTCAACGCCATATTCTCCGCCGCCAACAACCGCCTCGCCATGCACATCGTTCCGCCGATGGGCCGGAACCATTTCTTCGCGCTCTTCATGGTCGTCTGGCAGATCACGCTCGGTCTCTCGCCGGTGCTGTGGGGACTGCTGCTCGACGCCATCGGTGGCCGGGAGGCTCATTGGCTCGGACTCGATTGGAACCGCTACAGCGTCTACTTCGGCCTCTCGGCGGCGGCGTTCGTCGTGGCGGGTTTGCTCTGCCGGAACCTGGAGGAGCCCAAGGCCGCCGAGATGCAGGCGCTCGTGCGCGAACTCTTCGTCGTCGAACCCCGCCGCTGGTGGTCCATCGTGACAGGAAAGTAGAGCCTTTCACACCGTCCACCAGTTGAATCTGGCCGCGCTTCCATGGCAGCCTGCTAGGGTTTGCCGCATGGCGAGACATTCGCGGAATGATCAGGCGGGCGTGGAACTGCCCAAGGCGAAGCTGGACCGGGAATCCCTCGGCCAGGCGCTGGAATTGTTCCGGTATCTGCGGCCCTACCGGGCGCGCTTCGCCGCTGGCATGGCCGCGCTCTTCGTTTCGAGCCTGCTGAGCCTGGGCTTTCCCTATCTCGCCGGAAGCATCGTGGACGCGGCGGTGTTGCAGAAGAACGGCGGCGTCATGGCCGGCGTAGACCGGACGGCGCTGATCCTCGTCGGTGTGCTGGCGGTGCAGGCCGGGTTCCAGTTCTTCCAAGTGCTGTCCTTCGCGACGGTCGGCCAACGCAGCCTGGTGGATCTCCGCCGCGACACCTACGCGCGGATGATCTCGTTGCCGATGACGTTCTTCGCCAATCGCCGCGTGGGCGAACTCGCCAGCCGCCTGTCAGCCGATCTCATCCAGATCGAGGACACGCTGATCTCGCTGCTCCCGCAATTCCTCCGGCAGATCACGCTGCTGGTCGGCGGCATCGCGCTCATCGCTGTCACATCGCTCAAGCTGACGGGCATCATGCTCATCAGCCTGCCGGTGTTGACCGTCGTCGCCGTCCTCTTCGGGCGAAAGACACGCGGCATCGCACGCGAGGCGCAGGACCGTCTGGCCGACACGGCGACGGTGGTCGAGGAAACGCTCCAGGGCATCGTCAACGTCAAGGCCTTCACCAACGAACGCTACGAACTCGGCCGCTACCAGGACGGCTTGGCCGTCTTCCTGAAGATCACCCTGCGCGGCGCCAAGCTGCGCGCGGCCTTCATCGCGTTCATCGTCTTCGCGCTCTTCGGTTCCATCGTGCTGGTGCTGTGGTCGGGCGCGCGGCTGCTGCAATCGGGTGAGATCACCTTCGGCGAACTCACCCGCTTCATCCTCTATACGACGTTCGTGGCCGGAGCCATGGGCCAGTTCGCCGAGCTCTACAGCCAGTTGCAGAAGGCCGTCGGCGCCACCCAACGCGTGCGCGAACTGCTCCGTGAAACCGGCGAAGTCCAGGTCAGCCTCGCGCCTGACTCCGAGCCGGCGCTGCCACGACTGAAGGGCGACGTCCGCCTCGAAGGCGTCCGCTTCACCTACCCGTCGCGTGAAGGCGTCGAAGTGCTCCACGGCATCGACCTCGCCGCCGCTCCCGGCCAGCGCATCGCCCTCGTCGGCCCGAGCGGCGCAGGCAAGTCCACGATCATTTCGCTGCTCCTCCGGCTCTACGATCCGTCGAGCGGCCGGCTCGTGATCGACGGCAAGGACGCCCGCGAATATCCGCTTTCGGCGTTGCGCGCGCAGATGTCGATGGTGCCCCAGGAAGTGCTGCTCTTTGGCGGAAGCATCGCGGAGAACATCGCCTACGGAAAACCAGGCGCATCCGTTGCCGAGATCGAGGACGCGGCCCGCCAAGCGAACGCGCACGAGTTCATCGAATCCTTTCCGCAGAAGTATGAAACCCTCGTGGGCGACCGCGGCATCAAGCTCTCCGGCGGCCAGCGCCAACGCGTCGCCATCGCCCGGGCCATCCTGCGCAACCCCGCCATCCTCATCCTCGACGAAGCCACCAGCTCGCTCGATTCCGAAAGCGAACGGCTGATCCAGGAAGCCCTGGAGAAGCTGATGCAGGGCCGGACGTCGTTCATCATCGCGCACCGCCTCGCCACCGTCCGCCATGTCGACCGCATCGCCGTCATCGCCGACGGCCGCGTGGCGGAGTCGGGCACGCATGAGGAACTCAACGCCATCAATGGCGGAATCTACCGCAAGCTCGCCGCGCTCCAGTTCCGCGAGGAAACCCAGTAGCCGCCGACACGGGGCGACGCAGTCCCGACTGGTGGGGCTGCGGTGCTCCGCAACCGTGATCTCCCGTCCGTCGCCGCCGGCGACAGACGCAAAGACGGGGCGGCGCAGCAACGCCGCCCTACCGATAGGCCTACTTCGCCGGCTCCTTGAGCACATGCGCGGCCACGGGAAGCTGTTTCAGCTCCGCAACCGCAGTGGCCACGATCTCGGCGTTCACCTCGGCTCCGGCCGGAGTGGTGTGGGTATGGTCGGTGGCCCCGAAAAATTCCGCCTTCACCTTGGCTTCGCCGAGTTCCTCGTAACGCCGCGCGACCAGTTCGTTCAGGTCGATGAAGGGAACGCCTGAAGACTTGGCGGACTCGGCGGCCCATTTGCCGTAGTCGTTGGCGGCGCGGGCGACCTTGCCGTCCTTCCAGATGTTCCGCGGTATGGGCGACAGCACCACGGGCACGGCTCCCTTCACCTTCGCGTCGGCGATGTAGCGTCGGAGATACCAGCCATAGCTGTGGACGGTGACGGGCTGGCCGGTCTTCGCATCGGGCGCTTCGGCGGTCTCGTCGCCGGTGCCCTTGATGGAGGCGCGTCCCTTCGGGTCCTTCAGGCCGCCGCCGTCGTTGTGGCCGAACTGCATCAGGACCACGTCGCCCGGCTTGATGTCGGCGAGGACCTTGTCCCACAGGCCTTCCGTCAAAAAGGTGCGGCTGCTGCGGCCGCCGAGGGCGCGGTTCTGCACGGAGGCCTTGGAGGCGTCGAACCATTTGGCGATGGGCGTGCCCCAGCCGACCTGGCCCTTGGTGCTGTTCTTCACCGTGGAATCGCCGATGAGGAAGAGCGTGGGTTTATTCGTCGGCGACGACTCGGCGAGGCAGGCGGTCGCCGCCAGGGCCAGCAGGCCGGCGGCGAAACGGAGGAGATTGAGCTTCATGGGAAGTGGCTTCCCGAAGCTGGCCGGATCGCCGGAAACTTTCCACCGGTGAATGCCGGGCTTGAATCCGGAGTCTGCACTCGCATTCTCTGACCATGTCCCTTCCTCGCCTCATCCTGTGGCACCGAGCCAGCCTGATGGCGCTGCTTTGCTTCGCGCTCTCGTCGCGCGCGGCATCTCCGAAGGCCGCCGGCGAGGCGGTCGACTTCAACCGCGACATACGTCCGCTCCTCAGCGACCGCTGCTACGCCTGCCACGGACCGGACGAGGCCAAACGCAAGGCCGGCCTGCGCCTCGACACCGAGGAGGGCGCGCTGAAACTCCTCAAGTCCGGCGAACGCGCCGTCATCCGCGGCTCGGACCATCTGAAGAGCGCCTTGCTTCCGCGCATCGTCAGCAAGGACGACGAGGAGATCATGCCGCCGCCGAAGTTCGGCAAGCCGCTCGCCGCCGCCGAGGGCGAGCTGCTGACGCGTTGGGTCAAGCAGGGTGCGCCTTGGCAGAAGCACTGGTCGTTCATTCCGCCCGTGCGGCCCGAGTTGCCCGCGGTGAAGGACAGGAAGTGGCCGCGCAACGCCATCGACCGCTTCATCCTCGCCAAGCTTGAGAAGCAGGGACTCAGGCCAAACGCCGAGGCGGACAAGGCGGCCTTGATCCGCCGCGTGACGTTCGACCTGACCGGCTTGCCGCCGACCATCGCCGAAGTTGACGCGTTCCTCGCCGACAAGTCTTCCGACTCATACCAAAAGCTCGTCGACCGCTTGCTGGCTTCGCCGCACTACGGTGAACGTCTCGCGCAGAACTGGCTAGATCTCTCCCGCTACGCCGACACCAGCGGCTACCATTTCGACGGCGTGCGCTTCATGTGGTTGTGGCGCGACTGGGTCATCAATTCCTTCAACGAGAACAAGCCCTTCGACTCCTTCACCATCGAGCAGTTGGCCGGCGATCTCATGCCCGCGCCCACACAGGCGCAACGGATCGCGACCGGCTTCGTGCGGAACAACATGACCAACGACGAGGGCGGCGCCGATCCCGACGAGTATCTCAACAAGTATGTCGTCGACCGCGTGAACACCGTCGGCGCGGTCTGGCTCGGGCTCACCGTCGGCTGCACGGAATGCCACGACCACAAATACGATCCGATGACGACGAAGGAGTTCTACCGGCTCTACGCGTTCTTCCACAACGTGCCGGAGAAGGGCCTCGACCGCATCCGCACCGACAATCCGCCGCCGCGTCTGCCCGTGCCCACGCCGGAGCAGGCCGTGAAGTTTGTCGAAGCCGACTTCCGCCTGAAGGACGCCGAGAAGACTCTGGCCGACCGAACGAACGAACTCGGTGAAACCCAGGAGAAGTGGGAACGCGAAGTCGTTGAAACGCCGCCCGCGAAACCGAGCGCGGCCGGCCTGCGCACGATACTGTCGTTCGACGAGACCCTGGACGGAGTCACCACGAACGGCTCCGTCAAACTTTCAGGAAAGTTCACGGGAACGAACAAGGCCGAGTTCGCCGAGGGCCGCATCGGCAAGGCGCTCAAGCTCGACGGCAAGGCCCACGTCGAACTGGAACCGGGCGTCGCCATCGACCGCACCAACGCCTTCAGCTACGGCGCGTGGATCAGATTTCAGGGCAAGGACGGCACCGTGCTCAGCCGGATGGAGAAGGAGCCGGGATACCGCGGCTACGATCTGCTGGTCAACGAATCCAAGCTGGAGCTGCACCTCGTTTCCAAGTGGCCGGACGACGCGCTCAAAGTGCGGACCAAGGAGGTCATGCCCGCGAACCAATGGATCCACGTCTTCGCCACTCATGACGGTTCGGCCAAGGCCGCCGGCGTGAAGCTCTACGTCAACGGCAGGCTCCTCGAGGTGGAGGTGCAGAAGGACCAGCTGAAGGGTTCCATCACGAACTCCGAACCCATCCGCATCGGTTCGCGCAACGCCCAGTTCCCCTTCACCGGATCGATCGACGACGTCCGCATCTACGACCGCGCCTTGGCGGCCGAGGATGTTCGCCTGCTCTTCTTCGATTCCTACCTGCCGATCATCAACCGCTCGCGCGGCAAACGTTCCGCCGAGGAACGCACGGACCTCGCGCGCTTCTACAAGGAGAACCATGCCGTCGACTTCATCCGCGCCGAGAAGGGCCTGGCCGATGCGAAGAAGTCCAAGGACGCCTTCTACACCCAGATCCCGTCGTCGCTCATCATGGAGGAGATGGATCCGCCGCGGGACACCTTCGTGCTCGTGCGCGGCGACTTCCGGACCAAGGGCGAGAAGGTCGCGGCCGCGACGCCCGCCTTCCTTCCGGCTCTTCCACCAGGCCCGACGAACCGCCTCACGCTCGCCCGGTGGCTGGTCTCGAAAGAGAATCCGCTCGCCGCCCGCGTCACCGTGAACCGCTATTGGGCCATGCTCTTCGGCAACGGCCTCGTGAAGACCGCGAACGACTTCGGCTCGCAGGGCGAATGGCCCAGCCATCCCGGGCTGCTCGACTGGCTGGCGGTGCAGTTCCGCGATGGAGGCCCGCTCAATGAAAAATTGAGAATGAAAGATTCAAAGGTTGTCGGCGCATGGGATGTGAAGGGGCTGATCCGCATGATGGTCACCAGCGCGGCCTATCGGCAGTCGGCGGCCGTGTCTCCGGAGAAGCTGGAGAAGGACCCCTACAACCGGCTCCTCACCCGTGGGCCGCGCGTGCGGCTCGACGCCGAGTTCATCCGCGACAACGCCCTCGCCGTCTCCGGCCTGCTCAACTCGAAGATCGGCGGCGCCAGCGTGAAGCCCTACCAGCCGCCCGGCATCTGGGACGGCGTGGACGCTACCTACAAGCAGGACAAGGGCGGCGATCTCTACCGGCGCGGCCTCTATGTCTTCTGGCGGCGCTCGGCGCATTATCCGTCCTTCGCCACGTTCGACGCGCCGAACCGCGAGGTCTGCACCTTCCTCCGCCAACGCACGCAGACGCCGCTCCAGTCGCTCGTGCTCATGAACGATCCGGCCTACGTCGAAGCCGCGCGCGGCCTGGCCCAGCGCGTCTTCGCCGAAGCGCCCTCCGACTTGAACCGGCGTCTCGTGCTCGCCTTCCGCCACACGCTCGGACGCCCGCCGCAACCCGAGGAAACGGCGCTGCTGAAGAAAACCTTCGACCAGCAGCTCGCCAACTTCCAAAGCGATCCCAAGTCGGCCGAGGCATTGCTCAAAGTCGGCGAATCGCCCGCCCCCACCTCCATCGACAAGGCCGAACTCGCCGCGATGACCGCCGTGGCCAACGTGCTGCTCAACCTCAACGAGGCCATCACGAAATGAGGGCGTCCGACTTCTCAACAACTTCGTCCGATGGGATAGGCCCGAAGGGCCGAAGGAAATTAGCCAGCCACGAGGTGGCTGGATCTCGACCCAATCAATTCGGAGTCCCGGAGGGACGCCGGAGCAACCCGAGCCTTCCACCGTCCCTCCGGGACGAATTCCTTTCGGCCGGATACCAGCCACTTCGTGGCTGGCTAATCTCCGTTGTCGCTCCGCGACCAGGGCACGCCTACCTCGCCATGATCTTCCAACCCGACATCGAACGTGCGTTGACCCGCCGCGCCTTCCTCACCCGCAGCACGACCGGACTGGGTGCGATGGCGCTCGCCACGTTGTTCCAGCCGTCCCTCTTCGGCGCTGGCGCGGCTCCGTCCGGCAGCGGCGGTGCGCTGAAGACCCTGCACTTCGCGCCCAAGGCCAAACGCGTCATCTACCTCTTCCAGTCCGGTGCGCCCTCGCACCTCGATCTCTTCGACCACAAGCCGAAGCTCAAGGAGATGACCGGCGAGGAATTGCCGCCGAGCGTGCGCATGGGCCAGCGCATCACCGGCATGACCGCGGGCCAGTCCGTCCTCAAGTGCGTCGGTCCCGCTTTCGACTTCCAGCGCTACGGCAAGTCCGGCGTCGAGCTGAGCAGCATGATCCCGAACATCGGCGGCATCGTGGACGACATCGCGCTGATCCGCTCGATGCACACCGACCCGATCAACCACGATCCGGCCGTCACCTTCTTCGGCACGGGCAACCAGCAGCCCGGCCGGCCGACGATGGGCGCGTGGCTCGCCTATGGGCTCGGCAGCGAGAACCAGAACCTTCCGGCCTACGTCGTCCTCGTGAGCGGCAGCGGCGGCCAGTCGTTGCAAACGCGCTACTGGGGAAACGGATTCCTTCCCGGCAACTTCCAGGGCGTGCAGCTCCGCAGCCAGGGCGATCCCGTGCTCTACGTCTCGAACCCGCCCGGTCTCAGCGGCAGCGCCCGCCGGCAGCTGCTCGACTCGATGCAGGAGTTCAACCGCCGTCAGCTCGGCGCGCTCGGCGATCCAGACATCGCCACGCACATCGAGAACTACGAACTCGCCTTCCGCATGCAGACGAGCGTGCCGGACCTGATGGACCTCGCGAAGGAACCCAAGGAGGTCCTCGAGGCCTACGGCGCGGAACCGGGCAAATCGTCCTTCGCCAACAACTGCCTGCTCGCGCGGCGCCTAGCCGAACGCGGCGTGCGCTTCGTCCAGCTTTGCCACCGCGACTGGGACCACCACGGCGGCTTGCCCGACGGCATCAAGAACCAGACGAAGAACACGGACAAAGCCAGCGCCGCTCTGGTCAAGGATCTCAAACAACGCGGCCTGCTCGACGACACCCTGGTCATCTGGGGCGGAGAATTTGGCCGCACGGCCTATTCTCAGGGCGACATCACCAAGACCAGCTTCGGCCGCGACCATCACCCGCGCTGCTTCTCCCTCTGGATGGCGGGCGGCGGCGTGAAGCCGGGCCTCGTCCTCGGCCAGACCGACGACTTCGGCTACAACATCGTGTCCGATCCCGTCTCGGTGCACGACCTGCACGCCACGATGCTCCACCTGCTCGGCATCGAGCACACGCGCTTCACCCACCGCTTTGAAGGCCGCGACTTCCGCCTGACCGACATCCACGGGGAGCTGGTGAAGAAGCTGATCGCGTAGCGGCGGCCCGGCAGAATTCCCCCCCGTGGCCGGCCTCCGCGTCGGCCATCTTACCATCGGCGCGCGAGCCACCGCCTGCGTCCCAATCATCGCCGGCATGATCGACGGTCCGGGACTTGGGGCCGTCGGTGGTCTTCGTGGATGATAAACTATTGGAGCCTACGGATTGCCGCGCCCGGCGGAGTCGGAGTTGGGCAGCCAGATGCGGTTGGCGGCGGTTCCTTGTTTGCGCAGTGCTTCGCGTAGTTTGGATGTCGTAAGGAACTCCCCGCTTCCATCCATGAAGGTGGCATTGCCGCCGCCGCCGTGGGACAGACAGGTGTCGGAGTTGGCAAAGGAGTGTCTTCGGTATCAGCCGGGAATAAATGAAAAGGGTGGGCGGATAACCTGAAAAGGGTTGGAGCAGGGCCGTGGCCGGGGTGCGGCCGAGGGGGTGCTGGGATGCGGCCGGGGACTGGCGGTCACTTGGCCAGGTAGGGTCTTTCCTAGCTGAGAGGGCTTGGGTCTGCCCAACTGGCTGAGAGACATTGAAGAACAAGTATCTGGTCCGTGCGCGCATTTCGGCGGCGGATTT
>JAYVSO010000064.1:0-84434 GCA_043775315.1 Verrucomicrobiota bacterium
GCACATCGTGGATCTCGAGATCGCGAAGCTCATCGAGCGCATCAAGCTGAAGGAAATCAAAGTCACCCTCGACGACAAGGCCCGCGAATTCCTCATCGAGAAAGGCTTCGACCCGGCATACGGCGCGCGTCCGATGCGCCGTGCGGTCGAACGCCATCTCGAAGACCCGCTCGCCGAAGAAATCCTTCGCGGCAATCTGCATGAGACCGAACCTGTCCTTGTCACAGTGGAAGAGGGCAAGATTGTCTTCCGCCAAAGCGCCTCGGCTGCCGGTGCGCTTTCCAGCTGATTCTAGTCCGAGCCTATGGATTCAAAAGAGCCCGGGTTGCCGGGCTCTTTTCGTTTACGACCACCCGGTGGACGCGTGGTAAATCACAGAAGTCTGCGGTCAATCCTTGCTGACCTTGATGCTGCCACCGGCCGTGCGGAGGTCGAATTTCCCGGAACCTTCGGTGATGTGGATCGAGCCGCCGCTGGTCGACGCGTAGACTTTTCCGCCTTCAACGGTCTTCAACGAAATACTGCCCCGGTGTCATTGGCGTTCTCGGCTTCCCTTGTGTCTTTCACCATGACGGATTTCGAGTCTCCACCGGTCACAGTGACGGAACCCGCCTCGACGTTGGAGATGAGCTTGCCGCTGTCCGTGAGGGTGAAGGTCTTTTCGATGATGTCCTTCTTGGCGTCGGCGGCCGACAGCGGGAGCGCTGGCAACAAGGCGAGCAGTCCGAAACTGGTTCTGAGAAAGGCTGTGAGAATCGCTTTCATAGTTGCAGGAAAACTCGGCAGCGCGGGAAAGGGTTCAACGATTGTGACGGCTCGGGTCAGCGACCAGTCGCATGTGAAGTCCGGGTAATTCTGACGGGCGCAGGAAGAGGCGCCTGCTAATTCTTCCTTCAAGGTCGCGATTCCAGTTGGAGAACGGCGGGAATGCTTTCTAGCATCCGCACGTCGGAGGCGATTTCCCAGCCCCGGCCCCCCCACGATGATCTCGACGCCAGCCATGTCCGTTTCGGAAACGCAGCTCACGCTGCTCCAGTCGATCAACCTCCGGCTCGCATTGCTCGGACTGCCCGCGCTGCACTCGGTGCCGCCCGGCCCGCTGCAACAGGCATCCGGCCAGTTGCTGGCCCGCAACCGCGAGACCAACCGCCTTCTGGCGAACTACCTCTGTCCGGCGGACTGGCGTATCCAGCAGTGGTTGAACGACTATCTTTACGACGTATGCGCTCCGGCGAAACTGCCTTCGACGACGTTCATCCTCGACATGCCCGGTCTGGC
Organism: Verrucomicrobiota bacterium; assembly: GCA_043775315.1. Taxonomy (GTDB): domain Bacteria; phylum Verrucomicrobiota; class Verrucomicrobiia; order Limisphaerales; family CANJSG01; genus CANJSG01. The sequence continues at coordinate 1,279 of JAYVSO010000064.1, forward strand.
CCGTGAGCTCTCGCTGCCGCCGGACCAGGACAAATTCGTCTCCGACATCATTAGCTCCTACCGTGTCCGGAACGGCGTGCTGCACAATCCCGCGAAGGACCGCCGCACGACCGCCGGGGTTTTCCATGTTGCCGAAGGCGGCCTTCCGATCCCGGACGACAAACTTGCCGTTCCACTTGCGACTTTCGGCAAGATGTTGGCCGTCGCGCTTAATCCGCCGCCCGAGCTGATGCGCCTGCCGATCACCGCCAGCCAGGCGGACCATGCCGAATGCTTCGTGTCGCTGATGATCCGGCCGATCGTGTGTCCGGAAGTTCCCGGCTACTGCGAGGAGAAGCGCAGCGAGATCCGGTTCTTCGCGCCCGGAAACCTGGTCAGCAACCTCGACTTCGTCGAAACCATCTTCGGCAACGCAGGAGATCCGTTCCTGCCCGAAAACGACTCTGGCCTTGATGTCGACCACTGGTCGGGCCACACGGGCTGCATCATCCTCGCGCCCCACCTTGTCGGCGTGACCAAGAAGGCCGTGGGCCTGCCGCACTGGGACAAGGCGACTGAACGCCAACGCGCCGACGGCATGTGCTGGAAGCACGAAGACGACATCTACAACGGTGGAAGCGCCTTCAAACTGACCGCCCGCGACGAGAAGGGCGTGGTGGTCACGATCATCGCCGACAACTACTTCGGCTACTGCAAGAAGGAGGTCAAAACCCAGATCAGTTTTGCGGCCAACCTCATGGGAATGGTCGAGGAAGAACACGCCGGCGGAGCCATGGTGTTTCCGAGCTACGATCTCGGCGAGGAGTTCAGCGGCGACGTGCACATGCCGAAGTTGGGCTATTCGTTCGCTGAGATGGTCGAGCGACACGGCGACTTGATGCACGTGCAGCCGGAGGGTTACGCCATCGATCGCAAGTTCCCCGAGATTCTCTACGTGCCCGGTCACGCGGCCTTCGACATGCGGAAACTGCGGATCACCTGGGAGCGCGACGGGAAGGAGCAGTCCATCAAGCTCCTTCCCGGAAAGAACTACGTGCGGCCTTCGGGCTATCGCCTCCACATGGAGAAGCCCCCGGGCGACCGATCGTGGCGTCTGGTCGGCACGGTGGCGGAACCGACCGTGTGCCACAAACCCTGCACCGTCTCGGGTGGCGGCAAGTCCGAGATTTCGAAGGCGCTGAGCGACGCCATCATCCAAGGACCCGTTTTCGTGGCCGACTTCGAACATGATTTCGACCAGGTCGAGGCCATCATCGTTCGGGACTACTCGGGTCGGTTCCGGGATCTGGCACGGCAGAGCCCCGACAGCCGGACAATCCTCAATCCGGAGCGGTCGTTGGGTTCCGTGATCAAGCTGCTCACGCCGAGCTCCATCGACTACAACGACGAATTCGATTCATGGCTCCGGACCATTCCGCCGCACATCAAGGAGCTGGTTTTCGTGGTGAAGCGCTACTACAAACCCACCTGGGGCGACAGATGGCGGAAGCATTTCGGAGTCGATGCGATCAATGGAACTCCGGCCAACGAACTGAAGTGCGACGGCCGCAAACTGATCTCGAACCATCTGCGGGTCGGCTACGACGAGGATGGTTCGTGGCGGGTCTTCGGCATGCGGAAGGACTTCCATCCCGGCGCCAAGCTCCAGATGGAGGACGACATCACCGCGTCGGTCGTCGTTCCGACGAACAAGCTCGAGAATCTCAACCCCGAGTATGCGCACCACGCTTCGGTGAAGTTCGTGAAGAACACGGAGAACCGGCTCTTCCAAAGGCCAGACGACGCCACCAATCCCGGATACGACAAGCAGACCGAGTTGGACATGGCGCGGCCCGGCAACTTCTTTTCGAACTACGCGCCTTTGAACCAGCAAGACGCGGGCGATCTCGTCGATGACGCGATCTCGTTCGTCCGGTTTTCGGAGCCCATGTCCAAGCTGATCCTCGAAGCCGCCACGGCGGACACAGGACCATCCTACGTGGTTTGCAACGCCCGTCCGCGCATCGTCGACGGCAAACCCACGAAAAACCCACGCTACCTTCAGACCCGGCCCGATCTGCTGATGCCGAGGGAAGTCCATTTGGCCGAAGTCGGCCTTCGCCTTCGCCGGAAGATTCCCACTGGCAAGCCGGTGTTGACCCCGGTCAACGCCGTCCTTCCCGGACGGCGGAACAACCCGCCCGATCTCTCGGCTGGTGTTCCCCCGCTGGCCGTCTTCAACCCGATCCATCATCTGGAACTGCCTGAGTTGTTCCTTGAGTTCATCTGCTCGATGACCGGCAAATCTCCTTCGACGACCGGTGCCGGTTCGGAAGGGGCGTTGACCAAGGGACCGTTCAATGCCCTGCCGCCGATCCTGGACCTCAACGACGCCCTCGTGAGCTGGATACTAACCGGCCATGAAGGCTTCGTCACTGCGGCCGGTTACGTCGGTCCGAAATGCCGCGTCGACCACGACATCAGTCTTCTGGTGCCCGAGGTCTGGTGCCGCATGTCGCCCAAGGAACGCGATCCGAAGTTCCTTCTGGCCGAAGGTTACCTTGAGAAGGTCCCGGACATGGAGTTCAAGGGGAAGAAGGTCCTCTCCAGCCGCCTCGGCAACCGCATCACGGCCCGGTTCGTCCGCGCCTTCTTCGGACGCGTCTTCTACCATCCGCATGTCGTCTTCACGCCTGAAATGCTGCGGCCGGAGCTTCAGGAAATGGAACTCTTCGCGGACGGCATGGACGTCATCGTCTCCACCCAGCGCCGTGTCGCGATGCACTACTTCAACGACGGGAGCATCAATCTCGCGTGCCCTCCGTTGAAGGCGCTCCTCGACATCATGCGCGACGAGGAAACCGGGGATCACCGGTTGGATTCCACCGAGTTCCGCAGTCTGTTTACCCGCGAGTCCCTGCTCGCCAGCGACTGGTATCGCACGAGGCTCGAAACGCGGCGCTCACGCGAGCTCGCCCTGTGGCAACGCCACCAGGGTTACCTCGGCCAGTTCCTCGCAAAACCGAACTACGCCGACGAATCGCGCCGGCTCGACATCGAGGGCCGTCTCGAACGGGTCAGGCTTCATCTCAAGGCGGTTTCCGCGCCTGGCTACGTCGAAGAAATCACCGGCACGATCGGGACTTCGTCTCTCGGGACCTGATGCGAATAATCGCGTCGGTCGGAGCCGATGTTGAAGATTGGGATTGTTTCGCAACGCTTTGCTGATAACAAAGGAAGCCGTGCTGGTTCAGACTGCTTCCAATCCCAAAAAGAAGCGCTGGTCTTACGATGAGTATCATACTCTCGGAGATAACCAGCGCTACGAGGTCATCGACGGCGAGTTGCTGATGCTTCCCGGTCCGGACACCCAGCATCAGGCGTGGATCCGGGAATTGACCCTGAGCCTCGGCGCCTACATTAAGACCCGCAGCCTGGGTCAGTTGCTGCCGTCGCCGATCGACGTTGTCCTCGACGCCGAAAACATCGTCCAACCCGACCTTACGTTCGTGGGCCGTTCCTCGTTGGGGACGATTGGCAAGCAATCGATCGTGGGTGTCCCCAGTCTGGTGGTTGAAATAGTCTCCCTGTCGACCATCGGGGTTGACCGCTACAAGAAGCGCCGGCTCTACAGCCGTTTTGGCATCGGTGAATTCTGGGTCGTCGATCCCGGCAACGCCGCAGTGGAAGTGCTCGTGCTCAACGGCCAGGACTACGACCTCATTTCCGTCGCGGCCAAGCAGGGTTCGCTCCGATCCACCGTCCTCGAAGGCTTCGAGGTCGACGTGTCCGAGTTGATTCCTCACCTCTAGTCCCCGTTTCCGTGACTGAGCGGGTTTCCCTCTGGTCCAACGACGCTTCCGGGCTATCTTTCGCCCGCAAATGAAGAACAGCGTCGATCCCATCGAGTCAGGCATCAACGACATCCGGCGCGGCCGCATGATCGTCGTCGTCGACGATGACGACCGGGAAAACGAAGGCGACCTCATCATGGCCGCCGAAAAAGCGACTCCGGCGGCGGTCAACTTCATGGCCAAGTTCGGCCGCGGACTGATCTGCGTTCCCACCACCGGCGGCCGTCTCGAACAGCTCGGCATCGGCAGCATGGTTTCGCAGAACCGCGACACCTTTAAGACCGATTTTCAGGTCAGCGTCGACGCCGCCAAAGGCATCTCCACCGGCATCTCCGCCGCCGACCGTGCCCGCACCATTTCCATCTTATCCGACGTCAAAGCCACCTCGGCCGACCTCGTCCAGCCGGGGCATGTCTTCCCGCTACGCGCCAAACCCGGCGGCGTCCTCCAACGCGCCGGCCACACTGAAGCGGCAGTGGATCTGGCCCAGTTGGCCGGTTGCCGGCCTGCGGGCGTCATCTGCGAGGTCATGGCCGACGACGGCACGATGATGCGATTACCGCAGCTCCGGAAGTTCGCCCAGAAGCATGGACTCAAGGTCTGCACCATCGAGGATCTCATCAAGTTCCGCCGTCGTAGCGAACGCCTCGTGGAACGCGTCGAGGTCGTCAAGATGCCCACGGACTACGGCGACTTCGACCTGCACCTCTACAAGTCGACGATCGATGGCCAGCACCACATCGCCATGGTCAAAGGCGATGTGGCCAAGAAGAAGAACGTCCTCGTCCGCGTCCACAGCGAATGCCTCACCGGCGACGTCTTCGGCTCACGCCGTTGCGACTGCGGCCCCCAGCTCCACAAGGCCATGCAGCAGATTTCCGACTCCGGCACCGGCGTCCTTCTCTACATGCGCCAGGAAGGTCGCGGCATCGGCCTGCCCGGCAAGATCGCGGCCTACAAGCTCCAGGAGAAGGGCTACGACACTGTCGAAGCCAACCTGAAGCTCGGGTTCCCGATGGACCTCCGCGAATATGGCATCGGCGCGCAAATACTCTCCGACCTCGGCCTGAAGACCATCCAGCTCATCACCAACAACCCGAAGAAGGTCGTGGGCCTCGAGGGCTACGGGCTGGAGATCACCAAGCAGGTTCCCATCCGCGTGAAGGCCAACCCGCACAACGCGAAATACCTCAAGACCAAGAAGGAGAAGATGGGGCATACGATCTGAAGCCCGAAGGCCGGAGGCCAAACGCCGAATCACCAGCACGCATCTCAAGCTTTTCAATTCGGCATCTCAACGTCCCATGCCAAAGAAGCCTAAGACCACTGCGACATCCGATGACGAGTTCAAGAACCACTACAAGCAGCGTGAGTTCCTGAAGGCTGTTTACAACGATCTCCCCCGGGCCTTGGCCCTTCTGACCCACGATCCAAACTGCATCCACTATCGCTCCTCGGTCGGGGAGACCGCGTTCCATTACCTCATCATCGAAAGCCAGCTGGAACTGGCCAAGGTGCTCTTCGAATGGGGTTCCGACATCAACACGCGATGTGATTCTGGCACCACGCCACTCATACATGCCACGATTGTAAGTCCGCTGGAGGTCGTGGAATGGCTGGTTAAAAACGGTGCCTCGCTTGAGTTCAAGGATTCATTCGGCTTCACCCCGCTCTCTGCCACTACACGTGATGGAAAGCGATATGCCGAGATCTTCCAGTTCCTGATCTCCAAGCCTCGGGCCAATCCCATCGATTTCTACTACGACGACGATGCGGCCGAGGATGTCTTTCAGAATCCCGACCTTGTGATGCGACAGCAGCTCATTGAGCTCGGACTGACCCGGCGTCGCGATCCTGAAGACTTCGTTTGATTTCCCAATTAATCTTAAACTAGCCAATGCTCAAAAAGCTCAAGACTCCCAAAGCCGCTGCAACCAAGGGCCGCTTCGCCATCGTCGCGGCCAAATACAACGCGCACTACGTCGACTCCATGCTCAACGCGGCCGAGGCCACGTTGAAGGCGGCTGGAGCGAAGGAGGTGACGATCGTCCGCGTGCCGGGCGCGTATGAGATTCCTCTCGTGACCGCCGTGTTGGCCGGGCGCGGCAAACACCGGTTCGACGCCATCATTTGCCTCGGGCTCATCCTTCAGGGGAAGACGGCCCATGCGAACCACATCGGCGAGGCCATCACGATGGCTCTGACCCAGATCCAGCTCGATTTCCATATTCCCGTCATCCACGAGGTGCTGCTGGTGAACAAGGAAGCCGACGCCAAGACCCGCTGTCTTGATCCCAAGTTCAACAAGGGCATCGAAGCCGCCCACGCCGCCATCGAGATGGCCGGAGTGATGTCCGGCCTCGGCGGCTGCGACTGCCACTGAATTGGAAATCCGAAGCGCGAAGGCCGAAGGCCGAAAGAAATCCCAAGGCCGAAGGGAAAAAATGATTAGTCCGGTCGGCTCGACCGTGTTGTTTTGACCTTCGAGCTTGGTGCTTCCTTTGGCCTTTGTGGATTCGGCCTTCGGATTTAAATCCCCAACCTCTTCGCCACTTCTTCAGCCAGCACCTCGTAGGCTGCCGAGCCGGCGCTGTATTTGTCGTAGTGGATGATCGGCTTGCCGAAGCTGGGCGCCTCGGCGAGGCGCGTCGTCCTTGGAATGACCGTCTCAAAAACCTTGTCGCCGAAATGCTGCCGGACTTCTCCGACGACCTGGTGGGAAAGATTGGTCCGGCCGTCGAACATCGTCATCACGACGCCGAGCAGTTCCAGACCGGGATTGATGCCGGTGTCGCGAAGCTGGTTCCACAACCGCGTGATCATCGAGATGCCTTCCAACGCGTAGTATTCGCACTGGAGCGGGACGAGAAGGTAGTTGGCCGAGGTGAAGGCGTTCAGCGTGAGGATGCCGAGCGACGGCGGGCAATCGATCAGGATGATGTCGAAGCGTCCGGATTCCGCGATCGGCTGGAGGGCGTTCTTCAGCTTTTGGAGGTAGTTCTCCTGGCGCGACAGTTCGATGTCCGCGCCGCAGAGATCGAGTTCGCTCGGAATCACCCAAAGGTTCTCGAAGGCGGTCTGCTGGATCTTGTCGGTCAAGCCGCCTTCGCCCAAAAGGACACGGTAGCAGGAGGCGCCTTCGGTCTTTTCAAGGCCGACGCCGCTGGTCGCGTTGGCCTGGGGATCGAGGTCGAGCATCAGGACGCGTTTGCCGAGCGCGGCAAGGCAGGCGGAGAGGTTCACGGAGGTGGTGGTCTTTCCCACCCCGCCTTTCTGATTGGCGACGGCAACGACTTTCGTAGGCACGGGCGGATTTAAGGAGCGCACCGTCATGGGAGCAAGGGCGCATGTTCGCCTCCGGTCGGGCTGCACGGATGCTACTTCGGGACCGCACGACTTTCCGGGCTTGGATTTCGTGCTTTGCCGGGTGGAATATGAACTAGAGCAGGGCGGCGGGGGTTCCAGACCGCAAAGCACTGCCAGAATGCATGAGTGAAGTCCTCGTAATCGGGCACAAGAATCCGGACACCGACGCCATCTGTTCCGCCATCGGGTATGCGGAATACAAGCGCCGCACCGGCATGCCGGAGGCGGTGGCGGCCCGCTGCGGCGACATCAACGACCGGATCGACTTCGTCCTGAAACGATTCGGCGTCGAGCCGCCGCGCTTCGTGCCCGACGTCTCGCCGCGGGTGCGGGACGTGATGGCGGCGAACGTCGTCAACGTCGGTCCCGAAACCACCGTGGCCGAGGCGTTGGCCATCATGGAGGAGCGTGGCATCCGTGTCCTCCCGATCCTGGACCCGGCCCGGCACTGCAAGGGCCTGCTGTCGCTCTTCAAGGTCGCCAAGTTCTTCTTCCCGGCCCCGAACCGCCCGTTCGATTCTCGGCGCGTCTCCGCCAGCGTGAGGAACCTCGCGCGCACCCTGAACGCCAAGATGCTCTTCGCCGTCGAGCCGGACCGCGAGGAGCAGCTCATCCTGATGGTCGCGGCGATGAAGCAGGAATCCTTCGCCAAGCGCATGCCGCAGTATCCGCCGGAGAAGCTGATCGTCGTCGTCGGCGACCGTCAGGGCGTGCAGGAGATCGCCGTCAAGGGCCGGGTCCGTGTCATCGTGGTGACCGGCGGGCTGGACATCGAAGCGTCGGTGATGGATCTGGCGAAGAAGAACGAGGTCAGCGTGCTGCTTTCGCCGCATGACTCGGCCACGACCTCGATGCTTTTGCGGTCCGCGATCGCCGTCCACCACATGATGGACGAGCATTTCCTCTCCTTCCGCGACGACGAACTCCTGTGCGACGCCGAGCGGCTCGCGGTCGCCTCCCAGTTCCAGGCCTTCCCCGTCGTGGGCGACACCCAGGAGGTCATCGGCATCGTGACCAAGACGGACTTCCTCAAGAAGGTCGACCGCCAGCTGATCCTGGTGGACCACAACGAACTCACCCAGGCGGTGAACGGCGCCGAGCAGATGCGGATCATCGAGGTCATCGACCACCATCGGATCAACACCTTCAGCACGATCCAGCCGATCCTTTTCCGCAACGAACCCGTCGGTTCCACCAGCACCATCGTGGCCGACTGCTTCCTCCGCGAGGGAGTGGAACTGCCCAAGGCCATCGCCGGGCTGCTATTGGCCGGACTCGTGTCGGACACGTTGAACCTGACGTCCCCCACGACCACCGAGAAGGACGCCCGTATCCTCCAGAAGCTGGAGGCCATCACCGGGATCAACGCGACCGAGTTCACCGAGCAGATCTTCTCCTTCGGCTCGGTCCTCGTCACGCGGACGGCCGAGCAGGCCATCACCACCGACTGCAAGGAATACGTCGAGCAGGGCCGGACATTCAGTGTCGCGCAGATCGAGGAAGTCGGTTTCGACCAGTTCTGGAAGCGCCACGCCGAAGTGCAGGAAGCGCTCGCGGTCTACCGCCGGAAGAACGGCTATTTCTTCTCGGCGCTCCTCGTCACGGACGTCGCCACCCAGTGTTCGGTCCTTGCCGTGGCGGCGGACGAAAAATTTCAGGCGACCATCAGCTATCCCGAGATCGGCAAGGCGCTCTACGAACTCGATGGCGTCGTCTCCCGCAAGAAACAGCTGATGCCCTTCCTGACGGACTGCATCGAGAAACTCGCTTGAGCTCCTTTTTGCCGTCTTCTGAAAGTTTTCTGAAAATTTCCCGTGGCGCTCACGGCCTAATTGGGCGAAACGTTCACTCGCAGCACATCAAAAACGTATGAAGCTCATCCTCTCCACGCACAACCTGACACTAACCCAGGGAATCGAGGACCACATCCTTTCCAAGATCGAGAAGCTCGACCATTTCGAGAAGCGGGCCATCGACGCCCGCGTCACGATCGACCACGACAACACACGCTCCCCGGCGAAGGCTTTCGGGTGTTCCATCCGCCTCGCCGTTCCCGGCAACGACCTCTTCGCCGAGGACCACGAGAGCGACCTCTACGCCGCCATCGATCTCGTCACGAAGAAGATCGAGCAGCAGATCCGCAAGCGCCACAACAAGACCAAGGCCAAGAAGCACTCCGTGGCCGCCCGCTTGAAGGTGAAGCGACAGGCCGTCGTCTAGACTTCCTTTCGATTTTTATTCCAAGGATCGGGTCGCCCACGTGGCCCGGTCCTGTTTCATTTCGAGACCGAACGATGCTTCTCCTCCGTGCCAGAACAGTCTTGCCGATCAGCCGTCCCGCCATCGACGACGGTGCCGTGCTGGTCGAAGGAAACCGGATCCGGGCTGTCGGCGCGTGGGCGTCGCTTCAATCCACCGGCCATCAGATCGTTGATCTTGGCGAATCGATTCTTCTACCCGGCCTCATCAACGCCCATTGCCATCTCGACTACACGGGCATGGCCGGTCGGATCGCGCCGACGCGGGATTTCGCCCAGTGGATCAAGGCGATAATGGCACTGAAGGGCTCGTGGACAGACGCCGACTTTGCGCGGTCATGGACCGAAGGCGCTCGTCAGCTAGTCGAGTCGGGGTGCACGTCCGTGGCCGACATCGAGGCCGTTCCCGCCATTCTTCTGGAGTCATGGAACTCCACGCCGCTCCGGGTGACTTCGTTCATCGAGATGACCTGTGTGCGCGCGCAGAGTTCGCCGACTGAGATCGTTGCCGAGGCCATCCGGACCGCCGAAGCCATGCCCCCCGGGCGTTCTCGTGCGGCGCTTTCGCCGCATGCGCCCTATTCGACCTTGCCCGAACTTCTGCAGTTGGCCGGAGCGGCGTCGCGTGACCGGCGATGGCCCGTCACGACCCATCTTTCCGAGTCCGCCGACGAGTTCGACATGTTCATGTTTAGGCGCGGGCCACTCTTCGAATGGTTGAGGGCGCAACGGGACATGGGCGATTGCGGAACCGGATCGCCCGTCCAAGCGCTGGATCGGGCGGGCCTGCTGGGGCCCGGCTTCCTCGCCGTCCATGTGAACTACCTCTGGGAGCATGACGACGAACTCCTCGCCCGGTCGGGCAGCTCCGTGGTCCACTGTCCCCTGAGCCATTCCTATTTCGGTCACCGGGCGTTTCCCCACGCGAAGCTGGCCAACGCAGGAGTCAATCTCTGCCTGGGCACCGACAGCTCGGCCAGCCTGCCGGCGAACCGCGGATTCGTGCCCCCGCTCAGCATGTTCGACGAGATGCAGGAATTTTCCCGGCAGCATCCGCAGGTCCCGTGGGAACAGGTGGTCCGCATGGCGACCGTCAACGGTGCCCGCTCGCTCGGCCGGACCGGGGAATTGGGCGAACTCACAGAAGGCGCACTTGCCGACCTCATTGCGATCCCCATGAACCCGGCCTACGAGACTCACGGCGCCGTGATCCATCATCGCGGACCCGTCACCGCCTCGATGATCGAAGGTGCGTGGGCCGTTCGTCCCGCGTGCTGAACCGATGAACTGCGCGTCCGAAAACCAAGATTCCCCGGTCGCCCTGGTAACGGGAGCCGCCGGCGGATTGGGGCGAGCGTTGACCGCGGAGTTCCGTCGGCACGGCTGGAAAGTCGTGGCGGCGGCGTATCGAATGGAATCCTGGGCCGCGGACGAGTCCGACGCATCTGCTGGCGAAGCGTGCTCTTGGCTTACCTCGCTCGATGTCATCGACCGCGCCGCCTGCCAGGCGCTGGTCAAGGCGGCCATCGAACGCTTTGGACGCATCGATTGCCTCGTCAACAACGCCGGCGTCACGGCCGACGGATCGCTCGTGACCTTGTCCGACGATGAGTGGCAGCAGGCGCTCGATGTAAACCTCAAGGGCGCCTTTCTCTGCGCCCAAGCCGTATCCCGCGCGATGGCGTCTGCCCGGTCCGGCCACATCCTGAACATCTCCAGTTGGGCGGCGCGGAACGGCACCCGGGGCCAGTCGAACTACGCGGCCGCAAAAGCGGGTTTGATTGGCCTGACCCAGTCGTTGGCCCGCGAGTTGGGCTCGCGTAACGTCCGCGTGAACGCCGTGCTTCCGGGAGTCTTGCCGACAGGCATGACCGCGAAACTGACGCCCGGGCAGTTCGCCGATCTCTCCGGCGTCAACGTGCTCGGCCGGATCGGCACGTTGGACGAAGCCGCCCGGTTCATCGTCTTCCTTGCCGGTCTTCAGCATGTCTCCGGACAGGTCTTCCAACTCGACAGCCGGATCGGGGCGTGGACCTGAGCCCGCCTCGGGTTTGATTTCATCCCACTGTCTTTGCCGCAACACGCTTGGTTCCACGGAGTGTTCACCGTAGTTTCCGCCTCCAGTGAACGGCTTCGAACACGACCTCGGCGAGCGGCTCCGCGTCCTGCACGACAACGGGCTCCTGCGCGAGCTTCGCCGGATCGAGTCGGCCCAGGGCCGCACTATCCGGTTCAACGGTCGTTCGCTCCTGAATTTCTCGTCGAACGACTACCTCGGTCTTGCGACCCACCCCGTTCTTCAGGAAGCCGCCACGCGGGCAATGCGCGACTTCGGTGTGGGCTCCGGGGCTTCGCGCCTGGTCTGCGGTTCGCTGAATCCCCATCACGAACTCGAGGAAGCCATCGCCGCGTTCAAGGGTGCCCAGGCGGCGCTGACGTTTTCGTCCGGATACGCCACGGCCGTCGGGACGATCTGCGCGCTGCTGGAGAAGGACGACGTCATCATCATCGACAAGCTCGTCCACGCCTGTTGCGTCGATGCGGCGCGGCAGAGCGGGGCGCGGTTGCGGGTTTTCGGACACAACGACATGGAGGACCTGGAAGAAACGCTCCAGTGGGCGCTCGACCATCACGCGAGCAGCCGGATCCTGATCGTGACGGAAAGCGTCTTCTCGATGGACGGCGACACGGCGCCGCTGAGGGAGATTGTCGAGCTCAAGGACCGTTTCGGCGCTTGGCTCATGCTTGATGAAGCCCACGCCACCGGGTTGCTGGGTCATGGTGGCCGGGGTTTGGCGGATGAACTCGGGGTCGCGGATCGTGTCGAGGTGCAGATGGGAACTCTAGGCAAAGCGTTTGGCTCGGCAGGAGGCTATGTCTGCGGGTCGCGGACGTTGATCGACTTTCTGGTGAACAAGGCCCGCAGCTTCATTTTCTCCACGGCTCCTGCGGTGCCGCAGGTGGCGGCAGCCGCTGCCGGGGTGGGTATTTGCGCCTCGGGTGAAGGCGATCTTCTCAGAGCTTCGTTGCAGTCGCGGATCCGCAGGTTGGCGATATCTACGGCTGCGTCCGGCGCTCTCGGCGATGCCTCCTTGCCGGCCATCATCCCGGTGATACTGGGCGATGAAACGCGGGCGATGGAGGCTGCGACTGCGCTGCGTGATCAGGGGCTCTTCATTCCTGCCATCCGCTTTCCGACCGTCGCACGTGGAGGTGCCCGGCTGCGCGTGACCTTGACGGCTAAACACACCTCCGAAGATGTCGTGGCGTTGAACACCGCGCTCGCCGCCTTATCCGTCGCGCCATGAATTCCCTAGCCAAGCTCGACCACGCCCATGTCTGGCATCCGTTCACCCAGATGCGCGACTGGCTTCGGTCCGACCCGATCGTGTTGGTGTCGGGAAAAGGATCCGTCCTGACCGACGTCAATGGGCGTGAGTATCTCGACGCCAATTCCTCCATCTGGACCAACCTTCACGGGCACAATCACCCGGCCATCAACGCGGCCTTGAAGAAGCAGCTTTCGAAGGTGGCGCACACTTCCGCGCTGGGCTTCGCGAACGAACCGGCCAGCCTTTTGGCGGAAAGACTCGTCCGGCTGGCTGATGCCGGATCAAGCGCGCGATCGTCAGGGATCAGGAATCAGGGATCAGGCATCCGCCTACCGAAGGTCTTCTTCTCCGACGACGGATCTACGGCGCTGGAGGTCGCGATTAAGCTGGCCTACGAATTCACGCGCCGGACGAAGGAGGTGAAGTCGCCCCGCTTCCTCGCGATGGACGGCGCGTATCACGGCGACACGGTCGGGGCCGTCAGCCTTGGGCACATCGGGTTGTTCCACAAAGCCTATGCCGGACTCCTCTTCAAGTCGGAGAAGGTCATGTCGCCCGCGTGCTACCGGTGCCCGTTCAACCGGGCGAAGCCGGAACGGGCCGACGCCCGCACCTATCGCCAGTGCGGTTGGGAATGTGTCGGCCAAGTCGAGAAGACTTTTGCGACCGCTGCAAAGGCCAGGAAACCTTTCTCCGCTTTCAGCTATGAACCGTTGATGCAGGGCGCGGCAGGGATGATTCCGCAGCCGGCAGGCTGGCTGGGCAAGGTGGCCGAGATCGCGCGTGGCCACGGCGCGCTCCTGATCGCCGACGAAGTGATGACGGGATTCGGGAGGGTGGGTTCGGCCGTGCTGCGGCCGAACGCCGAGTCGCAGCGCGACTCGGCCCACCATGACACATCACGGCCTGCGCTCTTCGGGTCGCACGTCGAAGGTGTCCAACCGGATTTTCTGTGCGTCGCGAAAGGGCTGACCGGGGGGTATCTGCCGATGGCTGCCACGCTCACGACGCAGGCCGTCTTCGACGCATTCCTCGGCGATTACGAGGAGTTCAAGACGTTCTTCCACGGCCACAGCTACACGGGCAATCAGCTCGGAGCCGCGGCCGGATTGGCCAGCATGAGGCTGCTGACGTCGACGTCCTCGGCTAAGGCGCGCGCCGGGTTGGAGATGAACCTGCGCGATGAGCTGAAGGGTCTTTGGGCGTTGCCGCAGGTGGGCGACATCCGGCAGGTGGGCTTGGTGGCGGGTGTCGAATTGGTCCGCAACTGGCAAACGCGGGAAGCTTTTCCGCTGAAAGAACGCGCCGGCATCCGGGTGTGTGAAGCGATGGCGAAACGCGGTGTCCTGACCCGTCCCATCGGCAACGTCGTGGTGCTCATGCCACCCTACTGTGCGACCCGGCCGCAGGTGCGGCGGATCGTTTGGGCGCTTTACGAGGCGGTCGACGAGGTCTTCGCAGCCGGGACGCCGCTCGGATAGCGCACGAGGCACTCGAAGCGGTGCGGGCCGAAGCCGAACGGCTCGTAGAACCCCTGCGCGTCCCGCGTCACAAGGTCGATCCGGCAGGTGCGCAACTGCGGGTGGCCGAGGATGAACTTCAGCAGCGTTTGGCCGATTCCCTTTCCGCGATGGGCTTCGTCGAGAACCACGTCGCACAGGTAGCCATGGGTCGACTGGTCCGTGATGACGCGGGCAAATCCAACCTGGGCGCCGTCATGGAAAACCGAGAAACACAGAGAGTGCTGGATGCTGGTTTCGACGTGTTCCCGGCTGCGTTTGGCGGCCCAATAGGTGGAAGCCAACAGGCGGCAGACCGCGTCGAGATCCACGCGGTTGTGTTCATCGGTGAGCGTGTAGCCGGCCTCGATCAGTTGCATGGGGTAGAATTCCCCGGCGGTCCCGGCCGATGGCAAGCGCCAACGCAGATGCCGGAGACTCCTCTCGCCACGGCCCCGGGTGGGTGCTACCCAATCGGGGCATGCAGAGGCTGATCCTACTTGCCGCCGCGCTCGCGCTGCTGCCCTCCCTCATGGCCACTCAACGTCCCGTCAACCGCGCGTTCGCCACCCGTTCGGAAACCATCGCGCCGAACGCGATGGCTTGCACGAGTCAACCGCTGGCAACGCAGGCCGCGCTTGACGTGATGAAGGCCGGTGGTTCCGCCGTGGACGGCGCCATCGCGGCCAATGCCTGCCTGGGTTTGATGGAGCCGACTGGCAGCGGGATCGGCGGCGACCTGTTCGCCATCGTCTGGGATCCGGCCACGAAAAAGCTCCATGGCCTCAATGGCAGCGGGCGTTCGCCTTACGGCCTGACCATGGAGGAGTTCAAGAAACGGGGACTCACGAATATGCCCAGCTACGGGCCGCTTCCCGTCACGGTCCCGGGCGCGGTGGACGGGTGGTTCTCGCTGCACGGCAGGTTTGGCCGGGTGTCCATGGCGACAAATCTGGCGCCCGCCATCGCTTACGCTCGCGACGGGTTTCCTTTGAGCGAAGTCATCGCCGAAGGCTGGGGGCGCAACGTGGCGGTTCTCTCGAAGTGGCCCAACGTGACGAATCTTTGGGCGCCGGCTGGGCATGCCCCACGGAAGGCGGAGATGTTTCGCAATCCCCAGCTCGGCGGCTCGCTCGAGCGGATCGCGGCCGGTGGACGCGACGCCTATTACCGGGGCGATATAGCGAAGCTCATCAGTGCGTTCATGAAGGAGCAGGGCGGATTCCTGGGTGAACGCGACTTCGCCGAGCACAAGTCCGAATGGGTCGACCCGATCTCGACCAACTATCGCGGATACGACATTTGGGAACTCCCGCCGAACGGGCAGGGATTGTCGGTGCTGCAGACCTTGAACATCCTCGAAGGATTTGACCTCAAGGCGATGGGTTTCGGGAGCCTGGCCTACACGCACACTTTCATCGAGGCGAAGAAGCTGGCCTTCGAAGATCGCGCGCGGCTTTTCGCCGATCCGGAATTCTTCAAGACGCCGATCGCCGAACTGAACTCCAAGGACTACGCCTCGAAGCGACGCGCGTTGATCAAGCCCGAGCGAGCGGCGAACCGCTACGATCCGGGCATTCCGGCGCTCCGCACGAGCGACACCATCTACCTCTGCGTGGCCGACGAACGTGGCATGATGGTGTCGTTCATCCAGAGCAACTATCGCGGGATGGGCAGCGGTATGGTTCCGCCCGGGCTCGGGTTCGGATTGCACAACCGCGGTGAGGCCTTCGATCTCACGCCGGGCCGGCCGAACAGCTACGCGCCGCACAAACGGCCGTTCCACACCATCATCCCGGCGTTCGTCACGCAGGGCGGCGAACCGGTCATGGCCTTCGGCGTCATGGGCGGCGACATGCAACCGCAGGGCCATGTGCAGGTGCTCGTGAACTGGATCGACTTCGGCATGAACCTCCAGGAAGCGGGCGATGCCCCGCGCATTTACCACACGGGGTCCAGCGATCCCGATGGCGCGGTCATGAACGACGGCGGGACCGTGAATCTTGAGGCGGGGTTTCCGAGCGAGACCGTGCGCGATCTCGTGAAGTTCGGGCACAAGCTGGGTTCGGCAGGGATCCCCTCGTTCGGTGGGTATCAGGCCTTGATGTGGGATCGGACGAACCGCGTCTGGATCGGAGCAAGCGAAAGCCGGAAGGACGGCATGTCGGCTGGCTATTGAAGAGAGTCCTGTAACTGACGGGCATTTCCCCTTGTCTCAATGGCCGTGATCTCCTTCTTCTAGCCTAACGCCGCCACCAGATGATTTATCGCCGCCAATTTTGGGCCCTGCTCGCCTTGACCGCCTTGGTCGGGGGAACGGTGTTGGCGCAGATGCGGGGAGGTCGCGGATTCGGCGGGCGAAGCGGAAGGAGCCTGGTCGAGGTGACCACGGAACGGGGCGACGTTCCGACCTGGCCGGTCGACCCGAAGTTCGCGAGGGATTCCTTCACCTTCGCCCGGCTGAAATACCGATCAAGCCGGTCCGAACGGTCCAGCTACGCGTGGTTCACCGACTACCGCGATGCGGATTTGAACCTGTCCTTCCGCCTTCAACAGTTGACGGCGATCAAGGTGAACCCCGACCCGGTGGTGCTCGAGATCAACGACCCGAAGCTCGGCGACTATCCGTGGATCTTCATGAGCGGAGCCGGAAACATCACCCTCGACGAGAAGGAAGCGGCGACCTTGAGGCGGTATTTCCTGAATGGCGGGTTCATGATGGTGGACGACTTCTGGGGTCAGGCCGAATGGGACGGGGTCGCCTTGGCCTTGAAGCAGGTCTTCCCGGAATTTGAGCCGCAGGACATCCCGCGCAGCCACCCGATTTTCCACGCCGTCTACAACATCGACGACAACCTGTCGTTGCAGACGCCGAACATCATGGCGGCTCGGCGAAGCCAGGAGACCGGCATCACCTGGGAAGACAACCACGAGGGCGGCAATACGCGGGACATCCATTTCCGCGGCATCTTCGACGGCAAAGGACGGCTGATGGTCATGCTCTGCCACAACACGGACAACGGCGACGGCTGGGAGGAGGAGACAACGGCGGACTGGTTTTTCCACACGTTTTCCGAGAACAAGAACTTCCCGCTCGGCATCAACATCATCTTCTACGCGTTGACCCACTGAGGCGAGTGCGGCAGCGAAGATTGGACCTTGCAGTTTGGGCGGCAGCGATTGAAGTGGTGGGCGATGACCAGCCGTTCGCAGAGAATGTCCTATATCTTCATGGCCGTGCTGCTTGTGCTCGTGGGTTGGCTGCACATGGCGACGCTGCTGCTGACCACGCTTTTCGGATACCTGGCACTCAAGACCTTCGCCTTCGGGCGGAGCCGTTTGCTCGCCGTGACCCTGTTCAGCATGATGGTTGTGGGTGTTTCGATCGGGGTCCTCCATTTCGGAAGGAAGGCCTACGTGACGATCCCCAATATCGTCGACAACACGATGCCCGTCCTCGACGAGCTGGCCCATCGCTTCGGCCTCGATCTGCCCGACAACTACGACATGCTTGTCGACGTGTTGAAGAAGGAGAGCGCCGGGCAATACCCGAGCATGGAGAACTTCAAGAGCCTGCAGGGATTCGTCAGCACGCTGATCTTCCAGCTTGTCTACCTGATCATCGGCGCGGTCGTCGCCGTGAGCCTTTTCTTCAACTCGAAACTCAGCCTCGATACCGACCCGCATTCCAGCAAGGACAGCCTCTACGCGCTGACGGCCGCCGAGATTTTCCAGCGGTTCAGGATGTTCTTCGCCAGCTTCAGGATGGTGATGGGAGCGCAGATCATCATCTCGCTGATCAACAGCGCGGCGACGGGGGTGTTTCTCGTGGTCGCAGGTTTTCCCCACGCGATCACATTGACGGTCATCACCTTCGCCTGCGGATTGCTGCCCATCATCGGCAACCTGATAAGCAACACGATCATCGTCTGCGTCGGCCTTTCCATGCCGGACCGTTCGCACATGGCTCTGATCGCCCTCATCTACCTCGTCGTGATCCACAAAGGGGAATATTTCCTTAACTCCAAGATCATTGGCGACCGCATTAAGAATCCCATGTGGCTTACCCTGATCGGGCTTCTCATTGGTGAGCGGTTGATGGGTATTCCGGGCATGATTCTCGCGCCTGTCATCCTCCACTATATCAAAGTTGAGATGTCCAAGGCTCGGGTAGCGGGGCCAGCCGATGCCCCGGAGGCTGGTGCAGTGGTGCCTGAGGCGAAGGGTTGACCTCCGAAGTTTGGCGGTCTCCCTAGGAAGGGAGTCTTTCGCATCCCCGCGAACGGTTCGTTCCCTGCGGCCGGGAGGGCGGTTGCAGGTCGGGTGGGCGTGGTCCACAGTTTCACCTGTCACCCCGTTCGCTGTTCGAGTCGCATGTTGTTCCGATTATTGGTCGTTGTGGTTCTCTTGTCCGGATGCATCCCCGCCTTAGCGGCGGATGTTCCGGGTGCGTTGCGGCAGGTATACCTGTTGCCGAACGGTGGGAGTTCCCTCGCTGGCCTGACCAACAGTCCTTCCTTTCCCAGTTTCCCCGACACTGAGTCGATCGTCACCACGCTGGAAGGACCAGAGAACTATGCGGACAACTACGGCCAGCGGATCCGGGCGTTGCTGATCCCGCCGACGAACGGCACCTACACGTTCTGGATCGCGGGGGACGACCAGTCCGCGCTTTACCTCAGCACGGATGACCAACCGTCGAACCGGTGCCTGATCGCGTCGGTCGCGGCGTGGACGGCTTTCCGCGAATGGACCAAAGAGACGAACCAGCAGTCGGCTCCGATCACCCTGGAAGCGGGGAAGCGCTACTTCATCGAAGCCCAGCAAAGTGAGGGCGGCGGCGGCGACCACGTCAGCGTGCGGTGGCAGATTCCTGGTGGGATCTTCGAAGGTCCCATTCCGTCGTCGCGGCTGGTGGTCTACGGCCTGGGCCCTCCGGTGATCTCGGTGCAGCCATCGAACACGACGGCCGTCGAGGGCCAGAGGGTCACCTTCGGGGTGCAGTTGGAGCGGATGATCGGTTCGGGTTTTCAGTGGTTCCGTGGAGGTGCCCTGATTCCCGGAGCGACTAGCAATCTTCTGACCCTCGGACCGTTGTCGTTGGCCGACAGCAACAGCGTCTACCTGTGCGCGATCACCAACTCCCTGGGTGGAGTGGTCACCACCAACGCCACCCTAAAGGTTCTGCCCGACACGACTCCACCGACACTGTCAGCCGTTTCGCACCTCGGTGATCCAAACATCATCCTAGTGCAGTTCAGCGAGGCCGTGGATCCGGTGACGGCGGGTCAGGCCACGAACTACCTTGTAAGTTCTGGCGTCGTCGTGACCTCGGTCCGCGTGATGCCGGACGGCGTTTCCGTTTCGCTGATCACCTCGGGGATGACTTCGGGTTCCACCTACAACGTGACGGTCAGGAATGTCCGCGATCGCGCAGCGACCCCGAACACGATCGGCGCCGGAGTCCAGTCGGGCTTCGTCTTCAACTACACGCCATTGCCGATCGAACGGATCAAGGGTGGCCGTGAACCGATCGGTCCGATATCCCGTCGCACAGCGCTGGCCATTTCAGAAATCATGTATCATCCGGCGGCGAGAACCGACGGGCGGAATCTGGAGTTCATCGAGATCTACAACTCTCAGGAATGGTCCGAGGACCTTGGCGGCTACCGGCTTAGTGGCGACGTCGGTTACGTGTTCCCGACCAACACCGTGATGCCCGCGCGTGGGTTCCTCGTCGTCGCCGCGGTTCCGGCCGACCTCCAGGCGGTCGCCGGAGTTTCGACGCCGCATGCGTTCACGGGCGTGCTCCCAAACGACCGGGGAACAATCCGGCTGCGCAACAATCAGGACGCGGTGCTGGTCGAGGTGAACTACGATTCCGATCCGCCATGGCCGTTGGCGGCCGATGGAGGCGGCCATTCGCTTGTGGCGGCCCGGCCTTCCTATGGATCGCAGGATCCACGGACATGGGCTGCCAGCGACCGGGCGGGGGGCTCGCCGGGCGCCGATGAACCGGTGTCAACCAACTCGCTAGCGCCGATCCTCATCAACGAGTTCCTTGCGCACACGGATGATCCTCAGCTGGATTTCATCGAGCTCTTCAACTACGGCACCAATGCGCTCAACGTCGCCGGCTGCATCCTGACGGACGACGTCTCCACCAACCGGTTTGTCATCCCCGCCGGAACGGTCATCGCGGCCAGGGGGTTCTTGAAGTTCGACCAGAACCAGCTCGGCTTCTCCCTCAACGCGGCGGGCGAGGATCTGTTCCTGTTCAATTCCGATCGTTCGCGGGTGCTGGATTCGGTGCGGTTCAAAGGACAGGAGAACGGAGTCTCCACCGGTCGATATCCCGACGGAGCGCCCGAGTTCTCGCGTCTCGCGGCGCCCACGCCGGCCGCCGCCAACGCCGCGCCACGCAGCCGCGATTTGGTCCTGAGCGAGATCATGTATGACCCTATCAGCGGGGATCAGTCGGAAGAATTCATTGAGTTGCAAAACCGGACGGGCAACACCATCGACATCGCGGGTTGGCGGATTTCTGGTGGCGCCGATTTTACATTTCCGGCCGGCGCCGCCGTCGCTCCCTCCGGCCGAGTGGTCGTGGCCAGGGACCGGACAAGGTTGTTGACGCTCTATCCCTTGATCCAACCGACGGCGGCCTTTGGAAATCTACAGGGATCCTTGGGCAACTCCGGTGAGCAACTTGTGTTGACCAAGCCGGACACCGTCGTATCGACCAACGGTTCCGGCCAACCCGTCACCAACCAGATCCACATCGCCGTAGACGAGACGACTTACTCCAGCGGTGGGCGCTGGCCCGGTCGTGCGAATGGAGGGGGAAGCAGCCTCGAGAAGATCGATCTCCGGGCCGATGCGCGGCGCGCGACGAGTTGGGCGGCCAGCGACGAGACGGCGCGCGGTTCGTGGGTGACGATTGATCGCACGGCGACCGTGGTCCTTGCCCACGGCACGCCGAATTCGCTCCAGGTCATCCTGCTTGGTGAAGGCGAGGCGCTCGTCGACGATGTCGAACTG
Source organism: Verrucomicrobiota bacterium (assembly GCA_043775315.1). GTDB lineage: Bacteria > Verrucomicrobiota > Verrucomicrobiia > Limisphaerales > CANJSG01 > CANJSG01. Next base: position 22,608 of record JAYVSO010000064.1, read on the forward strand.
CTTCTCAACGGCACGACGCAGCTCGTTTCCAACCAGACGTTCACGGCTGGGATATCGGGATGGTTCCCGCAGGGCAACCAGGAGGATTCGTTCTGGCAGGTCAATGGCGGCACCGGCGATTCGGGGTGCCTTCACATGGTGGCGACCGGGCGTGGAGATACCGGAGCGAACAGGATCCGCGTTCCGCTGGCGTCGAGCCTCACCAACGGCGCTCAACTCACGTTCCGGGCCAAGGTCCGTTGGTTGAAGGGCATGCCGGAGGTCCTCTTCCGACTGCGTGGGACGGCGAATGAGTTCCCGGTGTCGCTGCTGACCACGCGGTCGCTCGGCACACCGGGACTTGCGAACACGGCCGCAGCACCCAACGCAGGGCCCGCGATCTGGGATGTCACCCATTCGCCGGTTCTCCCCCAGGCGGGCCAGTCCGTAAACGTTTCAGCGCGCGTGCAGGACCCCGACGGGCTGTCGTTTCTTCAGCTTCGTTATCGGCGCGATCCTTCGTCCGGCTACACGAACGTTCTCATGAGCTACGCCGGTGCGGGCTTCTACGTGGCGACGTTGCCGGCCATGCCCGCCGGCGCAGTCCTCGCCTACTACATCGAGGCGACCGATGCCGCGACGTCGCCTTTGAGCCGGACGTTTCCCGCCGATGTGCCGATGCGCGAATGCCTGGTGCGATGGGGTGAAACGACCAATTCGACTTCGTTCGGGCAATACCGGATCTGGCTCACCCAGCAGACGGTCACCCGGTGGTCCGCGCGCGAGAAGTTGAGCAACAGGCCGCTCGACATGACGTTCGTCCACGGGAACAGCCGCGTGATCTACAACGCGGGAGCGCAATACAGCGGCAGCCCCTTTCATTCGCCGGGCTACAATTCCCCGATCGGAAACCCGAGCGACTACGCACTGTCGTTCAACGCCGACGACCCGCTCCTCGATGCGGGCGACGTGAACGTCATCAACGCCGGAAACGGCTGCTGCGACAACACGCTCCAGCGGGAACACATCGCCCACTGGATCGCCTACCGCATGGGTTTGCCACGCCTCCATAGCCGGCATGTCCGTCTTTTCGTGAACGGGGTTCAACGCAGCGATCTCATGCAGGACATCCAGCAGCCGAACCGCGACTACTCCGACAACTGGTATCCGAACGGGGCGGGCGGGAATTTGCACAAGATCCAGCTCTGGTTCGAAATGGAGGACGACGCATCCGCGTTCTCCGCCCGGGGCGCGAGTCTGGGCGTCTTCAACGGGCCGGATGGTAAGAAGAACCTCGCCTACTACCGGTTCAACTGGTCGGGCCGCGCTTTCGGAGACACTCCCAACAATTACACCAACCTCTTCGGGTTGATGGACGCGACGGCGACCGGCGCGGCGAGCGACGAATACACCCGCCAGATCGGAGGGCAGGTGGATGCGGACAACTGGATGGGCATCCTTGCCTTCCAGCGCGTCATCGACAATGCGGACAGCTGGAACTACGGCGGCGGCCAGAACATGTATCTCTACAAGCCGCTCGACCAGACGTGGAAATTGCTGCTCTGGGACATCGACTTCGCGTTTGGCGCGAATTCCCCGTCGAACTCCGTGTTCCAATTTGGCGACTCCCAGGGCGCCCGGATGGCCAATCATCCTCCGTTCCTGCGGCGCTACGTCCGCGCCCTCCGGCATGCCGCCCTCGACGTCCTCGATCCCGGGATCTTGAACCCGACCATCGACGCCCGGTATTCGGCCCTGACAAACGGCGGAGCCAACGCCGCTTCTCCGCAGGCCACCAAGGACTACATCCAGCTCCGGCGTGCCTCGATCCTCGGTCAGTTGATCCCGTTTGACGCGCCCTTCGCTGTGACGTCGCAAACCTCCTTCACGACGAACCGCAACGAAATCATTCTCAGTGGCACTGTTCCCTTGTCCGTCGCGGGCATCACGGTAAATGGGATCGCCCGGCCGGTCTCCTGGACCACGGCATCGAATTGGACCGTCCGGGTCGTTCTCGGACCTGGGCTCAACACGCTCCAGATCGCGGGCGTCGACGATGCGGGACTGCCAATCGTCGGGGCTTCGACCTCCGCCCAGGTGACATTGACGGCGGCGCCTGAATTGCCGGAAGGCCGGGTTGTCATCAATGAGATCCAAAATAACCCGCTCACGCCGGGAACCGGCTTTGTGGAGTTGCTCAACACTTCGTCGACCACGTCGTTCGATCTCACCGGATGGCGCTTCGACGGACTCGGCTACACCTTTCCGGGCGGCACCGTCCTTGGCCCGGGTTCCTTCCTTACCCTGGTCGCGAACAGATTCGCGTTTGGGGCACGCTTCGGCCAGGGAACCGTCTTCTTCGACCAATTCCCGGGCGGGCTGGACGACGCTGGGGAAACGATCCGCCTCCTTCGGCCCCAGGCCGGAACGACCAATGAACTGACCGTTGCCGAACTGACCTACGGCTCCACCTCGCCCTGGCCCAATGGAGCGGGCGCCACGGATTCGTCGCTCCAGTTGATCGATGCGACGAAGCCGCTCGGCCACGTCGGCAACTGGGGCAGTGTCTCGTCACCGACCAATCCTCCGGTCCGCTTTTTTGAGTTCACGAATCAGTGGCGGTTCTTCCAAGGCGCGTCGTTGGACGGGGTTAACTGGAAGGATCCGTCGTTCAGCGACGCCGCTTGGCCGTCTGGGCCGGGGCTCCTCTACGTCGAGGACGCGCCGCTGGCCTTTCCGAAGAGCACGCCCCTTGCCCTCGGCAGCACGACCTACTACTTCCGCACGCGCTTCAACTACTCGGGCCAGGGGCCTGTCGGGGCGCTGTTCGCCAACCTGATGGTCGATGACGGCGTCGTCCTTTACTTGAACGGCCAGGAGATCGCGCGGATTCGGATGCCGGCGGGAACGATCACCAACGCGACGCTCGCCAGTGCGAACGTCGCCGATGCGACGTTGGAAGGCCCGATCAGTCTGCCTGCCGGAGCGCTTGTGCTCGGCACCAATGTCCTCGCGGCCGAGGTCCACCAGTCCGGACCGGGATCGAGCGACATTGTTTTTGGAATGGACCTTTCGACCTCCGCCAGCGGCCTGCAGCCGGCGACCCCGTCGGCGGCGAATTCTCTGCGGACGGTGGTCCAGGAGTTTCCGACGATCTGGTTGAACGAGTTTCAGCCGACGAACACCACTGCCTTGAGGGATCGTTTCAACCAGAGCGAGCCATGGGTGGAGCTCATCAATACCGGCACGAACTCGGTTTCGCTCGCAGGACTGTTCCTTACGGACAATTGGACGAACCTGACGCGCTGGGCGTTCCCGTCGAACCACACCATCGCTCCAGGCCAACTCCGCCTCGTGTTCCTCGATGCCGAACCGGGCCAGATCGATGCCTCGGAACTCCATGCCTCCTTCCGTCCAACCACCCCTGCGGGCACGCTCGGACTGGTCCAGATGACTCCGTCTGGACTGCGGATCCTGGACTACATGCACTACACGCTCCCGGTCGTCACCCGTTCGTTCGGCGCCTATCCAGACGGGCGGGCAGCGGCACGGCGGCCTTTTTACCTGCCGACGCCGGGCGCTTCCAACAACCCCGCGCCGCCTCCGGTGTCGGTGGTCTTCAATGAATGGATGGCCGACAACACCGCCACGCTTCGTGATCCCGCCGACAACGACTACGAGGACTGGTTCGAGCTCTACAATCCGGCCGATGTCGCGGCGGATCTCGGCGGCTACTATTTGACCGACGTGCTCACCAACAAAACGCAGTGGGCGATCCCGGCCGGGACGGTCATCCCCGCACGTGGTCGGATCCTCGTCTGGGCCGACGGTGAAGCGTCCCAGAACGGTCCGGGCCGCGACCTGCACACGAACTTCAAACTTGCCGCCAGCGGCGAAGCGCTTGGGCTTTTCACGCCGGACGGATCCCTCGTCGATGCCGTGACGTTCGGTCCCCAGTCGCCCGACGTCAGCGAGGGCCGCATCACGGATGGAGCCGCCGGGATCGTCTTCATGGCCCTGCCCACTCCGGGAGCGGCCAACTATGTTCCATCGCCAAACCGACCGCCGGTCCTGAATCCGATTTCGAATCGCGTCATCACAGGTGGCCGCGCGCTTTCGTTTTTCGCGGCTGCGACGGATCCCGATCTACCGGCCCAGAACCTGACCTTCAGTTTCGGGACCACGCCGCCGCCGGGTGCGACGATCGATCCGGGAACGGGCGAGTTCACTTGGGCGACACCGTGGGTGTCTTCGATGACGAACGTTCCCGTGCAGGTCATGGTGAGTGACAGTGGAAACCCGTCGATGAGCGCGACGAGGAACTTCAGCGTCGCACTGCAGCCCCGCCCGACCATGGGCGGGTTGCGCGTGACGGGAGGGGAACTGGAGCTTTCGTTCGAATCGCAGGTCGGGTTCCGCTACCGCATTGAATACCAGACCTTCCTCGGACAGCCGCAGTGGATGCCACTCGGCTCCGACGTTCAGGCCACGGCCGCCCAGATATTCATCGGCGACCAAATCCGGTTCGATCTTACGTCCCGCTTCTACAGGGTGGTGCCGCTGGACTGAGTGCGTTGGTTGCCCGTCAGATCCCGATTTGATCGGCGAGTTCCTCGGCCGGGTAGGTCCAGATCTCGGCCAGAGTGGGATGGTAGTGCGGCATGGCGGCCAGTTCGCGGACGTTCATCCGTTTGGCCATGGCCGCGACGATCTCATGGATCAGTTCGCCGGCCTGCGGTCCCGCGCAGCATCCACCGAGGATTTCACCGGTGTCCGGTGCCGCGAGCAGTTTCACGAATCCGTGCTTCACCGCCATGATGATGGACTTGCCGTGGTCGTTGAACGGATAGCTCGCCGTCGCGACGGGAATGCCGCCCGCTCTCGCGCTTTTCTCGGTCAAGCCTACGGCGGCGATGCCCGGATCACTGAAGACCACGTTGATGAGCAGACGGTAGTCGATGCTACGCGGCTTGGCAGGATAGATGATGTTGTGGCCGATGATCTCTCCCTGTTGCACGGCGATGTGCACGATCTCAAACGGGCTGGCGCAGTCGCCGGCGGCGTAGATATGCGGGACCTCGGTCCTCATCTCCGAGTCGGTGCGGATCCGGCCATCGCCTTCAGTCGCGACGCCGATCGCCGGGAGGTTCAGGTTCCGCGTGTTGGGTGAACGCCCAAGCGTGAAGAGAACTTGGTCAGCGGCGACCGTTCGTTCGGCGCCATCGTGGGTCAGGGTGATCTCCTTTTGGCCGTTTGCGTTGATCCGGGCGCCGACCAGTTTGGTCCCCGTCAGCACCTGCATGCCTTCGTCGCGAAGCTGGGCGGTGACCGCCTCGGCGGCATCCGCGTCGCAGTCCTTCAGGATGTGGGAGCTGCGTTGGACCAGCGTGACCTCCACTCCGAGGCGCTGGAAGAACTGGGCGAACTCCACGGCGACCGCTCCGCCACCGAGAACGACCAACGACTTCGGCAGTTCTTGCAGCGCTAGGGCGTCGTCACTGGTGAGATATCCGATCTCCTTCAACGTCGGCAGTGGTGGCTCCGAGACGACCGAGCCAGTCGCGATGACGAAATGGTCGGCGTGGACTCGACGGCCGTCTGAAAGTTCAACGGTGTGCGGATCGACAAACTTCGCCAGCGCACGGAACAGGGTGAACCGGTCGCTCGCGAGCTGCTTCTGGCGATACCCGGCGAACTCCTCGATCACCGCCGCTTTGCGCGCCATCACCGCCTTGAAGTCGAAGGCCGGTTTGTCGATGCGCAGTCCCCAGGTCGCGCCGTTCTGCGCGAGGTGCAGGACATCCGTCGCCCAGAGCAGGGCCTTGGTGGGCATGCAGCCGCGAAGGATGCAGAGCCCGCCCAGTTCCTTGGCGCCGTCGACGATCGCGACCCGTTTGCCGGCGGCGGCGCAGGTCCGGGCGGCGGCGTATCCGCCCGACCCGCCGCCGATCACCGCCACGTCGAATTTCTGCGTCTCAGACATGCGGCGACGTTCGCCGTGCTCCGGGCTCGGCGCAAGGCCCGCAGCGTTGACACCGTCCCGGTCGTCCTTACAGCTTTCGACGACATGAGCAGTGAACTGATTTTCCCCCGCAGTCCGCGCGAAACGATGGATGGCTGGTCCTATCTTCCCCGTTACACCGACAAGGCGCGGCTGCATCTCGCCGGCAAACTTCATGCCGATTACCAGGCCAACTTCGGCAAGGGCTTCGACGGCTGGTGGCTGGAAGCGGCCGGTGTGAAGCACGAGGACTTCGTCGAGGTCGTGCGGAACTCCGTGACCGATGGGCAGGTTTGCGACTGGGTCCGGCTCCATGTGAAGAAGTCGGATGCCGAGAAGAAGTCCCATGCCGAAAGGCTCCTGAATCATCCGCCGGCCAGTGCCACGGAGGCGTTCGCCCGGCTGAAGATGCGTATGGAACAATCAGGCCTGCAGCATCGCACCGACATCACCACGTTCGTCGACTACATCGACGCCGACGAAAAGCGGATCTGAGCGCCGGATTCGGTGGTGCGCCGCCGACGGGCCGGTTGGCCGGGTTTTCCTTGCCATGGGACGATGGCAAGAATTGTCATCCTGCCATGCCGGCCTCTGCCAGTTCGATGACTGAACCGGACTTCGTCTCGCGACAAGTCCGCGACGCTCGCCGCTACTATCTGAACCTCGGGCCGGTGAGCGCCCGGACCGATCTGGTTCGTTGCGGCGGGTGCGAGCGCTGCGAACCGGACTACAGCGTCGAACGGCCCAAGGGATTCCAGTTCCATTGCATCGAATTGGTCGCCCAGGGAGAGGGCTCCGTCCGGCTTGGCAAGACCGAGTTTCGGCTGCGCCCTGGTGTCGTGTTCGCCTACGGGCCGGGTATCCCGCATTGGATTCGAAGCGCTCCCAAGGCGCCGATGGTGAAGTATTACGTCAACTTCGACGGTCCGGTTGCGGAGAAGCTGTTGGCGCGGGGCCCGCTGGGAAACGGCAAGGCGGTGCAGGTGCCCGATCCACGGCAGGTCGTCGAGCTGTTCGAGCTCCTGCAACGGAACGGCTCCGGCGACAGTCCGCTTCGTCATGCCATCTGCGCGTCGCTGCTCGAATCGCTGCTTCTGACGATCGAGAGCCAGGCGATTCCCGTGGCGGATTTCGAGACCCGCGCCCTCGCCACCTACCAGCGGGCGCGCGGTCATCTGGAGCAGAATTTTGCCCGGCTTCGCACGTTGGAGCAGGCCGCCGCCGAGACGCACATCAACGTCTCGTATCTGTGTCGCCTCTTCCAGCGGTTCGACCGCCAGAGCCCCTACCAATACATGACGCGGCTCAAGATGAACCACGCCGCCGAACTGCTCCTCGTCTCGGGAATGCTGGTCAAGCAGGTCGCCGAGGCGGTGGGTTTCGCCGATCCCTACCATTTCAGCCGCGCGTTCAAGTCGGCGGTCGGTCTTTCGCCGGAGAAATTCGCGAAAGGGGAGCGCGGCCGGGGCGCGGCTTCCGGCAGGAGTTGAGTGGTCGATGGCTTTCGTGCCGGTCAAGAATACCCATCCCATGGTCAATCATACCTATTCGTGGTTTCAGCCCGCGTGTCTACAGTTTGTAAATCCATGAGCAGCCCCTTGATCATCGGCCGGTTCTCCGTCGGCATTGGCGACCGCTTCGCCCATCAGGCCAAGGCCCAACTGCGCGCCTGCATCCTCGCCGCGGGGCAGGGTGCCGACATCGCGCCGGTTTGGAACAAGTCCAATCGCGAACACACGATCATCGGGTCGGAGCCTGTTTCGACGAGGACGGCAGCCGATGCGGCCGTGAAGGAGTTGGGATGGAAAGGCGCCTACTTCCTCGACGCCGACCACATCCGCCTGGAGACGGTCGAGCGGTTCCTGCCGCATTGTGAGTTCTACACCATCGACGTGGCGGACACGATTGGGAAGCCGGCCGCGCCCGAGGCGGTGAAGGCCTTCGTCGACCGGCATCCGGAACTCGTCGGACGCATCGTCATCCAGGACATCGCCCAGCCGTTCGTGACGACGCGGGAGGAGATCGAGCGGATCACCGCCAAGTTCCTCCTCGCCGTCCAGGATGCCGGGAAGATCTATCGGCACATTGCCAATGCGAAAGGCGCGGACTGGGTCATCACCGAGGTCTCGATGGACGAGACCGACAGCCCGCAGACGCCGCCCGAGTTGCTCGTCATCCTCGTGGCGCTGGCCGATGAGAAGGTGCCGGTGCAGACCCTCGCGCCGAAGTTCACCGGGCGTTTCAACAAGGGCGTCGACTACGTGGGCGACCTCGTCCAGTTCGAGAAGGAGTTCAACGAAGACCTCGCCGTCATGGCCCACGCGGTGAAGCGTTACGGACTGCCCACGAACCTGAAGCTCAGCGTCCATTCCGGCAGCGACAAGTTCTCGATCTACCCGATCATCCGCCGGGCTTTGGCGCGCTTCGGAGCCGGCCTGCACATCAAGACGGCCGGGACGACGTGGCTGGAGGAAGTGATCGGCTTGGCCGAAGCGGGAGGCGATGGATTGGAGCTGGCCAAGGAGATCTACGCGGCCGCGCTGGAGCACATCGACGAGCTCTGCGCGCCCTATGCCACGGTCATCGACATCGACCGCGCCAAGCTTCCGACCAAGGAAACCGTCGCTGGTTGGACTTCGGCGCAGTTCGTGGCCGCGCTCCGGCACGACCAGAAGAATCCCGCCTTTAACATGCACCTCCGGCAGTTGCTCCATGTCGGCTTCAAGATCGCGGCCAAGAAGGGCGATCGGTATCTGAATGCCTTGAAGAAACACGAAGCCTTTGTGTCCAAGAACGTGACCGAAAACCTTTACGAGCGGCACTTGAAGCCGCTCTTCGTCGGCTGACTTTAGACCATCCATCCCATGAAACTCCCAGCTCTCACACTTGTCTTCGCCCTCGCGTTCGCGACGGCGGCATCGGCGGCTGAAGTCAACCGCCGCTCCCATGCGTTTACCAACGAACCACCGGCCGCGGCGTCGGCCCGTCCGCAGAAGGTGGCCGCGCCCTCGGCCGGCGAGCGGGTTGTCTTCATCGGCAATGGCCTGGCGGAGCGCGACGTCTACTTCGGCCAGCTAGAGGCCGAGCTGCACCTGCGGTATCCCGCGCAGAAGTTGATTGTCCGCAACATGGGCCATGTGGGCGACACCCCCGGCTTCCGCCCGCATCCTTCCCGCGTGTCGCAATGGGCTTTTCCTGGCGCGGCCCAGTTCCATCCCGAGCTGGCCCAGCACAACGGCAAGGGCTTCTTCCCCACGCCCGACCAGTGGCTGACCCATCTCCAGGCCGACACCATCGTGGCCTTCTTCGGCTACAACGAATCCTTCGACGGCCCGGCCAAGGTGGCCAACTTCGAGGCCGAGCTGGAAGCCTTCGCCAAACACACGTTGTCCAAGGCCTATAACGGCCAGGCCGCGCCGCGTCTGGTGCTGGTTTCGCCCATCGCGTTCGAGAACCTCACGGCCACGCGCGACCTGCCGGACGGCAAGAAGGAGAACGCCAACCTCGCGCTCTACGCCAAAGCCGTCGGCAACGTGGCCAAGAAGAACGGCCTGGCTTTCGTCGACCTATTCACCGCGACCAAGGCGCGTTTCGCGAAGAAGGGACTGGCTCCGTTCACGATCAACGGATTCGCCCCAACGGAGACCGGTTATCAGGAGCTGGCCGTCATCCTGGCCGACGGGGTCTTCGGCAGGCAGAAGCGCCAATCGCAGACCGATCCGGCCATGATGGTCGCCGCCGTGAAGGAGAAGGATTTTTTCTGGAACAACGACTACAACCTCGTGAACGGCGTCCACAACTACGGCCAGCGTTACGACCCCTTCGGCCCGCAGAACTACCCCGAGGAAATCCTGAAGACGCGCGAGATGATCGCGCTTCGTGACGGCCTCATCCACGGCGTGGCCCTCGGCCTGAAGAAGGAGATCGCCGTGGACGACTCGAAGACGAAGGAGCTGGCGACGGTGCCGTCCAACTTCAACCGGCCGGTCAGCTTCCTCGACGGCGAGCAGGCGATTGAAAAAATGACCGTGATGCCCGGCTACAAGGTCGAGCTCTTCGCCTCGGAGAAGGAGTTTCCCGACCTGAAGAAGCCCGTCCAGATGTCCTTCGACAACAAGGGACGGCTCTGGGTCTCGGTCACGCCCGCGTATCCGCACTTCAAGCCGGGCCAGTCCCGCCCCAACGACAAGATCCTCATTCTCGAGGACACCGACGGCGACGGCCGGGCCGACAAGCAGACCGTGTTCGCCGACAAGCTGCACCTGCCCCTCGGCTTCGAGATCGCGCCCGAGGGCGTCTATGTCTCGCAGGAACCCAACCTCTGCCTGCTGGTGGACACCAACAAGGACGACCGCGCCGACCGGATGGACATCCTGGTGCACGGCTTCGACACCCATGACACGCACCACGCCATCCATGCCTACAGCGCCGACGCCTCGGGGGCGTTCTACATGGGCGAAGGCCGCTTCCTCCACAGCCAGGTGGAGACGCCCTACGGCCCGGTGCGCTGCAACGACGGCGGCTACTGGCGCTTCGATCCGAAACGCTTCCGTCTGGAACGCTACGCCCAGACCGACCTGAACAACCCCTGGGGCTTCGCCCTCGACGACTGGGAACAGAGCATCATCTCCGACGCCTCCAGCGGCGACAACTGGTGGGGCCTGCCCGTCTCGGCCAAGATGCCCTACGGAGTCGAAATCGAGAAGGCCGGCCTCTATGTCCCCAAGCGGTCGCGCCCCACTTCCGGCTCGGAGTTTGTTTCGTCGCGCCATTTCCCCGACGAGGCTCAGGGGCTGTTCATGACCTGCAACAGCATCGGCTTCCTCGGCATCAACTTCAGCTCCGTGGCCGATGATGGGTCCGGCTTCACCGGCAAGCTCGCCGGCGATCTCATCAGCTCCAGCGATCCCAACTTCCGCCCGGTCGATCTCGAATTCGCCCCGGACGGCTCGCTCTATTTCATCGACTGGCACAACCCCCTGATCGGCCACATGCAGCACAACGCGCGCGATCCGAACCGCGACGTGGAGCACGGCCGCATCTACCGCATCACCTATCCCGGACGTCCATTGGTGAAACCCGCGAAGATCGAAGGCGCTTCCGTGGCCGGACTGCTGGAGAACCTCAAGCTGCCCGAATACCGCTCGCGCTACCGCACCCGCCGCGAACTCCGCGGCCGTCCCGCCAGCGAAGTGATCCCCGCCCTGAAGGCCTGGGTCTCCAAGCTCGACAGGTCCGACCCGCGCTATGAGCACCACCTGTGCGAGGCGCTCTGGGCCACCTGGTCGCAGAACAGGCCGGACGGCGCTCTCATCCGGCAACTGCTCGGGGCCAGGGCCCGTGAAGCCCGCGCCGCCGCCGTCCATGTGCTGCGCTATTCCGCCCATCAGATCCCCGACGCCATGTCGCTCTTCATGCGCGCCGCCAACGACATCGATGGCCGCGTGCGCCTCGAAGCCATCGTGGCCGCGTCGTGGATGGACAATGCCGACGGCGCCAAGATCGTCCTCGAAGCCCTCAAGCATCCGCTCGACCGCTGGATGGGCCCGGTCACCAAGCAGATTCTCCAGCACACCCTGAAGGACGACGTCGAGGCGCTGAAGGTCGCCGGCAAGCTCGACCTTGCGAACAACCCGAACGCCCGCGCCTATCTCGAAGGCAAATACAAGATCGGCTCCGCTCCGCCGCCGCCCGAGCTCCAGGTCTTCGGCCCGATCAGGCCGCTTCCGCCCGAGCAGCAGAAGTTCTACGAACTCGGCCGCTCCGTCTTCAACCGCGACGCCCATTGCGCCACCTGCCACCAGCCGAACGGGCTTGGGATGAAGGACGTCTACCCGCCGCTGACCGCGAAGAACAACCCGTGGCTCAAGGACGACGACCGCCTGATCAAGATCGCCCTCAAGGGCATCTGGGGACCGATCGAAGTCGCCGGCAATCGGTTTGATCCGTCCAAGGGCGTGCCGCCCATGCCCGGCTTCGGTGTCTTCCTCAACGACGAGGAACTGGCTGCCGTGTTGACCTATGTCCGCCAGTCCTTCGGCAACGACCTGCCTTCCATCAGCAAGGAGCAGGTCGCCAAGCTCCGCGAGCAGACCAAGGAGCGCCAGGACTTCTACAGCGTCGAGGAGATCATGAAGGACCACCCCATTCCCGGCTGGGAGAAATGGGGCAAGGGAGCGAAGCCCGCGGTCAACGCGTTCGAGTAATGGTCCGTCTGTTTCTGCAGGAATTGGCTTACGTCCCATGAAGACTCTTCTGATAACATCTGTGGCGGCTGGTCTTCTGGCCGCCAATATCACCACCGCCGAATCGGCGGACGCGTTTCCCAGGCAGGCGCCCGTCCCGTATCTGAGCGTCGAGGAGAGCCTGAAGCACTTCCAGATCCAGGATGGTTACCGGCTGGAGCCCGTGTTGACCGAGCCAGTCATCAAGGAGCCCATCGCCATCGCCTTCGACGGCAATGGCCGGATGTTCGTCGCGGAGATGCGGACCTACATGCAGAACATCGACGGCACGGGTGCCCATGAACGCACGAGCCGCGTGTCGATGCACTGGTCGTCCAAGGGCGACGGCGTCTACGACAAGCACTCCGTCTTCGCCGACGGACTGCTCCTACCGCGCATGATCCTGCCGGTCGACGGCGGCCTGTTGATCAACGAAACGGACACGCAGGACATCCATCTCTACCGCGACACGAACGGCGACGGCGTGTCGGATACCAAGCAGCTCATCTTCGCCGGCGGGCCGCGCGGCGGGAATCTGGAGCACCAGCAGAGCGGGTTGATCTGGTCGATGGATAACTGGCTTTACTCGACCTACAACGCGTGGCGCCTGCGGTTGAAGGGAACCAACGTCGTCAAGGAACCCACCGCGCCCAATGGCGGCCAGTGGGGCCTGACCCAGGACGACCATGGCAAACCGTGGTTCGTCAACGCGGGTGGCGAACTCGGCCCGTTGAACTTCCAGCAGCCCATCGTCTATGGCGCGTTCAACGTGAACGACCAGTTCGCGCCCGGCTTCGCCGAAGTCTGGCCGCTGGTGCCGATTCCCGACGTGCAGGGCGGGCCCATCCGGTTCCGCCCGGAGGAAAAGACGCTCAACCACTTCACCGCCACCTGCGGCGCCGAGGTCTATCGCGGCAATGGATTGCCGGCGGATCTTCGCGGCGACCTGCTCTTCGCCGAACCCGTCGGCCGCCTCATCCGCCGCACGAAGATCGAGGTCCGCGACGGCGTGACCTTCCTGAGCAATCCGTATGAGAAGTCGGAGTTCATCCGCTCGTCTGACCCGAACTTCCGCCCCGTCAACATGGCCACCGCGCCCGATGGCTCGCTCTACATCGTCGACATGTATCGCGGTATCATCCAGGAGGGAAACTGGGTCCGCGAAGGCTCCTACCTGCGAAAGGTCGTCCAGCAATACAGCCTCGATCAAAACTTCGGCCGCGGTCGCATCTGGCGGCTGACGCATCCGTCGTTCAAGCCCGGCCCGCAGCCGAAGTTGCAGGACGAATCCGGCGTCCAACTTGTCGGCCGTTTGGAACATCCCAACGGCTGGTGGCGTGACACCGCGCAGAAGCTTCTCGTGCTCCGCAACGATCCTTCCGCCGTGGAACCGCTGAAGACGATGGCGCGATCCAATCCCAACCACCTCGCCCGTCTGCACGCGCTTTGGACGCTCGAAGGCATGGACGCGTTGGAGCCCGCGTTGGTCCGCGAGAAGCTGAAGGATGAGCATCCGCAGCTCCGCATCGGCGCCATCCGCACGGCGGAGACGCTGATCAAAGCGGGCGACACGTCCCTCAACCCCGCCATCCGCGCGATGGCTTCCGACAAGGACGCGAACGTCGTCATCCAGGCCATGATGACCGCGAACCTTTTGAAGTGGCCGGACGCGAAAGCCTTCATAGGGCAGACCGTGGCCGCGTGTCCGTCGCGCGGCGTGAAGGAGATCGGCACCGCCATGATCGCGCCGCGGGCGCCCGCGCCATCGGCCCGGTTCACCGCCGCCGAGAAGCAGCTCATCCAGCGCGGCGAGGCCATCTACAAGGAGCTTTGCTTCTCGTGCCACGGCCCGGACGGCAAAGGCACGCAGATGGAAGGCGCGCCCAAGGGAACAACGATCGCGCCGTCCTTCTCGGGATCGAAGACGGTGAACGGAGCGGCCGAAGGCATGGTCAAGGTGATCCTCCATGGCCTGACCGGGCCCGTCGCGGGCAAGTCCTATGACGCATTGATGGTGCCGATGAAGGACAACGATGACACGTGGATCGCCTCGGTGTCGTCCTATGTCCGCACAAGTTTCGGCAACAAGGGATCGGTCATCGACGCGAAGACTGTGGCGGCGATCCGCAAGGCGAACTCCGAGCGCAACGAACCCTGGACCCTTGAGGAGCTGGCCGCTTCGATGCCAAGGACGCTCGCGTTCACAAGCGGCTGGAAGCTCACCGCCAGCCACCAGGCCGACACGGCCAAAGCCGCGTTCGACGGCGACCTCAACAGCCGCTACGACACCGGCGCATCGCAGGCCGCCGGCATGTGGTTCCAAGTGGAGCTGCCCGAAGCCGCGATACTCTCGGGTATCCACCTCGATTCCGCCAAGTCGCCCCGCGACTACCCGCGCGGCTACAAGGTCGAGCTGTCGACCGACGGCACCAGCTGGGGCAAGGCCGTCGCCACGGGCAAAGGCGGCTCCGGCGTGACCGACATCGCCTTCGCGCCGACCAAAGCCCGGTTCGTCCGCATCACCCAGACGGGCGCGGTCGACGGCCTCTTCTGGTCCATCCACGAGATGCAGCTGCTTCAGCCGCCACTTCCGTTCGCCGCGAAACCCGCTACCAAGAAACCGGCGAACACCTTTGAGTGAACGGAAAAAATTAACCATCCATCAGAGCGTCGGAAATCATTCCACCTATGGCCAGCCCCACTGAAGTCAGCCGCAAAGCATTTGAGGAGTTCGATGGTATTCGTTGGAACACCATGAACGACATGTTGTCGCAGTCTGAAATATCTGACCTGACCCCGATTCAGAGAGCTGCACACCTCGCCTATTGGTATATGAGTGAGGTTTACAACGGCGGTCACGAGCAGTTTCTTTCGAATCACGCAGACTTTGACCATTTCGAGGTTGTTCGTGCGTTGGAGTCAGTGAGTGCAGCGGAGCAGGCCGGGATTCTTGCTGATATGCTGAGGTTAGTTGCGGTCGGCCCAGATGGAGCGCCACGGACTGTTTTGGAGTATTTGGAGCACGGACCGAGCATTGACTCGTCACGACACGATGCGGCGTTTGGTGGTTGCAAGAAGTCGGTTGAATCTTGCCTTGAGGACTACCTCAACAAGCATGAGAGCGCATTTATTGAGTGGATACCGTGAGCCAAAACCATGAACTGCCGCGAACTCTGGCAGACAGATCGCCTACTGCATTGATCCACCCGAATCTTGTATTTGGCATCTGAATTCCTCCCTGCATGATCCAGTCTGCCATCACCGTCTCGCTCGTCCCTGAAGCCAAGGGCGGACCGTTCGTCTTCTGGGACGATCTCGGAGCCGCTTTCTCCAAGGCTTCAGCGCTGGGCTTCGACGCCATCGAGATCTTTCCGCCGTCGGCCAAGGAACTTCCCCTAAGTCAGGTCCGCGAGCTGATGGAGAAACATTCGCTCAAAGTCGCCGCCATCGGCACCGGCGCCGGTTGGGTGAAGCACAAGCTCCACCTGGCCCACCCCGACGAAGCCGTCCGCAAGAAGGCCGTCGAGTTCATCCACGGCGTGATCAATCTCGCCGGCTTCTGCGGTGCGCCCGCCATCCTTGGGTCCATGCAGGGCCGCTGGGGAGATGGCGTCAGCCGGGAACAGGCTTTGGCCTGGCTGGCCGATGCGTTAAAGGAATTGTCCGCCCGGGCCGCTGCGCAGAAGCAGGTCTTCCTCTACGAGCCGTTGAACCGCTACGAGTGCAACCTCTTCAACCGCGCCGAGGATGCCGCCGCCTTCCTCCGCGAACACGGACTCAGCAACGTGAAGCTCCTCTGCGACCTGTTCCACATGAACATCGAGGAGGCCGACATCGCCCGGACCCTGCGCGCCGTGGCGGGTGAGCTGGGCCACATCCATTTCGCCGATTCCAACCGCCACGCCATCGGCTTCGGGCATCTCGACTTCGCGCCCATCGCCACCGCGCTGAAGGACATCGGCTACTCCGGCTACGTCTCCGCCGAAGTCCTGCCGCTGCCCGACAGCGACACTGCGGCGAAACAAACCATCGAGAGTTTCAGGCGGTGGTTTCCACGGTAGGCCGGGCATCCCTGCCCGGCCAGTGGGTGTTTCTTTGCGCCATTCCCGCATGAGCACCTCCTGGCCGCGCGAGGACGCACGGCCTACAAAGGCTCGTGCTGGAGCCTGCGACCTACCTGCAACTGACCCCGGACAACTGACCAATTCTCAATGCTCAAGACCCAGCTCATCCATCCGGAAATCCTCCGCGTCCTCGCCAAGGCCGGACACCATTCCAAGATCCTCATCGCGGACGGCAATTATCCCGCCTCGACCAAGAAGGGGCCGAACGCGGAGCTGGTCTGCCTGAACCTTGCGCCCGGTGTCGTGACCGTTTCGCAGGTGATGCGGGTCCTGCTCAGTGCCGTGCCCATCGACCATGTGAACACCATGGGCATTCCGGCCGATGACGCCTACGCGGAGTTCGGCGAGCCGCCCGTATGGAGCGAGTTCCGCCGGATCGTGGCCGAGAGCAACCCGGCGCTGAAGCTGGAGCCCATCCTTAAATGGGATTTCTACAAGGCCGTCGAGTCGCCCGACCACGTCCTCACTATCCAGACAGCCGACCAGGCGCTCTGGGCGAACGTGCTGCTGACCATGGGCTGCCGGACGGATTGATTGATCATGGACTTGTCACGCAAACCCTCCCCTTTATTGAGCCGTCGCGAGTTCGCGGTGCAGGCGGGCCTCGCCGCCGGAGCGGCCTTGCTGGCGCCCGCTACTCTGATGGCCCAGACCGCTGGAGAGCGTCCTCTCCGCGCCGCCGGAGTCACGGTGCTCAATCCGCGCAACCGTGTGCCCGTCGGATTGATCATCGACGACTCGACCTGTCTGGTGAACTTGAACCGTTTCACCATGCCGCAGTTCGACACGGCTTTTGCGGGGGGCGCGCAGGCTTACAAGCGGGACTGGCGGGCATGGCCGGTGGAGATTCCCGACAGCTTCGTCCGCAAGTTCGGCGAATGGTGCGCCGGCCAGGGCGTGAAGGGAAAATACAGCATCGTCCCCTATCCGGCGTGTGTCGGTCGGCTGGATCGAATCCTGCCGGGTTGGACGCAGAATGAGCTCAAGGACAGCATCAGGCTCGTGCGGGAGTTGATGGTGCCGAACTGGGACATCCATCCCGAGATGGCCACGCACAGCCGGGTCATCGACACGAAGACGGGCCATCCTTATCCGGACCATTCGTTGCGGTTCATGGAGAACTGGGAATGGACCACCGGCCGCAGCGCCGACGAGATCGCCAACTACCTGGCTTACGCCCTGCAGATCCTGAAGAACATCGACCTCCCCTGCGAAGGCGTCACGACGCCCGGCGGCTTCGGCAAAAAGGCCCGCCCGCAGATGGCGCAGGCCACCTTCCAGGCCGTGCGGGACGTGTTCGGCGCGGAGATACCCAACTACTTCACGGACCTGCACGACGAGGGGGACGCCAGCGTCGCGCCGCTCGTGCTCAACGCCTCCGGCCTCGACGGTCCCGACCCCCGCTGCGTGGTCCAGGTGGTGGGCTGCACGGGCGACTGGACCGGAGGCTGGGACAACACGCCCACCGCCGGCGCGGACAAGTTCATCACGGGCGATCTGCAGGGCGGCAGGATGGTCGAGGTGATCCAGCGCGGCGAACCGGCCATGATGTTCGCCCATTGGACCGGGATCTACTGGAACGGGCAGGAACTGGGTTTCAAAGTATTCCAGGAGGTCGTTCGTCGTCTTCACGAGCGCTTCGACAACCTGCACTGGATGAAGAACAGCGAGGTCTCGCGCTATTGGGCCGCGAAGGAACTCACGCGCATCGAACGCGCCGGCAACACCGTCAGACTCCGCGCGCCCTATGCCTGCCCGGACTTCACGCTGCGCATCTCCGCACGCATGGAGAAGCCGCCGCAAGTCCGCTCCGGCGCGGACGCCAAGCCGCTCAGCGAAGTCTCTGGTCCGCTCAAGCTCACCTCCGGCACATGGTGCCGCGACGGCGACGCCACGATCGCCTGCTTCCAGCTCGCGAAGGGTAGTTCGCAGATTGAACTCGGCTGACCACCACGCTTCCAACTTTACTGAAAATGCAAACCCGACCCCTCGGCAAGACCGGCCTCCAGCTTCCCATCCTCAGCTTCGGCGCGTCGTCGCTCGGCCAGGAGTTCCGCAGCGTGAAGCTCGATGACGCCATCGAGTCCGTCCGCGTCGCCCTCGACAGCGGGCTGAACTTCATCGACACCTCGCCGTTCTACGGCCGGGGCATGAGCGAAGTGCTCCTCGGCATCGCGCTGAAGGGCGTGCCGCGCGCCAGCTACACCCTCTGCACCAAGCTCGGCCGCTACGATCTCCCACACTTCGACTTCAGCGCCAAGCGCGTCGCCGAGTCCGTGGATGTCTCCCTGCATCGTCTCGGCACCGACCACCTCGACATCGTCCTCTGCCACGACATCGAGTTCGTCCCCATGCAGCAGATCGTCGATGAGACCATCCCCGCGCTGAAGAAGATCCAGCAGAGCGGCAAGGTGCGGTTCATCGGGTTCAGTGGGTATCCGCAGAAGATCTTCCGCTTCATCTGCGACCAGACCGACGTGGACTGCGTGCTCAGCTACAACCAATACACTCTCCAGAACACGCGCTTCGCCGACGAATCGATTCCGTATCTCAAGGCCAAGGGCGTGGGCGTGATGAACGCCGGTCCCTTCAGCGCGCGCCTGCTGACCAATGCGCCGTTGCCCGTGTGGCTCAAGGAGCCCGAGGAAGTGAAAGCCGCCGCGCGCAAGGCCGCCGAGCACTGCGCCAAGAAGGGCGTGGACATCGCCAAGCTCGCCCTCCAGTTCAGCCTCGCGAACCCCGACATCACGACGACCGTGAGCGGCAGCGCGAACCCGAACAACATCCGCAACTGGGCCAAGTGGGCCGCCGAACCCATCGACCAGCAGCTTCTCGCCGAAGTGCTGGAGATCTTCAAACCGGTGAAGAATCTCGGGCACAAGGAAGGGTTGCCGGAGAACAACTGACCGGAGCGCCGAGCTCCTGCTCGGCATGTTTTTGATCTGACCAAGGGACTCGTGCCGATCCTTTCGGATTTTTTCCCAAGCACCAACGGTGCGGCGCTATGACAGCCCGGGGCAACGCCCCGGGAAACACACGAGGAACCGGAAAAATAGAACTGATCGGGACTTGGTTCCGTATCGTTCCACGATGCCTTTGCCGCCAACCGCATGTCGTCCTAGACAAGAATTGATTCTCCGACTCCTACCAGTCATTCATCTCCCCAATCCAATGCCAATGAAACTCCTGCAGTCGCTTCTTCTTGCCGGTATCACGGCCTCGTCCGCCTTGGCGGCGGACTCCGGCCCCATCCGCGTCCTCTATCTCGGCAAGGAGGGATCCGATTCGACCAAGCATTGCCATGTGTTCATGCGCGAGATGGGCCGGGACGCGGTGTGGTTCGACTACACGGCGGATGCCTCGGTCGTGACGCCGGAATGGTTGGCCAAGTTCGACGCCGTCCTGCTCGACGCGCCCAAGGAAGATTTCAAGGCCCTGGCCGCCGCGCCCGCCGGCAAGGTTGTCAGCGTGGCCTTCGCCGGCGACGACAAGGCGTGGGGCGCGCCGACCTTCATCCAAGGCGTGCAGGCGAAGGTAGCCTCGGCCGTGGGCGAGGGCCGTGTGGCCAGCTGGAAGGCGTTCCTCGCCCAACGCGAGCCGGAGAAGCGCGAGGCCAATGGCAACATCGCCAACTATGAGCGGCGCCCCGAGGCGATCACCTTCCAGCAGCCGTTCGGAGTGAAGGGCAGCCGGGAACGCACGCAGGTGCCGGTGGACATGCGCCTGGAGCTCTTCGCGGCCGAGCCGGACATCGCCAAACCCATCGCCTTCTCGTGGGATGAGCGCGGCCGTCTGTGGGTCTGCGAGACCCGCGATTATCCCCACGACGTGCGGCCGACGGGGCTGGGGAATGATTCCATCAAGATCTGCGAGGACACGGACGGCGACGGCAAGGCGGACAAGTTCACCGTCTTCGCCGACAAGCTGAACATCCCGACGAGCCTCGTCTTCGTGAACGGCGGCGTGATCGTTTCGCAGCCGCCGCGCTTCCTTTTCCTCAAGGATACAGACGGCGACGGCAAGGCCGACGTGCGGCAGGAAATCCTCCCCGGCTGGGGCATCGGCGACACGCACGCGCAGGCGAACAACCTGCATTACGGTTTGGACAACTGGCTCTACGGCTGCGTCGGCTACTCCGGCTTCAACGGCACGGTCGGCGGCAAACAACTTCGTTTTGCGCAGGGCACGTATCGTTTCAAGGCCGACGGCAGTGCGCTCGAATTTCTCCACCAGTTCTCGAACAACTCGTGGGGCCAGAGCGAGAACGACGCGGGCGACCAGTTCGGCGGCACAGCCAACGGCGCGCCGATCTTCTATGGCGGCATCCCCGCCACGGCCGCGCCGACCGGCATCCGCGTCGCGAGCGCGCGCAAGATCAACGTCGAGGAGAAGGTCCACACCATCACGCCGAACTTCCGGCAGGTGGACGTCATGGGCGGCTACACGGCGGCGGCGGGCAGCGCGTTCATCTACTCGGGGAACATGCCGGCGCGACTCCAGGGCAAGGCCATGGTCTGCGAGCCGACGATGAAGACCATTTCGCTCATGGATGTGCAGCCCAAGGGCGCCGGATACACCGCCAAGGACGGCTTCAACCTCGTCGCCAGCACCGACGAATGGATGTCGCCCGTCTTTTCCGAAGTCGGTCCGGACGGCGCGGTCTGGTTCGCCGACTGGCAGAACTTCATCATCCAGCACAATCCCACGCCCAACGTGCAGCGCGGTGGCTACACCGCCAAGACCGGCGTGGGTGGCGCGCATGAAAACCCGCTCCGCGACCACGCCCGTGGACGCATCTACCGCGTCGTGTGGGACAAGGCCCGGAAGCCCGCCATCAGCTCGCTCAAGGACGCGGGCGTGGAAACGCTCGTGAAGGCGCTTTCGAGCGACGACCAGTTCTGGCGCTTGACCGCGCAGCGCCTGCTGGTCGACGGCCGGAAGACGGAGGCCGCCGGGTCGTTGAAGAACGTCGTCACCGCGACCAACGCCAATGTCGGCGCGGTCCACGCGCTGTGGACCCTGCACGGGCTCGGCCAGCTGGACGACAAGACGCACCTCGCCGGCTTGTTGGCCAAAGATTCGAGGATTCGCCGCGCCGCGACCCGGGCGCTCGGCAACGACGACAAGGCGAAGACCTTGTTCTTCAGTGCCGGCGTCGTGACGGACCCCGATCTCATCACCCGCTGCGCTGCCTTCGTGAAGCTCGGCGACTTCCTGACCTCGAAGGAGATCCAGAGCGTCGTGGCCAGCCTCGCGAAAAATCCCGTGAACCAATCCGACGAATGGCTGAGCGACGCCACGCGCCTGCTCGGCAAGAAGCACAAGACCGACGCCTACAAGGAAGGTCCGAACCTGCTGCCCAATCCGGGCTTTGAGATCGTGGGCGCGAACGGCCTGCCCGAAGGCTGGAAGCGGCGCGACTACGCCGGATTGCCGGGCAACGCCGGCGCGGAGTGGACCCTTGTGACCGGCCCGGGAAACCAGCATGGCGGCGAGCGCTCCCTGCGCTGCATCACGCGCGACAACGCCGACACCAGCCTCTACGCGGATGTGGAGCTGAAGCCGAACACCACCTACCGCCTCTCCGGCTGGGTGAAGGGGCACGCCTTGCGCGGCAAGATCAGTTTCAACGACCACGTCGGCCGCGCCGAGACGGAGCGCGCACCGCGCGGGGACACCGACTGGACGCTCGTGGAAGTGGACTACAACAGCGGCAACGCGACCAGGACGAGTATCAACATCCTCCATGTCGCCGTGGGCGACGGCTACTTCGACGACGTGAAGCTGTGCGAGCTCCTGCCCGAGAATGCACCCACCGGGGAGATCACCGGCGTGATCAAGCGCGGCGAGGACATTTTCCAAAACCACGTCGCGCGCTGCGTGCTCTGCCACATGCTCAAGGGAGAGGGCAGCACCGTGGGCCCCGCGCTCGACGGCATCGCCTCCCGCCAGACGGCGGCCTACATCCGCGAAAGCCTGCTCGAACCCAGTAAGGTTCTCGCGAAAGGCTTCGAGAACCTGGAAGCGTCGCCGATGCCGCCGATGGGCGACATCTTCAACGCACAGGAGATCGCCGACATCGAGGCGTTCCTCCAGACGCTGAAGTAGGGCTGCCCGCCCCGAATCCTGTTCGTGACTCGGTTGGACCGGAGGGCAACCCTCCGATCCATGGGACAGATCATGCGTGAAGCCACCGTCGAAGAATGGATCGAGTTCCTCTTCGCCCGCCCGGTGAGCGACCCGGCGTGGTATTGGGAAACCGACGCGGACCGTTGGGAAGGTTCTCCGGATCGAACGCTTGAACTGCTGGCGGAAACGTTCGAGCGATCCGGCGAAGCGCTGGAGCCGTTCGATGACGAGCAGGTCAACCAAGGGCTTTGGATGATCGCCAGTCCATCGTGCTCGGACATCGCGCGGTCGCTGCTCGATGAAGCGGTTCCTTGGGATCTGCGGAAGCGCGCGCTGGAATCGATCTTCATCCTGTTCCGCGACTGTTTCGCCGTGCGCTGCTCGAACCATCTCGGACATCTGGACGAACTCGACAGCAACCCGCTGAACTCCGCCTGCTACATGTGGTGGGATGTTTTCCCACTGGTGCCCGAACCCGCAAACCCAGCGCTGGCTGAACGCGACGACCTGATCCTCTCGATCATGGCCCGCACCCTGGAGCTTTCTTCAGCGGCCTGCCAGGAGGCCGCGCTGCACGGACTCGGCGAGTGGGAACGCGCCTACCCGGAGCAAGTCCACGAAGTGATCGAACGTTTCATCTGGGCCAACCGGAAGATCCGCGCGCCGCTGCGCAACTACGCCTACGCCGCCCGCCATGGCGACGTCCCCTGATCTTCACTGACCGGATATTGCCAAATGGAGGCAAGCCACCGGCAAAATACGGTAAGTGCTCCCCGGTTCTAGCGCCGATGTTCTGCCCGACCCCAGTGGTCGGGAATGGCGCAAATCGCAACCAGCACGGAATCGTTCGTTGAATCTACAGCCGCTCCGGCGGCTGTCTGTTTTCACTGCGGCACTCCCTGCGGGAACAAGGCGTCGATCCATGCCGGCAAAGCTTTCTGCTGCCAGGGCTGCCAGACGGTGTTCGAGGTGCTTTCGGAAAACGGCTTGGGCCAGTTCTACCAGCTCAACACCGCGTCCGGCGTGCGGATCGGCGACAAACCCGCGCAGGATTACACCTACCTCGACGAACCGTCGGTGCGTTCCCGATTGGTGGAGTTCAGCGACGGAAAAGTCGCGCGGGTTCGTTTCCACCTTCCGGCGATCCACTGCATCGGCTGCGTGTGGCTGCTGGAGAATCTCTTCAAACTTCGGCCCGGAATCGGCAAGTCGCAGGTCAGCTTCCCGCGCAAGGAGATCACCGTCAGCTTCGACGAAGGCGTCCTGAAGCTGAGTGAGATCGCGGCGCTGGTGGCATCGCTCGGTTATGAACCGGAGCTGCGTTTCTCCGATCTCGAAAAGCCCCCGGTCAATCCCGCGACCAGGCGTCTGTATCTTCGGCTTGGCGTTGCCGGTTTTGTCTTTGGCAACACGATGCTTTTCGCCATCTCGGGCTATCTCGGGCTCGATGTGTTCGATGGTCCGGCCTTCAAGGCGATGTTCGGCTGGATCAGCCTGATCCTCTCTGTTCCCGTGCTGGTCTACAGCGCGTCGGATTACTGGAAGACGGCGTGGATGAGTCTCCGGCAACGCCGTCTGACGCTGGATGTGCCGATCGCCACGGGCATCGCGGCGCTCTGGGGCCAGAGCACATGGGAGATCGTCAGCGGCCACGGCGAAGGCTACTTCGATTCGCTGGCGGGACTGCTCTTCTACCTGTTGCTCGGAAAACTGTTTCAACAGAAGACCTATGACCGGCTCGCGTTCGACCGTGATTACCGGGCTTTCTTCCCGCTTTCCGTCGTGCGGCTCGGATCAACCGAGGAACGGGTGGCGCTCAGCCAGATCCGGGTCGGTGATCGACTCGTCATCCGCAATGGCGAACTGGTTCCTGCCGATGCCCGCTTGATCCGGGGTGGCGCGGTCATCGACTACAGCTTCGTCACCGGGGAATCCGAGCCGGTGGAGAAAATCGAAGGCGACTACCTTTATGCCGGCGGCCGGCAGATGGCCGGGGCCGTCGAGATCGAGATGGTGAAGCCCGTGTCGCAGAGCTACCTGACGTCGCTGTGGAACCAGGAGGTCTTCCAGAAATCGAAGGAGAACATCTTCGGCACGCTGACCAACCGGCTGGCCCCGCGCTTCACGGCTGTCGTCATCGCCACCGCCGTCGGGGCCGCGGTCTACTGGGGATTCGTCGATCCGGCGAAGTCCCTCAAATCCTTCACCTCGGTTTTGATCGTGGCGTGTCCGTGCGCACTGGCGCTGGCGGCGCCGTTCGCCTTGGGAAACGCGCAACGTGTATTGGCCCGGAGGAACATCTTCCTTCGGAACGCCAACGTGCTCGAAACGCTGGCCCGCGTGGATTCCATCGTCTTCGACAAGACCGGGACGCTGACGACGGCCGGTGCAGGCGAGGTGACGTTCGTGGGCCGGGCGTCCTCGTCCGACCAGGTGAGCCTCGGGACAACCGACCACCAGCCACTCAGCCGCGCCGAAGAGCGGCGGGTGTTTTCACTGGCGGTCCAATCCACGCATCCCTTGTCCGTCCGCATCGCGGAATCAATGCGCGACCGTCAGGTCGCAGAACCGGTGATCGCCTTCCTGGAAACCCCAGGGTGCGGGATTGAGGGCAGGGTGGGTGACTGCGAGATCAAGCTGGGTTCTGCCCTGTGGATTCTCGGTCCAGGCCACGCGGCATCGTCGAATCAAGGCAGCACGGTCCATATCCGGATTGACGGCGCTTACCGGGGTTGCTTCGCCGTGACCAGCACGCTTCGTCCGGAGGCGGAACATCTCCTCAAGACTCTGGCGACCCAGTGCGAAGTCTCGCTCCTGAGCGGCGATAACGAGCGTGAACAGACCCGCTTCACGAGGATGTTCGGCCCGGACGCCAAGATCCGGTTCAACCAAAGTCCGCTCGACAAGCTGGGTTTCATCGGTCGGCTTCAGCAGTCCGGCAGGACCGTCATGATGGTTGGCGACGGATTGAACGACGCCGGGGCCTTGAAGCAGAGCGACGTCGGGGTGGCCGTCGTCGAGAACATCGGCGCGTTCTCGCCCGCCAGCGACGTCATCATGGATGCCTCGCTGGTTCCGCTGACGCATGAACTGCTGCGCTACAGCCGCTCCACGGTCCGGATTGTCCGGGCCAGCTTCATCGTTTCCACACTCTACAACTTCATCGGTGTCGCGATCGCCGCGACGGGCAATCTGTCGCCGATCGTGTGCGCGGTGTTGATGCCGCTGAGTTCCGTTTCGGTCGTGGCGTTCGCTTGCGGCCTGACAGCTTGGGCCGGCCGGCGCAGCGGTCTGAAACTCGCGCCGCTCCAATCGTTCTCGGCCTCGCACCGTCGTTCCGAGAAGGAGCGCGAGAACGAGAACGAGAAAAAGACTGGGGCAGCAATTGCCGGTCAGGGTCAGGCAATGGAGGTAAAGCCGGCATGAGCGTCATCCTTATCCTCATCCCCGTGAGCGTCGTGGTCGCCGCGTGTTTTCTGGCGGGCTTTATCTGGGCCGTCCGGAACGGGCAATACGAGGACACATGCACCCCCTCGATGCGGATGCTTGCGGACGACGCGCCGGTGAAAGAGCCGAAGCAGGATTTACAAAAAACTGAATGAAACACGGAGCCTCAGAATGAACGTAGAAACCTTCAAATACGACAATCGGATCGTCCGCGCGTTCGCGATCGCCACAATTGTCTGGGGCCTCGTGGGCTTCTCGGCCGGACTCCTCATCGCGATTCAGCTCTTCTGGCCCGCGATGAACCTGAACCTGCAATACACGACGTTCGGCCGGCTTCGTCCGCTGCACACGAACGCCGTGATCTTTGCCTTCGTGGGCAATGCGATGTTCATGGGCATCTACTATTCGCTCCAAAGGCTCTGCAAGGCGCGGATGTTCAGCGACAAGTTCAGTTGGATCAATTTCTGGGGCTGGCAGGCGATCATCGTCTCCGCTGCGGTCACGCTTCCGCTCGGCCTGACCACCTCCAAGGAATACGCCGAACTTGAATGGCCCGTCGACATCGCCATCGCGCTCATCTGGGTGGCCTTCACGGTCAACCTGATGGGAACTATCTTCAAACGTCGCGAGAAGCATCTGTATGTGGCGATCTGGTTTTACATCGCCACCGCGCTGACCGTCGCGATGCTGCACATCGTCAACTCCATCTCCGTCCCGGCGAGCTTCTTCAAGAGCTACCCCATCTACGCCGGTGTGCAGGACGCGCTCGTGCAGTGGTGGTATGGGCACAACGCCGTAGCCTTCTTCCTGACGACGCCGTTCCTCGGCATCATGTATTACTTCCTGCCCAAGGCGGCGAACCGTCCCGTGTTCAGCTACCGCCTTTCGATCATCCATTTCTGGGGCCTGATCTTCATCTACATCTGGGCCGGCCCGCATCACCTGCTTTACACGGCGCTGCCGGATTGGGCGCAATCGCTCGGCATGGTCTTCTCTGTGATGCTCGTGGCTCCAAGCTGGGGCGGCATGTTGAACGGACTGCTCACCTTGCGGGGCGCGTGGCACAAGCTCCGTGAGGAGCCGATGCTGAAGTTCATGGTCGTGGCCCTCACGGCCTACGGCATGGCCACGCTCGAAGGCCCGATGCTCGCGATCAAGAGCGTCAACAGCCTCTCGCACTACACCGACTGGACCATCGCCCACGTCCACACCGGCGCGCTCGGATGGAACGGTTTCATCGCCTTTTCGATGCTCTACTGGCTCTTCCCCAGGATGTGGAACACGAAGCTCTATTCCATGAAGCTCGTGAACTGGCACTTCTGGCTCGGCCTGCTGGGCATGATGTTCTACGTGATCCCCATCTACTGGAGCGGCATTGCCCAGGGCCTGATGTGGAAGGAATTCACCGAGGACGGCTTCATGAAGTATCCCAACTTCTTGGCCACCGTCCTCCAGCTTATCCCCATGTATAAGCTCCGCGCCATCGGCGGCACGCTCTACATCACAGGCGCGGTCATCATGACCTACAACCTGTGGAAGACGGCCAAGAGCGGCGTCTTCGAGCCCGACACCGAAGCGCAGGCGGTTCCGCTCTCGGCCCAGTTGGAGCACGCCCACGAAGGCGCTGCCGCCCATGGCAAGACGGCCTTCTGGCACCGCTTCATCGAATCGAAGCCGCTCCTGATGGCCGCCCTTTCCCTCGTGGCTGTCGCCATCGGTGGATTGGTCGAGATCATTCCCATGTATCTGATCAAGGAGAACGTCCCGACCATCTCATCGGTGAAGCCCTACACGCCGCTCGAAGTCCTCGGCCGCGACATCTACATCCGTGAAGGCTGCGTCGGCTGCCATTCGCAGATGATCCGTCCCTTCCGGAGCGAGACCGAGCGCTACGGCGAATACTCCAAGGCCGGAGAATTCGTCTACGACCATCCCTTCCTGTGGGGTTCCAAGCGCACCGGACCCGACCTTCACCGCATCGGCGGCAAGTATCCCGACGCGTGGCACTACAACCATATGGACGATCCCGGAACGACTTCCCCCGGCTCCATCATGCCGCGCTACTCCTGGCTACTGACGCAGAACATGGACACCAATTCGTTGCCGTCCCGCATCAAGGCGCTTCGCAAGGTCGGTGTTCCCTATCCCGTCGGCTATGAGAACGGCCAGGCCCAGAAGGACCTCGACGCCCAGGCCGCCAAGGTCGTCGAGAGCCTCAAGCAGGGCTCCATCAAGGGTAACCCGAGCAAGGAAATCATCGCGTTGACCGCCTACCTCCAGCGGCTCGGCACCGACATCAAGGGTTCGGAGGCGTCCACGGCGCAGAAGTGAGGTTTACCATGATCAAGAACGTCGTCAGCACACTCGGAGGCGTGGAGAACTTCGGCATCATCTCCATCTGCCTGTTCTTCACCGTCTTCATCGTCGCGGTCCTTTGGGCTGTGTTCCAGAGGAAGGCCCTCGTCCAACAGATGGAAATCCTCCCGCTCGATGGCGGCGAGGTGAAGAAAGGAGATTCCCGAAATGAGTAACCCGAACGAACCCCAGGACCCGCTGCTGCTCGACCACGAGGCCGACGGCATCAAGGAGCTCGACAACAACCTGCCGCGCTGGTGGGTGTGGCTCTTCTACCTCACCATCGTCTACGCCATCGGCTACATGGGCTACTACCATGTCCTCAAGGCGGGCGACTTCAACAAACAAGGCGGCATCCAGCTCTCGGAATACAAGGCCGAGATGGCCGTGGGCGATGCCATCAAGGTCGCGGCCCAATCCAAGTTCGAGTCCAGCATCGCGACGCTTGAGCCTTCCAAGGATCAGGCCGTCCTGACCCAGGGCCTGCAAACATATACACTTTTGTGCGCTCCCTGCCACCGGCCCGACGGCGGTGGGCTCGTCGGTCCGAATCTCTGCGACGACTACTGGATCCACGGGCCGAAGTTCGCCGACAACCTGAAGGTCATCCTCAACGGCGTGCCGGACAAAGGCATGTTGTCCTGGAAGAGCCAGATCAAGCCGGCGGAAATCTACGCCGTCGCGAGCTACATCCAGGGGTTCCGCGGAACCAAGCCGCCGGATCCCAAGCCGCCCGAGAACCAGGCCCCCGCCGTGCAGAAGCCGAACGCATTCGAGTGATCCGGATATCCGGCCTCGGCGTCTAGCCAGTCGTTTCAATGAGCCTCCCAACTCCAGCCACACCGGAACCCAAGTCGTCCCCGGGGACCGAGCAGGAGATCAACTGGGGCGACTATCGCGACCACTTGGCGACCGCCCACAAGGACGGCAGTCGCAAGTGGGTCTATGCCAAGAAGCCGTGCGGCACCTGGACCTCGCGGCGGAAGTGGTTCGCGTGGGTGCTCATCGCGACGATGTTCACCGGCCCCTTCATCAAGATCGGCGGCAACCCGCTCCTGATGATCAACATCATCGAGCGCAAGTTCTCCATCCTCGGGCAGATATTCTGGCCCGAGGATTCGATCATCTTCGCGGTGACCATGCTGCTCTACTTCGCGGGCATCATGGTCTTCACGACCGTCTTCGGCCGGCTTTGGTGCGGGTGGGCCTGTCCGCAGACCGTGATGATGGAGATGGTTTTCCGCCCGATCGAATACCTCATCGAAGGCGACGCCTCGACCCAGCGCTCGACGGACAGGCTTCCGTTCCGCCAGCGCAAGGTCGTCAGGAAGCTGCTCAAGCACTCCGTTTTCCTCGGCCTCTCGTTCATCATCGGCAACACGCTCCTCAGCTACATCATCGGCTGGGAAAAGCTGGCCCTCATCGTCACCGACGATCCGCGGGACCACCTCGGGGGCCTAGGCTTCATGGTCGCCTTCACCATGCTGTTCTACGGCATCTTCGCCCGGTTCCGGGAACAGGCCTGCACCTTCATCTGCCCCTACGGCCGCTTCATGTCGGCGTTGATCGACGAGAACACCATGGTTGTGGCCTACGACCACAAGCGGGGCGAGGGCAGGGGACCTCTCAAGCGCGACCAGCCGATCAGGGAACGGAAGTCGTCGGGCCACGGCGATTGCGTGGACTGCCACCAGTGCGTGGCCGTGTGCCCCACGGGCATCGACATCCGCAACGGCACGCAGATGGAGTGCGTCAACTGCACCGCCTGCATCGACGCCTGCGACACGGTCATGGACAAGATCGGTCTGCCGAAGGGACTGATCCGCTACGCCTCGCTTGATGGCATCCAGAAAGGCCAGCCGCTGCGATTCACGGCGCGGATGAAGCTCTACAGCGTCATCATTGCAGGCCTTGTCTCCCTGTTGGCGTTCCTGGTCTTCACCCGCGCCGAAGTGGAGACGATTTTCCTGCGCGCGCCGGGGTCGTTGTTCCAGATGATGCCCGACGGCAACTACAACAACCTCTACACGGTGAAGGTCATCAACAAGTGCAGCCGCGATCTTCCGATCGAGTTCCGTCTGGAGAACATCGCTGGAAAAGTGACCGTGATGGGGAGCCAGAAGCTCGTGGCGCCGAAGGAGAAGCTCGCCGAGGCGTCGGTCATGGTCGAACTCGCACCCGGCTCCCTCACCGGGCCGGGGACAAAGCTTGTGATCGGCGTCTATTCGAACGGCAAGAAGCTCGAGACCCTCAAGACCGTCTTCGTCGGCCCGCGTCCTGATCGAATCGTTCCCTGAACCCATGAACACCCAAGACCCGAAACCCGCCCGCTCGTTCTGGCCCTACGCCATCATCATCTGGATGTCGCTCTTCGCGACGGGCGTCTTCAGCTACATCGTCTTCGCCCAAGGCAACCGCATGGAGCTCGTCGCGGCCGACTACTACGAACAGGAGATACGCTACCAGACGCGCATCGACAGCGTCGACCGCACCCGCGCCGTCCAGAAGGCCGTCGCTGTCGGCTACGAGAAGGGCCGGATCCGGATCGCCCTGCCCGCCGAACACGCGAAACAGAATCCGACCGGCAGCATTCACCTCTATCGGCCTTCGAATTCGAAGCTCGACCAGCACGTGAAGCTCGCCGTCGGCGCCTCGGGCGAGCAGCAGTTCGATGCCAGATCGCTTCAAGCCGGACTGTGGAAGGTCCGCGTCTCGTGGCTCGTCGGAAAGGAAGAGTTCTACTTCGACCAGTCGATCGTCGTCGGTTCCTAGGAAACCATGCTCTGGACCGCGTTCATGCTGGGGTTGGTCGGCAGCCTGCACTGCGTCGGCATGTGCGGCGCGATCGCCCTCGCCCTCCCGCATCATGGACGCGGCTGGACCTCGTTCATCGCCGGCCGCATCGCCTACAACCTAGGCCGCGTCGCCACCTACTCGGCGTTGGGCCTCGTCTTCGGCTCCGTCGGCCGGAGCCTCGCCTTCGCCGGAGTGCAGCGCTGGCTCTCGATCGGTGCCGGTTTGGCAATCATCCTCGGACTGCTCTTTGCCCGGCGATTCACCACGCCACCCATCGTCCGCGCCGTCGGCTGGCTCAAATCCCGTCTCGGCACGCTCCTGCAAAGCCGTTCCTTCGGATCTCTCGCCCTGTTGGGCTCATTGAATGGACTCCTTCCCTGCGGCCTCGTCTACGCCGCCGCCGCCGGGGCTGCGGCCACGGGCGACGTCCTGTCCGGTGTCGAATACATGGCCCTTTTCGGCTTGGGCACCGTGCCGTTGATGATGGCCGTGTCGCTCTCAGGCAAAACCGTCTTCGGCAAGTTCCGGTTCTCCCTCCAGAAGCTGATACCCGCCTCCCTCGTCATCGTCGCCACCCTGCTGATCCTCCGAGGCATGGCGCTGGGCATTCCCTACGTCAGTCCATCCCCGGCCTCGGATGGCCTCGCGTGTTGCCATGTCCCTGACGGGAAATGACGAAGTCAGAAGGCCAAAGGGCAAAAGGCCGCCTGCCGGTTCCAAGCGCCTGAGTTTCTTTTGGCCTTTGGCCTTCGCGCTTCGTCATTCCGCCAACGGCGGCGCAGTCAATAATCCCCATCCCTAAGTCAACCGCCGGCATTGGACCTCGGCGTGTCCTCGCTTCATGCTTTCGGCAGTCCATGAAAGCCATCCAGCTCGAGAAGCCCCAGTCCTTCCGCGTGATCGAAATCGCCGAACCCGCCCGACCCGGCCCCGGCGAGGTCCGCGTCCGCGTCCATCAGGTCGGCATCTGCGGGACCGACCTCGGCGGCTACCTCGGCAAGATGCCGTTCTACAGCTACCCGCGCATTCCCGGCCATGAACTGGGTGTGGAGGTGCTGGAGGTCGGCGCCGGAGTCACGCATGTCCAGCCCGGCGACCGCTGCTCCGTCGAGCCCTACATCAACTGCGGGCAGTGCTATTCCTGCCGGCGTGGTTTCACCAACTGCTGCGAGACCAACAAGACCCTCGGCGTGATGACCGATGGAGGCCTGACCCGCGAGATCCTCCTCCCGTCGCGCAAGCTTCACCGCTCCGCGAAGCTCGACTTCGAGCAGCTTGCGCTCGTCGAGACCCTCGCCATCGGCTGCCACGCCGTGAACCGAGGCGCGCCCAAGCCCGGCGAACACGTCCTCGTCATCGGCGCCGGCCCCATCGGCCTGTCCGCCATCGAATTCGCCCGCATCAGCGGCGCCAAGACCATCGTCATGGACATGGTGGAAAGCCGCCTCCAGTTCGTCCGCGAAAAGATGCGCGTGCCCGACACCATTCTGGCCAAGGGCAACGAGGAAGATCTCAAGCGCCTCGCCGAACTGACCAATGGCCAGCTCGCCGACGTGGTCATCGACGCCACCGGCTCGAACAAGTCGATGGCCCACGCGCTCAACTACTGCGCCTTCGCCGGGCGGCTCGTCTATGTGGGCATCACCCAGCAGGAGATCTCCTTCCTCCACGCCCCCGCGCTCCACCGCCGCGAGCTGACCATCCTCGCCAGCCGCAACGCCCTCGCCGGCGACTTCACCCGCATCGTGAAGCTGATCGAAGACGGCGAGATCGACACCGCTCCGTGGATCACCCATCGCACCGACTTCGACGGCCTGATCGACGCCTTCCCCGGCTACGTGAAGCCGGAAACCGGCGTGATCAAGGCGATGGTGAGGGTGTGATCGGTGCGAATTGCATCTCGACCCGGTTGACCACCTGCGTCACATTCCGATCTAGGAATTATGAAAGTGTTTCTCAGCCATGCTCTCGCCGACGAGGCTTCCGCCGCTGAGCTGGCCAAGCATCTCACCAAAGACGGTTTGGAGGTGTGGCGAGCTTCCGAGCAGGTGCTGCCGGGAAGCAATTTCGCCGAGGAGATCGGCAAGGCGCTTCGCTCGGCGGACGCCATGGTGGTGCTGGTTTCTCCTGATGCTGCGAAGTCCGAGTGGCTCCAGCACGAGATCAGTTTCGCCATCTCCGAACCCAGCTTCCGCAACCGGGTGGTTCCCGTGATCCTCAAGGCTTCATCCCAGATGCCGTGGATCTTGAACCGCTTCCAGCAGATCAAGGCAGGAGCGGATTTGGCCAAGGCGGCCCGTGAGATCTCCAAGGTCCTGCACAGCGCCTCCGCCCAGCTCCAGACCGCATGAAGGTGTCCAGACCGCGGCGTCCAAAGGAAGTCTTCCTCTCCCATGCCAGCCGGGACCGGCGCTTTGTCCAGAAGCTGGCCGCAGAACTGAGAGACCAAGGAGTTCCCTATTGGTTCAGCCAGACCCACCTCAAAGGAGCCCAGCAATGGCACGACGAGATTGGAACGGCCCTGGCCCGCTGCGACTGGTTCATTCTCGTGGCTTCACCCAACTCGGCCGCATCCATGTGGGTGAAGCGGGAACTGAGCTACGCCCTGATCCAGAAACGCTATGAAGGCCGGATCATTCCGCTGATCCACAAGCCCTGCTCGCTGGACAAGCTGTCGTGGACGCTCGACAGCTTCCAGCACGTGGATTTTTCGGCGGACTTCAGTTCAGGGATGCAAAGCCTGATCCGTGTTTGGGGCATCAAGTAGGTTAGTCCATCCCCCATGCGCCTCGACTCCCATCAACATTTCTGGCGGCACGACGCCGCGCAGTATCCGTGGATTCCCGCCGGCTCGCCGGTGCACCGCGATTGGTTGCCGGCCGATCTGGCCCAGCTCCAGCAGCCGCTCGGCTTCGACGGCTCCATCGCCGTGCAGGCGCGGCAGTCGTTGGCGGAATCGGACTGGCTGCTCGGCTTGGCCGATGCGGATGACCGGGTGAAGGGCGTCGTCGGCTGGATCGATCTGCGGAGCGAGGGGGTGGCTGAAGATCTGGCGCGGCTGGCGCGGCATCCGAAGTTCGTCGGCGTGCGTCATGTGGTGCAGGACGAGCCGGACGACCAGTTCCTCGTTCGCTCGGAGTTCGTCCGGGGCATCGCCCAACTCCGGCAGTTCGGGCTGACCTACGACCTGCTGATCTTCCCCAAGCAGCTCCCGGCCGCCATCGAGCTGGTGAAGCGTTTCCCCGAGCAGCTCTTCGTCCTCGACCACATCGCCAAGCCCGCGATCAAGGACGGCCTGCTGGAGCCGTGGACGCGTCAGATGCGCCAGCTGGCCGCTCTGCCAAACTGCTGGTGCAAGGTCTCCGGCATGGTCACGGAAGCGGACCACGCCAACTGGAAGCCGGAAGACTTCCGTCCCTACCTCGACGTTGTCTTCGGCGCGTTCGACGAGGATCGCCTGATGTTCGGGTCCGACTGGCCGGTCTGCCTCTTCGCCGCCAGCTACGAGCGGACGTATCGGCTGGCGGCGGACTACGTGGCGGGCTTTTCGGCGGAAGCGCAGGCGAAATTCTTCGGCGGGAACTGCGCCAAGTTCTACGGGGTCACTTGAACAGCTCGGCGAAGAACGACTTCATGTGTTCCCAGGAACGCTTGTCGGCCGCTTCCTGATACCGCGCGCCGCCGGTAGTGGCGGTGGCGGTCCAGTCGGTGAAGCTGTGAACCGCGCCGGGATAGGAGATCAGTTGGCAGTCGACCTTGTGCTCGCGCATCTCGGTGTTGAAGGCGTCGATGTCCTTCTGCGGGACGAACGGGTCCACGTCGCCGTGGCAGACGAGGATCTTGGCCTTGATCTTCGCGCCGTCGGCGGGCGTCGGCGAATCGATGGACCCGTGGAAGCTGACCACCCCCGCGACATCGGCTCCGGCGCGGGCAAGCTCGATGACCGTCGTTCCGCCGAAGCAGTAGCCGATGGCGGCGACCTTGGTGGCGTCGGTGCGTTCGTCCTTCTTGAGCACGTCCAGTCCGGCCAGTGCGCGTTCGCGGAGCAGGGGACGGTTGCCCTTATATTTGCTGGCTTCCTTTCCGGCGTCGGCTGGAGCGGCGGGGCGCACGCCTTTGCCGTAGATGTCGAGGGCGAAGACGTTGTAGCCGAGCTTGGCCAGCATCTCGGAGCGCTTCTTCTCGTAGTCGGAAAGCCCCTTCCACTGGTGGACGACGAGAATGCCGGGGCGTTTGCCCGAGATGGAATCATCGTAGGTCAGCACGCCTTCGAGCACGGCGTCGCCCTGCTTGTATTCGATGACCTTGGTCTGGATGGCGGCCATGGAAGCGTGGGCGGCGACGGCGAGGAACAATGAGGACAGGAGCGTCTTCATGTCGGCGAAGCTGCCGCAGCCGCGCGCAACGTCAACGGGGAGGTTTGTCCGCGAAGGACGCGAAGAAATTTCAACCGCAGAAGATGCGGACAAGGCAGAAGGGCAACGAGGACTCGCGGTGGCAGGGCGTAGGCCGGGCTTCCTCGCCGTGCAAGTGTCTGTTCATCCACAAAGCAAACCGGAGCCGACCTGTCTTGCCGCCGTAACTGGAATGGTATCCGGAAGCGCAGCGGGGCTCGGCGGGAGCCGTCGCCTGGCTGCCGCAACTTTTCGCGTCTTTCGCTGATCAACCGGCTTTTCCAAACCACATGTCGAACCAAAGCAGGGCTATTGCCGGGAGGGCGGGACCTGCCTAGATTACGCGGCCTTTGAAATTCAGATTTCCATTCATGAGCAGCGACAACGTTCCGAACAAAGATGAAACGCAGCCGGACAACGCCGCTTCGAACGAAGCGGGGGGACCGGACACTTCCGAGACGATCCTCACCGCCGAGCAGTTCGCCGAGATCCAGTCCAAGGCCGCGAAGGCCGACGAGACCTGGGACCGATACGTCAGGCTGAACGCCGACTTCGACAACTTCCGCAAACGCGCCGCCCGCGACCGTGAGGACGGCATCCGCGCGGCCCAGGAACGGCTGCTGAACAAGTTCCTCCCCGTCGTGGACAACTTCGACATGGCCATGGCGGCCACGGGTTCCGCGCAGAACACCACGATCGAATCGCTCAAGGCCGGCGTGCAGATGATCCAGGGCCAGCTCAAGGGCGTGCTGGCCGAATCCGGCGTCGAGGAGATCGAAGCGATGGGCAGGCCGTTCGACCCGAACCTGCACGAAGCCCTCTCGCAGATGGAGTCCGCCGACGCGCCCGAGGGCACCGTCATCCAGCAGCTCCGCAAGGGCTACAAGATGCGCGACCGCCTCCTGCGTCCCGCCAGCGTCATCGTGGCCAAGAAGCCCGGTGTCGCCGCTGAAATCTCCGCCGCCAACGCCTGAGAAAGCGCACCGACATGGCGACCAAACGCGACTATTACGAGGTGCTCGGCGTCGACAAGGGTGTCACAGTCGATGATCTGAAGAAGGCCTACCGCAAGCTGGCCATCAAGTATCACCCCGACAAGAACCCCGGCGACAAGGGAGCCGAGGAGAAGTTCAAGGAGCTCGGCGAAGCCTACGAGGCGCTTTCCGATCCGCAGAAGCGCGCGGCCTACGACCAATACGGCCACGCCGCCTTCGATCCCCGGCAACGGGCCGGCGCCGGCGGCGCACGCGGCGGCTCATTCCACGACCCGTCCGATATTTTCGAACAGGTCTTCGGCAACCGCGGCGGCGGGGCCGAGAGCATCTTCGACGCGTTCTTCGGCGGTGGAAACGGCGAACGCCGCAATCCCGGCGGACCCGAGCGCGGCTCGGACCTGCGCTATGATCTGGAGATCACCTTCATGGAGGCGGCATTGGGCTGCGAAAAGGATATCACCGTCACCAAGGCCGCCACGTGCGAAGGCTGCGAGGGCAGCGGCGCCGAGAAGGGTTCCGGCCAGAAGAACTGCACGACCTGCGGCGGTCGCGGCCAGGTCATCAGCAACCGAGGCATCTTCAGCATCCAGCAGACGTGCCCGCGCTGCGAAGGGCGCGGCAAGATCGTCGAGAAGCCCTGCAAGTCGTGCAACGGCGCCGGCCGCAAGGACAAGACCTCGACCATCAAGCTCAAGATTCCCGCCGGCGTCGACACCGGTGCGCGCCTGCGCTCCTCCGGCAACGGAGAAGGCGGATTGCGCGGCGGACCTACGGGCGATCTCTACGTCGTGCTCGACGTGAAGGAACACGAGATCTTCCAGCGCGACGGCGACGACCTGCACTGCGAAGTGCCGATCAACTTCGTCGTCACCGCGCTCGGCGGCGAAGTCGAAGTGCCGACGCTGGCCGGCGGTGCCCAGATCAAGATTCCCGCCGGCACCCAGACCGGCTCGACCTTCCGCCTCAAAGGCAAAGGCATCAAAAACGTCCAGGGCTACGGCACCGGCGACCTGCTCGTCCGCGTGAAGGTGGAAGTGCCGCAGAAGCTCAACTCCCAGCAGAAGGCCAAGCTTGAGGAATTCGCCGCGCTCTGCGGAGCCGATGTGAACCCCGAGAGCAGCGGCTTCTTCGAGAAGGTGAAGCGGTTGTTCAGGTGAAAAACCGACAAAGGGCCAAAGCGATCAGCTTATGCAAACTCGCTATTCGGTATGGAAGGTGAACGATGGAGTGCCATCCGTTGCGACAACCCAGGAATCCCACGTCCAATACGACGGGGCTTTGGCGATCATTGACGAATTGGTTGCAGCATCACTAAACGCATCTCTCAGCGGCGTATCAGTTGGAGACATCGCATGGATTTCATTCTTCGATCCGCCGAGAGTGCTGCACATCTACGTCAGAGCTGAACCAAACCGTCTGCGCTACGAATGCTTTGACGGTGTTAACGAGGGATTGACCGGCGACATTCGCGTGTTCGAAGGCAAGGGTGCCGTCCGAGTTCTGTTTGAAGGACAGTCACCTCTTCCCTATCTCAAATCCCACTCCCTTGAGATTGTTGATGGCGCTGCTTGATTTGCCATCAAAGCAGCTCATTTGAGCGACACCTCGTTGTCTGTTGACCATGCACCGATTCCATCTGCCGCCGGAGCAATGCAAGGAAACCCAGCTCACGCTGACCGGTTCCGAGGCGCATCATGCGGCAAACGTGCTGCGATTGCGCCCGGGTGCGACGGTCACGGTGTTGGACGGATCTGGCAAGGTGTTCGGCTGCGAAGTGAACGCGGTCTCCAAACGCGAGGTTCATCTGCGGGTCGTTAAGACCGAGTCAGTGCCGGCCTTGCCGTTTCGCATCACGCTCCTGCTCGCGGTGCCGAAGGGGAAGCTGATTGATTCGATCATCCAGAAAGCCACGGAACTCGGCGTCGCCCGGATCGTGCCGCTGTTGTCCGAGCGCGTCGTGACGCAACTGGACGACGACGGAGCCGAAGCCAAAGCGGCCAAGTGGCAGCAGATCGCGGTCGAGGCCACCAAACAATGCGGCCAAGCCTGGCTGCCCAAGGTGGAAGCGCCGTTGACGCCGAAGGAATGGCTGGCCCGCAAGGAAACCTTCGACCTGCAACTCGTCGGCGCGCTGCGGCCGGGCAGCCGACATCCGCGTGAACTCATCGAGGAACATCGAAGCCAGCATGGCGGAATGCCGAAGTCCGTGGCCGTGTGGATCGGGCCGGAGGGCGACTTCACTTCGGCTGAACTCGATCTCGCCGAAGCCGCGGGAGCGAAGCCGATCACCTTGGGGCCGCTGGTGCTGCGGGTGGAGACGGCGGCGATCTATTGCCTGTCGTTTTTGAATTACGAACTCCAGGCCGGCGTCCGCTGATGGACATGGCTTCCACCAAAACCGGTTTGTCCACGAAGGACACGAAGAGCACCAAGAAGGCTGAACCCTTTGGCCTTGGTGCTCTTCGTGTCCTTCGTGGATGGAAACTCCTCCTCGGTGTTTTCCTTCTGACCTCGCTTCCGGTCCGCGCCGCGATCACCAACATCACGGCGACCCGCACCACGGTTTCTCTCCGTGGCAATGCGGCGGGAATTCCGCTGCGGCTGTTCGCGCTCGCGCCCTGGGAGAATCCATCCGTCCTGTCGAACCGCGTCCCGCTGGTGACGGTGGCTGGGAAGAAACCATTGCGTATCGATCTGGCGCGGCGGGCGGATGGCTTTGACCGCGTTTACGCCGGGTTCGTTCTTTGCGCGTTGGATTCGACCAAGCCGCTCGGCCCTGTCCGCTATGTGGAGAGGTTCGATGGGGTGGCACCGTGGGATGAGACGTTCCCCCAGCCGACGAGCAAGAAGGGGCTGCAGGTCCAGATGGTCGACGACGCGCTCGCGCTAGGAGTGAAGCACGCCGCGCTCAATCTCTATCTCGGCGGCTGGTTCCGGGGACTGGATGGGAAGGATGTCCTTCAATGGACTGCGGACGGCGAGACCTACCGTTTCAACCGGCAAGCCGTCGAAGGGTTGGACCGTCAGGTGAAACGCCTCTCCGATGCGGGCGTGGTCGTGAACCTGATCGTGCTGGCCGGGCCGACCGGAGATCCGGCGGTCGACCGATGGCTGGTGCATCCGAACTACTCGCAGAAGGCGCCGAACAAGCTGGCCGCCTTCAACACTTCGACCGAGGAGGGTTTCCGGCATTTCCGGGCGTTGTTCGAGTTCCTCGGTGCGCGTTACAGCCGGCCCGACCGGCAGTTCGGCCGCATCGTCGGGTTCATCATGGGCAACGAGGTGAACTCGCACTGGGACTGGAGCAACATGGGCTCCGCGACGATGGAGCCGTTCGCCGACGATTACCTTCGCGCGACGCGAACGGCGTGGACGGCGTTGCAGCAGTTCGCGCCCGCCAGCCGGGTCTATCTCTCGCTCGAGCATCACTGGAACATCGCCTATCGCACGACGGAGCCGGACAAGTCCTTCGCGGCGCGGCCGTTTCTCGAATACGTCAACGCCCGGTCGAAGGACGGCGGAGACTTCCCGTGGCACGTGGCGTTTCATCCGTATCCGGAGAACCTCTTCGAGCCGCGTTTCTGGAACGACAAGACGGCCACACCGGACGCCGCCAGCAAACGCGTCACCTTCAAGAACCTTCCCGTGCTGACCGACTTTCTCGCCCAACCCACGATGAAGTTTGGCGGTGAAACGCGCCGCGTGATCCTGAGCGAACAGGGTTTCCACACACCCAAGGGTCCGGACGGAGAAGCGGTCCAGGCCGCGGCCTACGCCTATGCCTACCGGTTGGTGGAACGGAATCCGGCGATCGACAGCTTCATCCTTCACCGCCACGTCGACCACGCCCACGAAGGCGGCCTGCTGCTGGGGTTGTGGTCGAACAAGCCCGGCTCCATCGCCGATCCCGATCGGAAGAAGCCGAGCTACGAGGTTTTCAAAGCGGCGGACACAGCGGAGTGGCGCAAGGCATTCGCGCCGTCGCTGAAGATGGTGGGATTGGAGAATTGGCCCGGGGACGAGTGAGTCGGCGAGTCAACGAATAGGCCGCCCATTGCGGCCTTTGCCTACTTCACCTTGAAGGACTGGGTGATCAGGCTGTGTTGCGGAGTCTTTTGACGCCTGAGGAGGAACCAGCCCAAGAGTCCAATCCCAATCAGCGTTCCGATTCCAGCGGCCAGGAAACCGTTTCCGGTAGCGGGAGGATTTACGGAGGCAGCCATTGCTGGAGGGGAAACGGCCGCAGCGGTTTTGGCGGCGGGAGTTTTCTGAGATTGCGGGACGGGAAGGAGGACGGTGTTCTCCGCGATGAACGCGGGTTTCGCGGGCGCTGCGGGCTCGACCGTGGATCGGGCGGGAGGCGACGGCTTCGGTTTTGCCTCGGCGAGGGTGGATGTCTTCGGCGGTTCGGTCTGCTTCGAGGAAGCGGGTGAGGAAGCGGGTGAGGAAGCGGGTGAGGCGGGTTCAATTTTCGCCGGGATCAAAGGAACTGAAACTGGTTTGGACTCGGCGGCAGCCGGGACTGGGGTGGGGTTGGATGGTCCCGGATTCGCGGGAGTTTTTGACTCCGAGATCGGCTTGGTCGCTCCAAGAGGTTTGGATTCCACAGCCGCTGGAGGCTCTGTTTTCGGCTCCGGGATTTTGACTGCGGCAACGGATACGACGGGCGTGATCGCGGGCAGGTTGGTTGCCGGTGATGGCCTGAACTCGATCTTTGAGGGAGGGCCGCTGCCAGGTTTTGCAGCGGGCGCCTGGACGATGACGGGCTGAGGCAAAGGGGGATTCGGAATGGTCCATGGGCCCAGGCCGGAGTTGACGGCCGCCGAGGTGAACTTGCGTTCCCGCACGGTGAGGAAAGTGACGAACGGAAGCCTTGTCCGCTCCAGATCGACGGCGGCCCTGTCCTGGATCTCGGTCACGCTTTCGCTGAAGGGCAGGCCGGTCAGCCTAGAATGCGGGGCCGTCACGAGGACGACGCTGAGGGCTTCCGAATCGGCGGCGACTGCGCTCAACGCGGGCAGGGCGTTGGTGGAGTTCCACCGGCCGGTCCATGCCCGCTTGGAGATGAATCTATCCGCTTCGACCGCGTAGGCCCGGGCCGCCGCGGGTTGCCAGACGAGCATGGGGAACGTGGTGTCGAGCCTTTCGCCGGCGACCCAGACTCCGATCGTATCTCCGGGCTTGGCGATTCCGTTGAAGCCTTTGACCAGCAGGTCAGCCACGGCGTCGCGGGTGGCCTGCATGTTCCGGGCCGAATCAGCGGTGGTTTCGACGATGAGGAGGAAACGGTTCTCGACGGCCGCGAGGCCGGGCGCGGACATGAGAAGGGCGGTGAGAAGGACTAGAAGGTTTCTCCATCCCGGCTTCATCTTCGGTCTTTGTATCGGGCCCGTTCGCGTTGGTTGTAGCCGTCGAGGTCGCGGCTGAAATCGTTGAGCGCCGCTCCGATGTCGCGGATGAAATTGTCGCAGCTACAGGAGAGATGTCCCTGGCCGGTGATGATGTCGCGCTCGGCGATGTCATCGGTGACGACCAGGACCTCGCCGTAGGGCCTCATCCTGTGGGCAGTCCGCTCGATGAGGTCATCGGCAGTCTGGCCCGCGCGTGAATAGAGAATCTCAAGATTCCGCGTGGAGGAGGGCTTGGGTGTTCCCGCCGGCGCGCCTGCTCCATCGAAGAAAATGGTGATGGGGGTGAAGGTGGCGTCGCCGTATTGCCGCAGGATCGAGAGGAGTTCGTCGCGGGCCGACGCGGAATGGCGGGCCTTGCCCTCGGCGACTTCCGGCCACCGGTGGAGCAGGCTGTAACCGTCGATGAGGATGCGGACCAAAGCCATGGCAGGAAGGATGAGGCATGAGGGATGAAGTATGAAGGGAAAGGTCGGACGTCTGGCATCCGGTAGCTGTCATCCATTCTCGATTCGGCGCATCGTTGCCTCCCTTGCCCCGTGTGGCACAGTGGCGCGCATGCAGAAGAAGGAACCGATTCCGACAACTGTCCTCACCGGCTTTCTCGGCGCGGGCAAGACGACGTTGTTGAACCACATCTTGACCGCGAACCACGGCCACCGCTGCGCCGTCATCATCAATGAATTCGGCTCGGTCTCGATCGACAACCAGATCCTGGTCGGGGCGGACGAGGAAGTGGTGGAGCTGAACAACGGCTGCCTCTGCTGCCGGGTCCGCGGTGATCTGATCAAGAGCCTCGGCAACCTCTTCCAGAAGCAGAAACGTTTCGACTACGTGCTGATCGAGACGACCGGCCTGGCCGATCCGGGACCGATCGCCCAGACGTTCGCGATGCCGGAGCTGCGGGACAAGGTGCGGCTCGATGCCATCGTGACCGTCGTCGACGCCCGGCACATCGAGAAGGAACTGATGGACGCGCCCGAGGCCAAACCACAGATCGGCTTTGCCGACGTGCTCCTGCTCAACAAGACCGACATGGTTACGGCCACGGACCTCGACCGGGTCGAATCCAAGATCAGGCGCATCAACCCGCTGGCTAAAATCCACCGGACCGAGCGCTCCAAGATCGACCTCGGCCTGATCCTCAACCTCAAGGCCCGCGAGACGCTCGCCCCGCTCAACCTTCCGGCCAAGCGCGCCGGCCTGAGCCTCCAGGCAGATGGTCCTGCGTTGTCGGCGGACGCGA
Source organism: Verrucomicrobiota bacterium (assembly GCA_043775315.1). Taxonomy (GTDB): domain Bacteria; phylum Verrucomicrobiota; class Verrucomicrobiia; order Limisphaerales; family CANJSG01; genus CANJSG01. The sequence continues at coordinate 65,706 of JAYVSO010000064.1, forward strand.
CGCACACGCACGACCATGCCCACCACGACGAGAGCGTCACCTCGTTCTACTTCAACGACGACCGTCCGCTCGACATGAAGAAGACGGAGACGTGGTTGAGCGATGTTCTCACCGAGTTCGGCCCGCGCATCTACCGCAGCAAGGGCATCCTGAACATCAAGGGCTCCGCCAAACGCATCGTCTTCCACGGAGTCCAACAGACGTTCGACGCGCAGGCCGAGCGGCTTTGGAACATGGGGGAACACAAGACCAACCATCTCGTCTTCATCGGCAAGGATCTCGACGAAGCGATTCTCCGGAAGGGGTTCGAGGGCTGCTTCGCCAATTGAACCGACGCGCCTATGCCCCTCTACGAATACGAACTCTGCGAAGGCACCTGCGCCGCTTGCACGGGCCGGTTCACCCTGCGCCGGCCGGTCAACGCGCCCGAACTCACCAAGTGCCCGGCCTGCCGCAAGCCGGTGCGGAAGCTGATCTCCTCGTTCAACACTCCGACGATCACGAAGCCGGTCTCGATCTCGGATGCGAAGAAGGCCGGCTTCACCGTCTTGAAGAAGACGGGCAAGGGCGAATACGAGAAGCAGTAGGCTGATCCCCGCCGGCGCGTGCCTCGATGACCACCGCGAACAAGATCACCATCGTCCGAATCCTGCTCATCCCGTTCTTCGTGACGGAGATGATCTACTACACGCGGACCGGCGATGAATTCCATCGGATCATCGCCTTGATCTGCTTCGCCGTGGCTGCGATCAGCGACGGCATCGACGGCTACATCGCCCGCCGATACAACCAGCGCAGCGAGCTCGGGGCTTTCCTCGATCCCATGGCCGACAAGCTTCTCCTCGTTTCCGCAATCGTCGTCCTCAGCTTCGACAACGGCTCCCATCTCGACCGGATACCCCTCTGGGTCACCACCACGATCATCAGCCGCGATCTCCTGCTGCTGTTCGGTGCGGCCGTCATCCACTACACGGTTGGTGACCTGACGGTGAAACCCCGGATGGTCGGCAAGCTGGCGACTGTTCTCCAGATGGCCATGGTGATCTGGGGGCTGTTGAAGTGGGACACGGTGTGGTTCAACCGCTGGTGCGTCACGGCGGCGATCACTGCCGGAGTCGCGTGGGCCTTCTACGTGTGGGACGGCATGCGCCAGCTCAGCAAGAGTCCGAAGAGCTCGGCTTCGGCAAAGCAGTAGGAGTCGGTGGCTGAAAGAGCGGTTCCATCGCTTGCCCGGCGGGGGCCATCTGTTTCACGCCACAGGCTATCGGTCTCAAGATCCTCTGCGTTCTGCATTCTTGGGACCTGCCAATCAACATCCCCGGCGGTGCCGGACTATTTCGGGATGTGAATAACTTTCCCCAACTAATGGGGCCTTTCCTCTTGAAGACCCCCTGCCGGTTGGGCTTCCTACTGTGAGCCATGTTCCTTAAGAACCTTACCGTGCTCGGGTTTAAGTCGTTCGCGGAGAAAACCTCCGTCAATTTTCTGCCCGGCATGACCGCCATCGTCGGGCCCAACGGCTGCGGCAAGTCGAACGTCTCCGACGCCATTCGCTGGGTGCTCGGCGAGCAATCCGCCAAGGCCCTGCGCGGCGGCGAAATGGCCGACGTCATCTTCAACGGGACCGACACCCGCAAGCCGCTCGGCCTTGCCGAAGTTTCCCTGACCATCGGCGACGTCGACGAGGAGCACTTGAAGGCGGCCGGCGTCGAGATCGGCTACAACGAGGTGACGATCACGCGGCGCGTCTATCGCGACGGGGGTTCCGAGTATTTCCTGAACAAGACATCCTGCCGCCTCCGCGACATCCAGCAGTTCTTCGCCGGCACCGGCATGGGCAAGACGAGCTACTCGATCATGGCCCAGGGCAACATCACCCAGATCCTCTCGGTGAAGCCCGATGATCGCCGCCTGGTCTTCGAGGAAGCCGCCGGCATCACCAAGTTCAAGGCCCAGAAGAAAGAAGCCCTCCGCAAGCTCGAGCACACCGACCAAAACCTCCTGCGCGTCCAGGACCTGATCAAGGAGGTCAAACGCCAGATCGGCTCGCTCCAGCGGCAGGCAGGCAAGGCCAAGCGCTACAAATCGCTCATGATCGAGCTGCTCCACCTCGACACCCAGTTGGCGAGGCACCAGTTCGACATCCTCCAGGGAGAAATCGGCGAACGCTCCGTCGCGGCGGAGAAGACGAAGGTCGAACTCGAAGTCGTCAACGAATCCGTCCTCCGCTGCGAAGACGAAATCCTTCAGCTTCGTTCCCGCCAGAGCGAGCTGGAGCAGGACATTTCCCTGCATCAGCAGCAGGGCCTCGAGCTGAAGGCCTTGATCGACCGGCACGACAACCGCATCCGTGTGAACGAGGAGCGGCTGCTTGAGCTGGAGGAGCAGAACCTGAAGGCCCTCCAAGAAATCGCCGAAGCCGAGGAGCGCAAGCGCACCGCCGAAGCCGAGTTCGTGCAGGTCGACGAACGCCTGGCCGTCGCCCAGGAACAGCTGGCGCTACAGCGCGCCGCGCTTGAGGAAAGGCGTCAGGATGTCCAGGCCATCGAAGCGGATCTCAGCCGCGTCTCCGATGCCTTGCGCCGCGCCCAGTCCGAGGCGTTCAACAACGGCCAGCAGCTTTCCCGCGCCCGCAACGAGATCAACGCGCTCGATCTCCAGCAGCAGGGCAACGTCATCCGTCTGGAGAAACTCAACTCCGAGAAAATCCAGGTCGAGGAGGAGACCGCGCGGCTCAATGCCCGCCTCACGGAATTCGAGGTCAATGCCGAAGCCGAGAAGCTCGGCGTCCAGACCGCGCGTGGCACGGTCGAAGAACGCCAGGCCCGCCTGCGCGAGCTCCAGCAGGAACTCCAGCAGGCCGGGCACGAACTCGACCAGCTCGTCCGCCAGCAGGCCGAGAAGAAGTCCCGGCTCAACGTCCTCGAACAGCTCGACACCCAGCACGAGGGCTTCGGCGCCGGGGCCCTCGCGGCCTTGAACCAGAGCCAGAGCGTCCTCGGGTCATTGGCCGACAAGATCCGCGTTCCAGACCAATACATCGCCGCCGTCGAAGCCGCGCTCGGCCAGAATCTCCAGCTCGTCCTCACGGAACAGCCCGAGGCCGCCCGGACGATCCTCGACGACCTCCGCAGCAACAAGAAAGGCAGGGCGAGCATCGCCGCCTTGGCGCTTCAAGGCAGGGCAGGCTTCCAGCCTGCCCACGTTGGGGAACCGACGTCACTTGCCGGATCCGAACTCGGTGATGAAGAGGGCAGGCAGGATGCCCGTCCTACCTTGGGCACGCCTGCATTGTCCGTCATCGACGTCGACGAGTCTGCTCGCCCCTTGGTGTCTTTCCTCCTCGGCAGCACCCTGATCGTGGCTGATCTCGCCACCGCCACGGCGGGATTCCGCGTGAGCAACGGCGGCTTCGACTTCGTCACGACGGACGGAGAACTCCTTAGCCGCGCCGGCATCTTCACCGGTGGTTCCGTCGGCAACGGGAACAACGGCAAAGCGCCCTCCTCCATCCTCGGGAGGAAAAACCAGATCGCCGAACTCCAGTCGCAGCTCGTCGTCCTTGCCTCACAGGTCGAGGACGCCAGCCGGCAACGGGCCGCCCTGCAGAGCGAACAGACCGTCATCCAGGCCAGCATCGAGCAGGCGCGCACCGAGCTCCGGCAGCAGGAAGTCGCCGTGGCCAGCCGCGAAGGCGAGTTCCGCGCGCTCCAGAACAGCCAGCGCCAGCTTGGGCAGAAGGTCCAGAACGTCGCCTTCGAGCTGAACAGCCTCACCGGCACCGACCGTGAAGCCGCCGAGAAACGCGCGCAGTTCGCCGCCCGCATCGCCGAGCTCGAGAACCAGGAACAGGCTTTCTCCTCCCGCGTGTCCGAGTTCGCCGCCGAACTGGAACAACTCCGGGGCCACCGTGACGCCGCCAACGCCGCCTTGACCGAAGCCCGGGTCACGTTGACCGGCGAAGAGCAGCAGGCCGGCGCCCTGGGCCGCCAGCGTATCCCGCTCGAAGCCCGCATCCGCGAGCTCGGCCAGCTGATCGAAATCCGCCGGCGCGAAGGTTCGTCGTTCCTCGGCCGCAAGGAGCAGTTCGAGAACGAGATCACCGATTCCCGCTCCGAGACTTCCCGCCTCGTCCACGAACGCGAACAAAACAACCTCCGCACCACCGACCTCGTCGACCAGAAGCGCGGGCAGGACGCGGACATCGCCCGCCGCGAAGACGAACTCCGTGGCCAGCGCCGCCGTCTGACCGATCTGCAGGCCCTTCGCGGCCAGCTCGACGTCGAGCTGGCCCAGAAGTCGATGGCCGTCCAGAACCTCCGCGAGCGCGTCCAGCAGAAATATCAGCTGAACCTCGACGACATCCGCAGCGAGTGCATCACCATCACCGACGCGAGCGAAGGCCAGTCAAAGGTCGAGACCCTCACGCCCGAGGAGATGCAGTCCCGCGGCCTCAGCACCGATTGGGACAAGGTCGCCGAACAGGTTTCCCTCCTCCAGAAACGCGTCGAGGAGATGGGCCCCGTCAACCTCGTGGCCATCGAGGAATACGACGAGACCGAGCAGCGCTACAACTTCCTCAACCAGCAGAACGACGACCTCGTCAACGCGAAGGCCCAGCTCATGGACGTCTTGGGCAAGATCAACACCCAGACCAAGGAGATGTTCCTCACCACCTTCCACCAGATCCGCGACAACTTCCGCGCCATGTTCACCGAGATCTTCGGCGGCGGTAAGGCGGACCTCATCCTCCAGGAAGGCGAAGACCCGCTGGAGGCCGGCATCGAGATCGTCGCCCGTCCCCCCGGCAAACAGCTTCAGAACATTTCTCTGCTGTCCGGCGGCGAGCAGACCATGACCGCCGTCGCGCTCCTCTTCTCCATCTACCAGGTGAAGCCCTCGCCCTTCTGCGTGCTCGACGAGCTGGACGCGCCCCTCGACGAGTCGAACATCAACCGCTTCATCAAGGTCCTCCAGCGGTTCCTCACCGCGAGCCAGTTCATCGTCATCACGCACAACAAGCGCACCATCGGCATGGCCGACGCGCTCTACGGCGTGACCATGCAGGAGCACGGCATCAGCAAGCTCGTCAGCGTGAAGTTCCACAAATCCGACGAACCCGCCGAGGCCCGGCCGGCGATCTCCCACCCCCTCGTTCCCGAGGACTCGGTGGTGAACGGAAAGCCTATAGTATCCGGGAAGTTGGTTGAGCCAGAAGTAGTGATGGCGAACTGAGCGACGGATGGGCAGTTGCCTCCATAGCCTCGGAAAGCCCGAGAGCTGAGGGCATCTGTGCAGATTCCTTTGGCTTAGAGCGTCTTCATAAATCATATCGCTCACAGGTTGGCCGGGGCGTTCTCCCTCACCCCGGCCCTCTCCCGCTGGGAGAGGGAGGACCGTTCGCCGCCGCTGGGCGAAACTTGCGGCGGAATCAGCCGGAGCGACTGCCGAATTTCCGCGAGTGCCAGCGGCTGCTTCCCTCTCCCAGCGGGAGAGGGATTGAGGGTGAGGGAGAACGCCGCCATCGGCTGAACCGCTACAACATGGCGGGAACCACTCTCAAGGAACCTGGTTCAGCCCGTAGAACCTGGCCGGTCGGTTTGTGTTGGAGGAATCGTTGAATCCGGGGAATGACTCAGCTCCTGTGATCAATCGGATAGATCCGACTCGCCGGGTGGGTAGAGATTGAAACGATGAAGAAATTGGTCGCCGAATCGATTGAAATGGAGAAAGGCGAGAAGTGGGATGGCGACGACAACGTGACGACTGTCGATAACAGTCCGCGTCATCGCGGAAGCTCTGTTCGCGCCGAACCCATCGATTCATCACATGGTAAGTGGCCCTTGCGTATTCCATGCGCAACGCCCGCGGCACCGGGCAACCAAGCCAAAACAGTCAATCAGTGTCATTGGTGAGGACTGACACCTTCATGATTCTGTCGTTTCGGCACGGAAGTTTATGGCGACCTCGACGTTCTCCCGCGCGACGTCATCAGCTGCAAACTAAGCGTGCCCAACGCCGAACGCATCTCATTGGCGGGTCGCATCAGCGGTGCATCAAGAGACGCCATACCGTGAACGCGAACAGTGCGCCGAAGGCCATTACTCCCAGCCACCCGAGGACGGATAGCCGCTTGGAATCCCGCAACGGCAAGGAGCCGTTTTCATTATTGAAAAGCCAGTAGCCTGCGAGCGCGCCCGTCAGTGCGCCTCCCGCGTGCGCCGCATTGTCTATAATGGACCAGGCCAAAAGCCCGAAGAGGGCCATGAACGCAATGCTCCGCAGGATGTTCACCGCGAAACGAGGGGGTAGCAGACTCCTCCGCTTCCAGCCCATCACCGCGAGAAACCCAACGAACGCCATTAACCCTCCGGAAGCGCCCACGCTCGTTTGCTCCGGCATTATCATCAGGCTGCAGAGACTGCCGCCTAAAGCGCCCAGCAACCAAAGCGGCACGAGAACATGGCGATGCGCCGTGCGCTCGATGACCGGCGCCAGCCAAATCACGGAGGTGAGGTTCATCAATATGTGCCAAGGGTTGCCGTGCAGCATGGGCCCGGTGAGCAAGCGCCACACTTCGCCCTCCCGAACCAAGGGCTTGACCAAGCCCGCGTGCTGGAAGGAAGCATCCAGCCCTATGCACATCTGGATAATGAAAAGCACAACCCAGGCAGCGCCCGGGCCCCAAGTTCGCCACAGCGCCGAGAATGGATGGCTGTGCACCCAAAAGACGTATCGGCATTCGCGGGAGCACCGGCAAAAATAGCCGGACGTGTCCCTTCGCAGCCGCCGTTTGGTATCCGCGGATTCGAACCAGGTCTCCGCCGACTGGAAGCCGTAGATCAGGAACACGAACGCAACTTGCAGCGGCGCTCCGAAAGCCAGCACGGTAACAGACGAGCCAATCGTCAGAAGTGCGATCACCCGATTGCTGCCGATGGCTGCTTGCGCGAGGCGGAGATCCCGTTCCGTCTGTGCCTCCCAGAGTTCGGGAACCTCGGAGATATGCACCACGCGCGGAGTGTTCTGGACTTCGACCCAATGGATCGGCGCCTTCTCCTCCACCTTCTGCTCTCGCAATTGCGCCGCGATTTCGGCCAAGCTCATCAACTCGGATTTGCCACGCCAAACTCCCGCCTCCCCACCCAATGACGCCTCCGGCATCAAGTCCGAAGCAAGCCACGGTGCGGACTGCAAACTCGGCTCATTAACAGGCTGCATGAGTCAGCATTCGACGCGGCTATCCCTCCTTCAAGGCAGAATCCTTCTCAGCCACGATAGCCCGATTGATAAGGGGTCAGTCCTCACCATCGACACAGATTGACGGTTTTGGCGTGGCGGCCACCATTCCACGCGCGCTGCGGATGTAATACGAAGTCGCGATTTGCTACGACCTGCTCCGCGCGGCGGGGAGGTCGGCTACGACGCCGGCAAGAGGACCAGGGGCCGCAAGCGCCGTCTTCTCGTGGACACCCTCGGGTTGGTGCTGGCCGTGCATGATTTTGTAGGGGAGCGCGGGCGTCCCGCCTGCAGTGTCCGGCGTCGCGCCGGACACATCCAGAACACACACGATGGTTTCGGCGCGACGCCGAAACCGACACGCGAGACGCGTGTGCTCCCGCACGAAGACGAGGTTGTGGAGGACGCCTTCCGTCGGCTCGTCCGCGACTACAAGACGTCCTACTCAAGCGCGGAGGCTTTCGTCCTCCTGGCCATGATACGCATCCAGCTCCGCAGACTCGCTTCAACCTCAGCAATCCTGGGTTTTCAAACAGGCTCTGAGCTTGCCTGGCGCCTTCGACGGATCAAAATCTTCCTCATGCCCACACCGCGAACCCACGCTTTCCTGCGCGCTGCTGTCGCGATGGCGCTGTGCATCGGGTTTGGTTCGGCTGCGTTGCTTCTCAATGGATGTGGCGAACAGAAGAAGGGTTCCGTCGCGCAGGTTGGCTCGGCGCCGGCCGGTCAGGGTTCTCTAACCGGGAAACCCGGCACCCAAGCGGGCAACAAACCTCCCGGCTACACCGGTTCCGCGGCCTGCCGGGAATGCCACGAGCCAGAGCACAAGAGCTGGCACCGGTCGTTTCATCGGACGATGACACAGACTCCGGATGGCGACCGCATTCATGCGGACTTCAACAACGTCACGCTCCTGCTGGGAGACGAGCAGTTTCATCTGTCGATGGAGGGAACCAACCGCTGGGTCACCATCACCGATCTGGCACCCAAAGTGGCGCCGGGTCAGCCGAAGCCGGAGCCGTTCAAGATCCAGCCGAGCCTCGTGACCGGATCGCATCACATGCAGGTCTTCTGGCTGCCGGGCGGAACGGATGGCGATGCGCATGTCGGCTTTCCCTTTACCTGGTTGAACGAGGAACGCCGTTGGGTGCCGCGGCATGACACGTTCATCCGCGATCCGAACGCCCAGCCGCCCGTCGAGGTCTGGAACGCCACCTGTGTCCGGTGTCACACGACCGGCGCTCAACCGGGATGGGATGCGTCGGAGAAGATATTCCACACTCGCAGCGCCGATCTCGGGATCTCCTGCGAGGCCTGCCACGGGCCGGGCGAAAAGCACATCGGACATTGGCGCACCGAGAAATCCGCGGACCGGCCCAAGCTGGCCGAAGGCGCCCGCGACGCGACGATCGTGCATCCGGAACACCTGCCGCCGCAGCGCGCGTCGCAGATCTGCGGCTCGTGCCATTCGATGAAGTGGTTCGACAAGTCGGAGAACTGGTCCGTGACCGGCTTCACCTACCGGCCCGGCCAGGACCTCGACGCAACCACGCCCGTGATGCGTCCGACGCAGTTGGACAAACAGCCTTGGCTCAAGACCGCTGCGGAAAAGAACCCCGGCCTGTTGGACGAATTTTTCTGGAAGGACGGCATGGTCCGCGTGTCCGGCCGCGAGTTCAACGGGCTCATCGAGTCGCCCTGTTATCAGCATGGCACCGCCAAGAAGCAGATGTCGTGTTTGTCCTGCCATTCGATGCACAAGAGCGAGCCCGACGACCAGCTGGCACGCGGCATGGAAGGCAACCAGGCCTGCGTGCAGTGCCACGAAACCATCGGTGCCAATCCAGCGGCCCACACGCGCCATGCGGCCGGATCTACTGGTTCGCTCTGCTACAACTGCCACATGCCGCACACGTCCTACGGCGTGCTCAAGGCCATCCGCAGCCACCAGGTTTCCAGTCCCACCGTCGCCTCTGAACTCGCCACCGGCCGTCCCAACGCCTGCAACCTCTGCCACCTCGACAAGCCCCTCTCCTGGACCGCTGACAAGCTGGCGACCTGGTTCAAGCAGCCCACGCCGGTGTTGAACTCCGAGCAGAAGGAAGTCGCCGCCGGCATCCGATGGACGCTCCAGGGCGACGGCGGTGTGCGCGCTTTGATCGCGTGGCACTACGGATGGGATCCCGCGAAACAGGCCAGCGGCACATCGTGGATGTCGCCGTTCCTCGGCCAGCTTCTCAACGACGATTATGCGGCCGTGCGCCTCATCGCGGGGCGTTCGCTCAAACGCCTGCCGGGTTTCGAGTCGTTCGCCTACGATCCTGTTCCGGGTTCAAAGGCGCGGCCACCGGTTCAACTGCCGCTGGTGGGACAGTCGCCGGTCGGAGTGCCGGACAATGCGGCGTTGCTGTTCAATGGAGGCCGGGTGGACACGAATCGCGTCGACCGGTTGTTGGAAGGCCGCGACCGGCGGATCGTCCGGCTTCGCGAGTAGGCGCGCGGACCGCAGGCGCTCATCTGGCAACAGCTCGACGACCAGCGTTGCCCGCAGGCCCTCGTTGTCCTATTCGTCTCGCATGGTCGACCCGATCCTCATCGCCAAGAGCGCCCACGAAATCCATCTGCTGCCGTCCATGGCGAATCGCCACGGGCTCATCGCCGGAGCGACCGGCACCGGCAAGACCGTCACGTTGCAGTCGTTGGCGGAGGGTTTCAGCAGGTTGGGTGTGCCGGTTTTCATGGCGGATGTGAAGGGCGACCTCGCCGGCATCAGCCAGGCCGGAGGGCAGTCGGCCAAGGTGCGCGAGCGATTCCGTCAACTCGGTCTGGAGGAGGATGGATTCGCCGGATGTCCCGTGACGTTCTGGGATGTCTTCGGCGAATCCGGCCATCCGGTCCGGGCGACTATTTCCGAGATGGGACCGCTCCTCCTCGCCCGGCAGCTTCAACTGAACGAAACCCAGGCCGGCGTGCTGAACATCGTCTTCCGCGTGGCGGACAAGCACGGGATGCTCCTCCTCGATCTCAAGGACCTGCGCGCGATGGTCCAGTTCGTCGGTGAGAACGCCCGGCAGTTCACCGTGGAATATGGCAACGTCTCCAGCGCGAGCATCGGGGCCATTCAACGCGGGCTGTTGACGCTGGAAGGTCAGGGCGGTTCCAAGTTCTTCGGAGAACCCGCGCTCAACTTCGCGGATCTCCTCCAGACCGATTCGTCGGGCCGTGGCGTGGTCAACATCCTTTCGGCCGATCGCCTGCTCCAAGCGCCCAAGACGTATTCCACGCTGCTGCTCTGGATGCTTTCGGAACTGTTCGAGAACCTTCCCGAAGCGGGCGATCTGCCGTTGCCGAAGCTCGTGTTCTTCTTCGACGAAGCCCATCTGCTCTTCGCCGATGCGCCGCCGGCGTTGATCGAGAAGATCGAACAGGTCGTCCGCCTCATCCGGTCGAAGGGCGTCGGGGTCTTCTTCGTGACGCAGAACCCGCAGGACATTCCCGACCGTGTCCTCGGCCAGCTGGGCAACCGCGTGCAGCACGCGCTGCGCGCCTTCACGCCACGGGATCAAAAGGCTGTCCGCGCAACGGCCGAGACGTTCCGGGTGAACCCGGAGATCGACACCGAAACGGCGCTGACGCAGCTGGCCGTGGGCGAAGCCCTGGTGTCGTTGCTCGATGAACGGGGACAACCCACCGTCGTGGAACGGGCGTTCGTCGTTCCGCCGCGCAGCCAGATCGGACCCATCGCCCCGGACCAGCGGAAGCAGTTGCTCGCGTCATCGCTCGTGGCGGGCATCTACGAGCAGACGGTGGATCGGGAGTCCGCCTACGAACGGCTCAAGGCCCAGCATCCGCCGCCGCCGATTCCAGGTGGTCCGTCCCCCACGGCGGACAAGCCGGATGAACCGGGCTTCCTTTCCACCATCTTCGGCGGCGGATCGCGCCCCGCGCCGTCGCGTGGCCGTCAGCCCGAAAGCCTCGGAACGACGATGGCCAAGAGCGCGGTGCGGACCATCGGGAGTTCCCTCGGACGCGAAATCGTCCGCGGCGTCTTGGGATCGATCTTCGGCGGGCGGAGGCGTTGACCGGGTTCAGGGCTTCACAGCGACGCCAATTTCTTGCCGCGGACGAAACGGTGGCATTCCACGCAGTTCATCGTCATGCGCACGTAGGCCAGCGTGGCCGAATCCAGGTTGGCCTCGACCGCGCCCCGCTCCAGCGCGTTCACGCTGCGGCGGAAGTTGGCCTTGTGCTCCTGGTATTCCGGGTTGTCGAAGTTCGGCCAATCCTGCGCAGAGCCGAGGGCCTTCAGCTTCTTCGCCGCAGCCAGCAGGATCTCGAAGTCGCCTGCGGTCACGCCTTCGAGCGCCTTCTGCGAGTGGTCCAGCTTGGTCCGCATCACCTCGCGGGTCGCGCGGCTGGTCTGGGCCGTGGCGATGCCGATCCATCCGGCGAGGGACAGCGCGCCAACGGAGAGGAGGAGAAGTCGTTTGTTCATGGGTATCCTTTCGATGCGGGTTCAGGCGGAGAATCCGAAGCGGAACCGCTCCTCGTCAATCTTGATGCGGAGTGACACGCAGAGCAGGCGGGCGGTGATCTGCTGGGCCGCGGCCTTCACGAGGCGGTCGGCCTCCTTCTGCACCAGGGGCATGCCTTCGTGGGAGATCTTGTCGATCATGTAGCCGCGCTCGAGCAGCTCGGCTAGGAACTCCTCCATGGCGACAGGATCGTCGGTGGAATGGTGGTGCGGAAGGGTGCTGCGGCGGAAGTTGACCCGGTATTCGACGTTGTATTTGGGCATCATGACGTTCGGTCTCCATGGGGCCTCGTGGTTTCAGAACACCTCGGCGTCGTTCCGTGGGCCCTGTTGCCGGAGGCGCCGGACGAACTCTCCACCGGGAAAGTCATCAAGTGGGAGGGATCGTCGAATCACGGGTAAGCCCGATGGAGCGAGGGCGCTAACCGGAAGTTGGCCGAGGCAGGGCGTTGGTTGGCCGGATCAATGGACGGGCCTAGGGGAATCGCTTGGAGTTGGTGGCCCCAGTTGCAGGAGTTCGGCCCGAAGCTTGGCGTAAAGCTCGCCGGTCCACACTGGAAGCGTGGGCGAAATACTTGGCTGGTCGCGCTTGCGGAAGTCGACCGGAGCCAGGATGAGCCGGATGTTTTCGATGCCGGTATCGGTGGCGAGGACGAACAGCTCCTCGATGGCCGGATCGCCCATGGCGAGGCAGCCGACGGAGACCGAGCTGCCGTGGATCATGATGTCGGAGCCAGGTTTCTCGCGGCCATCGATCCGCGCCTTCTCCAGATCGAAGGCGTTCGGGTAGTTCACCCGAAGCGCCAGATGGAAGGCGCTGTTTGGGTTGAGCGATTTGATGGCATAAATGCCTTCTGGAACCTGATGATCGCCTTCGCGCAGCTTGGGTCCGGGGCCGCCGCTGGCGGCGAGGATGGGGTAGGTCTTCAGGTGCTTCGGCTTTGCGATGCCGTCCGAGCCCCAGACTTCCAACCGGTCCTCATCCTTGAGCCCGACCAACACGATCCGCTTGGGAGGGTAGGGGACTCCGATCCGTGAGAAGTCTGCGGACAACTTCTGGCGGGCCGACGGTCCGAACTCCGCTATTCGGTCGGCGACCGTCTTCTTGGTTCCCACTGCTTGCTCCGGGCTCTTGATGAAACGAACGATCCGGTCCCGGAATGGTATCGCGCAGGCGGCGAGGCCGAGTGCTGCGAGCAGGACATGGAGGCGAGTAATCTTCAGCTGCCTCGTCAGAGGTGGCGCGGTTTCCACCGGCAACCAAGTAAACCTACCTTGCCGCCTGCGGCGTCTCGAAGTGGAAGATGACTTCGCCGGGCTTGGCGTAGCTGAGACGTTCGCGGGCTAGGCGTTCGATGGTCTTGGGGTCGTTGAGCGACTTGAGCTTGGCGTCGAGCTGGCGGCTGGCTTCGCGCTCCTTCTCGATCCGGCGATCCACCTCGTAGATCTCGCGGCGGAGGCCTTCGTTCCTGCGGATCACCGGCACATACCAGAGGACGACCGCGACAACCGCAGCGACGAAAAGGAGCCACAGCACGAGGCGATAAAGCGAATCCCAGATGTTGAGGCCGGCAGGCATCGGAGTGTTGAGTAGCAACTCCTTGCCGATGGCGGAAGCAAAATGACGCAGTTTCTGCGTGTTTCAGGCCGTTTCGGGAGGTCGGAGGACTACTGCACGACACGCTTCGCTTCCTGCAGCTTTCCGTCGGCCGCGAATGTCAGGCGGACGATCCGGTCGGGCGAGCGGGGTTCGAGGTGGGCGGTCATGAAGGGATCGTAGTAGCCGTAGCGGCCCGGAAAGTAGAACCGCGAGCCGACTCCCAATGACCCGGTGCGTGAACCGCGCTCCGTGACCCAATCGACGACTTTGGAGCCATCGGACAGCGTGGCTTGGCGTTCGGGCGGTCCCATTTCGCGAACGGCGTCGTCGAAGGTGTAGCTGCCAACGCGGGTGCTCCAATCGATCTTGGGCCCGGCGCAGCCGACCAGCACGGTCGCCAGCATCACGGCAAACACCCCGGCGACCCTTCGAATCAACGTCTTCATGGGGTTAACGGTAGTGCGTGAGCGCGGGGCTTCAAGTGCGGTTCCGCAGTCGTGCCCATGCGTCTTTCACCACCCAGCCGGATTTCTCCAGCGCGGCTTTGGCCACGTCGTATTCCGCGCCGGTCAGGTCGCGGACGATGCGGACCGCGCGGTCGCGGAGTTTGATGTTCGACGGGTTCACATCGACCATCAGGTTGCTGATCACCTTGCCAGTGCGGACCATCGCGAGGGTGGTGAATAGATTCAGGACAAGCTTTGTTGCGGTTCCCGATTTCAGGCGGGTGGAACCGGTCAGCAGCTCCGGTCCGATGGCCGGCGCAATGATCACGTCGGCGCGGCCCTTGCGCTCGGTCACAACGTGGGGGTTGAAGCAGACCAACACCGTCTTGGCCCCGCGCCGCTTCGCCTCATCCAACGCGCCCCAGACGAACGGCGTCCGTCCGCTCGCCGCGATGCCGACGACGACGTCCTTCGGCCCCACTTCACGGAAAGCCACGGCTTCCGCGCCCTGGATCGGATCGTCCTCCGCTCCTTCGATGGCGCGCCAGATGGCTTGCTGGCCTCCGGCGATGATCCCTTGGACCAGCTCGGGCGGCGTGCGGAAGGTCGGCGGGCATTCGCTGGCGTCGAGGATGCCAAGCCGGCCGCTCGTGCCTGCGCCGAGGTAAAAGAGGCGTCCTCTCGTCTGGAACGATTTCACGATCCAGCCAATGACCTTCGCGATCTTCGCCTTTTCCCCCAGCACTGCGGCCGGAAGCTTCGCGTCTTCCGCGAGGAAGAGGTCGATGGATTTCGCGATTGAGAGTTTGTCGAGGCGGAGGGAAAGGGGATTGCGAAGTTCGGTCGGAGACAGCGGCAGATTGGGAGTTGGCGGGATGTGGGTTTTAGGTGGCTGGGCCGCTGGAACGTCGACAGCGGCATCTTTTAATTTTGAATTTTGAATTTTGATCTGCCCCTCCGCCAGCGCCAGCGCACCCCAGACGCCGGAGCGTTCGAGCGAAACGACCTGTGCCTGCGGGCGCGATTGGCGGATCAACTTGGCGATCTGTCTGGCGAAAGTCGGCTGTTTGAGCAGGACACTGCCCGCGAAGACGAACTGGACCGCAGCCTTTTGGCCGACCAGACGGCTGGCGCAGAGCGACGCGTCGCCCGCCAACGAATCCGTCGCGTGCCTCAGGATGCTCTTGGCCAAGGCATCTCCGGAAGTGGCGGAGCGGAAGACCACCTCGGCGAGCGCGGCGATGGAGGCTTTGTCAGCCGATTGCACCCAGGCGATGAGGTCGTTGGGTTCATTGAGCTGCTGCGCGGCGAGGAGATTGCGGCCAAGAACTCCCCAATGGTGGCTGCGGTCCCAGAAGTAAATGACCTGCTGAAGCGCGAGCATTCCGATGTCGTGCCCGCTGCCTTGGTCGCCGAGCAGATGTCCCCAGCCGCCGACCTTGGCGGTGCGTCCGTCGGTGTTTCGGCCGAAGCAGCAGGAGCCGGTTCCGCTCAGGACCAGCACCCGGGCGGCGACGCCCGGTTTGGTTTCACGCGCAGCCATCAGGGCGGTTTCGAGGTCGTTCGTGGCGAGGCAGGGAACGTCTTTCCAGATGGCGGCCGCAGCGGTGGTGATTCGTTTCCGGTCCGCCGGCGTGCGCGCTCCGGCCATGCCGATGGCGATGGAAGCGGGGACGCTCTTCGCGGGAAGTTTGCGGGCGATGGCGAGGAAGAGGGACTTGAGCGCGTCGTCTTTCAACAGGCGGACGTTGCCCGGGCCGAAGGCGCCTTGGAACAGCGCGCGGCCGGAAGCATCGGCCAACAGGGCGGTCGTGTGCGTGCCGCCGCCTTCGATGCCGAGGAAACAAGGTTCAATCACCCGGCGATCATCCAGACACGCGCCGCCGGTTCAACTATGCGGATGGACCAGCTTGCGGAGCGCTGGGCTACTGGGTTTGTCCGCGAAGGGCGCTGAGGAACGCGAAGAACGCGCCGGGTCCATCTCATGACCGATTCAACCTGGTGCTCTTCGTGTCCTTCGTGGACAAAACCGTTTCATCCACGAAGAACACCAAGGACACGAAGAGCCAAGCGACAAGACACCTTCAACCTCTTCGCGCCTCTTCGCTCCCTTCGCGGATCAAAGACATTCTGGCCGGGCGGGGACGCCCGGCCTACGCTGGGTCCTATGAACGAGCTCGAACGCCAGATCCTCGAAGAGATCCTGGGCTATGAAGACACCGTCCGGCGTCTGCCGACGATGAACCCCAGGCCCGATCTCATGGGCGTCTTCCAGCGTCTCGACGACATGACCGCCCGCCTGCCGCGCGGCACCGATCCGAACCTCCTGCACTTCCTCCACAAGAAGAGCTACGAGAAGGCGCGGCTCTGGCTTCAGGAGCGGCATCCCGAGATCGACCGCGGCGGTTGCGACGGTGTGAAGAAGGTTTGAAGTATGAATGATGAGGTATGAATCACTGATCGCCTTCCCCATTTCATACCTCAGCATTTATCCCTCGTAGCTCCTCCCGCGCATGTTCTCCGACACCATCGCCGCCATCGCCACGCCCATCGGCGAAGGCGGTTTGGCCGTCATCCGCGTCTCAGGCCCGGAGGCGCTGGCCATCGTCGAACGCTGCTTCAGGCCGGCGGGAAAGTCGTCCAAGTCGCCGACCGCCGCCGAGTCGCACACGATCCATTACGGCCACATCGTGCGCGACGGACAGGTGGTCGACGAAGTGATGATCGCCGTCATGCGCGCGCCCCGGACCTTCACGCGGGAAGACATCGTGGAGATTTCCTGCCACGGCGGATTGCTTCCCGCGAAGCTCGTCCTCGATGCCATGCTGGCTTCCGGCGCTCGGCCCGCGCAGCCCGGTGAATTCACCCGCCGTGCCTTTCTCAACGGCCGCATCGATCTCGCCCAGGCCGAGGCCGTGGCCGACTTGATCCACTCGCGCACCGAACTCGCCCTCCAGGCCGCCAACGAGCAGCTCGCCGGAAAACTCTCCGCGCGCATCAACACCCTGCGCGACGACCTCATGCGCGTCCTCGCCCACGTCGAGGCGCACATCGATTTCCCCGACGAGGACATCGCGCCCGATACGCAGGCGGAACTGCTCCGCAAACTCCGCGACGGAGTCGCCTTCATGGACGCGCTCCTGCGCACGGCCAACGAAGGCCAGATCCTGCGGTGCGGCATCCGCGTCGCCATCCTCGGCCGGCCCAATGCGGGCAAGTCCAGCCTGCTCAACCAGCTCCTCGGCCATGATCGCGCCATTGTTTCGCCCATCGCCGGCACCACGCGCGACACGATCGAGGAGACGGCCAACATCCGCGGCATCCCGGTGATATTCGTCGACACAGCCGGCTTCCGCGAGTCGTCCGACGCAATCGAGGTCGAAGGCATCCGCCGCAGCCGCGACACCGCCGCCAAGGCCGACCTGATCCTCCACGTCATCGACGCCTCCGAACCGCTGACCGAAGCGGATGCGCATTGGCTCGGAGAATTCGCCGGGAAGAAACGCATCACCATCCGCAACAAGGTCGACCTGCCGACCCGGATCACCGACGACGAACTGCAGCTCAGACATCCGGTATCCGGCATCCGTGATCAGGCATCTCGGGTGGTGGACGTGAGCTGCTCCACTGCCGCCGGTCTGGAGGAGCTGAAAGACGCCATCAAGGACGCCGTCTGGTCCGGAGAAATCCGCGGCGAGATGTTGCAGGCGATGATCAGCTCCCGTCATCAGGACGCGCTGCAGAGGGCCCGTTCAGCGGCCATCCGCGCAACCGATGCCTTGGCTGGCGGGCTTACTTTGGAACTGGTCGCCGCCGACCTGCGCGGCGCAGTCAGTGCGGTGGGTGAGATCGTCGGAAAGACGTCCAACGAGGATCTGCTCGACTCCATCTTCAGCCAGTTCTGCCTGGGCAAATGACGCCGCGCTCTGCGCGGAATGACGAAGCGCGAAGGCTAAAGACCAAAGGCCAAGGCTTTGGGCGGTGCCGAAGGCACATCTGAGATCAGCCACCCTCGAAGTGGCTGGGAGGCGACGGACGCGAATCCCGTGCAAGACGCCACGGCGGACATGCTTGGACTGGGATTCTGGGCACTGTGCATTGGGTTGTCCGGCGTCTCTCCCCGACCTGCTGAATGACTGGTCGGCAAACAGAGACGGCGGAAGAGAGATGAGGCGGCGGCACTCTGACCGCAGGCCGCTACGTCAACCACGGCTCCAAGCCCACGACCCACCTCTTCCTCAGCCTCGCCGACCGCATGGGCGCGAAGAGCCTGAAGCGCTTCGGCGATTCGGCCGGCCGGATCGGCGACGTTTGACCGGAGGGAAAACCAAGTCTTAAAGAGGCCGGGCGGCAACGCCCGGCCTCCTTTTTTGTTTCGATGGGACAGTGGCTTTCTACCGTCCTTTCACCGGTTCTGGGTGTAGAAGATGCGGCGGTCGAGCCAGCGGAGGTCTTCGTTGTTGGGCTGCTCATACCAGGTCTCGAACTTGCGGCGGACGGGGATCAGCGTGCGGGGATCCTTCCACTTTTTGAGTTCCACATGGCCGTCGACGAAAGAGAGATTGGCCCCGTTGGAGTGGCGGGCAGCCGGAAGGGAGAGCCAGACCTCCAGGCCCTGAGCGAAGATGGTGTATTTGAAGACGCCGGCACCAAGGGTGTCAGGATGCTCGTCGATGAAAAGCATCATGCGCGACCCTTCGCGAATCTGGCTGGTGCGGGTGAAACGGTTTCCAATGCCGAACGCATTGCCGTTCATGGCCGGGCTGATGGAGTAGCTGCGGGCGCGCAGCTCTTTGTTGCCGTTGAAGACGGAGTAGCTGTCGTCGGCCGGGCAACGGTAAATCTTCGGATTCTTCGCGTAGGTCCCGAGTGAGCCGTAGTCGCGCCGGTCGCCGGTGTAGGCGCCATAC
>JAYVSO010000065.1:0-5796 GCA_043775315.1 Verrucomicrobiota bacterium
CAAAGCCCGCCAGCCCCGCCAGAAACTTGCGTCATAAACGTCGTAGCATAACGCTACGACATCTACGCCTTCAACCGGTGCTCCAAGTGACGCTTACGCATCATGATCGAACCCGGCGGCTCAACGGCTCTCATGGGGGGCACCTACGGCATCAAACGCATCCTGCTGAAGGTGGATCCCGGCGCGGCCACTCCGCCGGGATTGCCGACCGGCTCCGCTGTTCGTCTGCCGAATGGCCAGTTTGGATTCACTACCTGCGGATTGCCGGGACAGGCGTTGGTCATACAAGCCTCGACCAATCTGGTGAACTGGGACTCGATCAGCACGAATTCATCTCCGGGAGGCTGCATCGACTTCATCGACACGCAGGCGCCGCTGATCCCGAACCGCTACTACCGCGTGCTCATCCTGCCTTAGAAGGTATCGCGGATCCCCTTCAGACCTTTGTTGCCTTAAGCATTCGTTTCAGTTCGTCGGAAGGGTTCTCGACGAGCTTCGCGGTGACGGAGAACTGCTTCACACGGCTGTTGGGCAAGCGGAACTTCAGGTCGCGGAAGACGCGTTCGCACACGGTCATCAGGCCCCGGGCGCCGGTGTTCTCGCCGCTGGCCAGTTGGGCGAGCGCGCGCAGGCCTTCGTCCTTGAACTCGCACCGGATCCCGTAGGCTCCGAACGCGCGCTCGTATTGGTGGATCAGGCTGCTCTCGCTCTTCCGCAGCACGTTGAAGAGATCGTCGGCATCGAGGCCGTGGCAGGCGACCCGCACGGGCAGACGCCCGACGAACTCGGGCTCCAATCCGTAGGTGACGAGGTCCGCCGTCGAAGCCTGTTGGTAGAGCTGGTCGACGTTCTGCAGCTTGGCCGCCTTGGTCTGGCCCGTGCCCATCAGGCGGTCGCGGATGATCTGGTCGATGCCCGAGAACGCGCCGCTGACGATGAAGAGGATGTGGCGGGTGTTGATGACTTCCGGCGCGGCGGCACCGCCTCCGCGCATGGCGGACATCGCCGCCTGGAGCTGGCCCGTCATGTCGTTGGGCGAGACGAGAGGCACATCGCCGTCCTCCATCAGCTTGAGCAGGTTCGTCTGCACGCCCCGACCGGAAACGTCGCGGCCGCCGCCTTCGCCACGCGTCGCCAGCTTGTCGGCCTCGTCGAGGTAGATGATGCCGTGCTCGGCCGTCTTCACGTTGTTGCCTGCGCGGCGATACAGGTCGCGCGCGAGGTCGTCGACGTCGCCGCCGACGTAGCCGGTCTCGCTGAACTTGGTCGCGTCCGCCTTCACGAACGGCACGCCGATGAGCTCGGCGGCGGATCGGATGAGGTGCGTCTTGCCCACGCCGGTGGGCCCGAGCAGAAGCACGTTCTGCTTCTGGTAGAAGGGAGCCGACATGCCTTCCCCCGTCATGCGGACATGCTGGAAGTGGTCGCACAGCGCGACGCTGAGAACCTTCTTCGCCTCGCGTTGGCCGATCACGAAACGGTCGAGGTGTTTTGCGATCTCGTGGGGCTTGAGGTTGAAGCTGAATTCGGCTGCGGGCGCGGCCGCGGTCTCGGCGACACCGGCCTTCGTCACGGCGTCGTGCTTCGACGCCTTGTGCTTCTTGAATTTCTTGGGCACGCCGGCCGTGACGGGACCGAGCGAGTCTGGATGGCCGGAAGTGGCTTCAATCATCGGCATAGAGTGTTCGCGGCGAACCCCAAGGTCAAAAACTGCCTTCGCAAGTCTCCTCTGTGAATTCGCCCGAGTGCGTTGCTTGAGTTCGTGCGCGCCCGAAGCTACCAGTCACGTCGTCGTGAAAATCACCGCGCACACCGTTGTCTCGCAGCTCCGAAGATGGGCCCTGATCGAAGGCGTTTCGTATCTGCTCCTGCTCTTCGTGGCCATGCCGCTGAAGTATCTGGCCGGTCAACCAATGGCCGTGTCGGTGGTCGGCATGGCCCACGGAGTTCTCTTCGTGGTTGTCGGTGTGCTTCTGGTTTTGGCTTTGTTCGTCGCCAAGTGGTCGATCGGTCGAGCGGCGTTCGTGTTCCTCTGCACGCTGGTTCCGTTCGCGACGTTCCTGATCGACCGGAGGATGAAGGGCTACCAAGCCGAGGCTGGCCGATCTTGATCCTGCGGGTTGAAAGCGGCCGGCCTCTGGTCCAGCGTCTGCGCATGACCCGCCGCGAATTCATCGCCTCCTCGGCCGCCCTGGCCATTGCCACCGGCGCTTCCGCCCAGACCGCCACTGCGGGTCGCCGGATGAAGATTACGCTCACGCCGGGAAGCATTGGCGTGAACGTGAAGAGCCAGCGTGAGCTGAACGGTCTCGCGCACCGGCACAGATTCGAGGCGGTCGAACCGATGCCGGGTGAACTCGCCGCGATGTCCGCCGACCAGATGGCCGAGACGCTCGGCGATCTGAAGGCGAAGGACCTCGTTTGGGCCGCGGCGGGACTGCCCCTGGATTTCCGTGGTGAAGTTGCGTTGTTCCGCGAAGGCATGGCCAAACTGCCGGCGATCGCGGCCGGGCTTAAGCGCGCGGGGGTGGGCCGCATGGGCACCTGGCTTTCGCCCAGCCATGCACGGCTGACCTACTTGGCGAACTTCAAGCAACACGCCGACCGGTTGCGCGAGGTCGCGATCGTCTTGAAGGACCAAGGTGTCCGGCTCGGCTTGGAGTATGTCGGGACGCGGCTGCTGTGGACCGGGAAGAAGTATCCTTTCGTCCACACCATGGCGGAGACGCGTGAACTAATCGCCGCCATCGGCACCGGCAACGTAGGGCTCGTGCTCGACACGTGGCATTGGTGGCAGGCGGGTGATTCCGTGGAGGACATCGCCGCCTTGAAACCGGAGGAAGTCGTCACCGTGGATCTGAACGATGCGCCCAGGGACGTAGACAAGGCGTTGCAGAAGGACAACGAACGCGAACTGCCCGTAGCCACCGGCGTCATCGACATTGCCGGTTTTCTCAACGCCCTTCACCGCATCGGCTACGACGGTCCGGCCAGGCCCGAGCCGTTCAACAAGGTCCTCAACGCGATGGACAACGACGCCGCGTGCGCCGCGTCCTCCGCCGCGCTGCACAAGGCGATGGAACTGGTTCGGCCGGGATGAGGCGCTTGATCGGGTCACCGCCGCGCCTTTGACGCGGCGACGGACGAACGGGTAACCTCGCGCGATGGCGACTCCCTCACCGAAACCGAACGATCCGCTGCACGGCGTCACGCTGGAGACGATCGTGAACATCCTGGTGCAACGCCACGGTTGGAAGGGCTTGGCCGACCGGATTCCGGTCCGGTGTTTCATGTTCAACCCGACGGTGAAATCCAGCCTGACCTTCCTCCGCAAGACACCCTGGGCCCGGCAACGGCTGGAGGATTGGTATGTGATGGAGATGCGGGATCTTGACGGCATCCGGCAGCCTCTGAACGGCCGAGGTCAATAGGGGCTCGGCTGCCGGTTATCGCTGGAATGCTCCAAGTATTTGATCCGCGTTCAGTTCAAACCGGCTTTTCGACGATGAGTCACTGAGAATCTTTTCAGCGATGACTTTCGAAGCCGGTTGGAGAATGCCGAAGTGATCGATTTTGGGAACAAGTATGAACTTGATGGCGGGATTCTTCGAAATTCTCCTCATATCTTCTAGGTCTTCCCGGTTTCCTTCGGTTCCCTCCATCACAAACGTCTGCGTGCGGATATCGGATAGGAACGCGCGGGGTGCTCGAAGAGCAGCTTCCTTTCTGTTCCGAACATCGAATGGAAGTTCCTTTAGGCCGTAGTCAGCGACCGAGCCAGCCGGCCCGAATGAGAATACTGCCCTGAACCGGTTCGTATATTCTGCGGCGAGCAAAACCAAAGTGCCCCCTGTGCTGTGGCCTCCGAGGTAGATCCTATTGGTGTTTACGTAATCGAGTTTCGCGGCGTATTCAGCGGCTGCGATCACATCGTCGACCTCCCCGTAGAGGCCCTCTTTGAATCCCGGATTTGCACTGCCGCCTCTCAGGGCCGGATACATCATGAGGATGCCTGCCTTTCGGAAGGAGCTTGCGGATTGGTCGTTCTCTGAAGGGCAGTCTGTCCAGGATATGTCTCCAATTCCGTTGCTGAATCCTCCGGCGACCCAAATGACTAATGGTCGTTTTTGGCCATCTGCGGGTCTGGGGCTGACATATGCATTCAATAGGCCAGCTGGTGACGGATACTTCACCAACTTGAACAGTTTTATCGGCGGCGCTGGCGGCTGTTCCTTGTCGTTTTCTTTCCGGAGAAGCCTTGTTGCGTATCCCCTCCGCATTTCTTGAAGTGTCTCTTGTTTCGTAGGTTCCTTGGCCGGCTGTCCTTCGCTGCGAAGTCCAAGGAATAATAGGAAGAGCGTGAAAAAACGTGGTAGGCGTCTCATGGCTAAATCTATCTCGTCGCATTTTTTTGGTTCAGACAACAAAAAAGGCGGACGACCTTGCGATCGTCCGCCTTGAGAGTTTTGGCCGAGCAGCAGCTTGGCCCCACCGATGACTTAGTAGCGGTAGTGCTCTGGCTTGTAGGGGCCGTCGGAGGCGACGCCGAGGTAGTCGGCCTGGGACTTGGTGAGCTTGGTCAGCACGACGCCGATCTTCTCGAGGTGCAGGCGGGCGACTTCTTCGTCCAGCTTCTTGGGCAGGCGATAGACGGTCTTCTCGTAGTTGTCCTTGTTCGACCAGAGGTCGATCTGCGCGAGCGTCTGGTTGGTGAACGAGTTGGACATGACGAACGACGGATGGCCGGTGGCGCAGCCGAGGTTCACGAGGCGGCCTTCGGCGAGGAGGTAGATGCTCTTGTTGCCGGGCAGGTAGTAGCGGTCGTATTGCGGCTTGATGTTCTCGATGGTGACACCCTTGGTCGTCTTGAGTTTGTCGACCTGGATCTCGTTGTCGAAGTGGCCGATGTTGCAAACGATCGCGCGGTCTTTCATCTTCCGCATATCGTCGATGGTGATGATGTCTTTGTTGCCCGTCGCGGTCACGAAGATGTCCGCGCGCGTGACGGCATCATCAAGCGTGACAACTTCATAGCCTTCCATCGCGGCCTGCAATGCGCAGATCGGGTCGACTTCCGACACCAAAACCCGGCACCCGGCCTGACGCAACGACGCAGCCGAACCCTTGCCGACGTCCCCAAAGCCTGCGACGAACGCAACCTTGCCAGCCATCATCACGTCGGTCCCGCGGCGGATCGCATCCACGAGGCTTTCACGGCAGCCATACAAGTTGTCGAACTTCGACTTGGTGACAGCATCGTTGACGTTGATCGCTGGGAACAACAGCTTGCCGGCCTTCTGCATTTCATAAAGACGATGCACGCCCGTCGTCGTTTCTTCCGAAACGCCCTTGATCGAGGCAGCAAGCTCGGCAAACCAGCCCTTTGGACGCTCCTTGAGCTGCTTCTTGAGCAACGCAAAGAAGATCTCTTCTTCTTCCGAACCCGGCTTATCCAGGAACCCAGCATCGCCATTCTCGGCGCGCAGGCCAAGGTGGACGAACATGGTTGCATCGCCACCATCATCGAGAATCATGTTCGGCATCCCGCCGTCACCGGCAGGTGCACCAGCAGGCGAGTGCCAGTCGAACAACTTGGCCGTGTAGTCCCAGTATTCCGTCAACGTCTCGCCCTTATAGGCAAAAACGGGGATACCAGCCTTGGCGATGGCAGCGGCAGCGTGATCCTGCGTCGAATAGATGTTGCACGACACCCAGCGGATATCTGCCCCGAGCGCCTTGAGCGTCTCGATCAGCACCGCCGTCTGGATGGTCATGTGAAGCGAACCGGCAATCCGG
>JAYVSO010000066.1:0-12923 GCA_043775315.1 Verrucomicrobiota bacterium
GGCACCCATCTCCGCCATCTTCGATCGCGCGGGCGCATCCGGGCACCGCCCCCGGAGCCGGCGGCCGGCGGCTCACGGCGTGGGCGTCCAGTTCTCGGCCCTTCGGACGACGCCGACTTTCCTTGCCCGCGCCGCGGGCCGGACAGGCGGCACTTCGTCCACGGCGGGACACGGTGAGCCGCCGGGACGGCGGCGCTCCGACCGGGACGTCACCGCGGCAGGCGGTATTCCTTGCGGGGGCAGTGCCCGGATGCGCCCGGCGGTCCGGCACGCCTAGATTTGTTGGTGCAAATGTCCCGGGGCTTGGGGAGGTTCAGCATATGCTCCCCCCGGCCAATCGGCCCCGCCGCGACGGCTTCACGCTGATCGAGCTGCTGGTCGTCATCGCGATCATCGCCATCCTTGCCGGCCTGCTGTTGCCCGTCCTGGCCAAGGCCCGGATCCGCGCTGTCCGGACATCCTGCGCGGGCAACCTCCACCAGACCGGCCGGGCGTTCATCTCGTTCGCAAACGACAACCCGCTGGGTCGTTACCCGTGGCGGTTGGAGAAGTGGGAAGGAGGCTCCCGCGGCACGAACGACGCGTGGCTGCATTTCATCCTGCTGGCCCCGCATCTGCCGATGCCGAAGATCCTCGTCTGTCCGGCGGACACGGGCCGGAGATCGGCCAACGACTACAAGCTTGGGCTCTCGGGGTTCCTGTCCCTGGGCGACGCCGCGTTGAGCTACTTCGCCGGGACCGATTCGGACGAGCGCTATCCGCAGAGCTTTCTCGCGGGCGACCGGAACATCCGGGGAACGAGGGAGAACGTCTTCTGCGGCTTCGGGCAGCTCGGGCCGGCGACGCTGCTGGATGCGACGCGGCCGACGACGATCGCCTGGTCCAATTCGATGCACCGCACCGGCGGCAACATCGCTCTCGGTGACGGCAGCGTGCAGCAGTTCACGACCGAGCGGATGCAGCGCTACATCCAGGGCTCGCTCCAGCCGGACACGATGAACCACATCGTGCGTCCGAGGTGATGTGATTGGGGGAAGGCCGTTGCTTGTCCCCGAGGGCTGCGAGGCTTCCCCGGAATCAGCGGGCTGCCATTGGGATCAACGAGAAGCAGACCTGCGAGAGGATCATTCCGACGATGCCCACGATGGTTTCGCAGATGGTCCAAGTCTTGACGGTCTGCGCCACGGTCAGGCCGAGGCTTTCCTTGACCATCCAGAAGCCCGAGTCGTTCAGGTGCGAGAGGAAGAGCGAGCCGCAGCCGATCGCGACGATGATCAACGCGATGTGGTTCGGGGTGAACTCGGGGTGGTTCGCCAGCACGGGCACCAGCAGCCCTGAAGCCGTGGTGATGGCAACAGTCGCCGAGCCGGTGGCCACGCGGATGAAGGCCGACACCATCCAGCCGAACAGGAGCGGCGACAGGTGCAGCAGTTCGCCGGAGCGGCCGATCACCTCCGCGACGCCGCTGTCGCGCAGCACCCGGGCGAAGCCGCCGCCGGCGCCGATGATCAAGATCGTCATGCCCACGCTGCCGATGCAGACCTCGGTGAACTTCCAGACCTGGGCGCAGGTGTAGCCGCATTTGGTGCCGAGCGACCAGGCCGAGAACACGACCGCGATCAGCAGCGCCATGGTCGGATGGCCGATGAAACCGGTCGCCTCACGGAGATGGTCGCCCTTGGGCAGCGTGAGTTCGGCCAACGTCGACAGCAGCATCAGCACGACCGGCAGGAGGATGGTGAAGAGAGTCAGTCCGAAGGAGGGCATGCGGAAATTCGGATCCGTGGAGACGGATTTGAAGACCATGGGCGGAGGGTTCGCCTCGACCCGTTTCACGGCCCATTTTGCGTAAAGCGGACCGGCCACGGCCGCGGTGGGCAGGCCGATGACAAATCCCCAGAACAGGACCAGGCCCATGTTCGCCTTGAGGGTTTCGACGGCGACGACAGGGCCGGGGTGGGGTGGCATGACGCCGTGCATGATGGAAAGACAGGAGAGGAGGGGCAGGGTCAGCCGGAGGAACGGCTGCTTCGTCTCCGCCGTCAGCGTGAGCAGGATTGGGAGGAGCAGGACGAGGCCGACGGCGAACCATGTGGTGAGACCCACGGCGAGGGCCAGCGCCATGATGCACCATTGGATGCGGGTCGGGCCGAAGAACCGGGCGAATCGTTTGGCCAGGACCTCCGCGCCGCCCGATTCCGCGAGCAGCTTCCCGAGCATCGTCCCGAGGCCGATCACGGCGGCGATACCGCCCAGCGTCACTCCCAGTCCGTCGGAGAAGGACTTCACCACGGCAAGCATCGAGTAGGGCAGGAGCTTGCCCAAGGCATCCTTGACCTGGGCACCCAGCAGCACGGCGCCACCGCCCACTACCAGCGACGCGACGAGGAGGGAGATGAAAGCGTTGACCTTGAAACGGGTCACCAACAGCACGAGAAGGCCGATGGCGCCGACCGCCAGGGCAAGTAACTTCCAATCGTAGGGGGCCATGGGTGGGGAGTCTTATCGGTCGGCCCGGTTCATCGCAACACCGAGACTGGCTTGTCCGTTAAAAAATCTGGCGTCCGGTGTGTTCCGATGAAATCACGCGTCCCTTGGCCCATACTCCCGTTCCACCCGGCAGATCCGGACGCGGTAGTCTTCATACCACCGGCTCTTCCCCTGCTGCTGGGCGACCAGGTGTTCGGCGTTCTGCTTCCAGGCCCGGATCGCTTCGAGGCTTTCCCAGTAGGACACAGTGATGCCGGTGCCGCCGAGGGTGCGTGCGGAGTCGACGGAGATAAAACCCGGTTGTTGGCGGGCCAGCACCTCCATGCGGTTCGCCATCTCGGCGTAACCTTGGTCTCCGTGGGTCTGCGTGGAAGTGAAGACGACGGCGTAGGCGGACTGGGATCGCGGCTCATTGACCATGACGAAGGCTGGGCGGCGCTGGGTTGGTTGGGAAGCCTCTGATCCGGGGTGTCGGGGGTCGGTCAGGAGGACAATCGGGCTTCCGTCCCGTGCCTGCACCGTGTTTTCAATTGTCGAATGCGAGGATCAGGGGAGGTTTGTAGTGCTTACCGATCGATTGAACGCAGAAAAACTGTCTAAGCCCATACTCCGGTTATCTGATTGTTCAGTCGTTCTTTTCCACCCACACGCTTCAAACCTATGCGCACCCTAAAGTTGTTTCTGCTGTGCCTCGCCCTGGCTGTTGTATGCCAGACCGCCCGTGCCGGCATGGCTGTTCGTCTCTGGTATTCCGCCTAGGGAACCAGCGTCTCGGCGATCACCTCTCTTCCGGATTTCCCCAACGGCATCAACGCGTCGATCTACTACGGCTACGATGACACCCTCGGCGGGATCGACTCGGCGCTGACCTACCTGACCACGTCGCTCTCCGACAATGTCAGCTACCTGAACAACTACGGCACCTTCATTCGCGGCTGGGTCGAGGCGCCCGCGGACGGCAGCTACCGCTTCTTCATCTACTCCGACGACAACTCTGAACTCTGGCTCAGCACCGACACCTCCTCCGGCAACCGCCTCAAGATCGCCTCAAGATCGCCTCAAGATCGCCGAGAACATCGCCGAGAACATCGCCGAGAACATCGGCGCCGTCGGCCGTGGTGTCTAGTCCGCCAAGCTCGCGCAGAAGTCCACCCTCATCCCGCTTGTCCGGGGACAGAAGTATTTCTACGAGGTCTACACCAAGGAAGGGGGCGGCGACGACCACTGCGGCGTCGGCTGGCAGTTGCCCGATGGTTCCCTCGACCGGCCCATCGGCGCCCGCCACCTCATCCCGTTCAACCAGATCTTCACCGGCAATCCGAATGGCTCCAACAACGTGCAGACGATCACCGCGCCCACGTTCTCCATTCCGCGCTACATCGGCTTCAACCAGGCTCCCACGTTGACCCCCTACAGCGGCCATCCCGTCAGCCAGGTCGGCACCGAAGGCAGCAACGTCGTCATCGAGGCTACCGTGATGGGCGTCCAGCCCATGACGATGCAGTGGTTCCGCACCACCAACAACGGAACCTTCGTCGCCATCTCGGGAGCCAACCTCCAGCACTAGACGGTCAGCAACCTCAACGTCGCGGCGCACAACAACACCCAGTATCGCCTCGCCGTGACCAATGCGAACGGCAACACCACCAGCTTCGCCGCCACGCTCCTGGTGAACCCCGACACCACCAAGCCCGTGCTTCTTTCCGCGAACACCTTCGGCCGCAACAATGGTCTGACCGTCGCCTTCTCGGAGCCGGTCAGCGCCACCGCGCTCGCCACGAACAACTACTACGTCACCAACAAGGTCACCGGCTTCAGCGCCAAGATCCTCTCCGCCACCTTCTGGGGTGCGGACCAGAAGCGGGTCAACCTGGTCACCGAGGCGTTTCCGACCGTTCAGTCCCTCTACACCGTCGTCATCAGCGGTGTGCAGGACCTCGCCCTGTCTCCGAACACGATCCTCGCCAATAGCAGCGCCGACTTCAACTCGGTCTACCAGGAGAACAACATCACCCTCCGCTACTTCCAAGGTGTCACGACCGGCGGCACGGTGGCCAACCTGACCAACGCGGCCATCTTCCCCAACTCCCCGACCCGTGTTGAAAACCGGACCCTGTTCGAGGGCCCGACCACCTTTGATGACAACTACAACATCCAATACGTCGGCTACGTCATCCCGCCGACCAATGGCGACTACACTTTCTATGTATCCTCCGACGATCAGTCGATTCTCTGGCTGAGCACGGACACGAACCCCGCCAACAAGAAGGCGATCGCAGCAGAGCCGAACAACTCCGGTGTGCGTGTCTGGTTCAACGGCGGTGCCCCCGGTATGACGGCAGCGGCAACGCGGCCGGCATCACCACGACCTTCGGCATCACTTCACCGATGAACGTGTCGAAGCCCGTCACCCTCCAGGCCAACACCCGTTACTACATCGAGTATCTGACCAAGGAAGGCGGCGGCGGTGACAACGGTGCCGTGGCCTGGCAGATCCCCGATGGTCCGGTGGTCGCCAACAACTCCACCCCGATCGAAGGCGCCTATCTCTCCACCACCAACGTCGGTGGCGTCCCGATCTCCATCACGACCCAGCCGGTCAGCGCGACCTTCGCCGATCAGGCCAATGCGATATTCAGCGTCGTCGCGGCCGGTTCCGCCCCGCAGTATCAATGGTATCGCGGCACCCTCTCGAGGAACGCCCCCGTCGCCGACGCGACCGGTGCCACCCTCAGCACCGACCCGATCGGCTTCCAGGACAACGGCGCGCAGTTCTTCGTCATCGTGAACAACGGCTTCAGCGCCGCGACCAGCTCCGTGGCGACCCTGACGGTCATCGCCGACACGGTGAAGCCGACCCTCGTCCGCGCTCGCGGCGACGCGGAGTTCGACCTCATCACCGTCAGCTTCTCCGAGCGTTTGAACGGCACCTCCTCGACCAACCTCGCCAACTACGCCGTCACTCCCGGCATCACCGTTTTCGACGCCAAGCTTGGTCTTGGCCGGACCAACGTCGTGCTGACCACCTCGCTCATGAACACCGGAACCGTCTACTCGGTCACCGTCTCGGGCGTGCAGGACAGCTCGTCCTCGTCGAATGTCATCAACGCCGCGAGCACGGTGCAGTTCACCTCATGGGTTGAGACTCGTGGTTTCGCCCTGCGCCAGACCTACCTCAACATCGGCGGCACCGCGATCAGTGACCTCTTCGGTTCCAGCCTCTATCCGGACTTCCCGGATACGACGGACTACATCACCACGAACCTCTTCAGCCCCCAGACCGTTCCCGGCTTGGACAACTTCGGCGTGAAACTCTCGGGCTCGATCACCCCGCAGCTGTTCGACTTCTACAAGTTCTTCGTCAGCTCCGATGACGCGTCGGTGATGTATCTCGGGACGAACCAGCAGCAGAGCAGCATCGTCTTCACCGAAATCGCCAGCCAGACCGGCGCCAACGTGGCCTACAGCGCGATGCCCGGAACCTATTCCGACCAGATCATGCAGGCCGGTGTGCCCCGCGCCTACCAGCTCCTCATGAAGGAAGGCGGCGGCGGCGACTACGTCCGCGCGGCCTGGGTCGGCGGTCTGAACGACAACGCCACCTACAATAGCGACGCGCTCATCAACGCGCTTGACCCGATCCCCTTGGTCTTCCTCTCCGTCTACGCGGATCCGGTCGGTGCCAATGTGGGCGTCTCCGTCCAGCCCGTCGCGGCCGTCACTACGAACGAAGTGTTCCAGGTGCGCCTCAGCCTCACCGCCACGGGTGCCATCACCGGCCTGCTCAACCCGCCGATCTCCTACATCTGGCAGCGCAAACGCACGTCGGACTCCGACTTCGTCGACTTCCTCATCGGCAACGGTGGCCCGTCGTTCCTGACACCGCGCCTCGAGTATCCTGCGGACAACGGTGCCCGCTTCCGCTGCCTGGTCAGCGTTCCCGGCAAGGGCGTCCTCTCCGCCGAGACCGTGTTCACCGTCGGCCAGGATACGACCGCACCGGTCATCGCCCGCTCGTTCGGCAGCCGCACCTACGATACCGTCACGGTGGCGTTCAATGAACCGATCGACATCAGCCAGCTGTCCGGGCTGTCCATCACCTCGACCAACGGTGACCCGGCCTTCGCGTTGTCCAATCCCCGGGTCGTCAACCTGACCAACTTGGTCGTCACGACCAGCCAGCAGGCGACCAACGTCCGCTACACCGTGTCCCTCAGCGGCGTCCGCGACATCGCGCTCGTGCCGAACACCATCGCACCCAACTCCACCTCCCCGTTCCGGGGTTGGATCATCGGCCGTGGCGGTGTGACCGCGCAGCGTTTCCTCAACCTCGGCACCGCCACCGGTGCCGGCGGCTTGGATGTGCTCCGCAATGCCGCCAAGTTCCCGAACTTCCCCGACCAGGAGTGGATGATGAATGAAACCCGCGTGCCGCAGTCCTGTGGCGCGGATCTCCGCACCGAAGGCGCCTCGCCCGGTCCTTGATGGGTTCGGTGGCCGCATGTTCGGCTACATCGTTCCTCCGACGAACGGCAACTACGTGTTCTACATCCAGACCGACGACTCTTCCGAAGTCCGGATCAGCACGGATGTGGATCCGGCGAACCTGGTCCTGGTAGGTGGTGATCGCGCCAGCTGCTGCCAGGCGCCTTCCGATACCTTCCCCAACGTCTACCCCATCACGGCCACCACGGCCCGTGTCCATCGCTGGACGAATACTTTCGTCGCCAACCAGCTCTACTACTTCGACGTCATGTTCAAGGAAGGCGGCGGCGGTGATCTCGCCCGTCTCGTCTGGAAGGGCCAGTCGAACGCGGCCGCGCCTTCGGCCACGGGATATGTCCCGGCGGCGAACATCGCCTCCATCATCAACCCGGATGACTCGGTCATCACGTTCAGGCCGGACCTGACGGACGTGACCACGTTGGAGAACCGCAACATCACCTTCAATGGAACGGCCTTCGCCCGCTCGTTCTTCACCTTGCTTGGAGCCAACTTCAGCGACCCCGTCACCTACCAGTGGCAGAGCGATGCCGGCGGCGGCACCGGCTTCACGAACATCGCCGGTCAGACGGGGGCCACGCTGACCCGTCTGCTCAACCTGTCGAACAATGGCTTCAAGTTCCGCAACATCGCCACTGTGACCATCCCGATTGCGATGAGCGCCACATCGGCCGTCTCCACGGTGACCATCTCCTTGGATACCGCGCGTCCCATCCTGCAAACGATCCGGCGCGACGCCTACTTCACCAACCTCTTCCTGAACTTCGACGAGCTCCTCTCGGCGAACTCGGTGACCAACGTGTTGAACTACTCCATCACCAACTCGGCTGGCGTCTTGGTTCCCGTGACAAGGGCCTACCTCGCACGCGGAACGAACATCGTCCTCGAGACCGGTCTCCAGAACACCGGTGCGACCTACACGGTGACCATCAGCCCGACCAACGTGATCGGTGACCTCTCGGCCGCTGGGACCAACCTGTTCTCCGGCACGTCCAGCAACTACAACACCTTCGTGCTGGCGAATGGCTATCTCCGCGTCGACTACTTCTTCGACACGGCGATCGGCAACTACGGTTCGATGACCTCCTTCACGAACTCGGCCTCCTACCGTAGCAACCTCACCGACACGGTTCGCTTCACGAACATCGCGCACATCGCCCAGACGGCGCCGGACATCAACAACTTCGGAAGCAGGCTGGTGGGCTTCTTCGTGGCACCCACGAACGGCGACTACACCTTCTTCTGCCGTGGTGACGACGGTAACATCCTCGTGATGACGACGAACGGTGTTCGTCAAACGGTTGCCGCCCGTGATGGCACGTCGGGCCAGACCTACGATTCGAGCAACCCGCTCAATGCGGGTGCCACTCCGAAGGTTGTTCTGAACCTGACCGCCGGAGTCTACTATCCGTTCGAGGGCATCGTCCGCGAAGGCGGTGGTGGCGACTTCTTGGAACTCGCCGTCACGGCCAACGGCCAGGCGACCCCTGCAACCGGTGGCGTCGGCACGATCCCGACCCAGTTCCTAGCGACGTTCGTCGATCCGGATCTGGCCACGTTGAACATCACCGGCCAGCCGGCCAGCATCGCCCGGGCAATCGGAGCAACGGCGACCTTCACGGTCACCGCGACCGGCAGCTCCCCGCTCCCGGCCTCCAGCCTCCGCTACCAGTGGAGCAGCAACGGAGTGCCCATCCTGAACGCCACCAACAACAGCCACACAACTCCGGCGCTCACCGCCGGTGCCAATGGCGCCCAGTATCAGGTCCGGGCCTACCTGCCTGAGAAATCCCTCCTGAGCTCCATCGCGACGCTCACCGTCGGAACGGTCCCGGCCATCACCGTCCAGGTCACTCCGTCATCCGTCATCACCAATGTCGGCTCGAACGTGACCTTCACCGTGACCGCCAATGGTTCTCCGACGCCCACCTACCAGTGGCGCCGGAACGGCACCAACGTCGCCGGTGCGACCCTCACGCTCCTGACGTTGAACAACGTGCAGTTCACCAACCAGGGCAGCTACACGGTCGTCATCAGCAACGCGATCGGCTCGGTCACCAGTTCGCCTGCCGCCACGCTGCAGGTGCTGGTCACGCCGTATAAGTTCGGCGGGTCCACCAAGACCGGGGGCGGATTCGGCACCAGCTTCGGCACCGATGCCGGCCGCGAAGCTGCCGCGGCAAGGTAGGGCAGCGCATCTTGCCTGCCCATGGCGCTGCCAGCCTGAAATCAAACAGTTGCGGGCCGACCACGGCGTCAGACGATCCGGGAACCCTTGTCAGCACGGGGCAGACTGGAAGCCCGCCCTACCTTCAACTGCGTGAGCCCGGCCACGACGTTCTGTGGGTGCGTGGCCGAAACCTTTGGAAAATTCCTTGTCCTTGTAGGCCCGTTCCACTGACCGGGCGTTCTTTGACGGGCTGGTAAGAACCTTGTCTTGCCTCGCCGCCGCACCAGTTCCTAGCCTGCGCGTCCCATGAGTTCGTTCAAGATTGCAGCCCTTGCCGGCGACGGCATTGGTCCCGAAGTGATGCGTGAAGCCATCAAGGTCCTCCGCGTCGTCGAAAAGAAATTCTCCCTCGCCTTCCACATCACCGAAGCCCCCGTCGGCTGGGCCGGCATCGATGCCGCGGGCAAGGCGTTGCCCGACGCCACGCTCGCGCTCTGCCGTGATTCGGATTCGATCCTCTTCGGCTCCGTCGGATTGCCGGACCGCGATCCCACCATCCCGAAGGAACAGCGCCCCGAACGCGCCGCGCTCCTTCGGATCCGCAAGGAGTTCGGACTCTTCGCCAACCTCCGCCCCGTCAAGCTGCCCAAGGCCTTGTCCTACGCCTGCCCGCTCCGTCCCGAGCGCCAGGGCGACGGACTCGACATGCTCGTCGTGCGCGAGTTGACCGGCGGCATGTATTTCGGCCAGCCGAAGAAGACCGAGGACATCGGCAACGGCGTCCAGCGCGCGATCGACACGATGGTCTACACCACGCCGGAGATCGAACGCATCGCCCACGTCGCCTTCAAGGCCGCGCGGCTTCGCCGGAAGAAACTCACCAGCATCGACAAGGCGAACGTGCTTGAGAACGGCATCCTCTGGCGCGAAACGGTCACCCGCATCGGCAAGGAATATCCCGACGTCACACTGGAACACATGTTCGTCGATAACGGCGCCATGCAGCTCATGCTCAAGCCGACGCAGTTTGACGTGATGCTCTGCGAAAACATGTTCGGCGACATCCTCAGCGACGAAGCCGCGGCGCTGGCTGGTTCGCTTGGAATGCTGCCCAGCGCCAGCCTCGGCGCCACTAGCGGCGAACAGACCTTCGGATTCTACGAGCCGGCCGGCGGCACCGCCCCCGACATCGCCGGGAAAAATCTCGCCAACCCCATCGCCCAGATCCTCAGCGTCGCGCTGATGCTTCGCTACAGCTTCAAGCTGAACGCCGCCGCGGACGCCATCGACGGCGCCGTGGCGAAGGCGATCGATCAGGGCTTCCGCACCGGCGACATCTACAATCCCGCCGAAACCACGGCGAAGAAGGTCGGCACCACCGAGATGGGTGACGCCATCGCCGCCGGGATCTGATCCGAACGTTCGACTCCAGACCGTCCGCGCCGACCCGGTGCGGGCGGTTTTCTGTTGGAGGTAAGGGTATCCAAGCACCCTCTATCGAGGTGTTGTCCTTGGACCGCACCGGCGGAAACCGATCGTGGCCCACGAACAAGGTAGGGCGGGCATCTTGCCTGCCCCGCAAGCCAAGGGCCGTCGTTGCTACCAAAGCGGATCGTCGTTTCAAGCCGCCATCTGTTTGAAATGATACTTCGACGGGCAGGCTGCAAGCCCGCCCTGCTTTCTATTGCACGAGTCCGCTTGGGCAGGGTCGGGTCCGCCGGTCGAGACTTACAGGACCGACCGGATCAGGCTCTTGAGTTCTTCGACGCTGAAGGGCTTTTGGAGGAACCCGGAGGCCTTGGGTTTGATCCGGCGGAATTCCGTGTCGCTCTGGGCGTAGCCGCTCATGAGCACGACGGGCAGGGCCGGGTCCGTGGCGCGGATCCGCGGAAGGGTCTGCATCCCGTCCAGCTTGGGCATGGTGATGTCCAGCAGGACGAGGGAGAAGCGGTTGGACGAGCGGCCAATCTCCATGAGGGCGGCCTCGCCGTCCTCGGCTTCGACCACCTCGACGCCGAAAGACCGGAGCATCTTTCCAACGATCTGCCGGACCGCCGGTTCATCGTCGACCACGAGCACGCTGCCGCTGATCAGCAGGTCGTCCTGGTCGATTGCCGGTTCGTTGGCGGAGGTCATCCGATGGTTCGCCGGTGGGAGGAGCAGGCGGAATGTGGAACCCTCGTCCTCGACGCTTTCCACCTGGAGGATCGCGTTGTGCCGCCGGGCGATTCCGAGGACCGCTGCGAGCCCGAGGCCGCGCCCGGTGAACTTGGTGGTGAAGAACGGATCGAAGATGTGCGCGAGCGTGGTGTCGTCCATGCCGCAGCCGTTGTCGCTGACCTCGAGGAAGACGTAGTCGCCCGGCGGGATGTCGGGGGTGAAGCGCAGGGTCTGGAGATAACTGGCATCGGCGCGCACGAGGCCGGTGTTCACGGCGATGACGCCGCTGCGGGTGCCGATGGCTTCGGAGGCGTTGATGACGAGATTCATCACGATCTGCCGGACTTGGGTCGCGTCGGCGCTGATGGCAGGCAGCGGGTGCGTGAGGTTGGTGCGGAGCACGCAGTGCTTGCTGACGGAAATCTGGAGCAGGTGCGTGCTGTCCTCGACGAGTTGGTTGAGGTCGAGGCGCTGGATGATGAAGCGGCCCTTGCCGGAGTAGGCGAGCATTTGCCGGCAGAGTTCGGCGGCGCGGCGCGCGGAGTGTTCGATCTGGTCGATATTCTCCAGGGCGGGCGTGCCGGGCGGGAGGTCGAGCTTGGCGAGGCTGGCGTGGCCGAGGACGCCGGTGAGGAGGTTGTTGAAATCGTGGGCGATGCCGCCGGCGAGGATGCCGAGGCTCTCGAGTTTCTGCGTCTCCTGCAGTTTGCGCTGGAGCGATTCGCCGGCGGCCTCGGCTTCTTTGCGGGCGGTGATGTCGAGGTGGGTGCCGGCGGCGCGGACGGGCCGGCCAGCGGCGTCGCGCTCGACGATGCGGCCGCGGTCGAGCACCCAGACCCAGCGGCCGGACTTGGCGCGGAGGCGGTGCTCGGTTTCGTAGACCTCGATTTCGCCGGCGAGGTGGCGCTGGAGCACGGCATGCACGCGGACCTTGTCGTCGGGGTGGAGCATTTCCTCCCAAGCGGCGAGGGTGGGCTGCACTTCCTCGCTGCGATATTCGAGCATGAGGGCCCAGCGAGCATTGAAGGTCACGCGGCCGCTCGGGATGTGCCATTCCCAGAGGCCGAGTTCGGCGCCTTCGAGCGCGAGGTCGAGGCGGCCCTCGCTGCGGCGGAGCGAGCTCTCGGCGTCGCGGCGCGCGCGGATCATGTCGTTGAACGCCTGGGCGGTGGCGACGATTTCGCGCGGGCCGGTGAGGGGCGCGAGGGTCTCGGTGTGGCCTTCCGCTTGGGCGCGGGCGGCGTCGGCCAGCGCCGCGACGGGCCGGGCGATGGCGCGGGCATAGTAATACACGGCGATGGCGCTGAAGATCAGGACCAGCCCGATGGCGGCCAGTGCGCGCCAGAGATTGAGCCAGGCATCGCGGTAGATTTCCGAGGTCGGCAGCGCGGCGGCGATCAACCAGTCGGGGGACGCAAGGCGGCCGGCGTCGAACGTGCGCCACCGCCCATCGTGGGCGAAAAATTCTCCGGTCGATTGGCCCGCGGCGAGGCGCCGGGCGACGTCGTCGTCGGTCGTGCGCAGTTGGCCGATGCGGCTGGCCGGCGTCAGCGACGAGAGGACGATCGTGTGGTTGCGGTCGGTGACGGTGACGATGAGG
>JAYVSO010000067.1:0-17567 GCA_043775315.1 Verrucomicrobiota bacterium
TCCACTGTGGGCCGTGCGCTGCCGGATGGGTATCGGACCTCGGACGGAGGCGGGGCCGTCGTTTTGGGGCCGTTGTATCCGCCCAAGGGCGGATGGCGGTGGGAGCTTCGTGGCAGGGCTCCGCGTGCTCATGACCTTGATCCGTCCGCACCGTTTGGTTCCATGGCGGGATCGCCTTGGGCAGGCAAGATGCGCTGCCCTACCTGGCGCGGGCCGCTTCGCAGCTCGCCTTCGGCTTGCATGGTTCCGGCCTATTCGGTGAGCCAACGCAGGGAGGCGGGCGCGGTCCACATCACGGGCTGCCACGTCCAGCCGCCGCCGGTCACGGCCTCGATGAGAGGATACTTCAGGGTCTGGAGATTGAAGGTGTAGGCCTTGCTCAATTCGCCGGTGGGTTTGCCGTCGGGTCCGAGCTGCGCGCCGATGACGAGGGTGTGTTCGACCTGGAAGAACATCATTCCGGTCGCGGCCTTCCAATCGAGGCGGACGCCGCCCACTCCGGCTGAGGCGTCGAAGGCGCTCCAGTATTCGCGGATGCGGACCTTGTGCGCGTCGGCGTCGAACTCGAGGACAAGCTTGTGGAT
This sequence comes from Verrucomicrobiota bacterium, assembly GCA_043775315.1. GTDB lineage: Bacteria > Verrucomicrobiota > Verrucomicrobiia > Limisphaerales > CANJSG01 > CANJSG01. The sequence goes on from JAYVSO010000067.1 coordinate 585, forward strand.
GCGCATGAGGTCGAACCAGCGGGCGTCGGCGTAGCGCCAGGTGACTGCCGTCGTCGCCGGTCTTCACCGCGACGGGAGACTCCGTCTGGTTCACGGCCAGCAGGCGCTGGCGGAGGGTCTCGAGGTCGGTGGCCTGGGCGGTGGCGGGCGGGACGCTGGAGGACCACGCGGAGGCCTTGAAGAACCAGCCGACGGCCAGCACGAGGTTGATGCCGAGGAAGGCGAATATCACCGGCACGTTTTTCTGCAGCCGCGTCGAAACCTGCGTCTTGGACACCGCGTCGTCGGTGACCGGCCCGAGGGCGCGGATGCGTTGGGCGAGGACGCTTTCACGCGTCGGCCCGGTCCACGCGTAGAGTTCGTGGCCGGCGGAGACGGCGTGGTTCCATTCGCCCTGGCCCTTGTAACGCTTGGCCGTCCAGCCCGAGGCATCGCTGCCGGAGGCGTCGCCGAACTGGAAGAACATCCCGTAGCGGTTGAGCGCGGCGGCGGCTTCGGCATTCGCGAAGCGCGCGGCCAAGGCGGCTTCGCCGCTGGCGTTGAAGGAGAGTTTGGCTTCGGCGGCATCCGACAAGATGGCGTCGAGACCACGCTTCGCGTCGGTGATGAGCGAAGGGTCGGCCGTTGGACCGAAGACGATTCCCCAGGCGACGGGTTTGAGCGTCGAGGCTGGTTGGGCGTTCGGCACGGCGGCCGATTTTCCGGACTCGCCGAGCGCGGCCGCCTCGCGACGATGGGCCAGGGCGTCGAGCACATGCACCGTGGCCTGGGGCACGCCGACGATGGCGAGGAAGCCGAAGAAGAAGATGAGCGGCTTCAGCGACGCGCCGGACCGCAGCATCAGCGTGCCGAGGAAGACGGCGAGGAAGAGCGAGACCAGCAGGAACACGCCGATGCCGGCGATGGCGGGATACTCGCGAAAGGTTTGGAGAAAGCGTTCCATGGTGGAGAATGGTCAACGGTTGAAGAGAGAGGTGACGCCGACAAAGACGCTCGGGAGAATGGTCAACGCGAAGGCCATCGCCGCGCCGATGATCGGAAAAAACCACATCAGGCGCTCAAGGATACCGACATCACGCGTGCTGTAGGAGTAGTGGCGTGAGCAGAAGAAAAACACGACGCCCGTGAGCAGCGCCATGGCGATCTCAGGCCCGAGAAATATTGATAGGGATCGGTTCATGGAATCGGCTTGGGGTAAACGCGCGTCATCGTCCAGGGCGGCGAACGTTCACAAGAAGGTGTCGAGCGCGCGCTTGACGCGACTTCGAGGGTTTGCCGTCCGGGGATTTGTGCACAGCAGGTTCAGGTTCCGGGTGGGGCTAGGGTTCCTCGCTCTGTTCGCCGCAATCGAAGACGCAGCTTTCGAGGATCAACTCGGCAAGGTTTGTGGCGACGGCGGCGTGCTCGGGTGTGGCGGTGACGCGGGCGCGCAGCACCAGCGACTCGTCGCGGAACGGATAGAGCAGGTGGTATTGCTCAAGCTGTTGGACACCGTCGGCGATGTTGCGGGCGCCGAGGGCGTCGATCTTCCCCAAGGTCATGCGGGCGAACTCGGGATGTGGATAGTCTTTGCGCGTCTGGGCTTCGAGATCGTCGAGGATGCCCGGGTTGCTGCGGCCTTCGCGGGGAATGAGGTTCATGCTGATCTGCACTTTGCCGCCCTGCTCGAACACGAGAGTCCGCTTGCCGTCGTCGATGACGTGCCAGCCATAGGGGACGTCGAACTGCGCCATGATCGCACCGGCGGCCAAGGTGGCGCGTCGGGCTTCGTCGCTCAGGCCGGCGATGTTCGGGACCAGGCCGACGCCGCGGTTGCGGAGGTTGGCGTTGATCTCGTGGTCTTCATCGAGGGCGATGCTGTCGTCACTGAGCGCAAAGTCGTAGAAGCGGGTCCTCTTGGTCTGCGAATCCGCCGGGAGGGGTAGGACTTTTTTGGCCGGAAGAAGCGGCTCACCGCTTTCGGAATCCACGACGGACTCAACGTCGGCCGGCACGGCGGGTTTCGATTCGGGCCAGGGTTCGGGAATCTGGGCGGCGGGAACGCCGTCCGGATGAGGTTCGTTTTTGAAGCGCGAGCCGCGCGGGGTTTCCAGCGTGAAGGACTGAAGCATCGCGAACCAAGCGTTGCGCACGGAGTCTGCGAGCAGTTCTGGCGCGGTGAGTGTGAGGTTAAGGAGGCGGTTGCCGTCTTCGAAGAACGCGAAACGCACGACCATCGGGCCGAGGTCGGATGGCTGGGTGGCGTCACCGACGACGGCGGGAACTCCGGCAATGGTGTCGCGGCCCACGGCGCGGGGTTGGAGCTGGTTGTGGTTCAGGAGATACATCGCCCAGTCGTGAACCGTCCCGTCGTCGTAGGCCGGGCGCGCGGCGAAGGCGAAGACGATCGTTGCGTGCGGCGCGGTTACGACGGCGAGCGGCACGAACATCGTGGGGTTGGTGAAATCGGCGTCCTCCTTCGGCAGGTCGTGGCTGATCCAGTCGGCTGGCAGGGCCGCCGTGAATCCGAGCTCGGCGATGCGGTCGGGGAAGGTGCGCGGGGCAAGTCTTGTGGTGGAGTTCATGGTGGGAGTCATTTCACGGCGAAGAGCAGGAGCGTGAGCCATAGAACCTGGACCAGGAGATGGGCACGACCGGTTTTGGGCGTTCCTGAAGCAGCGCGTTTGGCCGACGAAAGGACGGATGGAGCGGATTTCATCACGGGACTCGGTTCGCCGGGGTTCACGGTCACTTCGAGAGGGGCAGCTTCACGAGGCGGAAGAACTTGGGCTGGCCGGAGGTGGACACGGAGACGGTGTGTTCGGTGGCGGTGGGTTCGGTCGTCCAGTCCTGGGTCGTTAGGGACGTGGCGAACTGGAGGGTGAGGCCGGTGGCGGAGACGGGCCAGGAGAGGCGGAGCTGGTTGCCGGGGAGCGTCTGGGAGGAGAGGGTGACCCTGGGAAACGGGCTGATCGCGGTGATTTCTCCACCAATGTAGAAGAGAGAACCTTGCGCACCGGGAGCGGAGGCGGTCACCGTGATATTCCCATCGGGGTAGGCCGAGAGGCTTGGTGCGCTGGTCGGAATCGCATCAGACGTGAAAGCGGTCGCGGTGTAGTCACTGAAGTTAATCTCCAATGCTCCCTGAGTGGCGCCAGCCCGGACGGGTGCTCCATTGACGAGGGGCGGCCGTCCCACAGAATAAGTCAATGCGTCATAGCCGCTGCCGAGGTTGTTCCCGACGTTGATCGCGGCAAAGTTGCCGCCGGGCGTGGAGTTGGTCGATGTAAAGACCGCTCCGCCGACGAACACGGTGATGGAAATGCCGGAGGTGGTCGTGAAATAATAGTCCCCGAAGTTCATCGAGGAATTCGCATCGACGCCGGACTTCACCGCCCCCGTGTCATAGGTGATGAATCCGGAGAACGGTGTTCCTACCACGATCTGGCTCGGAACGGCGTTCGACGAGTTGACGACAAAGTCGACGACCCCGCTGAAGCCCCACGTGACGACGGCGGCTTGGGAGTTGGCGGCGGGCAGGAGCCAGCAGAGGAGGGCGAGGGAGAGAGATCAGGGTTTTCATGGAGTTTGAAGAGAGGACTGATGCGGAACCGGGGAGCAGATGACGACGTGTGATGGCTCGCCGAAACCCGGCCGCCCCACACGGGGCGGCACAAGGGCGGATGGGCCACACGGAAGCCTCGCCGCCCCGGTCGGTCTCGACCTGGTGCTGCGGGCCATCGCACGCCGTCAGTGAATTGTCCGTCGTCTGCACGCTCTTGTTTTAGCGCGGCCGCGGGTGGAGCGGTATCGGACCTCGGTCGGAGAGAATGGGATTGTTGAACCGGCTTTTCTACGACCTTGGTCGGAGGGAAAAACCTCGGGGCTGTTCCACCATCAACCAAGGCGGCTTCCTTGTGGAAGCCGCCTTGGTCGGATCGATCTTCGGGCCGTGCAGTGGGGCGCACGTTCTTTGAGGACCGCTCAACCCGCTGTGGTGTTCATTGCCAGAGCGACGTCGTCGAGACCGCGCCGGATTGGGTATCAATGACCACCAGCAGCGGTTCGGAGACTTTGTCCTGGACCGGCAGCCGCGTTCCGACGAAGGCAATGAACCGCGCATCGGGGAGGATCTGCCGGAGTAGAAACCGATCGAGGCCCGTATCGACTTTCCACGCGAGTTGGCCGGAGGTGTCCGCGCGGGCGACCACCAGCGTTCCCTTCAGGCCGGGCTCGGACGTGTAGACCATGAGGAAGCCGTCTGGGCCGGACAGCCTGATGGCCTCGGTATCGGGGCCATCGCAGACGAACGCCGTGTTGAGGAAACCCTCGGCGGGCACCGGCGTGATGGACAGCAGCTCGTGGGCGGACCATTGCGGGGCCGGGCCGAGCGTCCCCTTGTAGAATTGGCGCACTTCCTTGGCGTCCTCCGCACGCGTTCCGCGTCGAACCCACGAGCCCTGTTTGTAACTGCGCCCGGCGTCACGCGGGGAGATCAGTCCCAACCATTCGGTGGTTGTCGGGAACGCGCTGGGAGCCAGGTGGGACTCCGGCTTGGAATCGAAGTGTTGCCGGGCGCCGCCGCGATCCCGGTTCGCCGCCGAGGCCTTGAACGATTGGGTGTCTGCGGCAGGAACAAGTTTGCCCGATTGCACCTCCACGCCGCCGAGCCCGGTCACATCGAACCATACGACGACGACGTCGAAATCGATCAGGCGGATCAAGCCCAGTTGGGCGGCTTGGAAACCTTTGCCGATGGGGATCAGCCTGCTCGGCGTGCGCCCGTCCACGGGCTGGAGAAACAGGCCGACGCGATAGCGGTCATTGGCCGGGTTGCGATGCAGCGACACCATGTAGGGCTCGAGCGTCTGGATGAGCGTCGCGATGTGTGTGCCCGCCCGGAGCGAAGGGCCGACAGGCGAACCGTTCGGTGGGCTGATGGAAAACAGGGTCTTCACGGCGAAGGCTGCGGCGGCAAGCGCGAGGACGATGACCGCGAGGATGATCATGAGCTTGGTCTTCCGGGGGCTGTTCACGGGCAGATACATAGTGGGGTGGGTTGAACCGCGCTTCAGCGGATGTTGATGAAGCCGTGTTGGTCGTCGATATCCGCCCGCCTGTTCGGCGCTTTCTGGCGGATTACTTCACCGGCGACCCGCTGCAGGATCTCGGTCCGGCGACCTGCTGCCCATGCGTGCTCCCCGGTCCACTCGGCCTCGGTTCCGACTCCGATGGTGGCGATGACGTCTCCTCCCCCAAATTCCCAATAGAGGGACATGCTGCCGGCGGTCTCACGGTAGGTGACCGAGCCGTAGCGGCCTTGTTCGCTGATTCCCACGCTCCAGTCGCGCGGAGTGGACCCGAGGCCGAAGGCTCTTTTCAGGGATTCAAAAATGGGGGGCATGGATGTTGGACGTCGGGAGTGCTCTGAATCGGTTGCGGGCCCGGGGCGCTTCGTTTTGCGGTCCGATGCGAGTCTGGAACCTGTTGGTCCGCTCCGGATGGTCAGGTTTTACACGGCTGTGGCGTCGGGCGGTATCGGACCTCCGCCGGAGGGCGGCCTGCGGAACAAATCGTTCGCCTCCGACCAAAGTCGGAGGCCGGCCCCGGTGAAATCGCGTGAGGGCCGACGGCTGGACCGGTAGGGTGCAGCGAATGTCATCCGGCCCGAACCGCAGCCCGGCTCCACGCCCGGGCCATATCCGTAGGATGTGGCTTGCCTACCTCGTGCTGGCGATCGGGTTGCTGGTCATGTGGACGATCCGCACAAGTCTCAAGGAGGAGGCGGCGGAGGAGGATCTGGAACGATTCGAGACCGAGGTGAAGCGGAGCTACGCCGCGATGGGGTCGCGGGTGAACCACTACCTCGTGGCGGTGCAGCATCTCCAGGGTTTCTTGCACGCCGCCGGCGAGGTCGACGAGGCGAAGTGGAGGCGCTGGATCCCGAGCATGAACTGGCGCTGGCAATATCCGAACCTGATCGAGATCGGTTTCGCGGAGAGGACCGGTTCGAACGCCCCGGCCGTGGTGCTCACCGCCACCGCCGGCGGGCCGACCAATTTTCCCGTCGGGTTCCAACTGGCCGGCGATGCGGCCCTGCAGGTGGCGATGGACCGGGCGGCCTTGGAGGCTCAGACGAAGTCGTCCGGCGTCCGGGACTACCCCCGGGCAGGGCGGCAAGACGGAGGCCGCCCATGTGGTCGTCTTCCCCGTCTACCGGGGTGGATACGAACCGAGGACGTCGGAACGGCGCGCGGCGCTTCGCGGTTTTGCCTTCGGGGTCTTCCGCGCCGGCGACCTCTACGCGGAGACGGCCGGAGCCGAGACGAATCTCCTCGTGAAGATGGAAGTGAAGGACGTGACGGATGCCTCCGCCGAGGCGATACGCCGCATCACCAACTCCGCCGGAATCACCATGAGGCAGGGAAGCGACTACGTGCGCACGGAGGTCAATCTCGCGCTCGGACGGCTCTGGAGCCTGACGTTCAGTTCGCTGCCGGCTTTTCGCACCAGCTCCAAGCAGGATGTCGCCCGCGTGGTGCTCATCACGGGGTCCGCCCTCAGCCTGACCTTCTTCGCCATCGCCTGGGTGCAGGCCGCCGGGCGCGGGCGCGCGCTGCTGCTCGGGGCGGAGATCAAGACGTTGAACGCGGACCTGGAGAACCGGATCGGCGAGCGCACCCGGCAGTTGGAAGCCGCGAATCTCGGGCTGCAACAGGAGGTCGAAGACCGGAAGCGGGGCGAAAGGGTCCAGCACGCGACGTTTGAAATGTCCGAGGCCGTCCATTCGGCCGGCGATCTGCGCAGCCTCTACCTGCGCATCCACGAGATCGTCGGGACACTGATGCCGGCGAAGAATTTCTTCCTGCTGCTGCGTGATCCGTCGTCGGACAAGCACGTCTACGTCCACCACGTCGACGAGATGGACGAATGGCCCATCCCGCGAAGGATCACCAGCGGCCTCGTGGGCTACATCCTGCGGACGGGCAACGCCCTCCTCGTCGACCGTGCCTCCATGTCCGACGTCCGCAACGAATGGCATTTCGTTTCCGGCACCCCTTCCGAGATCTGGCTCGGCGTGCCGCTGCTCGTGGGCGGCCAGACGATCGGCGTGATGGCGGTGCAGGACTACAGGAACCCGAAGGTCTACGGCGAAACCGAGAAACAGATCCTCACCTTCGTCGCGGAGCAGACCGCGCTGGCCATCGAGCGCAAACGGTCCGAAGCGGCCGTGGCCGCCAGCGAATCGCTGCAACGCGCGGCGGACGAGCGGTTCCACAAGGCGTTCCATTTCAGCCCGGCCCTGATGGTCCTGACACGTTTCCGGGACGGCAAGTTCATCGCGGCCAACGAGGCTTTCCTCAAGGCCTCGGGCTATCGGGAAGACAAGGTCATCGGGCAGTTGGCGGGCGACTTGAACATCTACGCGCGGCCGGAACAACGGCTCGAGTTCCGTGCGCTTCTCCAGGCCCAGGGCGTCGTGAGGGACCGCGAGCACTTCCTCCGGACCAAGGACGGCAACGTCCTGACGCTCCTCGTCTCGGGGGAGATGACGACGATCGACGGAGAGCCCCATGCGATGACCGTGGCGCTCGACATCACGGCGAGGAACCGGGCCGAGCAGGAGACGTTGCGGGCCTTCCAGGCGGAGAAGGAACTCAACGAACTCAAGAGCCGTTTCGTTTCGATGGTGTCCCACGAGTTCCGCACGCCGCTCGGGATCGTCATGTCGGCGGTCGAGCTGCTGCAGCACTACATGGAGCGGTTGCCGGCGCCGAAGCGGGCCCAACTTCTCGAGGACATCCGCAGCGCCACGCGCCGCATGGGCGAGCTGATGGAGCAGGTCCTCCTGCTCGGGCGCGTCGAAGCGGGCCGGTTGACGGCCGAGTTCGCACCCGTCCAGATCGAGGCGCTCTGCCACAAGCTGCTCGACGAATCCTTCTCCGCCACGAACGGCCGCTGCCCGGTGAAGCTCCTGATGGATGTCCCTCGCGACCTTGCCGCGCTCGGCGACGAGGCCCTGCTCAGGCACATCTTCACAAACCTGATTTCCAACGCGTCGAAATACTCTCCGGAAGGCTCGGAGGTCCGCTGGAACGTCCGGCGTGACGGCGACGACGCGCTCTTCACGGTCATCGACAACGGCATCGGCATTCCGGCCGCGGACCTGCCGCGGATGTTCGAGGCGTTTCACAGGGGAAGAAACGTGGGCGAAACCCAGGGGACCGGACTCGGGCTGCTCATCGTCAAGCATTGCGTGGAGCTCCACGGGGGACGCATCGACGTCGTGTCGGAGGAAGGCGTGGGAACCAACTTCACCGTGCGCCTGCCGCTGTTCCGCCCGCAGCCGGCTTGATCGGAACCATCGCCGCGCCCCGCAGCATCGAATCCCGGACGAATCCGAACAGGGCGACCCAGGCCGCCTCCGCGGCCTTGTCGAAAACATCGTCCAGGGTGTCACGCAGCATGCCGATCAGGGCGGAGCCCACCGTGGCGTAGTGCTGCTCCTTCACGCCGTAGCCCGCGTGGCGTGCGCCGAGTTTCTCGAGTTCGGCCGCAAGGGCGGCCGGCTGCTCGAGCATGCTCACGGCCACGCTGAGGATTTCCATCAGCTTGCGACCCTGCTCCTCGATGTCCGCGCCGAACATCGGCCGAAGCGATGGATCGAGGGAGAATAGCCGCCGGTAGAAGACCAGGGCCGCCCCCTGCTTCTGGCGTTCGACCAGCGAGAAGGAGACGGCCACCCTGCCTTTCATCTTCCTGACCGCGAAGGGCGACAAGCCCGACGTGCGCATCGGCATGAACTTCGGCGCCGACGACTATCTGACGAAGGCCGACGCCGTCGAGGAACGCGTCCAGGCTTCGGCCGGAGCGGGCGGCTTCAATCCCGATTTCAGTTCGCATGAACCGCTGAAGACCGCGCTCCACATCACCGCCCGTGAAGCCGAAGTGCTTCTCTGGGTCGCCCAGGGCAAGAGCAACGGCGACATCGCCACGATCCTCGACATGAGCGAGAAGACCGTGAAGCAGCACCTGGGCAGCGTCTTCCAGAAGATCGGCGTCGAGGGCCGCAACGCCGCCGCGATCCGGGCCTTCGAGGTCTTGAGCGGGCCGAAGAAAGCCAACTGACCTGCGTAACGTGGGCCGGGGCGGCCGTTGACGACCTCTCTTGAGCTTCGGCGGAATTGTGAGAGCTTCGCCGCATGTCTTTGACGGCCATGGCCAGCGCTCCCGTTCTCTCCCCCGGTGAACGCGTCCGCCGCTGGCTCGATGTCACGCCGGTTTACCAGACGCCGCTCGTGCAGGCGGCCCTGGCGCGCGCCACCGGCAACGACGACTGCGGGTGGTGGGATCTCCTGCCGTTCATGACCAAGCGGGATTGGCAGAAGAACTTCCCGGCAAACTTCCTTCCTTGGGCCGCGTCGGTCGACGAGTTGGAGGACCATCCCGAGATCGAACTGGATTTCACGTCGGGCACATCGGGCGAACGCGCGCCGCTGATCATGCCCCGGGGCTGGTGGGCCGTGCAGGAACGCCGGGCGTTGTTCCTCAACCGCCACGTCGCGCGCATCCTCGACAAGATCGCCGCACCCCGCCGCGCCACGCTGTCCGCGCCCGTCTGTAACGGCGACGTCAGCTACATCGGCCGGCCCTCCCTTGCTGATCGCAGCGTGGGTGAAACCCTCTACCTCAGCCTCTCCGCGAACCCCTGGCTTTGGGGCGACGCCGACTTCGACCGCATCGCCCGCGAGATCGCGCAATGGCAGCCGGACTTTCTCGATCTGGACCCGGTCTACGGCGCGGCCTTCGCGAAGTTCTGCCGGGAACGGAAGCTCCGTTTCCCCACCGTGCGGTTCATCCTCTCCAGCTATGAGTTCATCGGCACGGTCCATCGCCGCACGTTGGAGGAGGTTTTCGCGGTCCCCGTTTTCAACCTCTACGGCTCGACCGAGACCGGTCATCTGCTGATGGAAGACGAGCACCAACGCCTCCGGCCCAGCCTGGAGACCGCCTTCCTCGAATGCGTCGAACCGTCGTCGGAAGGCGCGGCCCAGCTCGTGGTCACGACGCTGTCCAACGACGTCATGCCGTTGGTCCGCTACCGCATCGGCGACTACGTGGAACGGCTCTCGGATGAATCCGGCGACCATTTCCGGCTCCTTGGCCGGGTGCGCGACGCGTTCCGGATCAACGGCAAGGCCGTGACGACGGCCGAAGTGGACGCCTGTTTCGCCGGTCTCACGGGCGTGGCCCACTACCAGTTGGCGCAGATGGCAACCGACCGTTTCCGGCTCCGTTACATCCCGGACGGCACGGGTCCGGCCTCCGCCCGCTTGGCCAAACTTCAGGATGAGCTGAAGGGCCTCCTAGGACCGGAGAGCGACATCGCCCTGGAGCAGGTCGATCAATTGCTCGCCGAACGATCCGGCAAGTTCCGCCTGACGGTTCCGCTTGCTGAAGCGGCGCGGTAGGGCTGCCGCCCGGCCGGTTGGTGAAGAAAACCACCCCAAGCCTAAAATGGTAGGGCGGGCTTCCAGCCTGCCCCGTGCTGATCCGGGTTTCCGCACCGGCGGACATCCCGATACACACGCACCATTTGGTTGCAGGGCGGGAGCATCACGGGCAGGCAAGATGCGCTGCCCTACCTTGCAGCGGCCGATATGCGGCCGCCGTTTGACTGCATCGTTCCGGCTTTAGACCACGCTGGATTCCCGGGCGAAGCTTGTGCCCGGTGGGAGACCTGGCCATGGCCGCTGGAGGCGTTGAAAGGACAAAGGCCACAAGGCGGCTCGGCAGGAGGTGCTGCCACACGGGCACGCCCTGCCAGCCTTCGTGTTCTTCGCGCCCTTCGCGGATGAAACCATCCTGCCAACGGCCCAACCCCGGGGAATGGCTGGACAGGGCCTTCAGGGATTCCCTAGCGTCCGCCAGCTTTTCCGCTGACCCCATCGTGCCTGTTCGGGTCGTCGGATTTCCTAAATGTTCGTTCGCCTGCTCCAACGGATGGTCAGCACCGCGTATCTGGACGCCTGCCAGCGTTGCAACGACTGGAGCGGCCAGCAGACGGCGGAGCTCCGTCCCCGCGCGCTGCTCGACGTCGGCTGCGCGGACGGCGCGTTCCTCGGCAAGTATCTCAAACACCAGCCAGAGATCTTCCAGGGCATCGAAGCCTCGCCGCCGCTCCGCGAAAAGGCCGAAGCCCGGGGCATCAAGACCTTCGATGTCGACCTGAATGGCGAGTGGCCCTTCGCCAATGAAAGCTTCGACGTGGTCCACTGCTCGCAGGTCATCGAGCACCTGCACAACACCCGCCTCTTCGCCCAGGAGATCCACCGTGTGCTCAAGCCCGGCGGCACCGCGTTGATCACGTCGGAGAACCTCACGAGCTTCCTCAATCTCGGCGCCATGGCCTTCGGCTACACGCCGTTCACCCTGATGCGCTGCTGCGGCTGGTATCTCGGCAACCCGCTCGGGCTGCACTACCAGGAACACGTCAGCGAAGACGTGCCGGTGACGCATCCCGCCTTCGCCGGCGTGACCGGCCACGTCCGCGCGCTCGGCGTGCTCCAGGCGCAGGAGCTTTTCCAGAGAATCGGATTTGCCAACGTGCAGGTCTCGTCCTACGGCCTGATGCCCTTGCCGAAGTGGCTCGGCAAACCGCTCGAAGGCCTGATGCCCCGGCGCGGCCACCTGCTGCTCGTCCGCGCGACCAAGGCTCAGTCCATTTCCAAATGATCAAGACCTTCATACAAAGATTTTTGAATTCCCGGGGATTCGACGTGATCCGGTTTTCGGCGGGAATGAGCCCGGAAGATTTGAAAATTGCAGCGCGAGTTAAGGGCAAAACTGCGACCAGCGTTAATCGTATCGTCGGTTTGATCGATTCCGTCCGTTACGTTTGCGACAACGAGATCCCAGGGGCGTTCGTCGAATGCGGGGTGTGGAGGGGAGGGAGCGCGATGGTGGCTGCTTTGAAACTTATCGAGATAGGCGATCAAACTCGGGACCTCTTTCTATATGATACTTTCGAGGGAATGTCTGAGCCCACCGACGCTGATGTTATGTTCGACGGAACTACCGCAAAGGCGCTCCTCGATCCAAAGGAAAAGAAAGAGGCCTTGGCCAATTATTGGTGTTTTGCCACCGATCAGACTGTTCGGACTAACCTGCTCTCCACCGGGTATCCCGAAAAAAAGCTTCATCTAATCAAGGGCAAGGTTGAAGAAACGATTCCCGCTCATCTGCCGAAGCAAATTGCGATTCTGCGCCTCGACACGGACTGGTATGAATCAACACGTCACGAACTGGAGCATCTCTACCCACTCTTGTCGCCGAACGGGGTTTTGATCATTGATGACTATGGTCACTGGGCTGGGGCAAGGAAGGCCGTGGATGAGTATTTTTCCGGACTGAATCCCAAGCCTTTCTTGAGCAGGATGGACTATACGGGTCGTCTCGCTATCAAGCCGTCGACCTAAATGAGCTCCCTCCGCAGCTTTGTCCGCCACACCGCCGCCGGCCGGCTAGCCTTGATCCCGTTCAGGCTGGGCTGGGCCTGGCTCCAGGCCCTGAAACAGGCCGGCCGGATGACCTCGTGGGCCTTCACCTCCAAGGAGTATTACAACCACACCTACCACCTCACGCCGCTGAACCGCCGGTATCTGGCCGAGTTCACTGCCGTGGTCGCCGGGAAACCGTGGCCCGAGATCGAGCGCTATTGCCGGGAGTTGGAGGAAGACAGCCTGCTGCGCGACAAACTGGTGGCCGCCACTCTGGCCTCACCCGACCGCCACAACTCCGATGCCGAACCCCGTTATGGCCGGCGCATCGGCTGGTATGCCCTGATCCGTGCGCTCAAGCCCAGGGTCATTGTCGAAACCGGAGTCGACCGCGGCCTCGGAACCGTCGTCATCGCCGCCGCGCTCAAGCGCAACGCGGCCGAGGGTTCGCCCGGGCGCGTCTACGCCACCGACATCATCCCCGACTGCGGCCATCTGTTCCTGCCGGAATACCGCGACGTCGGCGAGATCCTGCTGGGCGACTCCGTGGAAACACTGAAGAAGTTCGGCCAACCGGTGGATCTCTTCCTCCACGACAGCGACCATCGGCCGGAATACGAGTGGGCCGAGTTCCTCGCCATCGAGCATTGTCTGCACCCGGGTTCCATTGTCCTCAGCGACAATTCGCAGCAGTCGGTCAAGCTGGCCGAATTCGCCGAGAAGACCGGCCGCAAGTTCCTCTATTTCCAGGATCAGCCGGACAAACACTGGTGGCCGGGCGACGGCATCGGTGCCGCTTTCTGATTCAGGTAGGGCGCAGGCTCCCGCCAAGCGGTGTTTTGAGGCGCTGTTAACAGCCCGTCAAAGAACGCCCGGTCAGGGGACCGGGCCTACAAGACCATGGTGATTCCCGAAGGCTTTTGTAGGCCGCGTGCCCTCACGCGGCGGGTTGGGGCTTTTTTGACGGGTTCTTAACGCCGGTAGACGGCCGTCCCCATCGACTCGTTCTCGTCGATGGTCTTCAGATGCATGAAGCCCGCTTCACTCAGCACCGCCTCTAACTCCGGAAGACCGACTTCCCATTTGTGCCATTCCACGATCACGGAATCACATTGCCGGAGAAACTCGCGCTCCGCCTTCAGGAACCGCAGCTCCGATCCTTCGATGTCGATCTTCAACACGTTGCAACGCAGGTCGCCGAAACGCGTCCGCCACTGCGTGGCAATGCTTAGGCAGGGAACATGGATTTTCTCCCACTTTCCGTTCAGCCCTGCGGCCACCGTGTCGGGCATCTTGCTCATCGAACAGATGTTGGACTCGTAGACGAAGAACTCCGCAGAACCGCCTTCCAGTCCCTCTCCTACGATTCCATTCAGACCATGGATCTCCGGCATTCCGTTGGATTCAGCGTGCCAGCGCGCCTCCTCTACGGCGGAAGGATTGGCATCGACCATCAGGCCCTTGAGCTTTCGTCCGTTGGCCAGATGCATCAACCAACAGGAAAAATAGCCGACGTTGCAGCCGAGATCGATGTAGGTGGTGAAGCCCGCGGGCAGGAGGGTTGGATCGTAGAGGACGTTCTTGTCGAACATCTCGTCCGCCAACGGGATGCTCTCCAATCGGGTGGCCCTGTAGCGGACTCCGCTGCCGGGCAGTGTCCGTGTGCTCGGAAACGTCTTCAGCCAAGCGTTTCCCAACCGGTTCAGCCGGAGAAAACGCGCGGTTGCTCTTACGAACGAGGACCTTGAAAGGCGCGAGACCAGTTGCCGCATCACGAGGCGAGTTGAAAGGACCAACCGGTTTGAAACCAGAGCAAATTCGAATCAACCAACCGGCTCTTTGTTTCGGAGCAGTCCAAAACACTTTTGCTGACGGTAAACTTTGAACACGGGTGCCTAGTTTCAAACTTTAGGGTTGAAAAGATCGTGGGTCCGTGAGCCTATTTTTGGGTAGCAAGGACACTAAATGAAGAAACTCATCAAAACTCTTTTCACTGTCGCTGTGGTTTGCGGATTCGTGTCTCTAGAAGCGAACGCGGCTATGTTGTCGACCGACTTTTCCTCGACCAGCAATCCCGCCAACGGATGGACTCTGGGCTACAAGGGCACGACGAACGGAGCATTTGTCCAATACGCTGCGGCGTTTTCGGGATCTGCCGGTTCGGCGACATTTGGCTATTGGGGTCGTGTTGCCAATTCGGAGTCCTGGATCAGGAAGAACCTCGGGCCCGGTTCGGCGACCGTGGGTGGCCAAGGCACGTTCCCCGCTGGGGGGATCAGCGCAAATGCAGGCCCAAGCGGCAATCCTGACAACTATGCGGTTACGCGCTACACGGTCCCTTCCAACGGGACTTACCGGGTAACTTTCTGGGGCAACGCCACCGGAAGCGGCAACACCTACATCCAGTTGGGGACCGGCTCGGTCGACTACCTCGGGCGGTTTGTTTCGGCCGGAGGCTCCGTCGGATACACCAACGACCTGTCGCTTGTCGCAGGGACCGTGATCGATGTCGCCATGGGACGGGGTGTGGACAACAGCAACTTCGGCGCAATCGTCCAGTTCGACCTCTCCGTCGAAGCGTTGCTTCCGACCGGTGTGGCTAGGCTGTCCACGGGCTTCGCAGCGAATTCGAACCCGACCAACGGATGGACCTTCGGCTACAAGGGCACGACCAACGGTTCGTTGGTGACATACACGATCACGGACTCACAGACGTCTGGAAGCTCCACGTTCCTGGCTTGGAGGAGAATTGTGAACGATGATTCCCTGGTCCGCGTCAACCAAGGTCCTTCGACGTTCAACAACGGTTCAGCGGTTATTCCTGCCGGGGCCGTCAACTTGATTCCCGGACCCAATGGCAGGCCTGACAACTACGCTGTCGCTCGCTACACAATCCCGAGCAGCGGCAACTACCGGGTCACGGCTTGGGCTAGTCCGGTGTTTCCTTCGGGACAGGGCGATACCGATTTCCATGTGTTGACCAATGGATCACTGGTGAAAGGAGCCTTCCTGTCGGGATCCGCCACATTCGGCTACACCAACCAGTTGGCCTTGGCTGCCGGAGACACGGTGGAAATCGCGTCTGGCCGCGGCGCCGATAACAACAACTCCGCCTCCTACCTCAATTCAGATCTTTTGATTGAGCCATTGGGTGGAGTCGTGGTCCCGCCCCCCGACATCGTGTTCTCGCCTGCTTCCCCGACAGGTTTCACCAACCAGCTGGCCGTTTCGATGGTCAACAACGTGGGTGCTGGCAGCGAGATCCGGTTTACGATCAACGACGTCGATCCATCCGCCGGATCGCAGCTCTACTCCAGCTCGTTCACCATCACGAGCAACGCGACGATCCGGGCGCGCCTGTTCGTGAATAGTTCCCCCGTCTCCGCCGTTTTCACCAACACCTACACGAAGGCCAGCGACGTCCAGTTCAGCCCCCTCCCGGGATCCTTCACGAACACGACCACGGTTTCGTTGGTCAACCTCGTCGGTTCCGGCCAGATCCGCTACACGGTCAACGGCGCGGATCCCACGGCGAGTTCGACCCTTTACTCGACGCCGCTGATGCTGACGGGCAGCTCCACCTTCCGGGCCGGCCTATTCCTCAACGGCTTCCCGATCTCGACCGTTTCCACCGGTGCCTTCACCCAGGTGCTGGCGGATGGGGTCAAGTTCGGTCCCATCCCCGGCCTGTTCACCAACCAGCTCACGGTCCGCCTGACCAACATCGTGGGAGTCGGCGAAGTCCGGTTCACGATCAACGGCGCGAATCCGACGGCTGGTTCCACGCTCTACAGCGGCGCGTTCACCATCACCAGCAACGCGACGATCCGGGCGGGAGTGTTCCTCAACGGATCGCCGGTTTCCCTCGTTGCACTCGGCGACTACGGCCGCGTCTACGCGCTCGATGACGGCGTGCCCAACAGCTGGAGGCTGCAATACTTCGGCGCGGGCTACCTGACCGATCCCCGGGTCGGGGCTGGAACGGATGCGGACGGCGACGGCAGCTCCAACCTGCAGGAGTATCTGGCTGGAACCGATCCGTTGAACCCGCTCTCTGGATTCACGGTCGGCATCCAGGCGATTCCCCGCATCACCTTCGTCTCCATCCCCGGCACGACCTACAAGATCCTGCGCCGCGACAACGCCAACGCCTTGACCAGCGTGGAAGTCGGCCAAGTGACCGCGACCGGGACCCAGACGAGCTTCATCGACACGTCGGTGAGCAATCCGACCGGGTTCTACACGGTCCAGCCGGTGCCCTGACCGCCCCCCGCTCCAATCGATCCAAAGCCCCGGACGGCCCAGCCGCCCGGGGCTTTTTGTTGGCCGGGCCCCTTCAAGGTAGGGCAGTGCATCTTGCCTGCCCGCCATGCGCGCGCATTGGATCAAGACCGTGGCCGGCCTTAGAGCCTGTCTGAAAAACCGCCCGGTCAGGGGACCGGGCCTACAGGGAAGACGGCAAACCTTCGGTTTGTTGTAGGCCGTGTGCCCTCACACGGCGCCG
>JAYVSO010000068.1:0-4218 GCA_043775315.1 Verrucomicrobiota bacterium
TCCACTGTGGGCCGTGCGCTGCCGGATGGGTATCGGACCTCGGACGGAGGCGGGGCCGTCGTTTTGGGGCCGTTGTATCCGCCCAAGGGCGGATGGCGGACTTCACCAATCCGCAGGCATTATTCCGGCACTGCCGCCTGCCTGCCGCAGGAAATACAATGACCACCCAAGCTTCTCCGATCCGTTCAACGCCAACCGTTGCTCCAGCCATGAAAGAACGCATCTTCTTCATCGACTTGGTTCCCAGGCAGGCACCTCTCGCAACGGTGTGCTGCGGACAGCCCGCCAAGCCCGACAACCGCATGGGAATCTGTGAAATCCGCGCGCTGGGGCCGCAGTTCGAAGGCGGAGTCCTATGGCACATCGTCTACCAGTTGCGGCTGTTCGGAATGCCGGCGACACGACTGCTCGAGTCGCTCGATGCGGAATCCGGGCCGGCCCTGACGGTCTTTCGCTGCACCCGTTGCGGGAGAAACCATTTCCACATCGACCAGATCTGAGCTCTGCCGAAAACGCATCCATAGCCGCCGGAACCACCCTGAATCCCCATGCTCTCTTGGTTTCCACGATCCATTTTCGGAACTGTTCTGGTCATCGCCTACGTGGCCGTGGCCGTGTTCCTCGTGGGCCGCGATCGTAAAACGACCAGCGGAGGCTGGATCTCGATCAAGGGCCTCGTCTCCTATCTGGTGACGTTCCCCGTTTCGGCGTTTGGCGAATGGCTGGGGGTCCGGCCGAGCTATGACCGAAACAAAGACATGGCGTTCGCCATCGGAGGCTGTGCCGTGATCGTCTACCTGATCGGCGCCGGCCTGGGCGCGCTCGCGAAGCTGATGTTTTCATCAACGACCCCGCCCATGACATAGGGCGCGGAGCATCCTTTCGCCGCTTCCACTGGAGCGCACTGGTGACGGATCAACCGCCGTGGAGCTTCTTCAGGATCGGACCGTTGAAGCTCTGCAGGTAGCCGTCGGACGACCGGACACGGAGCGACTGCTTCACGATTTCCACCACCACGCCGGTGAAACCGTTGATCTCGACCTGCTCACCAAAGGCGCACTTGGGGAAATCTTCACGGCCGACCATGTCGCGGATCTGAATGACGGGCTTCGAGAAATCAGGCTCCTCGATGACTTCCCTGGCCACCACGGGAACGATCTGCTCGGACGGCGCGGCGACGGACTCGGGCTCCTGACGGCGACGCACGACCGGTCTGGGCGAGGATTCCGAATCGACCGGACGGGAGGCGGCTGAAGGCTGCGCTTCAATGGGAGCGGGCGGGACGAACAGCGTGCGCAGGCGGTTGACGTTGAAACTCTGTGTGAGGCCTTCCGGAGGTTTGACCTTGATGGAGTGCTTCACGATCGCGACGACGACGCCCGCGAAGCCGGAGATGTCGACATGTTCGCCAAGGACACACTCGGGGAAATCGGCCCGGCCGGCGAAGTCCTTCATGGGCCGGACAGGACGGGAGAAATCGGGCTCACCCGGCTCGCCGGACTTCCGAACGGAAGTGATGGACTCTACCGAACTGTCAGGCGAATTCGATGACATGAGCCCGATAGCATCGCTGATCAATCCACGGTCCGACAACGCAATTCGCCGTCTAATAACCGGCCCATGCGCAGACGAAAGCCACCAGCGGATCCGCCGCCGATCACTCCACCGTATCGAGCTGCGCTTCGTTTCGCGGCGCACTGCCCATGCCCCGTTGACGGACCTTGTCGTTGGGGTTCGGACGGAGCATCCGCTTCTGGCGTTCCCGGTCACCGGCATTGCGGGTGATGGGAATCGGCAGCTCGCTGTTGATGTCGAGGCCCGTGACATACATCGCCGCCGACCCGGTCATGGGCAACGGGATGAAGTCCTGCACCTGCTGGAGGTTCCAGCCTTCCTTCTTCAGGAACTGTTCGACCGCGCCCATCTCCTTCTCCGTGCATCCGGGGAAGCTGGAGATGAAGTAGGGCACGAGATACTGCTCCTTGCCGGCTTCCTCGCTCAACTCGAAGAACTTTTCCATGAAGCCCTGGAAATCGCCCGCCGGCTTCCGCATCCGACGAAGCACGTCGGGGTGCATGTGCTCGGGTGCGACCTTCATGTGACCGGAGACGTGGTGCTGCACGAGCTCCTTCATGTATTCCGGCGTGCGCAGCGCGACGTCCATGCGGATGCCGGACTGGACGAAGACGTGTTTGACCCCCTTCTGCGTGCGCGCCCCCTTCAGCAGGTCGATGCCCTGTTCCTCGTTGATCTCGAACACGGGACAGATCGATGGCCACAGGCAGCTGGGCCGATGGCATTTTTTGCACTCGTCGGCATGGCCGTTCTTCGCGGCATAGAGATTTGCCGTTGGCCCGCCGAGATCGGAAATTGTTCCGCGGAAGTTCTCCGACTCTGCGAGCTTCCGCACTTCCTTGAGCACGGAATCCACACTGCGGCTGGAGAGGAATTTGCCCTGATGGAATCCGAGTCCGCAGAACGTGCAGCCGCCGGCGCAACCACGCGAAACGATGATCGAATCCTTGATCGTGGCGAAACCCGGCACCGGCTCCTTGTAGCTGGGATGCGACGCACGCTGGAACGGAAGTTCGTAAAGCGCGTCGAGGTCCGGACCGTCCACGGGGAACGTCGGGGCCTCCATGATGACGGCGCGGTTGCCGTGCATCTGCACCATGCGTTTGCCGCAGTGCGGCGTCATCTGCGCCTCGACGACCTTGGTCAGGCGCATCAGGTGCTTCTTGTCGGCCTGCAGGTCTTCCCACGAAGGAAGCATGATGCAGTCGCTGAAGTCGGCCGCGGCGGTGGCCTTGCTGCCGAGGAAGAGCGCCGTGCCACGGATGCCGCTGAAGTCGCGGTTGTCATCCCGGAGACGCTTCACGATCTCGCGCACGGGGATTTCACCCATCCCGTAGACCAGCAGATCGGCCTTGGCGTCGGCCATGATCGAAGGTTTCAGCTTGTCCTCCCAGTAGTCGTAATGCGCCACCCGGCGCATGGAGGCTTCCATCCCGCCGAGCACGACCGGCACGCCGGGGAACGCCCGCCGGCTCATCTGCGAATAGACCACGGCCGCGTGGTTGGGCCGTTTGCCGGGCACGCCGCCTTCGCTGTAAACGTCTTCCTTCCGCTTGTGTCGCGCAGCGGTGTAGTTCGACAGCATCGAGTCCAGGTTGCCGGCCGAAACACCGACGAAGAGTCTGGGAATCCCCATGATCTGGATGGACTCGATGTTCGTCCAATCCGGCTGCGCGATGATCCCCACGCGAAGACCTTCCGCTTCCAGAACGCGGCCGATCATGGCCGCGCCGAACGAAGGATGATCCACGTAGGCGTCGCCGGTGATGATGAGGACATCGAGCTCGGTCCACCCGCGCGCTTCCATCTCAGCACGCGACATCGGGAGGAAATCGCCGGCCTTCACCGCAGGTTTTGCCTTCGGCTTGGGCTTAAAATTGATCGAAGAGACGGCCATAACTGTGGAGGAGAATGCTTGATCGAAACCATCAAGGCAACCGGAAGCGGACAATTCTTGTCCGGTAAAGCCACCGGTCAGGCTCCCGCGCAAATCCGACGCTTCCAGTCCGCGAAACAGGTAGCCATCTTTCAACCACACCATGCGCATCACACGCCTCGAAATCCGCGACATCCGCTTCCCGACCTCCCGTGAACTCGACGGATCGGACGCGATGAACCCCGACCCGGATTACTCGTCGGCCTACGTCGTCCTGCACACGGACGATGGATCGCTCAGCGGTCATGGATCCACCTTCACCATCGGGCGCGGGAACGAGATCGTCTGCGCGGCGATCCGGGCGCACGAGCATCTGGTCGTCGGCCGCACGTTGGAGGAGTTCGCCGCGGATCCCGGGGCGTTCTGGCGCTCGCTCACCAGCGATTCGCAGCTGCGCTGGATCGGGCCGGACAAGGGCGCGGTGCATCTCGCGCTGGCCGCCATCGTCAACGCCCTCTGGGACCTCCACGCGAAGGCGGAAGGCAAGCCACTGTGGCGCCTGGTCGCCGGCTTCACGCCCGAGCAGTTCGTCCGCTGCGTGGATTTCCGCTACCTCACGGACGCGATCACGCCCGACGAGGCGCTGGTGATGCTGCGGAAGCTGGAGCCCACGAAATCCGAGCGCATCGTCCGGCTCGAGGCCGAGGGTTATCCCGCGTACACGACGAGCGCCGGCTGGCTCGGCTATCCCGACGACAAGATCCGCC
>JAYVSO010000069.1:0-65202 GCA_043775315.1 Verrucomicrobiota bacterium
CGCGTGGACTCCCGAAGCCGCCGCGCGCCTTACCGCCGCCATTGAGAACGAACCCGACCGCGTGCTCGTCCGCCTCGCGAACGAGCTGGCCGATCACGACGTGACCCATCCCGGTCCCTCGCGCCGGATGCTCTTCCTCTGGCGCAATCGTCACGCTTACTCGTAGCGCGCGGAGCGCGGAAAATGGCTTGGGTGGTTCCCCGCTGTTTTGGGTGGAATGGCTTTTCGGCCAGCCCGCAGGGCGGAAGAGAATAGCCCAGCGATTCATCGCTGGGTGCAAGGGAGCAGCGTCGAGCAAGTCCCGTAGGGACGACAGAACTTCCCGTCCAGACGACCTGACGGGGAGTGGTTTTCTTTCGTCCCTACGGGACTTGGTGCGTTGGGCCATGAGACCCAGCGATGAATCGCTGGGCTATTTCCGGTCGTCCCTGCGGGACTGGCCAAACCGCCACGGACAACACCGTTGCCAGAACCAGGCCCGGAATCCTTGAATTCCATTCCACCGAAAACAGCGAGGAACCAGCAAGGTTTCCCTAAATCTTCGGCTCCCACCCCTTCCGATATTCCCGTCCCCACAGCGCCTGCGCCTTCGCATCATCGAGGACGCGCCCATTCTTCGGATCGCAATGCAGCGTCTGGCCCGTGCGCCACGCGATGTTCCCCAGATGACAAAGCAACGTGCTCTTGTGCCCCTCCTCGATATCCGCGTTCGGTCTTTTCCCGGAGCGGATACACTCGAGGAAATTCTGATAATGCTTCGCATCGCCTCCCGTCCCGCCGCCCTGGTCGATCTCCGCGCCCTTGAAATCGAACACCTTGTAGTTCGCGCCATCGATCACCAGCGTCCCCTTCTCGCCGTAGAACGCGATGCCGAAGGCTGAACCCTCGAAGCCGCGCGGATGCCAGCTCCGTCCCTCCCAGGTGATGGATTTGTCGCCGAAGTCGAACGTGACCGTCTGCGTGTCGGGCGTCTCCTGATCGTCGTCGAAGCGATATTTCCCGCCGCCGGACGTGACGCGCATCGGGTAATCCACGCCCAGCCCCCAACGGCAGACATCCAGCGCGTGGATGCCGTTGTTCCCCAGTTCGCCCGTGCCCCAGTGCCAGAACCAGTGCCAGTTGTAGTGAACGAGGTTATCCTGGAACGGTCGCTCCGGCGCCGGCCCCTGCCAGAGTTCGTAATCGAGCCACTCCGGTGCCGGCGCCGCCTTGCCGTGGCCGATGCTGGCGCGCGTATTGTTGTACCAGCCGCGCGAGAAGAGCACCCGCCCCACTGCGCCGCCCTTCAACTTCTCGATGGCCTCGATGATGGCGGGATAGCTCCGGCGCTGCGTGCCGAGCTGGACGATGCGCTTGTTCTTTCGCGCCGCCGCGACCATTAACTCGCCTTCGCGGGCGTTGTGGCTCGCGGGCTTTTCCACATACACATGTTTGCCGGCCGCACACGCAAGGATGGTCGCCGGCGCATGCCAGTGATCCGGCGTGGCCACGATGAGCGCGTCGACATGCTTGTCGTCGAGGATGCGCCGGAAATCCTTCACCCCCTGAGGCACGCGATCCTGCTTGTCCGAGACCGCCTTGACCGCGCGCGTCATCGCGCGTTCATCCACGTCGCAGAGATACGCGATCTCCGCGCCGCCGACGCTGGTGAACCCTTGAGCCAACTGCATCCCGCGACCGTTCACGCCCATGACGCCGAGGACAATCTTCTCCCCCGGAGAATCCGCCGAGCGAAGAAGGGCGGGAGCCGCCAGCGCGGAAACCGCAGCCGCCGAGGAAACACGACGAAGGAACGAGCGCCGGGGAATGGGTGAGTTCATGGAAGGGGAGGTTAGACCCGCCGCTAACTTGGGCGACAAGAAAGATTCAAGTCAGATCCAAAGTCGAGGTTGAGGAGGTGAAGCAGCAAGCACCCATCAACCCCGCGCCGCTCCAGCCTCCGGTGGCGCGGTTTTGGCCTTTGAGCCTGAACTCCGAAGTCGCTCGCGGCGTGCGGTCGTGGGTCAGGCTTCCAGCCTGACGGTGGACGGGGCTTCCCAGCCCCGTCGTGCGGTGGGAGGAAAAGTGCCGCGTCGGATCACCGGGCTGGGAAGCCCGGTGAACCGTCAGGCTGGAAGCCTGACCCACATCGGCTTTCACACCGTCCCATTCAACTTCGGTTGTCGGATTGAGCTTTCCCAACTCAGTGCCGGAAATGTCGGACGCCGGTGAACACCATTGCGAGGCCATGTTCGTCGGCCGCGGCGATGACATCCGGATCTTTCACCGAACCGCCGGGTTGGATAGCCGCGGTCGCGCCCGCCTTGGCTGCGGCGATGAGCCCGTCGGGAAAAGGGAAGAAGGCGTCACTGCACACGACGCTGCCGACGAGATCCAGCCTGGCTTCGCCCGCCTTCCACACCGCGATGCGGCTGGAGTCCACGCGGCTCATTTGTCCGGCGCCGATGCCGACGGTGCGGCCGGGCGCGGCGTAGACGATGGCGTTGCTCTTGACGTGTTTCACGATGCGCCAGCCGAAGAGCATGGCCTGCATCTCGGCGTCAGTCGGCGCGCGTTTGGTCACGACCCTCACGTCGTCGCGCGTGATGCGGCGCTGGTCGCGCTCCTGGAGCAGCCAGCTTTCGGCTCCGACACTGCGGGCGTCAAAGGGGCTGGAGGCGGCGAGGGGCCGGAGTGTTTTCAGGAGACGCAGGTTCTTCTTCTTCTGCAACAGGGCCGCGGCCTCGGGCGTGAAGTCCGGCGCGATGATCACTTCGCTGAAAATCTCGGCAATGGCCTCGGCGCACGCCAGGTCGAGCGGGCGATTGACGGCAATGATGCCGCCGAAGGGCGCCTGCTTGTCCGTGGCGAAGGCCTTATCCCAGGCTTCGCGAAGACTCGCGCCCTGGCCGACGCCGCAGGGATTGGTGTGCTTGAGGATAGCGAGGGTGGGCGCGTCGGCATCGAATTCGCCGATGAGCGCGGCGGCCGCGGTGAGGTCGAGAATGTTATTGTAGGAAAGTTCCTTGCCCTGGAGCTGCTGGAAGTATTCCGCGAAGTTGCCGTAGAGCGCGGCTTTCTGGTGCGGATTCTCCCCGTAACGGAGCGGCTGGGCGAGCGGGGCGTCCACGGTGAGGCGGGCGGGCATCGCGGCGGGCGCAGGAGCAGCGGACGCAGGAGCAGCGGGCCCGGCGAAGACCTTCGCGAGGTGCGCGGCAATGGCGCCGTCGTAGGCGCTGGTGCGCGCATAGACACGCGCGGCGAGCTGGCGGCGGAGGGCAAGCGTGGTGTTGCCCGCGGCGGAGATTTGCCCGGCGACTTCCGCGTAGTCGGCGGGGTCCACGATCACGGTGACGGAATCATGATTCTTCGCGGCGCTGCGGAGCATGGAGGGGCCGCCGATGTCGATGTTCTCGATCGCGTCGTGCAGCGTGACGCCGGGCTTCGCGATGGTCTGCTCGAAGGGATACAGATTCACGACCACGAGATCGATCGGGGGGATGTGGTGCTGCGCGACCGCGGCTTCGTGCGCCGCGTTGCCGCGGATGTAAAGCAATCCTCCGTGGACGCGCGGATGCAGCGTCTTCACGCGGCCATCGAGCATCTCGGGGAACCCGGTGTGGTCGCTGAGGTCGGTGACTTTCAATCCGGCGTCGCGCAGCGCCTTGGCGGTGCCGCCGGTGGAGATGAGCTCGACGTTGGCCTGCGCAAGAATTTGCGCGAAGGCGACGAGGCCGGTCTTGTCGAAGACGGAAAGGAGGGCGCGCTGGATTCGGGACATAAATTAAGGGCGGTAAAAATCCCCGGCGGGCGCGGACGCGTCAATCCGGGAATGGAAAAACTGCGGAAGGCGGGAAACGCTCAGGGGCGTTTGAGCCGGAAGAAACGCGAGGCGGTCGAAGCGGGCAGGACGACGGTATTCCAGCCCGCGCGGACCTCCGGTAAAGGACGGACACTCTGCCAGGTTCCACCCGATTCATCCCGCGCCTCGAGCTGGTACTCCACCGGGGGCGCGGGCCAGCGCAACGTCCACTGCGACGAGGAGGTCTCGATCGTCAACTGGGGCACGCCCTCCAGCTTGGTGATGAAGGCGTCGGAGCCGCCCGCCCGGTTGAGCTGAATCGGTCCGAGCGTGGGGAAATCCAACGACGAGGTGAAGCCCGCCACGTAAACACCGCCATCGGCATCGACCGCGACGGCCTCGCCGAAGTCATCTAGTTTGCCGCCGAGATAGAACGAGAACTCAAGCGTCGAACCGGTGGGGTCGATCTTCGCCACCCAGGCATCGGAGCGTCCCGAGTTGGTCGATTGCCCCGCGGAGGGCGCATCAACAATCGGGAAGTTCTTGGACGCCGTCGCCCCCGCAAAGACCACGCTGCCATCCGCGGCCACGGCGGCGCTGAAGCCCTCGTCACCCTTCGAGCCGCCAAGCACGACGGAGTAGAGGACGTTCGAGCCGTCGGCGGAAAACTTCGTGAGGAAGGCGTCGTTGGTGCCGCCGAAAGAATTGGTGCCGGAGAGTCCGGCATAAACCAGTCCCGGAGGTGCGGCGAGCGACGCGACGGCCGGGATGTTCAACCAGGCGGCGTTGGTGGTGAAGGTGGAACCGGCATCCACGCTGCGGAACACACCGTTGGTGGTGCCGACGTAAAGATTGCTGGTGGCGGAATCGAGGGCGAGCGCGGTGATGTTGGAGGCAACAACCCCGGCGCCGATGAGCGACCAGTTATCCGCGCCATCGGTGCTCTTGAAGAGTCCCCTGGCGGTGCCGGCGTACAGGGTGGATGGCGCAGATGCATCAAGCAGGAGGGCCTGGGCGCGCTTGCTCGGAGTGAGTCCGGTGTTGCGGGAGAACCATTGCGTGCCGGAGTTGGTGCTCTTGTAAACGCCGCCATCGGTGGCGGCATAGAGAATTGCGGGCGTGGCCGGGTCCACCGCGAGCGCGTTCACGGAAAGATTGCCCAGGCCGGAAGAGATACGCGTCCACGAGGCGGCGCTGTTGCTGCTGACATAGATTCCACCACCGCGGGAGCCTGCGTAAAGGGTGGAGGAAAGCCCGGGCTGCAGGGCGAGCGCGCGGATGTTTCCCACCGGGAGGCCGGCATCATTCGTGGTCCAATGGAGGCCGCCGTTGGTGCTCTTCTGCACGGTCGCCGCGGTACCAAGGTAGATCAGGTTCGCATCCGCAGGGTCGAGCGCGATGGCCGTCACGTCCTGCGATTCAAGGTCCGAGTTGCGGGAAACCCAGGTGACGCCGCCATCGGCGGTGGCGAAGAGTCCGCGCAGCGTTCCCGCGAACGCCTGCAAGGGCTGCCCCTCGGGAGAAGCGAGCGCCTGGATGTAATTGTGCGCGAGGCCGGTGCTCCGGATCGTCCAGTTGCTGCCGCCGTCCGTGCTGGTGAAGACGCCGCCATTGTTGATGCCGGGGCTGGTGGGGAAATCCCTGGACGCCTTGCTTCCAGAAACGTAGATGTCGCCAGCGTCGTCGAAATGAACGCTGTAGCCCTGATCGAAACTAGTGCCGCCAAAGTAGGTGGAAAAGATCACCGAGCCGGCCGGGGAATACTTGGTGAGGAACGCGTCGCGTCCGCCGCCGCCGAACAGGGGCTGGAAGGCATTCGTGGTCGGGAACGCGTTCTTGGCCGGGAAACTCGGGGTTTGCGTGAAGCCGACGACCGCGGCGTTGCCATCGGCATCGACCGCGATGCCATTGGCACTCTCGCCCGAGACACCGCCAAGATAGGTGCCGTAGAGCAGCGCGGTGCCGTCAGGACTGAACTTCGCCACGAACGCATCATTGCCTCCCTTGAGCTTCGGCTGCGCGGCATTGTTGGTGGGCAAATCCTTGGAGTCGGTGAAACCGCAGATCAGGGCGTTGCCGTCCGCATCCACGGCGACGCCAAGGGCGCTTTCGGTCCCAGCACAGCCGTAGAAGGTGGAGTAAATGAGCGTGTCGCCCGCAGGATTCAACTTCGCGAGAAAAGCGTCCGCGCGATAGACGGTGAAACCGCCGCTGTTGCTGCTCCTGATCTTCCTCTGGAACGCGCCGGGCGTAATCGGAAAGTTGGGCGAGGTGGTGTAGCCCGCGAGATAGGCGTTGTTCCCCGCGTCCAGCGCGAGGGCGAGGACACCATCGATGTCTTTGCCACCGATGTAGGTGAGGTAATCGAAGCCCGAGCCACCCGCATTGAGTTTAGCCACGAAGCCATCGCCGCTGGAGCTGCCGCGGTTGGTCTGAATCCCGGAGAGAGGGAGGGCCTTGAGGATAGACCTCGTGTCACCGGCCACGTAGGCGCTGCCGGAAGCATCCACCGCCACCGTCCAGGCGCGGTCGCGTCCGCTGCCGCCAATGTAAGTCGAGTAGCTGATCACCGGGTCGATGATCAGTTCGCGGGCGTGGTCGTAAGCGCCGAGCGTGAACGTGACCGTCCGCGCATCCTTGAAGGCGTAGCGCACCGGCACCGCGACCGGGAACCCGCCGGACTTCTGCCAGGCCTTGGGCGCATGCTGTCGGAATTGCTGCTTGCCGACGTGGATGAGCAGGTCGCCCTGCGCGTCGAGCTGGAGACGATCCGCGCCGTCGAAGTGAATCGTGATGACGCCGGCATCCGCTCCGGGCGCGACGATGAAATCGTATTCCAACTGCTGCTGCCGTCCGTGAAAAACGAGGTCCACGCCCGGATACAACTGCGGGTATTCCACCTTGCCGTAGGCAGGAATGCCCGTGTGCCAGCCGGCGGGATCGTTGCCCAGGAGGTAATTCACCCGGCCCGCGAATTTCTCGACGCCAGTGCCGACCGTGGTCGGATTCGCACCGGGAAAACTCAGGCGCACCGTGCGGGTGGCATGGCTGCTTTCATCCAGGGTGATGAAGGCTTCGCCGCGCCCAAGATAAACGACGTGCTCACCAGCGCGGGCGATGAATTGCACGCGCGGATCGGTCTGGCCCTGGTTCGCCTCGAAGTGCAGCGGGAGGACGGCCCGCGTCGGCGACGGCGTGGCGGCTGAAGCCGCGCACGCCACGACTGCGGACAGGAACGTTGCGAGTGGACGTGTCACTTCTTGTCGGCCTTGGGCAGGTCCGCCGGGGCGTCGGCATTGAGTGCCTTGAGCACCTCGGCGGTGATGTCGTTCTCGCCGTTGTTGTAGAAGACGACGGAGGTGCGGCTGAGCCCCTCACCCGCGGTGTCGAGCACGAGGGTGTATTTGCCAGCCTGGGCCTTGGTGGCGACGACGGATTTGATCTGGGCGAGAATTTTCTCCCGGGCCATGCGCTGCTTTTCCTCGAGGTTGCCGCGGGCGGTGCGGTCGAACTGCTTGATCTGCTGTTCGAGGTCATTGATATCGATCAGCTTGCCTTCGGCGGCCTTCTTGCGCTTGTCACGCTCGTCGGCGGAGATGGCCTGGTTGCTCGCGTCCTCGAGGGCTTTTTTGTAATCCTCGGTAATCTTTTGATACTGGTCGGTGAGCGCCTTGCGGTCCTTGTCGAGCGCGCCGGCCTCGTCCCGGATGGCGGCATCGGCGATCTTGGTCTTGAAGAAGTTGGTGAACACGCCCTGCAGATCGATGATGGCGATCTTCTGCTCGGCAGCACCGGCGGTGAATTGGAGGAGCGTCGCAAGGCCCAGGGCCAGCAGGAGGCGGTAAACGATTTTGTTCATAGGCGAAAGAGATCAGAATTCACGGGTGTAGCCGACACTGAACTGGAAGCGGCCGCTGCCCGCCTTGCCCACAGAATTGTGAATGGGGATACCGTAGTCAAGGCGCAGCGGCCCGATGGGCAGGTTCAACCGGATGCCCAGACCCCAGTTGTCGGCATACTGGGAGAAATTGAAGTCGTAGGCATCGCGATAGACCATGCCGATGTCGTAGAAGAACGCAAAGCGCACCCGCTCGATAATCGGGATGCTGTATTCGGCGCTGCCGAACCAATAGGTGTCGCCGCCCAACGGCTCGTCGAAAACATCCCGAGGCCCGATGTCGCGGTAGCGGTAGCCGCGCAGCGATTCCAGGCCGCCGAGAAAGTAGCGGTCGAAGATCGGGATGTCCCTCGTGCCGTTGATGCCCTCGCCCACGCCGGCGCGGGCGCCGACTTCCAGCAGGTGCCCGCTGGCCAGGCCCCGGATGTAACGGCCGTGGCGCAGCTCGATCTTGTAGTAATCCGCCTCGCCGCCAAAGACCGTGCCCGCCAGCTCGGCGCGAAACTCGGTCTTCTGCCCCTTGGTCGGCAGCAGGTAGCTGTCCCGCGTGTCCCAGGCCAGCGACACGCCGACCTTGGAGATCAAAAGTTCCTGCGCCTCGGCGGCTATCTCGGGCGAAACATTCGCCGGAATAAAGACGGGACCCTTCCCCCCGGCCACCGTGCTCGGCCCGTGCAGATCCGGGTTCAGCTCGATGTTCACGTTTTCCAGTGTGTAGCTGACGCCGCCGATGAGGAATTCGCTGCCCAGCGCCTTGCGCAAGCCGAGCTTCATGCCCGTGTTGCGCTCGCTGTAGGTGTCGCTGGAACTGACGTAATTCAGGTCGCGATGGAACAGCTCGGTGGTGAACTCCAGCTTGCGCCCGAGAAACCACGGCTCAACGAAGGTGAGCTGATAATTCTGCAGCTCCGTGCCGATGGAGGCGCGCAGCCGGATCTTCTGGCCCGCGCCTGTGAAGTTCGGCGGGTTGAACAGATCGAAGTTCGCCTGGCTCACCTCGACGAAGCCGACCAGCGACTCGATGGAGGTGAAGCCCGCGCCCAACGTCACGTTGCCGGTGTTCTTCTCCGCCACCTGCACCGTGAGGTTGCGGCGGTTGGGCACATCCGTCGGCTCGGGCTGGGTCTCCACCTTCTCGAAGAAATTCAAGCCCTCCAGGCGCGCCTTGCTGCGCTTCACCTTCACCATGTCGAAGACTTCGCCGGGCGACACCGCCAACTCGCGCCGGATGACGCGGTCCTTCGTCTTGGTGTTGCCCTTGATCTCGATCTTTTCGATCAGGATCTTCTCGGCTTCGCGGACGACATACTCGATGTCGATCGTGCCAGTCTGGATGTTGGCCCGCTTGATCGGGGTGATCGACGCGTCGATGTGGCCTCGCGATCCGTAGGCGTCCTTGATGGCTTCAACCGTCTTGGAAAGCCCTTCGGCGGTGAAGGTGTCTCCGGACATCATCTTCGACCGCTTTTTCTTCTCGTTCAGATACTGGACTGAAGACAACTGCTCGGTCGTGAACAGCTTGTTCCCGGTGAAGGTGACCTTGCCAACTTTGTATTGGCGGCCTTCGTCCACGGAGATCCGGAGGATCATCGATTTGTCGTTCGGACGGTCGATCTTGATGTCCTTGATCCGGAAATCTACGTAGCCCTCGTTCTGGTAAAACTCCGCCAGCTTGTCCTTGTCCTCCTCGAACTGCTCATCCTTAAGCACACCGGTCCCGATAAGCCAGGAGAACATCCACCAACGCCGCGTCTTCATCTCCTTGCGGAGCTTGCGCTGGCTGAAGGCGCTTGCGCCCTCGAAGATCACGTCCTTGACCTTCACCTTCGGCGCTTCGGTGATTTCAAACGTGACTGACCCGCGGCCGGAATTTTCGTCGATGCTGGAGACGGGCTTGACGGTGGTCTTCTGGTAGCCCGCCTTCTGGTAGAGCTTCTGGATCTCGAGCGCGTCGGCGAAGAGCTTGCGTTCGCTCAGCGGCTCGCCGGTCTTGGAAGTGACCTTCTTCCGGATCTTGCTGTCGCTGTATTTCTTGTTCCCCGAAAAGGTGACCGTGGAAATCGTCGGGTTGCCCTGGACCACGTAAGTCAACTTCATGCCTTCGGGCGCGATCTCTTCGCCGACCCGGATGTTGTAGAAGTAGCCCGTGGCGTAGAGTTGCCGGATGTCGTCGTCGACGCTCGGCCGTCGGTAGTCGTCGCCTTCCTTAAGGCGGATGTTGGCGCGCACCAAAGAGTCGCTGACGGCCGGAGGACCGACGTGCCGGACGTCGATCTTGGCGATCTTGGGGGCGATCTCGCTTTGGGCACCGGCTTGGAGGACGGCCGCGCAGAGCGCCGCCATCGTCGACCAGGCCGCACGGTTTGGCCGGATGAGCTTACGCATCCGGCGGGAGGTCTTCCGCATTGATCTTGGCCGCATTTTCAAACCGGGTGTATTTCTTGAAAAACGTCAGGTGAACGTCGCCCGTCGGGCCGTTTCGCTGTTTGGCGATCAACACGTTCACCGGAATGACGTCCGACTCAACCCCATCCTCGCCGTCGTCGTCACGGCTTTTTGCGCGGCCCGGGCTGCTGGGGTCCGCCTTGTAGAGCAGACCCACCAGGTCGGCGTCCTGTTCGATCGCGCCGGACTCGCGCAGATCCGAGAGCTTGGGCTTGCGGTCCTTGTCCTTCTCGAATTCGCGGTTCAACTGGCCGAGGACGATCACGGGAACCTTCAGTTCCTTAGCGATGCCTTTGATGCCGCTGGAAATGTCCGCGATCTCCTGCTGGCGGTTGTCGGCGCGCCGGTTGGTCGAGTGGAGGAGCTGGAGGTAGTCGATCACGAACAGCCGGACGCCGTGCTGCTGCCACATCCGGCGGGCCTTGGCGCGGAGCTGGAGGATTGAGAGGCCGCTGGTGTCGTCGATGTAGAGCGGAGCGGCGGCCAAACGTCCTGCCCAGCTGGTGAGTTTGGCGAAGTCGGTCTCGGCCAAAAAACCCTCGCGGATGTTCCGCATGTTGACCCGGGCACAGGAGGAGATCATGCGCATGACCAGCGATTCCGAGGTCATTTCCAGGCTGAACACTCCCACGGGAATCTTCTGCTCGATCGCCACATGCTCCACGATGTTCATGGCGAACGAGGTCTTGCCCATCGAAGGACGGGCCGCGATGACCACCATGTCGCCCGGTTGCAAGCCGTTGGTCATCTTGTCGAGATCGGTGAAACCGGTCGCAATGCCCGTCGGCTGGCCCTGTTGCAGGTAATACTGCTGGATCTTCTCGATGGTCTTGTTGACCAGCTCCTTCATGCCTGGAGTCGCCGTCGAGACCCGTTCCTGGCTGATCGAGAGGATGTCCTTCTCCACCTCGTCGAGCAGGCCGTCGACGGACTCCGTGTTCTCGTAGGCCTTGGCCAATCCGCCCGAACAGACCTGGATCATCCGGCGAAGGATGTATTTCTCCCAGACGGCATTGAGGTAGGTGCCGATCATCGCGGGCGACGCCACCATGTCGGGCAGCGACGCGACATAAGCCCGGCCACCGGCCGCTTCGAGGAGTCCGCGATCCTTCAGCCGCTGCGGAACGGTGATCAGATCGATGTGCTCCTTCGCGTCATACATTCCGGCCAGCAGATCGAAGAGGACCTGATGCCGCATGTCGTAGAACGCTGCGGAACCGCACTTGAGCTTCTCCAGGCATTCCCCCATGCAATCCTGCGGCGCGAGCAGCACGCAGCCAAGGACGGCCTGCTCCGCTTCAGCGGCGTGCGGAGGCAACTGGTCGCCGGGGCGCATGTGGTTGGTCGACGAATCCTCGCTCTTCCGGCTCCGGCGTTTCCGCGCGAAGCCCTGCTCGGGCGGCTGTCCGCCGGGAATATCCGTTCCATCGATCATGAGCCGGAGAGTAAACCTCGCATCGAGCCGCGCGGGCAAAGGCTTTCAGGATTTCGGATCAATTGGTTGTTAACCCTTGCCCACCGGCTGTTCACAGCCGGGACGGCCGGCTTTTGCATAGACAAATCCCCGGCACCGCAGCGTCCTCCTTCTGAACCCGATGCCCGGCCACCCTGATCTCGCCAGCCTTTACGACGCCCATGCCGGGCCGGTGTTCGCGTTCGCCTTAAACCTGACCCGCTCGGAAGCCGACGCCCGCGACGTGCTCCAGGAAGTCTTCATCCGCCTCGCCAAACAGGCGGACGCGTCGGAGCCGATCCGGGATGTGCGAGGCTTTCTCCTCCGGCTCGCCCACAACCAGATCGTCGACCTCAGCCGTCGCCGTGACACACGGAACCGCCGGGAAGAAGCCTTCCAGACCGATGCGCTGGAACTGTTCGCACCGTCAGCCGATCCGGACGAAGCCGCCTTTCGCGCCCAACTCACAGCCTCGCTGGCCGAACTGCCCGAAGACCAGCGCGCCGCAGTTCATCTCAAGCTGTGGGAAGGACTCACCTTCGAGCAGATCGCCGAGACACTCGACATACCTGCGAACACCGCCGCCAGTCGCTACCGCTATGGTTTAGACAAACTTCGCACGCGGCTGCGTCCCCTTTACGAAGAGATCCGCTGAACCAGTCATCGCCATGAAACCGTCCGAACATCCCCTGCCAAACGGCCACGATCCGCTGGAAGATCGCCTTCGCCGGACCACCTTCCGGCCACCGGCACCCGCCTGGCGCGACGAAATTCTCGCCGCCGCCCAAACCTCCGTAACCGCCGAGGCGACGAGGCGGAGTCCTGCCGGACGGCCACAAGTTGGTGCCGAAACCCCGTCCTGGCCGCATCTCCTCCTGCGCTGGCTCCGAGGCGTTCCCACCGAATGGTCGGCTGCCGCCGCGCTGTGGCTTCTGATCGTCGCCATCAACTCGGTGTCATCCTCCGGCAACTCCAACACGTCGGCGGACTCGTCTTCTCTGGCCCAAGATTCGGCCGAGCAGCGCGGAGAATCCGTTCAACAAGCGTTGGCCTATCGCCGGCAACTCCTCAGCGAACTGCAAGGCAACGGTGATTCCGACGATCTGCCCCTCCGGCCTCGTCCTGAAGCCGAACGTCCGAAGCGCCAGTTGAATTTCCTCGGCACCAACGGTCCCGCCGCCACCAGCGCCTGACCCAAGCCTCAACACCCATTCCCATGAAACTCCGCGACACCCTAAGCGCCACCCTTTTGTCCCACGCCGACGCCCCGCGCCGCTGGAATTCTCCACTCAGTCCCGAACCCGACAAACCCTACCCGCTCTGGCTGCTCGCCCTGCGCACCTTGCTGTGGGCTGCGGTCTTCACCGGGCTTTGCTGGCTATGGCTTCACGCCGCTTACGGCCAATGGGTCATCCTGTGGTGGCCCTTCTGGATGATCATCTCCATCGGTGTCGTCTGGGGAGGAATGACCGTGCTGGCATGGAACCGCCGAGCTGCCCGCCTCCGAAACGCAGCCGCCGCCGACCAGCCTGCGCCCGTGCAGGAACGCCTGCCGCTCTGGGCCCGCTTCACTCTCGTGCCGATCTACTACCTGCTCTTCTTCGTGCTGACCCCGTTGGTCCTGGCGTTGTCCGTCGCCAACACGATCTACCAAGCCAAATGGTCGAGCTATCGTCAGGAACTTGTTTCGCGAAGCGTCGAACTCGATATCACGCGCATGGCTCCCAAGCCGGTTCCCGACTCCGAAAACTTCGCCAGCACGCCGTTCTTCAAAGATTGCCCCTTCACCCACGACAGCAACCGGGGGCCCAACCATCCGTTTTGGGAACGAACGAAGAAGGTAACCCTTCCAGACCGAATCCGCCCAAGCACCCCTCCTTGGAAGCAGCAACATGCCCTCCCCCTCGGACCCGCACGGACGGCCATGACCAATGAGGCCATCTTCCCGCAAGCCCCGGCAAATTCGACCGATGCGGCCGCCGTGCTCGCGGCCTTGAAGGGCTTGGACGACAAACTCAGGGAAATCGAAGGCGCCGCCACCCGTCCGGCCATGGTGTTTCCAATTCGCTATCAGGACACCTTCAGCGCCCTGTTGCCGCACGTGGGTCCAATCAAAAACTTCAGCGCGATCTACAGCCTCCGTGCCTCGGCCCGCCTCGCGTCCTCGAATGCCAGCGGTGGATTGCAGGATGTGAAGACAGGTTTTCGTTTGGGCAACTTCTCCGCCTCGGAGCCCTTGCTGATTTGCTACCTCGTCGGGGTTGCCATGGACGCGCAGACCCTGCAACCGATTTGGGAAGGCCTTCAGGCCAAGGCTTGGAACGATTCCCAGTTGGCCGAATTGGACTCGCTCTTAGCCGCCCGGGACTACGCCGCCCTCAGTCGCAGGGCCGTGGACGGGGAACGGGCCTTCGGCACAACGAGTATGGAGATTTGGATCGGCGACCGGGGAGAGCTGGCGAAGTCAGTCAAGCTAGTGGACCCCTTCGAAATGGCCGGC
This sequence comes from Verrucomicrobiota bacterium, assembly GCA_043775315.1. GTDB lineage: Bacteria > Verrucomicrobiota > Verrucomicrobiia > Limisphaerales > CANJSG01 > CANJSG01. The sequence continues at coordinate 14,078 of JAYVSO010000069.1, forward strand.
TTCATGAATACAATCACCGCAGCAAGTGGCCGTTTCTTCATCTCCCAAAACCTGATCTCCATCAACCGCTGGTATGAACAGCTCCTGCCCAGGGATGGTTCTTCGCCCGATTTCCGAACCGCCCAAGAGACGATGTCCACGCTGATCGCCCGGCCGAAACATCCTTCCGAAGCCCTCGTTCGTATGCTGTTCCCGGCCATCGGCAACTTCTTTGAGAAGAGCGTCACGGCGCAGACGCACCAGGCGCTCGCCCGCACGGCAATCGCGCTGGAGCGCCATCAGCTCGCAACCGGAAGCTACCCGGATACCTTGGCGGCACTGACACCGAAGTTCCTTCCGACCGCGCTCATTGATCCCTTCTCGAAGGCAGCCTTCCACTACACCAAGACGGCGGACGGTCGCTACCTCATCTACTCCGTCGGATCCAACGGCCACGACGACAAAGGACGGGCCGTAAAAAGGAAGCAGAGGGACGATTTCGGGTTACGTATGGACTCCAACAGCCCAACCACCGAACCCGCCGTTGCCGACGACATCGCGTGGACCTACCTGCCGCTGGAGAAGTAACCGTGCCGGAACTAACCGTTGGGCCATTCGGGGAGTGAATCGAGGAAATCGGCTCCAGCCCCGCGGAACCGGAGTGTCGTGCCGTCGATCTTCGTTGGTTTGACCAGATTGCCGAAGATCGCCCCGACAATTCCCCCGCCCATCAGCAGCAGCACGCCCACAAGACCGGCGGCGCCGGAGCTCGATGCCACTGCCGAAAAAATCAAGGCCAGGCCCAGCAGCACGGCACCCCAACAACTGCCGATCAACACCAAGCGCCGTTTCCGATGGAGATCGCAGAGATGCACCGAGACTGTCGCCTTTTTCCGGACGATCAGCGCGACGATGATGTAGATCAAAAGGGCGATCAGGATGATCAGGTAGTAGGCCGGCGGGTGCCACGAAACCTTCCGCTTCAACGGCGCCGAGTTGGTCGGCTCGTTGCACTTCAGGCAACGGCATGGAGTTCGGTGCCGTCCAGGGTCACGACATCCTTCTTGTGACGCCAGACATTGCCCAGGACGGCAACTGGAACACCCTCCTTCAGCCTCTGCAGCACGGCCGGTTTGCACCCCCCGCAGATGCGCATCCCGGACAAAGCGATGAGGTCCGACGGGCCGAACCAGCCCCCGCACGAGGAGCACTGTTCGCCACCGCCTGAAGGAGACGGCGGCGGCGACCCGGCCTGCGGCCTGACTGCCGACAAAGGTTCCCAACCAGCCATGCCTTCGCGCCAGACCAACGCGGTTGCCGGAATCTCGCCCCGCGCGACCAGTTCATTGAAACGCTCCCCGGACACTGGACCCTGCTGAGCTCCGTCGATTGAGTAGAACCACATGCGGTCGGTTCTCATGCCCGGCCGGATCCGCAAATCCAAGCCGGAAACATCGCCCGCGCGCGCCGCACCCGACCCGGGTTACCCGAAAGGCCCACGAACCGCACGCAGCCGGGATTTGACATTCAAACATCTGTTTGAAATATATCTTTCAAACAAATGTTTGAGATGGCGGAAACCAAAGACAATCCAACGGTCCAGCCCGGCACCCGGGAAGCCCTGCTCGAGGCGGCGGCCGAGGTGATCGCCGAAACGGGCTTCCGCAGTGCCCGCGTGCGCGACATCTGCGAGCGTGCAGGCGCGAACGTGGCCGCGGTGAACTACCACTTCGGCGACAAGGAGGGCCTCTATGCCGCGCTGATCCAGTCGGCGTTCGACCAGGTCATCGCCCGGTTCCCGCTCGACGCCGGAGTAACCGCGTCGAGCACGCCCGAGGAACGGTTCCTCGCCTTTGTCCGTGGCTACCTCCAGCGGATCCTCGCGGCCGGCGCCCAGTGCCGCCACGGCCGGATCGTGATGCGGGAGATGATCGAACCGACCTCGGCCCTAGACTTGATGGTGGAGAAGGTTGTTAAACCCACGAGCCTCCTCCTGGACGACATCCTGAGGCAACTGCTCGGGCCCGGGTTTCCCGAGGCGAGTCGACGCCAGACGGCCCTCAGCATCATCGGCCAGATCGTCTTCTACGCCCACTGCCGTCCGGTGCTCGAGCGGATGAATCCCGACTTCAAGCTGGACCAGGGCGACCTCGAATCACTGGTCAACCACGTGGCGCAGTTTTCCCTGGGCGGCATCCGGGCCCTGAAGGATGCGGACCAAACCGGGAAACGGATACGCACCCCACCCGGAAGAAGCATTCCAACGGCTCGCCGGCGAAAATAGGACCCATCCGCATGTATCGACTCGGACTCAAGATGCTGTTCGCCGATAGGGCCAAATACATCATGCTGCTCAGCGGCATGGCCTTCGCGGCGTTGCTCATGACGCAGCAGGCCGGCGTGTTCGTCGGCATCATCGAGTGGACCAAGGGCAACCTGAAGAACATGCGCGCGCCGATCTGGGTGGTGGACCCCAAGGTCGAGCAGGTCAACGAGGTGAAGCCCATGCGCGATACGGATGTGAGCCGGGTGCGCAGCATTCCCGGCGTGGCCTGGGCCGTGCCGATGTATTGGGGCATCCTCCAGGCCCGCCTCACCGACGGAACCTTCAAACCAATCCAGCTCGTCGGTCTCGACAACGCGACGATGGTCGGGCGGCCGACGAAGATGTTGCAGGGCCGCGTGGAGGACTTGCGGATCCCCAATGCCGTCATCATCGACGACCTCACGGTCAAGCGGCTGAGCGTCGGCCGGGCCAAGCCGCTTGGGATGGGGGACACCTTCGAGATGAACGACAAGGAGGCCCGCGTCGTCGGCATCTGCCAGACGGAGAAATCGTTCTTCGGCTACCCCTACATCTTCTCCACCTACGAGCAGGCCCTGCAGTTCGCGCCGCGCACGAGGAAGATGCTCAGCTACATCCTCGCGAGCCCGTCGGAGGGATGGACGCCGGAGCAGACGGCCCAGCAGATCCGCGAGAAGACGGGCCTGGGCGCCTACACGGAGGAGGCTTTCGGCGCGTCCACGGTGAGTTGGTTCTTCAAGAACACGGGCATCCCCATCTCGTTCATGACGACGATCATCCTCGGATTCATCGTCGGCATCGCCGTGGCCGGACAGACGTTCTACTCCTTCATCCTGGAGAACCTGCGGCACTTCGGGGCGCTCAAGGCGATGGGCGCGAGCGACGGCCTGATCACGCGAATGGTGCTGTTGCAGGCCTTCACCGTGGGGATCATCGGCTACGGCATCGGCCTCGGCCTCTCGTGTTTCATCGGTTGGAAATTCATCCAGATGGGCCAGCCGCCTTTCGCGCTGCCGTATCAATTGCCGCTCGGCTCGTTTGCAGCCGTGCTTTTCATTTGCACCTTCGCCTCGCTGCTCGGCATCCGTCAGGTGCGTAAACTTGAACCCGCCGTCGTCTTCCGTGGCTGATCTCATCTCCAATCCTTCCGCGAACGGTTCCGACCGCGTCATCCATGTGCGCGGCGTGACCAAGACCTTCGGCAAGGGCGATGCGGCGGTGCATGCTCTCAAGGGCGTGGACTTCGACGCGCGCGGCGGCGAGCTCCTCATGATCGTCGGACCGTCCGGCTGCGGGAAGACGACCCTGCTCTCGGTCATCGCCGGCACGCTGGGTTTCGACGCGGGCGAAGTGGACGTGTTCGGCCACTCGCTTCACACGATGTCGCAGAAGCAGCTGACCGCCTTCCGCGCCGGGCACATCGGCTTCATCTTCCAATCCTTCAATTTGATTCCCACGTTGAGCGTGCTGGAGAACGTCACCGTGCCGCTACTCATCAACGGCGTCGGCCTGAAGGAAGCCGAAGACCGCGCCCGCGCCATGCTGGACACGGTCAACATCGGCAAACGCGGCCAGGAACGGCCCACCAACCTTTCCGGCGGCCAGCAGCAGCGCGTGGCCATCGCCCGCGCGCTCGTCCATGAACCGCGCCTGATCATCTGCGACGAGCCGACGTCGGCCCTCGACAAAGACACCGGCCAGCGGGTGATGGAGCTGCTTTCCTCCGTGGCCCGTGGACCGGGCCGCTGCGTCATCGTTGTCACCCACGACAACCGCATCTTCAACTTCGCCGACCGCATGACCGAGATGGACGACGGACGCGTCCAGCGCGTGCATGAGAACGCTTCCAAGTCCCTGGCCGAACACTGAACCGAGACTTCTCCCATGATCTTCAAACGACTGAGCTTCTACCTGGCCATCATCGGAATCGTTGGCGGCATCGTGCTCGTGCTCAAGCAGCGTGAGAAACCGCCTTCTCCCCCGCCGCTTTCCGAGCCGACGCGTTCGCCCTACAAGGACTTCGTCGCCGCCACCGGAATCATCGAGGCCAAGCGCGAGAACGTGTCCATCGCGACGCCGCGCCCCGGGCTGGTGACGAAAGTGTTCGTCGAGGTCGGTTCCGCCGTGACCGAAGGCCAGCCGCTGCTCCATCTCGACAACCGCGAGGCGACGGCCCGCCTCGCCTCCGCCCGCGCGCAAATCGGCAGCCTCGAAGCGCAGCGCGACGTGGAAAAGGTTTCCACCGACGACTTGTCCGACCAGCTCGACCGCGTGGAGAAGCTGTTGAAGAACGAGGTCGCCACCGAGGACGAGCGCAAGCGGAAGTGGTTCACGGTCGAGGCCGCCAGGGCGCGCCAGGCCAAGATCGCGGCGGACATCGAGACGCTCCGCGCCCAGATCCGGCAGTCGGAAACCGAGCTGGAAGTGCTCACCGTCCGGGCTCCGCGTGATGGGAAGATTCTCCAGCTCAACGTGCGCGCCGGCGAATACGCCAGCCTCGGCGTCAATGCCGCGCCGCTGATGATCCTGGGAGATGTGGCCACACTCCAGATCCGGGCCGATGTGGACGAACAGAACGCGCCGCTGGTCGTCGCCGGACAGGCCGGCACGGCGTTCCTCAAGGGCAGCAACGACAAGAAAATGCCGCTCCGCTTCATCCGAATCGAACCGTTAGTCGTGCCCAAGAAGTCCCTCACGGGCGACTCCGCGGAACGTGTCGACACGCGCGTCCTCCAGATCATCTATGACATGGAGCTTCCGGCATTTCCCATCTACGTCGGCCAGCAGGTCGACGTCTTCATCGCGCGCCCGGCCTCCGCGGGTCCGATCCAGCCCGGCACCAACACGACCGCCGACGTCCATTGACTTTGCACAAAACAATTCGACCTATCCCGACCATGAAAGTGTTCGCCTTAAGTTTCCTATCCACAGCCCTCGCGTTCGGCGTCGCCGCAGCGGAAACCACTTCGCCCGAAGTCATGGAGCTCTTCCGCCAACCGCTTACGCGCATGGAAGCGTTGGACATCGCGGCCCGCCACAACAGCGCGCTCACGAAGGCTCGCTCCGACATCGCGGCGGTCACCGGCCAGTCAAGGCAGCTTCGCTCCACGGGCATGCCACGAGTCCGCACGGATGCTTCGTTCCGCGCCAACGACCGGGGCAGCATCGAGAGCTTCGGGTTTGTCGATTCCCCGGCGCAGAACTGGTCCGCCAACGCCCAGATCATTCAACCCCTCTACGAAGGCGGACGCATCACGGCAAACCGGGCCCAGAGCCGGATGGTCAGGGACCAGGCCGAGGCGACGCTTGGATCGACTGCCGCCAACACCGCATTGGAAGTGCTGACCGCCTACGACGACGCGCTGCTGGCCGCCGAACAGATCACCGTGCAGGAAGCGTCGATCGGGCTCCTCGGGAAGGAACTGGAAGACCAGAAGCGCCGCTTCGAGGCCGGCACCGCCCCGCGCTTCAACGTCCTCCGCGCAGAGGTTGCGGTGGCCAACGCGCAACCCCGTCTGATCCGCGCCAGAAACGCCTACCGCATCTCGAAGAACAATCTGATCAACCTGCTCGGCTACGACCTTCCGGCGGCCATGTGGAACGAGATCCCGCTGAAGCTTGCGGACAAACTGGCGGCCGAACCTCTATCGCTGACGGTCGAAGACGCGTTGACCTCCGCACGCGCCAAACGCCCCGAGCTCAAGTCGCTCACGCTTGCGGCGGACATCCAACGCGAGGCGGTCAAAGCCGCGAAGTCCGGAGCGAAACCGGTGGTCAACGGCTTTCTCGGATACGGGGCGCGCAACTCATCGTTCACCCGCGACCTTTCGGAAGAGAAGTCCGGATGGTTCGCCGGCGCCCAGTTGACCTGGGATCTTTGGGATGGCGATCTCACCAAGGGAAAAATCGCCGAAGCCCGGGCCGCACTAGAAAAGGCCGAAGAGACCATCCGCGAAACCGACCGAAGCATCTCGCTCGAAGTCCGCACCGCGTGGTCGAACCTCGAAGAGTCCAGGGAAGTGCTCGAGTCGCAGAAGAAAGTCCTCGAGCAGGCCGAAGAAGCGCTGCGGTTGGCGAAGGCCCGCACCGAAGCCGGCTCCGGCACCCAGCTGGAGGTCCTGGACGCCCAGACCGCCCTGACTGAATCCCGCACCACCCAGATCCAGGCTCTGCGCGACTATTCGGTCGCTCGCGCCCGCCTAGATCGTTCGACCGGGACACTGACCCTCCCGGGAATCCAATAAACCTGGGAGCCTTCGGCCTTGCCTGGGCAAGGTCGATTGTTACTGTCCGACGTCGTCACGACCACCTTTTGACAGGTGGTCGTGCTTTTTTTCCCAGTCATTGAAACAGCGTCGCGCAGTGAAAATCTTCAGCGGAAACGCCAACCGAACCTTGGCCGAAGCAGTCGCGAAGTCCATCGGACGCGAACTCGGCAGGTGCACCGTCAACTCGTTTCCCGACGGCGAAACCTTCGTGAAGATCGATGAGAACGTCCGCGGAGAGGATGTCTTCATCATCCAGCCGTCCAGTCCGCCGACGAACCACCACTTGATGGAGCTGTTCATCATGACGGATGCCGTCCGTCGTGCCAGCGCCAACCGGATAACGGCGGTGGTTCCCTTTTACGGCTATGCCCGCCAGGATCGCAAAGACCAACCGCGTGTCCCCATCACGGCCAAGCTGGTCGCGAACCTGATCGTCTCGGCCGGAGCCAACCGCGTTCTGACGATGGATCTCCACGCCCAGCAGATCCAAGGGTTCTTCGACATCCCGGTTGACCACCTCTACGCGGCCCCGGTGATGTATCAATATCTCAAGCAGAAGAACATCCAGAACCTTGTCGTGGTCAGTCCGGACGTCGGCGGCCTGAAGATGGCCTACGCCTACGCCCAGTCGCTCAACGCCGGCATTGCCATTGTCGCCAAACGCCGGAAGAGCCCGACTGAGATCGAGTCCATGGCCGTCATCGGTGAAGTCCGCGGAAAAAACGTGCTCATGGTCGACGACCTGACCGAAACCTGCGGAACGTTGACGGCGGCGGCTGAACTCCTGAAGAAGAAGGGGGCAAAGAAGATCATCGCCTGCGTCTCGCACGCGATATTGGGAGAGCTTGGGATCCAGCGTCTGAGGAAATCTTGTATTGACGAGTTGATCACCACTGATACGGTCCTCCGCCCTGCGATTGAGGGCGTGAAAATCACCACGCTTTCAGTTGCGGGTTTGCTCGGCGAAGCCATTGAGCGGATTCACGGAAATTCCTCAGTGACCTCGCTATTTGAATTTAAGGGTGGCCGCACCAGTTAAAGCGGCACGACGACTTTAGACGATGAAAGCTGTAGCACTGACCGCATATCCGAGAACTCTGGTCCGCCGCGGCGGCTCCAAAAAGCTCCGTGACCAAGGCCGCATTCCCGCCGTGATCTACGGCGGCCAAGTGAAGGCCGCAAACCTCGAAGTGAACAGCCGTGAGTTGACCGACCTGATCAACCACTCGGTCTCCGAGACCATGCTCATCGACCTGACGGTATCGGGTGAACCCTCCAAGCGCTTGGCACTGGTTCAGGAAGTGCAGCACCACCCGCTTACCCGCAAAGTGTTGCACATCGATCTCCACCAGATCCAGGAGAATGAGACAGTGACCGTGACAGTCCCCGTCGAAACCAAGGGCGAACCCGTTGGCGTCAAGAGCGGCGGCGGCGTTCTCCAGCACACGCTCCTCAAGATCAGGGTCAGCGCTCTTCCCAAAGATTTGCCCGAAGCGATCATCATTGACGTTTCTGGTCTGGAAGCCGGGAAAGCGATACACATCGGCGAGGTTGCCGCTCCGGCCGGAGTGACTATCCTCGGCAAGAAGGAAGCGGTCGTTGTCGCAGTGGCCGAACCGAAGAAAGAAGTCGAAGTGGTCCCAATCGAAGGTGCTACCCCCGCAGCCGGCGCCGTCGAGATGATCAAGGAAAAGAAGGACGGCGACGCCAAGTCCGCGCCAGCCGCCAAGGCCGACGAGAAGAAGCCGGCCGAGAAAAAGAAGTAGGCTTGTAGGATTTGGCAGCCGGCAGATTCGCTGCGGGCAGCCCTCCGTCTTGTGGATTCGCTCTGGCTCATCGCCGGCCTCGGCAATCCCGGAAGGGAATATCTCCGGACCCGGCACAATGCCGGATTCCTCTTGGTGGAGACGTTGGCGGAACGGTGGGGTGGATCTTGGACCGAGGCCCCGCGGCAACAGGCGAAAATTGCTCGGGCCAAGAACGGTGGACATACGGTTCTGCTGGCACAGCCGCAGACCTATATGAACGCCAGCGGAGAATCGCTCCGGGCTCTGGTCGACTTCTACAAAGTCCCCCTCGCCCGCGTGATGATCGCAGTGGACGATGCGGATCTGGAGCTGGGCAACATCCGGCTCCGGGGTGATGGAAGCTCCGGCGGCCATCACGGACTCGAATCCATCGAGAAGCATCTCGCCACCCGGGCCTACGCCCGGCAACGACTGGGAATCGGACGGCGCAACGACGGGGTCAGGCAGATCGAGGGGTTCGTCCTTCATCCGTTCCCGGCGGACGAATGGAAAGTTTTTGAGTCGGTTCTGGAACAGGCCAGCCGCCAGCTGGAATGCTGGATGGCGGACGGAATCCAGCCGGCCATGAGTCGGTTTAACGGTGCGGCACCAAGTGCCCGCGAAAACAGGAAGACAACGTGAAGAAATACGAAGGCTTGTTCATCTTGAACATCGTCGGCAAAGAAGACGGCGTGAAGGACATCATCGACCGCGTTTCGGCCGACATCATCGCCGCAGGCGGCAAGATCGAAACCGTGCAGAAGATGGACAAGAAGTCCTTCTCCCGCGTGGCCAACAAGAAGCACTCCTCGGGCTTCTACGTGAACATGATTTTCGAGCTCGCACCCGCGGCGCTGACCGGCCTCCGGAACAAATTCGCTTCGAACGCCGACGTCTTCCGTGTTCTGCTCCATATCGCGGGCAAGAATCCGGTCCCTACCACGGCTCCGATCGCCGTCGCCGCCAAGTAATTTCCCAACCCGGACATGGCGGCGAACTTCAACAAAGTGATCCTCGCGGGAAATCTTACCCGCGATCCCGAGCTGCGCTACACGCCGCAGGGAACCGCCATCGCCAAGATCGGTCTCGCCATCAACCGCCGTTACACGGGGCAGGACGGCCAGACCAAGGACGAGACGACGTTCGTCGACGTCGACGCCTTCGGCAAACAGGCCGAAGTCATCGGCCAGTATCTGAAGAAAGGGCGCCCGGTCCTGATCGAAGGCCGTCTCAAGCTCGACCAGTGGGACGACAAGACCACCGGACAGAAGCGCAGTCGTCTTGGAGTGATTCTGGAGTCGTTCCAGTTCATCGATTCCAAAGCGGGGGGAGCCGAAGGCTCTTCAGCCCCGTCTGCACCCGCCCCGAATCGCCCTGCGCGTCCCGCGGCCCAGCCCGCGAGTCCGGCATCCGAGTCCGACGTTCCTCCGATCGAGGACGACGACGTTCCATTCTGATTCCCTCCGCGTTCAACTAACTCCCACGCTTTATGGCAAAGATCGAAGTCATCCTGACCCACAACATTGTGGGATTGGGCGGTGAATCCGACCAGGTCAAGGTCGCCGCCGGCTACGCCCGCAACTACCTCCTTCCCCAGGGACTCGCAGTTCCGGTGAACCAGGCTAACAAGAAACGCCTTGAAGCCCTGCAGCGACGGCGCGCTGATCGTGAGGCCCACGACTTGAACTCGATGACCGAGCTCGCCAAGAGCATCGGCAAGCTGCTCACCGTGATCACTGTCAAGACGGGCGACGACGGCAAGCTGTTCGGTTCCGTCACCAGCGGTTCCATCGCGGACGCCCTGAAGACCCAGTTCGACATCTCGCTCGACAAAAAGAAGATCCACCTCAAGGAACCCCTCAAGACTTTGGGCGACCACGAAGTCGATCTGCGACTGCACGCCGAAGTGCATGCCACCCTCAAGGTGCGCCTCGAAAGCTCCACGCCGATCGTCGTCGCGGCAGCTCCCTCCCCGGTTGAAGCGGAGAAGACCGAGAAGCGAGGCAAGCGTTCCGAAACCCCGAAGGCGGAGGCCGCTCCAGCCAAGCCCGAAGGCAAGTCCAAGAAGGCCTAATCCCCGGTTCCATCAGTCATTTCAAAGCCCGACAGTTCGCTGTCGGGCTTTTTTCTTGCGCGCACCGCCCCACAAAATCGCAACGAACACCGGCTAGCCAATCAACGAAAAACCGGCTGACCACCGCGGGGCGATCAGCCGGTTTGGGTTCTTGAACCGCGACTCAGGACAGAGCGAGCGCGCCTTCACCGGCGGCTTCGTCTTCGGCCTTCTCGGAGATGACCGGAGCGATGGCCTGGAGACGGGCTTTGCCGTCGAGGTTGATGAGCTTAACGCCCTGCGTGTTTCGACCAGCCTCGCGGATGCCCTGAACAGGGATGCGGACCATCTGACCAGCGCTCGTGATGAGCATGATCTCGTCGGTGTCGCGCACGGTCAGGGCCCCGACCACGTTGCCGGTCTTGTCGCCGGTCTTCATGGTGATGATTCCTTTGCCGCCGCGGCTCTGGACGCGGTATTCCTCGAAGTCCGTCCGCTTGCCGATGCCGTGTTCGCCGGCAACGAGCAAAGTCGAACCTGGATCGACCAGGGCGCATGCAACAACCGCGTCGGTCTTCTCCAGCTCGATCCCCTTCACGCCGGCCGCGCTGCGGCCCATTGAACGCACCTGGTCTTCGACGAACCGGATGCTCATGCCCTCGCGGGTGATGAGAACGATCTCGTCCTTGCCGCTGGTCAGCCGCACTTCGACGAGGTCGTCGCCCTGTTCAAGCGTGATGGCGATGATGCCGCCCTTGCGGACGTTCTGGAAATCGATCAACGCCGTGCGCTTCACCGTGCCCTTGCGGGTGACGAAGAAGAGCTCGTTGGTCTGTTGCCACGTCTGGTCTTCCTTGTTGGCCCCATACTTGGCGACAACGCGGACGAGGGTCTGGATCTTCTCCTCGGCGCGGAGCTCGAGCATGTTGGCGATCGACCGGCCCTTGGCGGCCCGGCCCATGTCGGGAATCTCGTGGACCCGCTCCACGTAGACACGTCCGAGGTTCGTGAAGAACATCAGATAGTCGTGCGTGCTGCAGGTGAAGAGGTGCTCGATGAAGTCGGCGTCTTCCGGCTTCTCGGCTTCACGCGTGGACATGCCGATGACTCCCTTGCCACCCCGGCGCTGCGCCCGGTAGCTGGAGACGTTGGTGCGTTTGATCAGGCCATTGTGGGTCAAGGTGACGATGACGCCTTCGTTGGCGATGAGGTCCTCGATGGCGATCTCGCCTTCGTCGGGAACGATCTCGGACATGCGCGGCGTGGCGTGCTTGTCCTTAATCGCCTTCAATTCGGTCTTGATGATCGACATAACGCGCGACTCCTTCGCGAGGATGTCGAGCAGGTCGGCGATGGTCTTGAGAAGCTCAGTGTATTCGGCGATGACCTTGTCGATTTCGAGACCGGTCAGACGATAGAGCTGGAGCTCGAGGATGGCATCGACCTGACGCGCGGTCAGCGACCAGCGTCCGGCCACGAGGCGGCCTTCGCTGCGGACGAGGACACCCCACTTCTCAACCTGGGCCTTCGTCCATTCGAAGGCGAGAAGTTTGACCTTCGCTTCATCGCGGTTCTTGGAACTGCGGATAATGCGGATGAACTCGTCGAGGTTCCGCAACGCGGCGACGTAGCCTTCGAGGATCTCGGCGCGCTCCTCGGCCTTGCGGAGCTCAAACCGTGTCCGGCGCAGGATGACTTCGCGGCGGTGGTCGATATAGGCCGCGATGAGCTCCTTCAGGTTGAGCGTCTTCGGGCGGCCATGGTCGATGGCGAGGACGTTTGCGGAGAACGATTTCTCAAGCTCGGTGTGCTTGAAGAGATTGTTGATGACTACCTTCGGGATCGCATCGCGCTTGAGCTCGATGACCAGCCGGGTGTTCTCGTCCGACTCGTTCCGCATCGCGGAGATGTCGGTGATGATCTTCTGGTTCACCAAGTCGGCGATCTTCTCCTCCAAGGCGGCCCGGTTCACGTTGAACGGAATCGCGGTGATCACGAGTTGCTCACGGCCACCCTTCATCTGCTCCACCCCCACCCTGCCCCGCTGCTTGATGCTGCCGCGGCCGGTCGTGAGATACTGTTTGAGACCCTCGACGCCACAGATGACGCCGCCGGTCGGAAAGTCCGGGCCTTTGATGAATTTCATCAGCTGCGGGATCGTGATCTCCGGGTTGTCGATCTGCGCGCAGATGCCGTCGACGACCTCGCCGAGGTTGTGCGGCGGGATGTTCGTGGCCATGCCGACGGCGATGCCCGTGCCCCCGTTGACGAGCAGGTTCGGGAACGCCGCGGGAAAGACGGTGGGTTCGGTGAGGCGTTCGTCGTAGTTCGGGACGAAATCCACCGTGTCCTTCTCCATGTCGTGCATCAGCGCGGCGCCGAGATGCGTGAGGCGCGCCTCGGTATAACGCATGGCCGCCGGAGGATCGTTCTCGATGGAGCCGAAGTTGCCTTTTCCGTCGACCAGCTTCTCACGCACGGCCCACGGCTGGGCCATGTGGACGAGCGTGGGGTAGATGACGGCTTCGCCGTGCGGGTGGAAATTTCCGGAAGTGTCGCCGCAGATCTTCGCACACTTCATGTGCTTGCGGCCGGGGAACAGCGAGAGCTGCTCCATGGCGTAGAGGATGCGGCGCTGCGAGGGCTTCAACCCGTCGCGCACATCGGGCAGCGCGCGGGAGATGATGACCGACATCGAGTAGTCGAGGAACGACGCCTTGATCTCCTCGGCGACGTTGATCTTGGCGATCTTCTCGTTGAGGGCGTAGGCGGGAACAGACGCGCCTGGCTTGGATGGTTCAGATTCTTCGGGCATGGCGGAAGCGGATGAAAGCTGGTGAAATTAAACGTCGAGATTGCGGACGTTCAGCGCGTTGTCCTCGATGAACCGGCGGCGCGGTTCGACTTCGTCGCCCATGAGGCGGGTGAACATCTCCTCAGCCTCGATGGCGTCGGTGAGCTCGATGCGGAGCAGCTTGCGTTTGACGGGGTTCATCGTCGTCTCGAAGAGCTCCTTGGCGTCCATTTCACCAAGCCCCTTGAAGCGATACATCTGGATGCCTTTTTTCCCGACGGCCTTCACGCCGGCGAGGATCTCGGGGATCGAGAAGAGCGGAAGCACCGTGGCCTTCTCGCCGTCGCCTTCGACGAGCTCGAAGAGCGGCTTGTCCTGGGCGGCGTAGTGGTTCACTTCGAGTCCCTTCTTGGAGAGTTTGCCGAGAAGGTCGGAGATGGCCTTGCTCTCGTGGTGGATCTCGTTGGTCGTCTGGCGGCGGATGGGGCCGTCCTTCTTCCTGGTCGAAGTCTCCTCGCTCTCGGGACTGAAAAGGTCCGGCTGGGTGAGCTTGAACTTCTCCAACTCATCGCCCGTGACGAAGTAGTGGACGGTCTCGTTGTTGCCTTCGCGGATCTTCACCAGGTGCGCGGGGAAATCGCCGTTGGCTGCGCGCTTCTCGATGTAGTCTGCGAAGTCTCCACCGAGCCGCTTGATGTAGGTGGCGTGTTTGTCGAGCGTCTCGAGCAACCCAAGGATCTCCTCGAGCTGCTTGGACGGAAACTCCTTCCCGTCGGAAAGATTCCTGAGCCGGACCTCCTCGCTGCCGCTCTGGAGGAGGAGCTTGTTGAGCTGCGCATCGTCGTCGATGTAGTCCGTGCGCTTCTTCCGCGTGACGGAGTAAAGGGGCGGTTGCGCGATGTAGACGAAACCCTGCTTCACGAGCTGCGGCATCTGCCGGTAGAAGAACGTCAGCAGGAGCGTGCGGATGTGCGAGCCATCCACGTCGGCGTCCGTCATGATGATGATCTTGTGATACCGGAGGCGTTCGAGGTTGAACGCGCCCTCGCCTTCGCCGTCACCGATGCCGGTGCCGATGGCGGTGATCATGGTCCGGATTTCGTTGTTCTGAAGGACCTTGTCCAACCGGGCCTTCTCCACGTTGATCAACTTGCCGCGGAGCGGGAGGATCGCCTGGAACTTGCGGTCGCGGCCCTGCTTGGCGGAGCCGCCGGCCGAGTCGCCCTCGACGATGTAGAGTTCGGTGTTGGCGGGATCGCGGTCTGAGCAATCGGCCAGCTTGCCGGGCAATCCACCGCCGGCCATCGCGGTCTTGCGGACGGCTTCGCGGGCTTTGCGGGCGGCTTCACGTGCGCGGGCGGCGTTGAGCGCCTTCTCGATGATCTTCTTGGCGACGTTTGGATTGTCGTCGAAGTAGTTCATGAGCCCTTCGTAGCTCGATGAACCAACGAGGCTGTCGACCTCGGGCGAAAGCAGTTTCACCTTGGTCTGCGATTCGAACTTGGGATCGCTGTGCTTGATCGAGATGACGGCGGTCAGGCCTTCACGGACGTCGTCGCCGGTGATCTGGGGATCCTTGTCCTTCAGCAAATTGTTCGACTTGGCGTATTGATTGATCGCCCGGGTCAACGCGCTGCGGAAGCCGGAGAGGTGGGTGCCGCCGTCCGGGTTGTGGATCGTGTTGGTGTAGCAGAGGACCTGCTCGTTGTAGGAATCGTTGTATTGGATGACGAGCTCCAGATGGATCTCGACCTTCATCTCCGCCGTCTCGCTCACGGTCTGCCGGCGGACCACGATCGGCTGCGGATGGATGGCTTCCTTGCTCTTGTTGAGCTGCTTCACGAACTCCACAACGCCGTCTTTGAAGAAGAACGTCTCGGGCTTCGAATCGGGGTTCCTCTCGTCGGTGAAGATGATCTCCAGACCGCTGTTCAGGAACGCCAGCTCCCGAAGCCGTTGCGCCACGCGATCGGCCTTGAACTCGGTCGTGTCGCGGAAAATCTCGGGATCCGGCTTGAAGGTGATGAGCGTGCCCGTGCCCTTGGACTTGCCGATGACATCGAGTTTCTTGGTCACCTTTCCGCGCTCGAACTCCATGTGGTAGAGCTTGCCGTCGCGGCTGACCTCCACCTCGAACCATTCGGAAACGGCGTTCACGCATTTGGCGCCGACGCCGTGGGTGCCGCCCGAGAATTTGTAGCCGCCCTGGCCGTATTTTCCGCCCGAGTGGAGCGTCGTCAGGACGAGCTCCACCGTCGGGATCTTCTTTATCGGATGCGGGTCGACCGGGATGCCGCGCCCGTCGTCACGGATAGAAATGGAACCGTCGACGTGGATGGTGACGCCGATGTGGTTGCAATGGCCGGCGAGATGTTCGTCGACGGAGTTGTCCAGCACCTCGGATACGCAGTGGTGAAGCGCGCGTTCATCTGTGCCGCCAATATACATGCCAGGCTTTTTTCGGACCGCTTCAAGGCCCTCAAGGGTGCTGATCTTGGAGCCATCATAGACCTCGTTGATGATCTCGTTTTTCGGTGCTTCGTCGCTCATTTCGGATCGTGTCGGGGGGAACGGGAAACCGGCAGGAAAACCCTGCCGAAAAGTCCGTCATTCAGGACGAGTAATCCTAAGAAACGAGCCCCAGCGGCACAATGCCTTTCTGGCCCAACACCACAATGGATTGGGCGAAACGGTGGCAGTCCACCAAACGAATAGCGGCAGTCGGGTCTCCTGAACCCTTTTCGCGGTCAGCCAAACCCGACCAACCTACCGGAGCTGGTTGATCGTCCCGTAAGCCACCCCCGGAACCGGCTTCCCGGAAGCGTCTTCCACGTTCCACTTCAGCTCGAACTGGTTGACCGGCCGAAGGCCGGGAATAGCCAGGAAAACCGCCTTGCCGTCGCTGGACAACTTTGCGGCCGCAACGGGCACGTCATCCCGGCCTGCCTTGTCCGGAGAAGCGACCGACCAATCCTTGGAACCATACTGCGCGGCGTAGCGGTAGTTCCACCACTTGAGCCCGTAGCTGCCGACGTCTTCGGCCGTTTCCCGGCGCAACGGCGCGGAGAAGCGGACCTCAATTCCGCCCTTGGTCGCCGTCCAACCGACAGGCCAGACGACCGCTTTACCGGTCCAACGAACCCGCTGCAGCGCACCGTCCTTCACCGCACTGGTCTGCCAACCGGTGCTGCCCGCGACATAGAGCGCCTTGTCCTTGGGATTCCATGTGGCGCGGTTAGGGCCGGAGAGAAACCTGGCCGGCAAAGCCATCGCCAAACCTTGGGCCGCAGAGCCGGCCGCATCGCGGAGCACCACCATCGGGAAGCATCTACCCCAAGACAGATGGATCAACTGCCCTCCGAGCGGACCCCACTGGCCCTCGGCGATCCACGCCTGACCGCCGCTCGAATTGTCCACGCCATGAGGCAGCCAGCACATCGGCGCATCGAATCCCAACGTCCGCTGCTCCGTCTTCTTCGGCCCGCCGTAGCCGAAAAAGTCCCCCGCCCTGACCTCCGCGATGAACGACGATGGCGTCCATTCACCCTGCTGCGGCGCGACCGTGATGACTGCACCATCGGGACGCACGCCCATGCCGTTGGGATTCCTAAAGCCAGTCGCGATCGTGTCGAGCTTCTTGCCGTCGGGCGAAATGCGATGAGCTCCCTTGGGATCGACGTAGTAGAAGTTGCCCGAGGAATCCGTCTCCAGACTCGTCACGTAGTCGTGCCCGCCGGTCGAAGTCTGAATGAGATCGCAGAAATTCTCGTAGAAGTCGGCTTCTCCGTCGCCGTTCAGATCCTTCAACCGCGTTATCCGATCGCGCCCCAGAACGTAAACCTCACCCCGGACCACCTTCAGCCCCAGCGGCTGATAGAGCCCGGTCGCAAACCGCTTCCACGTGAGCTTGTGCAGGTCCTTGTCGACGCCCGTCACGCGCCAGACGTCGCCATGGATCGTGCAGACAAAGGCCGCGCCATCCGGCGTGAAATCAACTCCCGCAAGGAACATCAGCGCCTTCCACGGATTCGCATACGGCACCGTCAATGTGTCCACCGCGAGCGGCCCGGTCGAGAGCCCGACCTCGCCCTTAGTCTCCAACGCCGGAAGCCAGCGGGGAGCACCGGGCTTGGCCAATTCGTTCGGCGAAATCGAAACCAGCTCCAAGCCCTTCAACCAAGCCGCCACTTCATCCATTGCGACCGGCTTCTCGGACCAACCGCTGTAAGCACGAATCGAAGCCGTTGCCGCCGGAACCACCGGTTCCGCCATCTTCCCCTCGATCGCAAGGAAGCCCGTGCCTGAGCCTGCCGTTCCGGAGAAGACGGTGAACGTCCGGCTACCAAAAGCAGTTTCACTCCGGGACCAACCCGATCGAACCGCGTTCGTCATTCGGATCAACGTCGAACCCGGACCGACCTCCCAAGTTCTCAGAAAGGTGGTCCTGCCATCCGCATTGCGGATCTCGGGCACTTCGAGGACCTGCCGTCCGGAGGATTGGAACTCCAGCACAGTAGCCTTCGCGCCGGAATGGATTCCTCTAAACCGTTCGATGCCGCCGCTCCAAGCCAGACCTGCTCCGGGCTGGAGCACCGCGCCCCCCGGCTTCGGCGCTCCGATCAGTCCGAACCGGCCCGCGTCCGGGACCACGAATCCGTCCACCCAAGCGCCCGCGAGATTCATCGTCGCTGTGTCGTAGACGACCGCTCCCGCACCTGCTTTGACCGTGAGCGCCTTGGCGATGCTCACGCCGCCCGGCAGTCGCATTGCGGACGCGAGGAACGGTCCGATGTCGGTCTGCGCCCATCGGTTGTCCACCCAGTCGGCTTCCTTCTGCGCTCCCGGCTCGCGTCCGGAAACAAGCGGTTCGCCCGCCGGCCTCACCTGCGCACCCGCCACGTTGGCGAACAGGCTGAAAGCCAATGCCGTCATGGCCACGCCTGACGCACGAGACGAATAGAGGATCATGAGGGCACGATGTCAGGGATGCGTCCACGAGGAAAGGCTGCTCCGCCCAAGCGCGCACAATGAAGGTGGCAGCGCGTCCAATCGTCGCGTATCTGATTGTCCAGCCCACGACCGCTCATCGAATGAACTCCCGACAACAAGTGAAGCCCCGGCTCAACTGGCTAGGCCTGTCGACGCTCCTCGCGCTGGTTCTGACCTTGATCCTGTGCGCCCCGTCGTCCGCTGCCGAAACCCGTGCCGCCGGCACCATCGAGATGGCCGCACTGCTGAAGGACGCCGCGGCGCGCAGCGACCCTCTCAAGAATCCCTTCCTCTCCCGCCAACGAATTCCGCTGCACCGCGCCGCTCTGGCTACCGCCACCGATCCTGCCGACCGAAAGCAAATCCAGTTCGATCTGGCGCTACAGTTGATGAACTCCAACGGAGGCACGGAGGCGATCCAGCTTTTCCTCGAACTCGACAAACCCATCGAAAACGATCCGTCGCCCGACGCGAAGACCAACCGTTCGGTAATCGGCATTTGTGTGGCCGTTTGCTGGCTCCGGATCGGCGAACTGGAGAACTGCGTCACCAACCACACGACCGAATCCTGCCTCGCTCCGATCCGCGCCGGCGGCGTCCATAAGCTCACCCGCGGCTCGACCGAGGCGTCCAAAGTCCTGCTCGGCCTGTTGCAACGTGAGCCTGACAACCTGGCGGCGCGGTGGCTCTTGAACATCGCAGCCATGACGCTCGGCACTTATCCGGCCGGTGTGCCGGAACGCTGGCGCATTCCGGAATCGGCCTTCGCGTCCGGCTACGACATCGGCCGCTTCACGGAGATCGCGGCAACGACCGGACTCGACGAGGAAAAGCTTTCCGGCGGAGCCATCGTGGAGGACTTCGACGGCGACGGCCTGCTCGACGTAGTCACCTCGTCCATCGGCTTCTCCGACCAACTCCGCTTCTATCGGAACAAGGGCGACGGCACGTTCGAAAACCGGACCGAAGCGGCGGGGCTCGTCGGACTCACGGGCGGGCTAAACATGATCCAGGCCGATTTCGACAACGACGGCCATCCCGACTTCCTCGTGCTGCGCGGCGGCTGGATGCGTTCCGAGGGCAAGTTCCCGAAATCGCTCGTCCGCAATCGGGGCGACGGAACCTTCGAAGACGTCACGAAGAAGGCCGGGGTGCTTTCTTTTGCACCCTCTCAGACCGCGGTCTGGGCCGACTTCGACAACGACGGCTGGATCGATCTCTTCATCGGCAACGAATCCACCGGCAACGAAGTGAACCCCTGCCAGCTATTCCGGAACAACCACGACGGGACATTCACGGACATCGCAGCCGCATCCGGAGTCGCCTTCACAGGATACGTGAAGGGCGTGGCCGCGGGCGACTTCAACAACGACGGCCGGACCGACATCTATCTCTCGATGCTCGGACGTGGAAATGTGCTCTTCCGCAACGAAGGCCCGGCCGGGACCAACGCCGCCGGCATACCAGTCCTGCGCTTCAACAGCATCGCCGGCGCCGCCCGCGTGGCCGAGCCGACGGACAGTTTTCCCACCTGGTTCTTCGACTACGACAACGACGGTTGGGACGACCTCTTCGTCAGCGGCTACCGGATCACCGACGTCGGCGACATCTGCGCCGATTACCTCGGCCTGCCGAACCGCGCCGAGAAAGCGCGGCTCTACCGCAACAACCACGACGGCACCTTCAAGGACGTCTCCCGCGAAACCGGCCTCTACCGTGTGCTTCACGCCATGGGCTCCAACTTTGGCGACCTCGACAACGACGGCTTCCTCGACTTCTACCTCGGCACGGGCGACCCGGATCTTTCCACACTTATCCCGAACCGCATGTTCCGGAACGACGCCGGAAAACGCTTCCAGGACGTGACCACTTCGGGAGGCTTCGGCCACTTGCAGAAAGGCCACGCCGTCGTATTCGCCGACATCAACAATGACGGAACCGAGGACGTCTTCGAGAACATGGGCGGCGGTGTCAGCGGCGATGTCTACCGCAACGTCCTCTACAAAAATCCCGGAAGCACCAACCACTGGGTCACGCTCAAGCTCGAAGGCGTGAAGAGCAATCGCTCCGCCATCGGCGCCCGCGTCCATGTGGCCGTGAACACGTCTGAAGGTCCCCGCAGCATTCATCGGACGGTCAACTCCGGCGGAAGTTTCGGGGCGAACCCACTCCGCCGTGAAATCGGACTGGGCCAGGCCAAGTCGATTGATCGCGTGGAGATCCGTTGGCCGGCCTCGGGAACGACCCAGATCCTCACCAACATCTCGATGGATCGGTTCTATAAGGTGACCGAGGGCGCGACCTCGGCGGAAGCCACGCCCCTCAAGAGCTTCGACTACAAGTCGGCCTCGGCCGGAGCCCACCAACACCACTAGATCGTCGAGGCCACCCCGAGCTCGTCGCAAGATGATCAGTTCCAGAATTTCGGACTGACCACTTGGTGGCACGCTGTGACCGCCGGATCGGCATCGGCCACCTGGGAACGTTTCATCGCGAGGGAAGATCAGTTGCTCTTCGGAGCTGGAGTCGAAGCGGCGGCCTTCTTCGCGATGTCGCGATCACGGTCGAAAGGATCCAGGCGGCCGATACTACAAACAGCGTCCGCCTCAAAGGGCAGCTTCTCCCTTCTTCTTGCCGCCGGGGCCTCCCGGTCCTCGACGCTCGCCGTCGCCGCTGCCGGACCTCGTGTAGGTGACCTTCAAGTCCGCGCTGTCGAGGACCAGCTCCTTGATCGCCGTTAGGAGCACATCACGGGTCACTTCGCGTTGCGGCCGGTCGAGCTTGGGCGCGGCGGACAGCGCGTAGACATGGAGCGTGTAGGTCTTCAGGCCGGGGCCCTGCGAGTGGGGAGGCTCGTAGCCGAGCTGTCCCCTGAAGCCGGGTCCTACTTTGCCGATGCCCTTCGCGTCTTTCGCAAGACCGGTCGTCTCGCCGGGAATGTCCCACATGGTCCAGTAACACTTCATGTCGTTGCCTGGCGCGAGGTGATCCATGACGAGCGCATAACTCTTCGTGCCAACGGGTGCGCCCTTCCATTCGAGCGGAATGGTCGAGCCGTTGCCATCGCCGGTGAACTCGGCCGGCAAGGCACCGCCATTGGTCACGGCGAAGCTTTGCAGAACGAAATTTCCGGAATGCTTCGCGGAAAGGATGAACGGCGTTGCTCCACCACCAGACTCACGAGCCGGACGGGCATCCGCGCGGTCTCCGGGCGGACGATTTCCATCGGCGCCTTCGGGTCCAGGACGACGACCCTTCTTCTGGCCGCCGGAACCTTTCTGATCTCCTGGCGGCCGATTGCCGCCGCCGCCTTGGCGCGGCGAATAGGTCTCGGTCTTCACCTGGCCACGCCCGTCCACGAAGTCGAACTTTACGGACTTGTCGGCATTGACGACGTAGTTGATCGAGCGGGTTTCACCGCTGACTTCATACTTCAGGCTGAAACTTTTGTTCTCCTTCGCGGTGAACCCCGTGATCTTGGCCCCACGCAACGGCGCGCCCGCCTCACGCACAGTCTGGGCCCGCGGCTGTGGATCGACCTGGCCTTCCTTCTCGACCACCACGCCATGGAATCCGCCCATGACGTAGGGATACTTCGTGCTGCCGTAGTAGGCGTATTGGCCATCAGCCCCGACCTTGCCGCGCAATGCGTCCAGCGACTTCTCATCGACCGGCTTTCCGTCCGGCCCGGTCGAACCGTAGATCGGGTAACCGTCGAGCGCGTAGGCGATGGGCTTTCCCTTGCCGACGATTGTTTCGAGGTGAAATGGCGCGGCGTGGTAATGGTAGTCGTCCGCCCGTCCGCAGTGGCCGCCCCAATGATCGAGCTCGCCGATCTCCTGCGCGATTTCGCCCCGGTTGTTCTGCGGGTTGAAGATGGGAATTCCATTCACAGCCAGCGCGATGGCGCCGCGCAGGAACCGGCCCTTGATGGAGACGGGCGTCGCAGCCGGCACAGGACGGAGCGGAATGCGCCATGCGTTGCCGCCCGTGTAGGCCTGCGGCAACGGCACCTGCTGCTGCCACGCCGTGATGCCGATCATCATGCCGTGATCGGGCAAGCCATCGGACTCGACGAACAGGAACTGTCCATCCG
Source organism: Verrucomicrobiota bacterium (assembly GCA_043775315.1). GTDB lineage: Bacteria > Verrucomicrobiota > Verrucomicrobiia > Limisphaerales > CANJSG01 > CANJSG01. Next base: position 36,349 of record JAYVSO010000069.1, read on the forward strand.
TCCGTGTCCTGACTTTGCCGGGGAACGCGCCGAAGACGCCCTGGATCAAACTCGAAGGTGAGAGCGAACCAGACGCCGCTGGGACAGATGCCGCAGCCATCAAACGAACCCGGGCCGTTTCCAAAGGATCGGGGCTCCCGTCGTGGAGGAATCCGCCATCATGCGATTCGTCGCCGATCATGTGGGCCTGGCAGAACCCGGCCAGAGCGAGGATCAACGCTCCCGTAGGAACAAGTAGTCTCATGGTTTTCTCTTGTTTGGTTTATGGACGATCGGGACCGACTGCTCCGGGACCACCAGGGCGTCCGCCGCCTGGTCCGCCCGGAGGACCACCGCGCTTCCCGCCCTTCTTTCCCCCGGGAGGGCCGCCCTTGCGCAGAAATGTCGGATCCGGCACACCGCGCCATTGCCGGGCGATGAAGGGGAACTCCGTCGTCAGGCAGTAGTAGTAGGTGCCTTGCGGATACTCCGGCGTGACGCCGGTGCGCCCGTTGAATTCGTCAAGGTCGCCGCTGCCTTTGATGAACTCGTAGTCCGCCGTGAACGCCCCGTCGAAACTGCCGCCGGGGCCGTCGGGGTTTCCGGGACGTTTCCCGGTCTTGAGGCGATAACTCGATTTGAGTTTCTTCACGCCGCTCGTCGCGCTGGAAGCATCCGAGTAGCCGTAGGAGGAATAGATCGGGTAGCCATCACCGGCCCAACCCACGAGAACCATCTTCTTCCCATCGTCACCCAAACGGTCCAGCAAGCCTTTCGGCAAGCCGTGGTAGTGATACGCGCCTGTCGGCTGGACATGGGCCAGATGCTGGTCGAGGCCGAGATTCATCGAGCCGCCGATCGCTTCATATCGCCAGTCGGGGCCCCACGATTCGGCGGTGCCGGCCTCGAAAGGAACTCCGTTCACCGCGATGCCGAACCAAGCAGGGCCGGTTCGCGTCGGGGCACCCGCGACGACCGGTTTTAGCGGAACCGCGAGCGAGTAGTTCTGCGCCGAGATGCGGTTGGGATTGCCGCGATTAGGAAACTGTCCGGGCGTGTGGTCGGGAATGCCGTTGGAGCGGATCACCCGTTTGTCGCCCTCGATGGTGACGCTGATCCGGTTCGAAGTTGCCGTCGCGGCTGTCGTCGCCACCACCGGGCCTGCCTGCGCCAACAGGCCGATCACGGGAAAATCCGGCTCAAGGGAGCCACCGTGGCCCTCGTGCGCCTGGATGGATCCCGCGGCGAAGAAGACGGCCGCCAATACGAAACGGAGGACCGTCGAGCACTCGCCTGGCGAAGGATTGAATCGATTCAGCTTCATGGCAGGAAGCTGCGGTGCCTGTGTTAAGGAATTATGTAGCTGCGGTAAAATACAGGATCACGCGACAAATCGTTCCCATTCCTCCCGCTTGAAGCCCACCAACCCTCCATCCTTGGCCACCACGAACGGACGCTTCACCAGGTTCCCGTTCGCGGCGAGCAGGCCGAGCGCTTCGTCCTCGCCCATGGCATCGAGCTTCGGTCCAAGCCCGAGCGTTCGGTAGTCCAGCCCCGACGTGTTAAAAAGCCTTCGGATGTCACCGCCGTAGACGGCCAACATCCGCTTCAGCTCCGCCTTCGTCGGAGGCGTCTCGCGGATAGCGAGGACTTCGTGGGCAACCCTGTGTTCCTTCAGAAACTTGAGGGCGCTCTTGCAGGTGGAGCAGCCGGAGTAGGCGTAAACTTTGAGCAAGGGAAGTGAGTGCGCTCAGTTGAACGACCGGTAGAGCGTGCGGATGCTCAGCCCGATGATAAGCAAGCCCACCAGGACCATGAACGGCTTGTGAGGGACACGTTTGCAGGCCCATGCGCCGAACGGTGCCGCGAGCACGCCACCCTGGGCCAGTCCCACGATGATCTGCCAATGGGTCAGGCCGAGCGTGAGGATAAAAACGATGGACTAAGACAGGGTCACGAAGAACTCCACCGCATTGACGCTGCCGATGGCCTCGCGCATGGCGTTGCCGCGGGCGATGAGGTTGGATGCCACGATCGGTCCCCAGCCGCCGCCGCCGATGGCGTCGACCATCGCGCCGAAAAACGCGAGCGGCGCGAGATGGGTGGTCACCTCCTTGTTGCCGGGCTTGCGGAACGCCTTGCGGATGATGACCGCGCCCATGATCAACAGATAGCCGGCGATGTAGGGCTTGAGCTTGTCGCCGGGCAGCGAGGTCAAGATGTAGGCGCCGATGGCCGCGCCGATGACGCCGGGGATGAGCAATCGTTTGAAGAGGGTTTTGCTGACGTTGCCGAAGGCGTGGTGCGACAGGGCGGACGCGCCGGTGGTGACGCATTCCGCCGCATGCACGGTGGCGCTGGCCGCCACGGGCGGCACGCCGGCACCGATGAGGATGCTGGTGGCGGTCACGCCGTAGGCCATGCCCAGCGCGCCGTCGATCATCTGCGCGGCGAATCCGGCGAGGACGTAGTAGCCAAACTCGGCGGTAAAGAACTCCGCCGTCATATCGCGAAGTCGTTATACTCGGGCTTCACCGCTTCGAGCGGCGGCTGGAGCATGCCGGCGGCGACGGTGGCGTTGGTCCCCAGCTCAATGAGGATGAAGGAACCGGTCAGGCGGTTGGTGGTGTAGCCGTCGTAGATCAACGGCTTGGCGGTCTTGATGCGGATCTCGCCGATGTCGTTCAACGCGAGTTCGGCGGGCTCCGGCTGCACGTCGTAATTGTTGATGTTGATCCGGCTGTCGATGGACGTGACCACGGCCTGGACGGTCTGCGTGGCGTGCTTGAGGAAATACTTTTTCCCGCGCTGCAACGGACGCGGGTTCATCCAGCAGACCTTGGCGTGGAGTTCGGTGCCCATGCCCGGAAGCACATCCAGCCCGACGACCATGTCACCCCGGCTTATATCGAGGTCGTGCTCCAACTGGATCGTGACGCTCTGCGGGCAGAAGGCTTCCTGGAGTTTGCCGTCATAGGTCCATATCTCCTTCACCGTGCTCTTCATTCCGCTCGGGAGGACCATGACTTTCTGGCCGACCTTGACGATCCCGCTTGCGACTTGGCCACTAAGGCCGCGGAAGTCGTGGAGCTCCTTGTTCGTCGGATTGTTCGGGCGGTTGACCCACTGCACGGGCAGGCGGAAGCCGTTCAGGTTCCAGTCGCTCGCGATGTGGACGGTCTCGAGGTGGCCGAGCAGGGTGGGGCCGACATACCAGGGCGTGTGCTTCGACGGCTCGACGACGTTGTCACCGTTGAGCGCGCTGAGGGGGATGAACTTCACGTCCTTGATGTCGAGCAGCGGGAGGAACTTCTCGAACTCGGCACGGATCTCCAGGTAGCGCTCCTCGCTCCAGTCCACAAGGTCCATCTTGTTGATGGCGATGACGAGGTGCGGAATGCGGAGCAATGACGCGATGTAGGTGTGGCGTCGGCTCTGCTCGATCACGCCCAGGCGCGCGTCCACCAGCACGATAGAGAGGTTCGCCGTGGAGGCGCCCGTGACCATGTTGCGGGTGTATTGGACGTGCCCCGGGGTGTCCGCGACGATGAACTTCCGGCGCGGCGTGGCGAAGTAGCGGTAGGCGACGTCGATGGTGATGCCCTGCTCGCGTTCGGCGCGGAGGCCGTCGGTCAGGTTGGCGAGGTTGATCTGGCCGCCGCCGGTGATGTCGGCGGAACGTTGGAGCGCCTCGATCTGATCCTCCATGAGCGACTTCGAGTCGTAGAGAAGCCGGCCGATGAGGGTGGACTTGCCGTCGTCAACGCTGCCGCAGGTGTTGAAGCGGAGAAGTTCGATGGGGTGATTGGCGGTCATGGTCGGAAAATGATTCGGCAATGGGCTAGCGTCTCTCGTCGCCCAACCTGGCGTGGCGCATCTGTTCGAGTTCGTTCTTCAAAGGTTTCCAATACACCTCGTCGGCGATTCGTTCTTGGCGCTCCTCTTCCGAGAGCAGGCGGGCAACTTCGGCTACGTTGCCGCTCAACGCAGCCGCGACGGCCGGACGTTTCGTGGACAACTCAACGGCAACAGCGCGGTTCCGGGCGGCATTCTCAACCAGCAGATCGGCTGTCCGCAGTTCATGGAGCCAAAAGGCGACGACTTCGGGCGAAGGCGTCTCGCGGTTGGCGAAGTAATGGACTTCAACCAACGCGCGGACCATCGGCCAGTCTTTGTCGCGCTGGGTTTTCTTGGCTTGGACCAGGTCGGGAAGAGAAAGCAGATCCCATTCGCAGCCCGTCTCGTCAGCCACGGTTGTGCGGCGTTCCCAAACCGCCTCGAAGGCGTCGACTCCGCGCATCTTGGACATCACGTCCACCCGCAGACCAGCCGCTTCGAGATGGTGGCAGCGGAAATGGATCGCGTGCCCTCGCTCCAAGAACCGGGCTTGAAATAGGGGAATCGCCACGACTTCTGCCTGAAGTTCAGCCAGCGCGGACTGGAGCCGTGCGAGATTGTCCGAATCCGCCAAAATGGCGAAATCCACGTCGCGGCTAAACTGGGCCGCGCCGTAGAACACGCAGGCCTGTCCGCCCATCAGCAGGGCGCGAACCTTGTGCGCCTGCATCGTGGAAAGGACTTTGCGTATCGGGTTCGGGATCAAGCGAACCTCCGATCGACAGATAGTGCACCCACAGCTTCTCCGTCTCGCGCAGACGCTCCAGCGGCGTGAGCCGATACCAGTCGGCCCACTCCCCAGACACGATGTCCTCGGGTTCGATCACAGGATGGATGGTGCGCCAGCATGGGTGGAACCTCAAGCCCGCCGGCCGATCAGCGTGGACTTGTCGTCGTCAACGCTGCCGCACGTGTTGAAGCGGAGAAGTTCGATGGGGTGGGAAGTCGTCATAGAATGTAATCTTCAGGATGGCGATGCATGTCCTCGAGGACGGGCATGAAGATGTCGTAGTTTTGCCGGGCCTCTTCAAAACGAGCATCGAACACGTCGACGGGACGGGACGCCGCTTCCAACTCCGGCTCGGTGGCATTTCCGTCTTCGAGCTCGGAAACCTTGGCGGATACCGACAATGAAAGCGGAACGAGTTGGTCGATCAGCGCGGCGGTTTTTGAGTCACCGAAACAGCGGAGAGCCTCGCCGGTGAGCCTGAGAATCTCCGCGTTCTCCTCCGGCGAATACTCCACGGCGACGGCCCGGATGCCGCCTTCGCCGCAAAGCGCCTCGAACCGGAAAACCAGGTAGTAAAAGCCCAGCTTGCGGGGGACTTTCTTCAGCATCGCCAGTTCCTGACTCAGATATCCGACGTCCGAATCCTCGCCCCAGGCTTCGATGCAATAGTTGTAGAGAACCATCTCGCCGTCATAGAGATCGTCCAACTCGAGGCTCTCGACGAGCTCTCGGGTAATCTTCGGAGATGGAGTGGAATTCATGAGCGCCTATTCGGGGTGACGATCGGAGTTGAACCTTGGAGAACCCGGGGTAATCCGTCCCGGGAAAACAGGCTCAAAAATACCCGGCCTTCTTCCGGTCTTCCATCGCGGCTTCGCTGGCCTTGTCGTCGGCGCGGGTGCCGCGTTCGGTCACGCGGGCGGCGGCGACTTCGCCGATGATGTCGTCCACTGTCGTGGCCGGGCTGTCGATCATGCCGGTGCTGATCATGTCGGCGATGGTGCGGACCCGGCAGACCTTGGACTGGACCGGCTCGTTCGACTTCGGACGGCCGCCCGCGAAAGGATCGGGCTTGGTCGTGTCGGTGTGCGGCGGGGGGACGGGCAGCCATTGGCCGCCGCGACGGAAGACTTCGCGGGTGTGGCTGAAGTAGATGTTCGGAACCTCCAGCTTCTCCTGCCTGATGTATTCCCAGACGTCCATCTCGGTCCAGTTGGAGAGCGGGAAGACGCGCATGTTTTCGCCGGCGTTGAGGCGGGCGTTGTAGAGGTTCCAGATCTCGGGACGCTGGTTCTTCGGATCCCATTGGCCGAACGCGTCGCGGAAGCTGAAAAAGCGCTCCTTGGCGCGGGCCTTTTCCTCGTCGCGCCGCGCACCGCCGATGGCGCAATCGAAACGGAACTCCTCGATGGCTCCGAGGAGCACGGGGATCTGGAGCTTGTTGCGGCTGACTTCGCCGGGCGCCACGGTTGCGGTGCCGTTGGCGATGGCCTGGTCCACGGTGCGGACGATGAGCTTTGCGCCGAGCTGCTTGGCGCGGCGGTCGCGAAATTCGAGCAATTCGGGAAACTCGTGGCCGGTCTCGACGTTGAGGAACGGCATCGGAATGTCGGAGGGGCGGAAGGCCTTCTCCGCGAGGCGAAGAAGGCAGATGGAGTCCTTGCCGCCGGAGAAGAGGAGCGCGGGGCGTTCGAACTCGGCCGCCACTTCACGCATGATGTGGATGGCCTCGGTCTCGAGATACTGGAGGTGATCTAGCTGGTAGGAACTCATGGACAAATCTCCTTAACCACGGGTCACGCTTGGGCCACCGCTTTACCACCCCAGGCGGCGTGCAGACCGCACTCGCGTTTTTCATCGGCTTTGGCGGGATCGAAGTAGTCCCACTCGTTCGGCAGGTTGTGCTCCTTCAAGTAGGACTCCATCTCGCCGTCGCTCCAGTGGAAGACGGGGCTGAGCTTGAGGGAATCGAAGTTGCCGTCGGTTGACACGATGTCGAGACCGGCGCGGTTCGGGTTCTGCACCTTGCGCAGGGCGGTTATCCAGACGGTGGGCGCGAGTTCCTTCATGCCGCGCTGGAAGGGTTCCAGCTTCATGGCGGTGCTGAACGCCTTGATGCGTTCCTCATTCTCCGGCGTGGGCTCGGGCATGCCGCCGAAGACGGCGTCGTAGTGGGCGGCGGTCACTTTGGGAATGTAGGCCTTGATGTTCAGCTTGAGCCGGGACTTCAACGCCTCGGCGTGCTTGTAGGTGGCGGGACGGTTGTAGCCGTGGTCGACCCAAAGCACCTGGATGTCCGGCTGCACCTGGGTGACGAGGTGCAATACCACGGCCTCATAGGGACGAAAATTCGTCGAGACGATGGCGCGGCCACCGGCCTGGGCGAGCCCCCACTTGACGATGTCGTGGGCGGACTTGTTCCGGAGATCGGCGTTGGCCTGGGCGATTTGGTCAGGAGTCATGGCATTAGGCTTCGGGCAAGTTTTCAAGATCGGCGAGATCCTTGTAGCGACCGCTGGCTTTCTTGTTGGTGCGCAGATCCGCCAGTGAAATCACTTTCACCGGGGCACCTTCGATCTCGGTTTCGATCCTGTTCGGATAAGCGGCGGAAAACGTTACGCCGGACGCGTTCTGGATCACCTCGATCTTGGTCGGGACCCGGCCGAGATACAGCGTTTCGTTGTTCTTCAAAAAATTCATGTCCAAGCCGGCGAGATCCTCGCCGAAAAAGAGCCTTACTGCCTCAAGGAGGCGCTCGAAGTTGGCGTCGGAAACCGCGATCCAGAAGTCGATATCCTCCGTGAAGCGGTGGTAGCCGTAGTGGTTCACGGCAAAGCCACCGACGAGGAGGTATTCAACTCCGGCTCGGTTCAGACACTCCAAAAATCCTCTGAACTCGGGCGTTAATTGCCTCTTCGCCATAGATTCGGATTCGCAGTTCCTCCAATGCCTCCCAGCGTTGTTGGGGAGTCTTGGAGCGCCAGTAGTGTCGGAGTTCCGCGTCGGCGTCGGACAAGCTGCGATACGAACCGAAGGTTTGATACGCGTCGTTCAGTTTGGCCGGCTCCGAGGAGTTCATCGCGGTCTTGAGCGGCCTTTCAATTCGCAGCCGCAGCCGCTTCTGGCTGTTCCTTCCAATACACACGCTCGACCCAGTCGCCGAAGCGTTCGCCGGCGAGGCGTTCGGCCTTGTAGCGGACGAGGAGCGGGCGCAGTTCGGCTTCGGTGTCGGGTTCCTTGAGCAGGTCTTTCCAGACCTTGTTGAGGCGCGTGCCGTTCTGGTTGCCGCCGAGCCAGACCTGGTAGCGGCCGGGGCCTTTGCCCACGAACCCGATCTCGGCCATGTAGGGACGCGCGCAGCCGTTCGGGCAGCCAGTCATGCGGATGATGATCTCCTGATCGCTCAGGCCCACGTCGGCGCAGACGGCTTCGATGCGGTCGATGAGGGTGGGCAGGAAGCGCTCGGACTCGGCGAGGCCCAGGCCGCAGGTCGGCATGGACGGGCAGGACATCGCGGCGGCGTGCAACAGGCTGGCTTGCTTCTCGGTCTTCACGCCGTGCTCATGGAGCAACGCGGTGATGGCGTCCTTCTCGTCGTCGGTCACGTTCGCGAGGAGGACGTTTTGGTTGGCGGAGAGGCGGAACTCGACGTTGCCGAACTGCTCGGCCACGCGGCGCAGGGCGGTCTTCTGCTTGGCCTTGTCGGTGTCCTTGATGCGGCCGGACTCGACGAAGAGCGTCAGGAACCAACGGCCATCAAGGCCCTTCTGCCATCCGTAGGTGTCGGAAGTGGTCGTGAACTTGACCGGCTTCGGATCTTCCAGCTTGGCATCGATGCGTTTCTCGACTTCGCCGCGGAACCAGGCGGCACCCTTCTCTTCCAGCACATACTTGAGGCGGGCGTGCTTGCGGTCGGTGCGGTCACCGAAGTCCCGGTGGATGGTCAGGACAGCCTTGGAAACGGCGATCAGTTTCTCGCGGGTGAAGAACCCGACGACGTCCGCCAAACGCGGGTAGGTCATGGTGTTGCCGTGGCTTCGCCCCATGCCGCCGCCGGCGGTGAGGTTGTAGCCCACCAGTTTGTCGTTCTCGATGATGGCGGTGAAGCCCATGCAGTTGGTAAAGACGTCCATGTCGTTCACCGGCGGAATGACGAAGGCGATCTTGAACTTCCGGGGCAGGTATTGCGCGCCGTAAAGGGGATCGACGAACCCCTTGTTCTCCTCGGCGTCCAGGTTGAGCTGCACGCCGTCGATCCAAATGGCGTGGTAGGCCTTGGTCTGGGGAAGGAGCGCCTCGGAGACGGCCTTGGAATCTTCATAAACCTGCTTGCGCGCCGTGGTGATGGCGGGCGCGGGCGAGGCCATGACGTTGCGGTTCACGTCGCCGCAGGCCGCCAGGGTGTCGACCATCGCCTGGTTGATCTCCTTCATCAGGGGCCCGAGGCGATCCTTGACGACGCCGTGGAACTGGATGCTTTGGCGCGTGGTGACGCGCAGGGTATTGTTCGCGCGGTTGGTCGCAAGGTCATCCATCGCGATCCACTGCTTCGCACTGAGGACGCCGCCGGGGATGCGGCCGCGGATCATCCAGATGTAGAGCTTGCCGGTCTTGCGGAGGTCGCGGTCATCCTGCTGATAGATTCCGTGGAACTTGAGGAACTGCTCATCATCGCCGGAAAAGCATGCCGCCGAAGGATCATGGAGAGTCGCGGCGATGTTGCCGGCCAAAGTTGGAATGGCGATCTTCAGGTGCTCGTTCTTGACGAGCGGCTTCTCGGAAACAGGTGCTTTGACAGCGACTTCGGACATATACTTAAGTTAGTTGCAGATGTTAAGTAGGTAAAAGAAAACCCACCGCTTAATAAAAGGCAAGGGAGTTTGCGGCACCCGTGCTTCGGAAGCAATTGGGGATTCAGTCCGCAGGAGGCTGCTGCAACTCGGTGGCAACGGATGATGGCCACCCCGGACTTGCGCCGAGCGGCTCCCCCTCTAAGGTTGCTGACCCGGTGGCCTTCACCCGTCCCAGGCCGCCAAGTCACAGCCGATATGAGCGCACAGCAGAAGTTCTATTATTTCGACAACAACGCCACGACCCGCGTCGCCCCCGAGGTGGTCGACGCCATGATTCCGTTCCTGCGCGAGATGTGGGGCAACCCCTCCAGCGCCTATTCCTTCGGAGCCCAGGTCCACGGCCATGTCGAAAAAGCCCGCGAACAGGTGGCCGCGCTCATCAACGCCGATCCAAAGGAGGTCGTCTTCACCAGCTGCGGCACCGAGTCCAACAATTCGGCCATCCATAGCGCGCTGGTAACCAACCCGACGAAGAAGCACGTCATCACCACGGCCGTTGAGCATTCGGCCAACATCAACTTCGGCGAATACCTCCAGAAACGCGGCTACGAGGTGACCTACCTGCCGGTCGATTCCGACGGCCAGCTCGACCTCGGACTGCTGGAGAAATCCATCCGGCCCGACACCGCCATCGTCTCCGTCATGTGGGCCAACAACGAGACCGGCGTCGTCTTCCCCATCGAGGAGATCGCCGCCATCTGCCGCGGCAAAGGAGTGCTTTGCCACACCGACGCCGTGCAGACGCCGGGCAAGCTCAAGATCGACGTGAAGGCCCTGGGCGTGGATTTCCTCAGCCTTTCCGCCCACAAGCTCCACGCACCGAAAGGCATCGGCCTGCTCTACGTGAAGCGCCGGACCAAGTTCCAGCCCTACGTCATCGGTGGCCATCAGGAACGCGGCAAACGCGGCGGCACCGAGAACGTGGCCAACATCGTCGGCTTCGGCCGGGCGGCCGATCTGGCCATCGCCACCCTCGACGAGGAAAACACCCGCGTCCGCGCGCTGCGCGACCGGCTCGAATCCTTCATCCTGACGGCCATCCCCAACACCCTCCGCAACGGGGCCAAGGAACCGCGCCTGCCCAACACGACGAACATCTGTTTCGAGTTCGTCGAGGCGGAGGCCATCCTCCTGTTGTTGGACGGCGTTGGCATCTGTGCCAGCTCCGGTTCCGCCTGCACGACGGGTTCTCTCGATCCGTCCCACGTCCTGTCCGCCATGGGACTGACTCCGATGCGCGCCCGCGGTTCCGTCCGCTTCAGCCTCGGCATCTACAACACCGAGGAGGAGGTCGACTTCCTCATCAAACATTTGCCCGGGATCATCGCCAAACTTCGTTCAATCTCCCCTTTGAATCCGTCCCATCCGGACAACGACAAATACGACGTCGCAGGCGCCCGCGAGAAACACGAGAAGGACCTCGCCGAGGCCGTGGGCAAGGAGTGACCGGGCTTCACTTTTCGAACTAACCTCGCAAGGCCGTCCAAATCGGACGGCCTTTTCATTTTCAGCGGCAAATGCCGCCGAAGAGGGATGTAACCGGAATCCAGAAGGATGGTCGTTAGGCCCGCAGCTCTTGAACACAAACGGTTCCTGAATAGTCTCGCCTTCGAATTTGCCATGAATGTCTCAACCAAACTCACCACACTTCTCGGCTCGATGCTTCTGGGAAGCCTCAGCCTGACCGCCGCCGAACTTGATCCCGCCCAGCAATGGCCCAATTGGCGCGGGCCTCTCGCGAATGGATCGACGTCCACGGCGACCCCGCCCACCGAGTTCGGCGAGCAGAAGAACCTCAAGTGGAAGGTCGCAATTCCCGGCTCAGGCACGGCCACGCCCATAGTTTGGGGCGACAAGATCTTTGTCCAAACCGCCATCCCGACAGGCAAGCGCGCCAATGGCACGCCCGTGGCGGCATTGACCAGTGGACCATCGGTCATGGCCCAAGCGACTCCGCCGCCGCCAGGTGGGCCCGGCCAAGGGAAGCGTCGCCCGGGTGGTCCCGGTGGTCCGGGAGGACCGGGCGGCGGAATGCGGGGCGAACAGCCCGTTGAAGTTTTCCAATTCGCCGTCCTCTGCCTCGACCGCAACACGGGAAAGACCCTTTGGACAAAAGTCGTCCGCGAACAGGTTCCACACGAAGGCCATCATCAGACCCACGGCTATGCTTCGGGCTCGCCGGTCACCGACGGCAAGATGCTCTACGCCTACTTCGGATCCCGCGGCCTCTACGCGATGGACTTCTCTGGAAACATCAAATGGGAGAAGGATTTTGGCGACCAGCAGACGCGGAACGGCTTCGGCGAAGGCACTTCCCCCGCACTGGCCGGCGACCGGATCATCATCAACTGGGACCATGAGGGCGACGATGACTTCATCGTTGCCGTCGACAAAACCACCGGTAAGGAACTCTGGCGGAAGCCGCGCTCCGAAGCCACGACGTGGTCCACGCCCTTCATCGTCGAACACAACGGAATCACCCAGGCCATCGTCAACGCCACCGGCAAGGTCCGTTCCTACGATGTGAAGAACGGCGAAATCCTCTGGGAATGCGGCGGCCAGACGGTGAACGCCATCCCGTCGGTCGTCGCCATCGACGGACTGGCCATCGCCATGAGCGGCTTCCGTGGCAGCGCCCTGAATGCCATCAAACTTGGTTCCAAGGGCGACATCACGGGCACCGACTCCGTCGTCTGGACCCACAACAAAGGCACGCCCTATGTGCCGTCTCCCCTGCTCTACGGAGGCAAGTTGTATTTCTTCTCCGGCAACGAGGCCCTCCTCTCGATTTTCGACGCCAAAACCGGCGAACGACATGTCGAAACCGAAAGGATCAGCGGACTGACTGGTGTCTACGCTTCGCCCCTCGGCGCGGGCGGCAACGTCTACCTCGCCGGACGCGATGGCGGCATGGTCGTCATCAAGCAGGGCACCAAAGTTGAAACCGTCTCCAAAACCCGGCTTGATGAGCCAATCGACGCCCAGCCCGTGGCCGTGGGCAAGGAACTGATCATCCGCGGCAGCAAGAGTCTCTATTCGTTCGCAGCCAAGTGACCCCTCCGGTTTCGCATTCGCAGGCGCCGGGCTTCCAACCCGGCGCCTTTCCTTTTTTCCTAGGGCGTTGAAGACACCCTTCACCATCGCCCCAAACCTGCCTACGAAGCCTCCGGGACCAGATGCACATTGACGGTCCATTGGACGGCCCTTAACTCATCCCATGACGGAGCGGCTCAAGACTGCGTAGGACGTGTCCGATGCATTGCCCGTCATAAAGCCATGACATCTCAGGCCAATTTTATTTCCCGCCTCGCGCTCCTCGCTTCGATCGCCGCCGCATTGGTTGCCGGCCCGTCGCATATCCACGCTGCGGAAGCTTCCGCTCCCGGCCGCAAGGCGGCCCTCCTCGTCGAAAACCGCGCGGGCGAACAATACAAGAAGCAGGCGATGCTCCTGGAGGATCTCCTGCTCAGCCGCGCGGCCGGCCAGGGACTCACCCTCATCAGCCGCCAGGTCGTGACGGATGCGATCGCAAAGGAAGGCACGGGCGCGAACCTAGACCAACTCCTGGGCGAAGGCACTTCCGCCCTCCGGCTTTCGCAGAATCTCGGCGTCGACTTCATCTTCTTCGCGGCTCTTTCCTCCGTGGCCAAGGACTCCCGCACGTTCAACGACGGCGATCTCAACGTGAAGAGCGACGTCCACACCATGCGCGTCACCTACAAGCTGGTCGAAGCCGGTGAAGGCGCCGCGCTGGCCGGCGACACGATCCGGGTTTCCAAGAGCATGCGCGGCACCCAGACCGCCGGCCAAGAATCGACCGAGATCTTCAACGAACTCATCGACGACGCCGTGGCCGGTTTGCTGAAGGCGTTTCCGGCGAAGACCGCGCAGATCGCCAAAACAGAAGTGTCCAGGCCCGCGTTGGTTGACGTTTCCATCGCCACCGTTCCCGTCGACCTGACCCAGCAGCCTTTACGTTTGCCCGACCTCCAAGTCGGGCCTGACGGCAGGGTCATCAAGGGTTCCGAAACTGTGGAAGTGACCCTCGCCGATGCCACCGTCGAAGCGAACGGCGTCGTTCTCGGCACCACTCCGGCCACGATCAAACTCCCGCCCGGCTTCAACAAGATCCGCATCACCCGCGCGGGCTACCGCCCCGTCGAACAGACGATCAACGCCATGCCCGGCCAGAAACTCCGCTTCACCCTCCAGCTCAGCGAAGCCGGCTACGACCGGTGGAAGGACAACGTGAAGTTCCTCCAGGACCTCGAGAACGACCGCAAGCTGACCGACGCGCAGGTGAAGGCCGTCGAGGGTTTCGCCAAGATGCTCGAACAGAGCGGCTACAAGGTCGACATCAGGGGCAAGTCCCTCTACGACGGCGCCACCGTTCAGGTGAAGAACAAGAACTGACCCGCCTTCCGCCCAATTGAACCCGCTTCCATGAAGACCCTTCTCCGTTCCCTCATCGCCTTCTCCGCCGTCGCCGTCGCGACTTCGACGTTCGCCCAGCGTGAAACCCTCGGCATCGGCCCCGTGAAAGCCGTTCCGGCCATCGCCGCCAAGCTGGCGCGCTCCGGCAAATCGCTTTCCGTCGACCAGATGACCCAGTCGCTCAACGAGCAGTTCATCGACCGGCTCAACGCCACGCGGAAGTTCCAGATCGTTTCCCGCAGCGACATCAAGGATCTCGTCACCGACGACGACAAGGCCAACGCCCTCAATCCCACGAAGGCCAAGGGCTTCAACCTCGTCGACACGAAGTATCTCGCCGTCCTCACCGTCGACGACTACGAGGACCAGACCGAACGCCTCGTGCAGAAGCTGGTCAACAAGACCCTGACCAAACGCACCATCCGCCTCTCCCTCATCACCAAGATCTACGAGACCAGCTCAGGCAAGCTGCTCGAGTCCGCCGCGAATTCCATCACCACGACCGATGCTCAACAGACCCTCAACGAAACCGGCAACGACGCCGAAGCGACCGATGCCTTGATCCGCACCGTCATCAAGGATTCCGCCGAGTGGGCCGCCACCCGCATCGCCGACGTCATCTTCCCGGCCAAGGTCGTCGCCAAGACCGACAAGACGGTCACCCTCAACCGCGGCGAAGGTTCCGGCGTCGCCAAGGGCGAAGTCTGGCGCGTGTTCGCCGTCGGCAAGGAACTGATCGATCCCGACACCAAGGAAGTCCTCGGCAAGGAAGAGGTCGAGATCGGCAAGATCCGCATCACCGACGTGCTGCCCAGGCTCTCCAAGGGCGAAGTCATCGAGGACCGCGGCATCGCCGAAGGCGCCATCGTCCGCAAGTAGGTCCTCCACCCGATGCCGGGCCGCTCTTCCGTCCGAAATCCCAAATCCCAATCCTGATGAGAATCCCCACGCAGCCGCTGCGTCTCGCCGCACTTGCCGTTGCGGCCGCCGCCCTGACCGGCTGCCAGACCTACGAGCAAAAGACCTCGGACACCAAGAACCTTTGGAAGAGCGGAAACTACGCCGCCGCCGCCACTGACTTCACCCAGAAGGCCGACAAGGCCAAGGCCGGCAAGGACGGCCTCATCTACCGCCTCGAACAGGCCACGGCCCTTCGTGCGGCCGGCAAGATTCCTGAAAGCATCGAGGCCTTCCAACAGGCGGACGACGCAATCAACGCCTACGACGAGAGGGCCAAGACCAGCGTCGCCAACGAGACCGGCGCGATCCTTTCAAACCAGGCGAACCTCCCCTACACCGGCCGTGACTACGACAAGGTCATGGTCAACACCTACAAGGCGTTGAACTACCTCCATCTCGGCCAGTCTGAAAAGGCCCGCCCCGAGATCATCCGTGCCTTCCAGCGCCAGCAGGACGCCGTGGAAAACAACAAGAAGCGCATCGAGAAGGAGGAGGAGGAGATCAAGAAGGCCGGCGACGAGAAGAAGAACGAAAGCCGGAGCGTCGAGCAGGCGAAGGCGGACCCGAAGGTCGGCGGGCTTCTCAAGGACAACTACACCGCGCTCGACACCCTCAAGGCCTACGCCGACTACGTGAACCCCTTCCCCGTCTACCTCGACGGCGTCTACTTCCTCACGTTCGCGGCCGGCGGCAGCGACCTGGAACGGGCGCGAAAATCCTTTGAGCGCGTGAAGGGGCTGTCGGGCGAGAACAAATACATCAACGCCGATCTGGCCGTGGCCGAGAAGGCCGCCAATGGCGAACCCGTGGCTCCCCGCACCTACGTCGTCTTCGAGACCGGCAGCGCCCCGTCGCGCGACCAGTTCCGCCTCGACATCCCCGTCTTCTTCATCGGTTCGGGGCGTGTGCCCTATGTCGGCGCGGCCTTCCCGAAACTCGTCTTCGACGCCAACTACGTCGCCGCCCTCAACGTCACCGCCGGGGGTGCGATCGAGACCACCGCGCTGCTCGCGAGCATGGACGGCGTGGTCGGCCAGGCCTTCAAGGACGAGCTGCCTTCCATCATCACCAAGACCCTCCTCTCCACCACGATCAAGGCCACCGCGTCCTACTTCGTGAACAAGGCCGCCGAGGATGCGGGCGGAGCCGTTGCCGGCCTGTTTTCCATGGTCGCCACCGCCGCCTCCCAGGCAGCGGTCAACATCGCCGACACCCGCACCTGGACGACGCTTCCCAAGGAATTCCAGTATTGCTCCTTCCCCACTCCGGCCGACAGCAAGCTCGATATCGCGGCCTCCAACGGACAGAAAACCGAAGTTGCGGTGGAACCGAATTCGACGAGTCTAGTTCTCGTCAAGTCCGTCGGCCCGGGCACTCCGCTCGTGGTCAACGTCATCAAGCTGAAATGAAGATCCAACTCCTTCCCGTCGCCCTCTGCGCGGCCGTCATCGGCCTCGCCGGCACCGGGTGCAACACCGTCAACAGCACCGAAACCGCCCAACCCGCCTACCAGCGCAACATGGTGGCCGAGAAACGGGTGATCACCGATTCCTCCCTTGCCCGCAAGGTGCAGATCCTCGGCGTCAACGCCACCGAAGGGCCCGGCGGCTTCCTCAAGGTCCAGGCCGAGCTCCAGAACAACACCCGCAGCCTCCAGCGCTTCAGCTACAAGTGGGAGTGGTTCGACCTGACCGGCAACCTGGTCGAAGGGCCGACCACCGTGGCCGTCACCCGCCAGATCGAGGGCAAGGAAACGATGTTCATCAGCGGCATCGCGCCCAATCCCGCCGCCAAGGATTTCCGCCTGAAGCTCTACGAAAACGCCAAGTAACCGAATCGAAACGAATTCCATGAACCGTATCCTCTCCACCTCCCTTGTCGCCGCCTCCTGTGCGGCGCTGTTCGCCGGATGCGCCTCGTCACCTCAGGCCACCTACGTTGATCCGTCCGGCAACCGCACCCTCAGCAACGTCGGCCAGATCAACATCCAGGACTGGAACATGGCCTCCGAGACCATGATCAATTCCCTGATCGAAAAGCAGGTCAACCAAGGCAAGCTCAAGGCCTCCGGACCCGACGGCAAATCGATCCTCGCGATCAGCCGGATCGTCAACAGCACCGGCACCCAGATCGACACCGACATGATCGTGAAGAAGATCCGCGTCGCCCTCCTCGGCACCGGCAAGGTCGTGGCCGACATCACCGCCGGCCTCGGCGGAGCCGAAGACCCGCTCGCGGCCGAAGCCAAACGCGAACAGGAATTCCTCGGCACCAAGAAAATCGCCGCGCGCCCCGACTACACGCTCTCAGGCAAAATCATCGAAAACCGCGCCGCGCAGGGGAACCTCCGCGAGTCCACCTACGTGTTCCAGATGTCGCTCGCCAGCAGCGACGGCCTCGCCGTGTGGGAGGAGGAGAAGACCATCAGCAAACAGGGCAAAAAGTCCGCCGTCAGCTGGTAGGCTCCCCCGGTTCGGATTCGCAACGCCGCCGGAAACCCCGGCGGCGTTTTTGTTTTCAACGAACATCCCCTACGATCCGCCATGCTTGACCGGCTGTCCGACGTGTTCCGGGTCGACTACCACAACTGGTGGCTCGTCGCGTTTTATCTCCTCCTTGCGGGTGGCTTCATCTACGGAGTCCTGCGGCCCCGCACCCGGACCGAGTGGCGTTCCCTCGGGCTGGCCCAGGCGTTCGTCGTCGCCCTCTACGCCGAGATGTATGGGCTGCCACTGACGATGTATGGCGTGGCCTGGCTGACCGGAAAGACGGAATTCGCCAGCGACCACTTCCACGGCCACGCGTGGGCGTATCTCCTCGGCTGGGATGAAACCGGCGCCGTTGTGCTGACCTTCGTCGGCAACGCCCTTGTCGCACTTGGCGGCCTCATCGCCCTGCTCGGCTGGCGGCAAGTGCATCGTGCGAGGGGCGGCCTCGTCCGTGACGGGCTTTATCGCCGCATCCGCCATCCCCAATACACGGGCTTCTTCCTCTTCCTCATCGGCAGCTTGGTCAACTGGCCGACGCTGCCCACGCTCGTGATGTTTCCCATCCTGCTCTGGGTCTACTGGCGGCTGGCCTTGGCGGAGGAGCGCGATGTCGCCAACGCCTTCAGCGATGACTACCAGCGCTATCGGAGGACGACCGGGATGTTCCTCCCACGGCGGAGTGCAAAACCTGGCCCGCTGGCTCAAGGGACGGTTCAAAGCCCGCAACCTTAAGCTGGCTGAAGGACTTCCCCGTCCTCTAGTCTTACTCTCAGAAATGCTGACGTTTTCCGGATTATCAAAAACTTTGGGTGGCAGAACCTTGTTTGAAGAAGCCTCGCTCTCCATCACCGAGGGTGAACGGATCGGACTGGTCGGGCCCAACGGCGCGGGCAAGACGACGCTGATCAAGATCCTCCTCGGCCAGGAATCGCCCGACGATGGCGACATCGCCGTCATCCGCGGCACAAGGGTCGGATTCCTTCCGCAGGAGACCGCGCCGGCGGGCGATGAGACCGTCCTAGAAGTCGCCACCGGCGTCCTGCCCGGATCCGGCCACGACGAACACCACATGGTCGACGGCCAGATGCTCGCGAAGGCCAAACGCATCCTCGCCGGCCTTTCGTTCCGCGAATCCGACTACGACCGCCCTAGCAAGGAGCTCTCCGGCGGCTGGGTCATGCGCGCCCATCTGGCCCGGCTGCTCGCCGACGAACCGGACCTGCTGATGCTCGACGAGCCGACGAACCATCTCGATCTGGAGACGCTCATCTGGTTCCAGGACTACCTCCTCTACTATCCCGGCGCGCTCATGGTCATTTCCCATGACCGCGAATTCCTCAACCGCCTCTGCACCCACACGGTCGAGATTCGCCGGTCCAAGCTGAACCGCTATACCGGCAACTACGATTCCTACCTCGTCCAATGCGCGGCCAACGAACAGACCGCCCTCGCCACCCAGAAGTCCCAGCAGCGCCGCATCGACCAGCTCCAGGAATTCGTCGACCGCTTCGGCGCGAAGAACACCAAGGCCACCCAGGCCCAGAGCAAGCTCAAGCAGATCGAGCGCATCCGCGAGGAGATGACCGACATCCCTGAGAACAACGGCCCCACCATGGCCATGACGTTCCCGCAGCCCCAGCGCAGCGGACAGAAGGTCATCACGCTCGACGACATCCACTTCGCCTACGGCACCAACCGCATCTACGACGGCATAGAAACTCGGATCGAACGCGGTGAACGCATCGTGCTCGTCGGACCGAACGGCGCCGGCAAATCCACCCTCCTCAAGCTGCTTGCCGGAGCCATCACGGCCCAAAAGGGCGCGCGCGAACTCGGCCACAACGTCCGCGTCGGCTACTACGCCCAATACCGCCTCGACATGCTCGACGCCTCACGGACCGTCCTCGACGAGGCCCTCGACACCCCGCAACGAGTCACCGAACAGGCCGTCCGCACGATCCTCGGCAGCTTCCTCTTCCGCGGCGACGACGTCTTCAAGAAGGTCAAGGTCCTCAGCGGCGGCGAGAAGAGCCGGCTGGCCCTCGTCAAACTCTTGCTCGATCCGCCCAACTTCCTCCTGATGGACGAGCCCACCACCCACCTGGACATGCCCAGCATCGACGCCCTTGTCGGCGCGCTGAAGCAATACCAGGGCACGCTTGTCTTCATCAGCCACGACGTCCATTTCATCCGCGCCCTTGCCAACCAGGTCATCCACGTCCGTGGCGGCAAGCTCACCCGCTATCCCGGCGACTACCAATACTACCTCGACAAGACCGCCCAGACCGAACGCGCCGGGCTCACCGCCGGCGACAAGGTCATCCAGCCCAGCAGCGGCCGGCGTGATGCCGCGCCCGTCCTGCCGCCGGCCGACCGCAAGGAAGCCAAGCGCCTCGAAACCGAAAACCGCGAAGCCCGCGCCAAACAGAAGCGCGAACTCCAGAGCCGCGTGAAGCAGCTCGAAGCCGAGATCCACAAGCTCGAAGCCCGGCAGAAGGCGATCATGACCGAACTGGAAAAGCCCGACAGCTACTCCAAGGGCGGCAACGCCACCGCGCTCAACCGCGAACTCGCCGAACTCCAGGACCGCCTCCCCGTCGCCACCGCCGAATGGGAAAAGACCGCCGCCGAACTCGCCCCCTTCGACGGCGAAACCGCCTGACCCCGGCGGAATGACGAAGCCCGAAGGCCAAAGGCCAATCAGCCTTCCAGCGCCGGAACTCCCGCCCCTGGTAGGGCGGCGGCGGCCATGCCATCCTCGGTAGGGCGACGCCTCCCGGCGAGCCGCCTTGTGGGCGTCTTCCGACAAGCCGGCTCCTCGCGGGAAACCGAACGTCTCCATCGACCGTCAGACTTTGCCGCCGTGGCCCTCTAGATTCTCGGAAGCGCACCGGCGGCTCGCCGGGAGGCTTCGCCCTACCAGCCGTGGCCTACGGTTGCCGGTCTTGTGGGCGGAAGATGTGCGGCCAGTCGGCGGCTTCGCGGCATAGGCCGCGACGGACGGGGTTGTTCAGGATGTAGCCGGTCTTTTCCTCCGCCTGCCAGTGGTCGCGGAGACGGTGGTCAAAGAAGTCCTGCTGCCAGCGGACGCCAAGCGTCTTCGCAACGTAGCCTTTCCAGCGCGTGATCGCCGTCTTGAGCCCGGGCTCGGCGGGAACCGAGATCAAAGCGTGCAAATGATCGGGCATGAGGAGCATGAGGCGGCAATGCCATTTAAGCTCGTCGTGGTAGAACTTGGCTGAATCGAGAACTGGTCGGGCAATGCCGGGCTGGCAGAGCTGGTCTTCGCCCCTGAGCGCGCAGTTGATGGTGATGAAGAAGAGGCTTCCTTCGGCGACCCACACCGGTGGCGCGTGGTTCAACCGGCTTCGCTTTGGCCGCTCATCGCCGGACATGCTCCATGTTTCCCAGCCAGCCACCTGGTTCAAGCTCGCAGGCAGGGCCAAGGTAGGGCGAAGGCTCCTGCCGAGCTGCCTCGTGGCGACCTTGTGGCGTGCAGGTTCCTCGCGGGAAGTCGGGCATCTCCATCAGCCATCTCGCGTTGCCGCCGTAACCCTGCTGTTCCGAGGAAGCGCAGCGGCGGCTCGGCGGGAGCCTTCACCCTACCTCCTAAAAGCTTCGTTACGCTTCCACGCCATCTCAACGCCATGGAGGTTTGCCAGCCGGTAGCCGGGGCCCAGCGAATGGGACCTGCTCGGCCATTGAAAGCCAATCGCCTGCGGTCATTGCCGGAGCCGTATTTCGCTTCAACTCCGTGGCTGGATGAACCCAAACCCTTCTCGACAGCCGATTTCCCCCGTCTAGCGTCGTTTTGTGGCCGCACAAACCAATCCATGCTTAACCGCAAGCTGCGGCCGAATACAGTGGTAGGCTGATGGATACGCGCATCTCAACCTGGAATGTTTTGCACGATGGCGAGATTACCGCCGTTTCACAGGATGGCGACACGCTCACGATGTTTGTGAGCATTCCATACCTGAGACGGCGACTCAGACCGCTCGGCGATAGTTTCGTCCTGACGTTGGCTGGAGTCAGGCGCGTTGAGTTTCGTGATTTCAGCGGAAGGACCAGCCATCTCCGAGAGGAACTTGAGATTGGCACACCGGAGATTCTGAGCACGGAGTCACAGTCCATGCCGGTCACGGTCGAAACGACGATGGGACAGTTGATTCTCGACTTCGAGAGCATCCGATTCGCGTTAGACACCGGAGAGATCACTGACTACAGCACCATCGAAAGGGTTTGCGATGAGTATTGGACAGAGTGGGAGGGCACAGAATGAGAAACCCGCATCGGCCTAAACATGCTCTCCAGCGAACTGCGGCGGGCCGTCGCGGTTGCCATCGGCGCGTCTCGTGGCCGCCGTCGCTGAGCTTGGGTCGGTAGGCGAATTCAAATCACCATGAAAAAGCGATTCACGATTGGAGGAGCGATAGCCGGTCTGCTCTATGGTGTCGGCAGCATGGTTTTTGTATTCATCAAAGCGCCGGGGCATCCCGGTCTCTTCGAGTTGATTTTGCAGGCTATCGTCGTCGGAGTCCTTGTCGCCGTTGGCGCGTTGCTCGGGTTGCTGGTGGGTTGGCTGGTCAGCTTGTGCGTTCGGAAGAAATGACACCCGTCCTAGATTACAGGATCACCGGGGTATCAGGTTGGAACAAGTTTCATGTTCAGGGTTTGGCCTCATCGCAAGGTTGGCCGCTGCTTCACGCCCTTCGTAGACACACTTCACCGTTTCGGATTTTCGCCGTCGCCCTTCCTCATCGCCCGCGCTAGAACCCCCGCGTGTCCGACGCCTCCGCCATCCATGACCTCCTGACTCCGCTCAAGGAGGTCTTCGGCTACACGGCGTTCCGGCCGTTGCAGGAGGACATCATCCGCGATTCGCTCGCGGGCAAGGACGTCTTCGCCCTGCTGCCGACCGGCGGCGGCAAGTCGCTCTGCTTCCAGCTTCCAGCACTCGTCCGGCCCGGCCTCACCGTCGTCATCTCGCCGCTCATCGCTTTGATGAAGGACCAGGTGGACTCGCTCAAGGCCAGCGGCGTGGCTGCGACGTTCCTCAACTCCTCGTTGTCCGACGCGGAACGCAGCGAACGTTGGCGCGGGTTGAACCGCGGCGAGTTCAAGCTCCTCTATCTCGCGCCCGAGCGCCTCATGCTCGGCTCGATGATCGACGACCTGAACCGCTGGGGCGTGGCCTGCGTGGCCGTCGACGAGGCCCATTGCATCAGCGAATGGGGCCACGATTTCCGACCGGAATACCGCCAGATCCGCGAGCTGCGTTCGAAGATCACCGGCGTGCCGTTCATGGCCCTGACCGCCACCGCCACCGGCCGCGTGCGCGAGGACATCGTTTCCCAACTCCAGTTCGTGGATCCGTCGGTCTACGTCGCCAGCTTCAACCGCCCCAACCTCGGTTACCGTGTCACGCCCAAGTCGGCGGGCTACCAGCAGGTGCTGGAGTTCATCCGCGAACGGAAGAAGGACTGCGGGATCATCTATTGCGCCAGCCGCGCCGGCACGGAGTCCCTCGCGAACAAGCTCGCCGAGGACAACATCCGCGCCGTGCCGTATCACGCCGGACTCTCGAAGGAGGACCGCAGCAGGCATCAGGAACAGTTTCTCCGCGACGAAGCGCGCGTCGTCTGCGCGACGGTCGCGTTCGGCATGGGCATCAACAAACCCAACGTCCGCTACGTCATCCACTACGACCTCCCGAAGAACATCGAGGGCTACTACCAGGAGACGGGACGCGCCGGACGCGACGGGCTTCCCGCAGATTGCCTCCTGCTCTTCAGCCCAGGCGACGTGGTGAAACAACAGCGCTTCATCGACGAGAAGCCCGATCCGGAAGAGCAGCGCATCGCCCGCGAGCAGCTCCAGACGATGGTCCACTACGCGGAATGCGCCGAGTGCCGCCGCGTCATGCTGCTCGACTATTTCGGCGAGGAGTTTCCCGAGGCGAACTGCGGCGGCTGCGACAACTGCCTTGCCCCGCGCCAGAGCTTCGACGGCACCATCGCCGCGCAGAAGCTTCTCAGCTGCATCGTCCGCATCCGGCAGAAGAGCGGATACGGATGCGGACTGAACCACGTCATCGCCGTGCTCACCGGAGGCGAAACAGAGCGCGTGCGTCAATCGGGCCACCACGAACTCAGCACCTACGGCATCGGCAAGGAACACACGCGCAACGAATGGGGCACCATCGGCCGCGAGTTGATGCGCCTCGGACTGGTCGGCCAAAGCGCGGGACAATTCCCCACCCTGGAGATCACGCACGAAGGCGTCGCCGCGCTGAAGGACCGACGGAAGATCACGCTGACCCGACCGATGGCCGCGGCGACATCCCGCTCCGACAAGGCCGGCGAAATCACCTGCGACGAACTGCTCTTCGAAAAACTCCGCCGTCTCCGCAAGGAGCTGGCCGATGCGGCCGGTGTGCCGCCCTACATCGTCTTCGGCGACACCTCCCTCCGCCTCATGGCCAGGCTCTATCCACAGACGGAGGACGACTTCCGCCGCATCTCCGGCGTGGGCGAAACGAAGCTCAAGGCCTACGGCGCGCAGTTCATCGCCGAGGTGGAGGCGCATCTCCGCGTCCAGCCGAAGCAGCTCTTCTCCGACGAATTCCAGGAAGTCGCCGCTCCGGTCCGCGCAACCAAATCACGCGGTGAACTCCTGACCGATACGGTGCGCGATTCGCTCCGATCCTTCCGCAGCGGACTCGATGTCGCCGGCGTGGCGCGCGCGCGCGGCATCACGGAAGGCACCGTCTCGCAGCACCTCGCCTCCGCCATCGAAGCGGGTGAAGAACTCGACCCCTCGCGGCTCTTCACCACCGAGCAGGCCGCCGAGATGCGCGCCGCCTTCGACAAGGCCGGCTGGCAGACGCTCAGCGGGGCCCATTCCGTCCTCGGAGGCCGGATCGACTACGCGACGCTCCGGCTCTTCCGGGCTTTGGAGGCCAAGTCAGGAAGCATTGCGCCAAGTTGATCAGCCGTTTGTCCCGACCTGCGGCGTCTTCACCAGCAGCGCGGCCACGGCCAACAATCCCATCACGACGGCGAGGATCTGGAACGCGGGGGCGTAGGAGCCACTGCCGGTCACGCACTTCGCCAGCATCAACGGACCAACGGCCGACGAGAGCACGGTCAAGGCCTGGGCCGCGCCCTGGATTCGTCCGAGTTCCTTCCGCCCGAAGAACCGCGCCCAGACCCCGAAGAAGATCACCATGACAAATCCACCCGCGATCCCCATGGCCGCCGCCCACGCATAGACCTGCGAGAGGGTCGTCAGCATCGGCAGGCCCGCCGTCGCCAGTCCGAGCAGCAGCATCGCGATCGCCATGAGGTGGCCCTGCGACCAGCGGTCGGCCAGCCAGCCGGCGAGAAAGTTTCCGATGAGCGATGTCAACGCGGTCACGACCAGCGCCTGGTAAAACGTGCCCGCGGCGAAGCCTCGGGCGTTGAGGATCGATTCGTTGAAGAGGCCCACGCCGGAAGCGACCAGGTTGTAGGCCGCCGCGGAGAGGCCGAAGACCCAGAACGCCGGGGAACGCAGCGCCTCACCGAGCGTCGCCCCCACCAGGTCGGACTCGCGTTCGACCGCCGCCACGCCATCCGTCGGCACGCCGCACGACTCGGGGGATTGGCGGGTGAGGAACCAGGACAACGGCGCCAACCCCAGGATGAGCCAGCAGCCGAAACCCGCCCACGCCATCTTCCATCCGTGGTTCTGCACGACCCAGCCGATCAGGGGAAAGGCGATCATGAAGCCGATGCTGAGAAGCACCGTGTAGGTCGCCATCGCCGCCGTCAGCCGGCGGCGGAACCATTGCCCCACCATCGAGATGCTGACGACGGAGAGGGCGCTTTGCCCGAAGGCGCGGCTGAGCAGGATCGCGATGAAGACCACGGCCGCGGAGTCCGCGACCGTGAGGAGCACAGCCGCCGCGCCCAGGATCACACAGACCAGGGGAAGGGCCGTCCGCGCACCACGCCGGTCCATGAAGCGGCCGCCTGCGTAACAGCAGAGCGCGCCGAGCAAGGTCGCCCAGAGGTTGAGCTGGGCGAAGGCGACGCGGTCCATTTTCAACTCGCGCAGGAGAGGCTCGGTGATCAGCCCCAGTCCCTGCGTCCGCCCCGGCAAGGTTCCCACCATCGCTATGGAAGCGAGGAAGACGATGACCCAGCCGTAATAGAGGCGGCTCGCGGCGAACCAGCGCGGGAGGTTTTCAGTGCGGGTGACGGACAGGGTCATGGCGCGCGAAAGCTAGCGGGAACGACAAAACCTGCAACCGCCGGGACCATCCGAAGAAGCCGCAGGCCGAGTCGCAGCGCGACTCGGCCCACCTTGCTCCAGTCCGATTGCGCCTAGGCATCGGACTGCAACTTATCCTCCGGTCATCGACCGTCTTCGCGACGGTTTCGCGAGTGGCTAGAACGGCCTTTCTTCGGGAACTGGTCGAACGGATCGTGCGACGGCTTTGCCGGGGGTGTCGGACGACCCGAGCCGGAAGTCGGGAACCGGGGCGGACGCGTCGGGATGGAACGTCCGGTCGAGGACGCAATGAAGCCGGGCTTGGCGGCGGGCAAGTTCGGGCGGCCCGACTGGCTCGGCCGGCCGGACTGGTTCTGACGCGCCGGCTGGTCGGGACGGCCGGTCGTGTTCGGACGACGGTCGTCGTTACGTTTTGGCTGGCCCTGTCGTCCCCCGCGCGCTTGCGGCTGGCCTCCGGGACGCGGCCCGCCCTGCTTGGATCCGCCCTGTGCTTGCCCGCGCTGGGGCGGGCGGCCCGGGTGGGATTTCGCCGTGGAAGGATGGGCTCCACCACTTCTCGCGGGAGCGGCGTTTTGCTGACGACTGGAACCCTGGGAACGTCCCACGCTGACGGGCTTGCCCGGATGCGGCTCGCGGCGATTGCGGTCCGGCATCGGCTGGCTTGGACGCGCTGGCCGTTCGCGGCGATCTCCGCCGGCAGACGGACGACGGTCGCGACCGGATGAACGCTGGCCGGAGGGACGCGCTTGTTTGGAATCGCCCGCCAACTGGCCGGGGGCGAACCGGAAGTCCACCTGCTTCTTGAAGCGGTCCACCTTCGCGACCTGCACTTCGATCTTGTCGCCGAGACGGATCACCCGTCGCGTGCGGCGTCCGACGAGCTGCCGCCGGATCGGATCGAGCACGTAGAAGTCGTCGTCCACCGTCGACAACGGGACCAGGCCGCTCATGGCCAGGCCGGTCACATCGACGAAGAAGCCGAAGTTGCGGAGGTCCGTGACCAGCGCGGGATACCGCTGCGGCTCGGGCGCCGCGAGCTGGGCCTCGAGGAAGGCGTAGAGCTTCACGTCCTTGCTGTCGCGTTCGGCGTCGGCCGAGTTGCGCTCGGTGATGGAGATGTGTTCGGCCGTTTCCTTGAGCGTGTTCCTCGAACCATGGCTCTGCTCGAAAAGCGCGCGGTGCACGATGAGGTCCGCGTAGCGGCGGATCGGCGACGTGAAGTGCGTGTAGTGCTTCTTGGCGAGACCGTAGTGGCCGAGCGGCTCCAGCGCGTAGCGGGCACGCATGAGCGACTTGAGGAAGCCGATCTTGAGCGCGGCCCCGATCGGCAACTCGCCGAGACGATGGAGGAGCTTCTGCACTTCGCCGCGGATGCTGAGGTTTCCGCAGGGCACGTTGTGGGCGAGGACTTCGTCGCGGTAGTCCTGCAGGCGGCGCATGTCGGGCTCCTCGTGGACGCGGTGGACGGCGGGGCGCTTGAGCTGGATGAGGCGGGCGGCGACGGATTCGTTGGCCAGCAGCATGCACTCCTCGATGAGCTGGTGGGACACGTCGTTCTCCATCCGCTCGATGCGGGCGATGCGGCCCTGTTCATCGAGGCGGATCTTCATCTCGGGGAAATCCATCTCCAGCGCACCGGCCTTGAAACGAAGGCGGCGGATGCGCTGCGTCAGCGCGTTCGCATCGTGCAGCATCTGCTCGATCGGTCCGGAGGGCGCGCCTTGGATGACCGCGAAGGCTTCCTTGTAGCTGAAGCGCCGCTGCGAATGGATGACCGCCGGAAAGAAACGCGTCTTCAGCACCTCCCCCTCGTCGGAGATGAGGAACTCGACGCACTTGGTCAGGCGTTCGACGTGCGGTTTGAGAGAGCAGAGCTCGTTGCTCAAGGCCTCCGGCAACATCGGGATGACCCGGTCGACGAGGTAGGTCGAGTTGCCGCGCTTGCGGGCCTCGTCGTCAAGCGCGGTGCCGGGCTTCACATAGTGCGAAACGTCGGCGATGTGGACCCAGAGCTTCCAGTTGCCGCCGTCGGTCCGCTGAAGGCAGATGGCGTCGTCGAAGTCCTTGGCGTCATCGGGATCAATCGTGACGACCTGATGGCTGCGGCAATCCTCACGGCCTTCGAGTTCGTGGGGCTTCACCTCGGAACCGTTGAGCCGCGCTTCGTCCAACACTTCGCGCGGGAAGCTCAGGGGAAGGTTGTATTGGCGGAGCACGCTGAGCATGTCCACGCCCTCGGCATCGGGAGCGCCGAGCACTTCGACGATTTCGCCTTCGGGATTGGTGTGGCGGGAGAGCCATTCGCGGAGTTCCACGACGACCTTGTCGCCGATCTGCGCGGGACGGCCGACGTCCTTCGGCTCGGAGACGTAGATGTCGTGCGGGATGCGCGGATCATCCGGGACGACGTAGAGGAACCGCGCGCTTCGCTGGAGCGTGCCGACCATCTTGGTGCGATGCCTTTCCAGCACGCGGATGACCGTGCCGGTCGGTTGGAGTTCTTCGCCGGGCTTGGGCGGACGCAGCCGCGCATCGAGCCGGACGAGCACCCGGTCCTCGTGCAATGCGGTGCCCGTGGCGCTCTCGGGGATGGCGATCTCCTTCTGCGTGGAATCATCCGGCGCGAGAAAGCCCTTCCCGGCACGGTTCATCCGGATGCGGCCGGGGATGAGATCGGCCTCGTTGGGCAGGATGTAGCGGTTGCCCTTGATGCGGGCGATCAGCCCGGCCTGCTCCAGCTCCTGGAGGACCTGCTGGAGGGCCTGCTGCTGGTCGGGCGGCTGGCCCAACTCGTGGAGCAGTTCGGGGACATTGGCCGGCGAGTAGTCCTTACCCGCGAGAAGCTGCAGCAACTGTTCTTTCATTCCGCCGGAATTCTACAGCGGGTCGCCGGAGAAGCCCAAGACATCGTTTTCAAGCAAACCACCCACCACGCTCCTTCCAGCCGGAGAAATGAACCGCCAATTGCAAACCGGCGGCACATGAAAACGGCGGGACAAGCCCGAGGCCCGTCCCGCCGCGTGTCATTGCAACCGACAAGCCATTACGGCGCGAAGAGCGGCACCGGATCGCTGTAGGCGCTCTGGCCGGCCGCGCCGATGGCGGACACGCGGAACCAATACTTCGTCCCGCTCACCATCGAGTTGAGCGACGCCTCCCGCTTCGTGCTGTTGCCGATCACCGTCCAGTCGAGCGCCGGCGCGTCCTCGGCCCGCTCGATGGTGTAGGCGCGTGC
>JAYVSO010000070.1:0-13883 GCA_043775315.1 Verrucomicrobiota bacterium
CACCGTCGACAAGGAGGGCATCGGCTCCGTCTACGACACGGACGCCGGCGTGGGTGTCTCCGGCGGCGGCGTGGCCGACCGCGAAGAGAAGCAGAAGGGCTTGCCGTGGTGGGTCTGGATCGCGGCGGCGGCCTGCGTCGCCCTGGGGCTGTTCTTTCTCCCGAACCTCTTCGGCTTCGGGGTCAAGAAGATGGCCGACCGCACGGGAGGCATTTCGGTCGCTGCCGCGCCTCCAAACCCGCCAGCGGCCAGCGTGGCGCAAACGGCGGTGCCTCCCGTGCCTGCCCAGGGTGCGTTCTCCGAACTGTCCGCGCTCAAGCAAATGGCCCGTGTCACCGTCAGCGGCTACGTCATCGCCGGGAACGATTTCACCGTCTACCTGTCCGACGGCCGCTCGTTCAACCGCTCGCAGCGGGCGGTTCAGGACGTCGATCCCGACAAGGGCGTCCTGCTCAACGGCGAATGGATGCCATGGCAAAAGCCCTCCATGGCCAGCCAGCCGTCCGAACCGCGTCAACCGGCCGTGACACCGGGCGTTGACGCCAAGCCGACGGCTCTTGCCGCCGCCGCACAGTCCGCCTCGGTGCTGGCCAACCCGGAAGCCAAGGACAGCGGCGTCCGCTACTACCGCGTTTGGGGGTTCGACGGAAAAGTCCACTCGGTCCGGCGCAGCTCCGAGCCAGCCGCGACGGCCGAACCCTGATTCAGCGGCGGCGGAGTTTCCAAAGGGCTACCGACCCCACACCCAGCAACGCCCAAGTGGACGGCTCCGGCACCACGCCTGCCGAGATCGACTGGCCGGGGACGGTGTTGTAGGCATAGTCGAGAATCGTCCCGTCGTTCTCCGCACCTCCCTGCACGCGTATCCAACCGAAGTGCAGTCCATCCGTCGCGAAGAATTGGATACCTAGGTAGCCCGTGGTGAGGCGCGAGCCATCAGCCTTGAAATCACCGGCGCAGTGAAACGGATCAAGGCAAGAAATCAGGGAAAGCCCCGTGACGGACAAACTTGGACGCGGCCGATAACCATACCACGCCACCAGAGCCGGTGCCGTCTCGGAAACGTCGTCCCCGGCCAACAGTCGGCGGGCACGGATGGCCGACGAGACATCGGCACTTCCCGGATATCCGAGCACCTTGTTTGCGCCTCTTGGTTCCAACTGGAAGCCGGCTCCTAGAGGGTCAGTTCCGATGAAACGAAAGTCCACGATCCCATTGCCGTCCAGGTCCATCTCCAGTTCGGTCCTGGGCAGGGTTTCTCCCACACGGATGCCCGCGCCGTAGGTAAAGTAGACGATGCCCTGTCCGGAGGCCGAAGCTGCGACCAGCGCGGCGATGAGGATTGCGAGGAGCGTCGCTTTCATTGAGTCCTTCTGAGTTGGAGGAATCGCTGGGTCGTGTTCGTGGTGCTCATGACGACGGAGACGTTCGTCTTGAGGGCAACGATATCGCCGGTGATGGCCGTCCAGTTGGTCGTGCTCAGATCGTCGTTGGCCAGAAGCTCGAACCGGGAACCGACGCGGGCGGGCCACGACACGGCAAGCTGGTTTGTGCTGAGGAGCATCGTCTGGAGCGCGAGGGTATGCATCGTCTCGTCGCGGGCGTTGTCGATGGCCACCGTCACCCATTGCCCGGCACTGCCGGTCGGATACCGCAGGATCCCCTTGTGGGTCAGCCTGACGAGCAAATCGCCGCCTGCGGCCACGTTGGTCACGGTCACCTGCTCCACGTTGTCGCGCCAGTTGTCGCCCTGGGTCGCTGCGGCGGACGGGCTGAAGGGATCGAGCACCCAGGGCATGTTCGTCACGCCCGCGTGGATGACACGGCAGTCGACGTCGTTGACGAGCATCGAATTGGTCTTGTTGAGCGCGCTAACGACGTAGTTGCTCGAAGCCGGGTCGGCCCAGACCACTGTGATCTTCACCGCGCCACCAGCACTGCTCTTGATGGGGAACTCGACGGCGGCCCCGTCGGTCAGGAGCACTTCCTTGACGGTCGAATGGCGGCCGTAAGCCTGCTCCTTGTAGACTAGGTCGAGGGCCGTCGCCGCGTTGAAGAGGCCGTAGCCCGACTTGTAGTCCGGTCCGGGCGCGTCCCCCATCTCGTCGGCCGAGCTGATGGCGATGGCCTTGTAGGTGGCCCCGTTCCACAGGAGGTTCGTGCCGTAGAGCTGTTTGGCGTATTCTTGGATCATGGCCAGACCGCCGGTGACGACGGGCGCGGACATGCTGGTGCCGGAGTAGGTGGCGTAGTCGTCGTCGCCCGTAGAGATGGCGGAGGTCAGGTTTTCGCCCGGTGCGGCGATGTCGGGTTTGATCCGTCCGTCGTCGGTCGGGCCGAAGGCCGAGAACTCGCTGACTTGCACCCAGTTCGTGTCACGGTCAGGGTTCTTGGATGAGGAGCCCACCAGCAGGGCGTTCTTGGTATTGGCGAAGGAAGAGAGCGTATCGAAGCCGGACGTTCCTCCGTTGGCATCGTGGGTGATGTTGGTCAGAAGGACAAATGGACCATTGGTCGCCGCTCCGATCACACCCGGAGGCAACTGATCACCAAACATGACATGCGGAATGGGCTGGAAAAGGGGCGTCAGTAATGGATCGCGATTATTGCCTGCCGCGATAACGGCCAACGTTGGCCGGTTGGTGGAAAGCACCGAATCCATTCGGAAACATCTCATGGTATAGGCTCCGAACAAAGAAGACTGGTTGGTTGAAAGACGGAGGTCACCTAACCAAATCGGGTAAAAGTCATAGTTTACTTCATCGTGATAGAACGTCACCAGCTTCTCATTCCAGCCAGCAAGGCCTCCAACAGATAGGTTGGCCAACTGGGCTCCGTAATCGAGAAACATAGTCTCAACAGATACTGGAGTTTCGCCGTCCAGCCTTAACAGCTTGGTTCCCCGTGCCATGCCGGTGGCGTTGGTGGCGTTGTAGAAATAGCCGCCGAGCGTTCCGGTCACGTGAGTGGCATGGCTGTTGTCGTCGACGTTGTTGCCCTGGCCGCTCGTCACCTCGGCGTTGGTGGCCCGGGTCGTCGAACTGAAGTTGTTGAAGAGGTAGTGGGTCGGGCGGAGGTTGCCGATCTCGAAGACGCCCACGCTCACATTTGAGCCGTGGAGATTGAAGGCACTGGACTGCCAGAGCTGGTCGGCCCGAACGGTCCGGGCCGCAGCCAGGTTTTGCGACGCGATGTAGTTGAAGGAGCCGTCATCCGACATGTCGAGAATGGCCGTGCCGCCGCTCTTCCCCTTCAAGGAAAGAGGTAACCCACGTTTTGAAGCCTCCTTCTTCACCCACTCTCTATCCGCCGTCCGCTTCTCCGCGTGCTCCTTCAACGTCTTCTCCCGGTCGAAGGCCACCGGCGCCGGCGGGATTGGCTGAACGACATGGAGCCACGGGGCAAACTCCTTTTCCCACCGTTCCCGCACCGCCGCCGCCTGCGCTTCCTGCGCCTTCTTCGCCGCCTCGATCTGTTCGGGCGTCGGGTCGCCACGCTTCAGCACGATGCCGTCTGGAAAGGGTGGCAGCCCGGGCGGTGTGGTTGGTGTGGTGGCCTTGTTCTGGTCCTGCTGTGCCATGGCCAGCATACCGAAACCCAGTAGCAGCGTGATGAAGCCGATCCTTGTAGTCATGTGATTTCCTTCGTTGGAGTTGCCCGCCCTGTTCCATCCCGCACGACCACGAAGCCATTCGGAAGACGACGGAAACGCCTCGAATAGATATACATTCACGACCGACGCAAGGCCATTCTTCGGGCTCGAACTACTTGGACGAGAGAGCGGCAGCGAAGGGGGAAGCCGGGAAGTGCGCAAGAAACGGGGCCTCCATCCCCTGCCCCGTTTACTGGGCTGCGCGGCCCTGAAGCGCAAAGGAAGTGGACGCTACGGAATGAAAATCGAAGTCCACCGTTCCCGATGGCAGGGCGGAAAAGAAGATCTGGTCAAACCTCGTCCCCAGAAGAGGTCTTTTTCTGCGCGTCGACGTCGGCCTGCGGAGTTGCGGTCTTCGCCAAGGGCTGGCTCGGCTTAGCCTTTTTCGAGTAGCTTCGTGCAACCTTCTGGTAGATCTCGGCCATCGTCTCAACTTGGGCCGGGATGTCCGCGAGCAAAACTGAAGCGGAAATGCCGTAGGTTTTCGCAAGGCGAAGGATGGCGACCCGGTTCTGGAGTTCGCCGGTCAATTCCCACTTTGAGAGCGTTGCGAACGGGATTCCGCTGATGGTTTGCACCTCGCGGAGCGTCAGGTTTGCCCGTAGTCGCAGGGCTAGGAGGTGTTCCCCGAAAGCGGGGCGAGTCAGTTTTGGTTTGCGGCCCATAGGTGGAGAGCGGCCGCAATCCTGTCATGCTTCCGGAGTTAGTCAGTCACGGAGAATGTTTCCGCTGGAAAAAAAGAAAGGTTGCGGAACCTGTCTGCCTGTGGAAACAATCCCGAAGTTATGAACTCAACTCCGCCTTCAAGGGGCGAAGTTCGAGCCGTAAACAATGTTTCTCAAGGCATACATTCTAGAGAACATACATTGTGCACATTAGGCGCCCGCTGCTGAAAACGTAGTTCGACAATGTGGTCTCCGGTCACCGATGCGCCCAACCCCATCGGTGCCCGTCGTGGTTGATGATCGGCCAGTAGACGAAGGCGGACTTGCCAATGACCTTCTTTTCGTCAAAGGCGCCCCACGCCCTCGAATCGTAGCTGTTGGCCGTGTTGTCTCCCATGACCATGAGGAACCCCGCGGGAACCGAATACTTGGACTTTTCGTCGGGAAACAACGGAGCCAACTGTCCAGCCATCAAGCCGGGTGCATACTTGGTCCGATGCGTTTCATTCAAATGTCCGAGGAACTTCCATTCCTTGGTGCCTCCGCCTCCGTAGACCATCTCGAAATTCTCGGTGTTGGCATCCAGACGCACGCCGTTCCGGACCAGGTGTCGATCTGTCCCGATCTGAATTTCATCGCCGCCCAATCCTACCAGCCGCTTGATATAGAACTGTCCGGCTGTCAGGCCCGGGATTCCCGTCGTCTCGAAGACAATGATTTCTCCATGAGTTGGCTTGCGGAAGTTATAGGTCAGACGATTGACGAAGAGATGGTCTCCGGCGATTTCCTTCATCCGGACGATGGGTTCGCCCTTCTTGAAGCGCATTCCGGAAGCAATGCCCGCCCGGTTGGCGAAGTTTTCATCGGGCGTGAACCAGAGTGAGTGGTCAACGATACCCTTGCCGTTGTAGCGGACTCGGACGATGGCTTTGTTGATGAATTTGGAGACCTTTTCCGTCGCCACTCCGACCACCTCGCCGTCCTCTTCGGCGCTCTGCTCGTGGTAGAAGATTCCGCCGACAAGCCCGTAATACAGACGGCCCAGAAAACCGGGAAACGGCTCCACGCTCTTGCCATTGCGGAGGTTTTCCGAAGTGACACCGAACAGCGTCGGCTGCATCGAGCCCGTCGGGATCTTGAAGGGCTGGAGGAAGTAGGTGCGGACGGCCATCGCGATCACGACGGCCACGAGGACAACTTCGACGTTCTCCCGGATGCTGGCGGCCGGATACGGACGGAGCCACTTGCCGGCGGCATCGTTCAGAGCGTTGGACAGGTCGGTCAGCTCGTTCTCGGTGACGCCGCGTTTGAGGGCCGCGCGCAGCTCGACGATGGCCTTGAGAAGATTGGTGTTCGCTTGGGGCGAAAGGATGTCGCGCTGGTGGCGGTAAAGCTTTTCGGCCTGGCGGACGAGATCGGTTGCTTCCCTGATCTTCTTCGAGAAAAACCAACTCAACGTCATAGCAATTCCTTATGTGATGGCCGAATCAGCTCTTGAGGACCTCGATGAATGCTTCCTGCGGAATGTTCACGCTGCCTATCGACTTCATCCGCTTCTTACCCTCCTTCTGCTTCTCGAGGAGCTTTCTCTTGCGGCTGATGTCGCCTCCGTAGCATTTCGCGGTTACGTCCTTGCGCATGGCGCTGATAGTCTCGCGGGCGATGAATTTTCCACCGATCGCCGCCTGGATGGCGACCTGATATTGCTGCTTTGGAATGACATCCTTGAGCTTGGCGCAGAGCGCCCTGCCCCGTGTCTCGGCCTTGGATCGATGCACCAACGCGGAGAACGCTTCCATCACCTCGCCGTTGACGAGGATGTCGAGCTTCACCATGTCGCTTTGGATGTAGACATCGTGCTCATAGTCCATCGAACCGTAACCGCGGGTCATGGATTTGATGCGGTCATGGAAGTCGATCAGGATCTCGTTGAGCGGGATCTGGGCCGTGAGCATCACCCGGCGGGAGTCGAGCGTCTCGGTGCTCTTGACCTCGCCGCGCTTCTCCGAAATGAGATTCAGGATGTCACCGATGTTTTCGTTCGGAACCATCACGAAGGATTTAACCATCGGCTCGAGGATCTCCTCGATGTAGGTCACCTCCGGCATGAACGCAGGATTGTCCACCAGCTTCTCGGTCCCGTCCGTCAACTTCACTTGGTAGATGACGCTTGGATAGGTCGCGATGATGTCCATGTCGAACTCGCGCCGAAGCCTTTCCTGGACGATCTCCATGTGCAGTAGGCCGAGGAATCCGCACCGAAATCCGAATCCAAGGGCGGCCGAGCTTTCCGTCTGGAACGTCAGGGCCGAGTCGTTCAGTTGGAGCTTCGCGATCGCCACCTTCAGCGCTTCGTAATCGGCGGTGTTGATCGGGTAGATCCCGCTAAACACCATGGGATGGATCTCCTTGAAGCCGGGAAGCTCCGGAGACGGGTTTCGCGGGTCGGTCAAGGTGTCGCCGACCTTCACCTCACGGGGAGTCTTGATGTTCGCCGTGATGTAACCCGTTTCGCCCGCATCCAGTTTCTCGCGAACGTAGGGCTTGGGATTGAAAGAGCCCACCTCCTTGACTTCGACAGTCTTTCCAGAGTGCAGGAGCTTCACCATCGTGCCGGGCTTGAGTTCCCCCTGCATGATGCGGACCAAGATGACGACGCCTTTGTAGGTGTCGAAGTAGCTGTCGAATACCAATGCCTGAAGCGAAGGCGCACCGGTCGGTTTGGGGGCCGGGATCCGATGGATGATCGCTTCAAGAATATCGACGATGCCGATGCCTTCTTTGGCGCTCGCCAGGATCGCTTCGTCGCCGGGAATCGCGATGATGTCTTCAAGCTGCTGCTTGGCCATCGGGATGTTGGCGTGGGGCAGGTCGATCTTGTTGATGATCGGAATGATGGTGAGGCCCTGCTTAATGGCGAGGTGCACATTCGCCACGGTCTGGGCTTCGACGCCTTGGGCGGCGTCGATGATCAGCAACGCTCCTTCGCACGCGCTCAACGACCGCGAAACTTCGTAGGCGAAATCCACGTGTCCCGGAGTGTCGATGAGGTTCAGTTCGTATTCCTCACCGTCCTTCGCCTTGTAATACATCGTGACCGGATGCGCCTTGATCGTGATGCCGCGCTCCTTTTCGAGGTCCATGGCGTCAAGATGCTGTTCATCCAGATCGCGCTTGGCGACAGTGCCGGTGGTCTGTAGCAACCGGTCGGACAAGGTGGTCTTGCCGTGGTCGATGTGGGCAATGATGCTGAAATTACGGATGTGTTTGGGATCCATCGCGAACAATTGAAACCGGTGAAGCCTGGCGAGACACCCCGACTTGACCATGTTTTAAGACTCGGGAAGCTAACGGCCGGCACGCCAAGGGCAATCTTCTTTCCCTCCATCGGATCAAACAAATAGCCCGACCCGCATCACACGGGCCGGGCATTTGTCCGGCCGGAGCCTAGACGGCCCGACTCAGGCCTCGAATGACTTGCCGCAACCGCAGGAACTGTGCGCGTTGGGGTTCTTGATCTTGAAACCGCCGCCGGTCAGGGCGTCGGAGAAATCGATGATGGCTCCCTTGAGGTAGCCGGCACTGAAGGAGTCGACCAGCACGCTGACGCCAAAGAACTCGGAAATGATGTCGTCGGCCCGTTTCTCGTCGAATTGCATCTGGTATTGGAGCCCGGAGCATCCGCCGCTTTCCACGTAGACCCGGAGACCCTTGTTCGTGGAATCCGCTTCTGCCGCCAGCATCGTCTTGATCTCGTTCGCGGCGGGTTCGGTGAGGATGACAACTGATTCGGTGGCCGTAGCGCTCATGTCTGATGGCTTAGGTAACAAATCTCGTGGGTAGTGTCAAACGACCTGCCCTGGTTTTCCTTTGCCCCGAGCGCCACCCGACGCCCGCTCAAGGGGGTGAAGTCCGGCTTCGCAGTGCTTCGATGCGTTTGTCGATAGCGGGCTTGGCCGCCGGTTCCAGTTCCGCCAACCGGGCGTAGATGCGCGCGGCTTCGTCCTTCTTCGATTGGGCTTCAAGAATCCGTCCTGCTGCAATTCCGGCCAACTTGAGAGTCAGCGGGTCCGGCCCTCGATCAACCTCGCCGTAGACCAGTCCGACATATACTTCCAGCGCTGCGCCCAACTGGCCCTGGCCCTCTAGCGCTTCGCCGATGGAATACTGCGACCGCCACCGAACCATGGTCTCAGCAGCGGCGGAATCCCTCGCCAGTGCGAATGCATTGGTCGCGGCGTCGAAACCCTTCGGATCCGCTTTCAGCTTGGCCCATTGGAGATGAAATTCGCCAAGGCGCCCGAAGGCGGCTGGCCCGATCGGCTTCGAACCAAAATCCCGACCCACCTTTGACAAGGCTTCCACCGCTTCCGAGAAATCCGCCAAAGATCGGTTTGTGCTGGCGAGGAATTGTTCGAAGATCGTTTCTCCGAGGCCGAAGAAAGCTTGGCCAAGGAGCACGGGCGGGTTGTTCGTATCGAGCGGCAGGACGCTGATGAGTTCAGTGAACTGGCTCCGGGCATCGCGAAACTCCTGGAGCGCAAAAGCTGCTTTGCCCGCCATGAGCCGCGCCTCATGCGCCAGTTCTGGCGGGCAATTGGTCGTCTGGTAGAGGATTTGGAACTGCTTGAGGGCCGCCGCGTGGTCTCCCTTGCTCCAGTAGTGGTTGGCAATCCAGTTCTGAGCCAAAGGCGCTTCCACGCTGTTTGGGAAACGGGCCATCAGGTTGGTGAACAGTGGAAACGCATTCGTCTCCGCGCTCGATCGGAAGGTGGACTCCGCCAGCAGGAACTCCGCCGTCGGTCGTTGTTCGCTGGTCGGATACTTCGCTACCCAGTCGTTCAGCGCCTGGGCGGCCGAGGTCCAGTCCTTTTGTTTCTCGAAGGTCCGGGCGGCCAGCAACGCGGCGCGGTCGTTAAGGCCGGACTCTTTGAACTGCGTTGAGAACGCGGTCAGCGTTTCGCGGGCTTCCGCGAGCCGTCCATTCCGGGTTTGCGCTTGACCGAGGAGCAGCGCGCCGCGCTCGACGAATACGCTCGCCGGAAACGTGGCGCTTAGCCGGCGGAAGGCAGCCTCGGCCGCTACCAGGTTTCCAGCAGCGACCGAAGCACGGAACGCCTGATAGATGGCATGGTCGAGAAGATTGCTGCGGACTTCTGGAATGGCGCTGAACTCGTTGGCCACTCGTTCGTAGGCGGCAAGCGCGGACGGCCACATCTGCTGCGCCATGAGGCTGTCGCCCAACTTGAACGCGGCGACCGCGGCATCACGCCCCGGTAATAGCAGTCGCAACGCACCGCCGAAGTTCGTGGCCGCGCCTGCATAGTCCGAGTCCGCCAGGAGCAGCCAACCCCGCGCCATCATCGCCCGGCCTAGAAGCGGCAATGGGGTATCGGCTGAGACGGATGCCTGGAGATTGGTCCATGCGAGGCCGCGAAGAGCGGTAGCTTCAACCTCGTTTGAGATCGCGACCAGATAGGACTGACGCACTTGTATCTCCGCCAGCGCGATTCGAGCCGCGTCGGCCGCCGGTTCGGCATTGGTGGCGCCAAGAAACTTCGTGAGCCGTCCGACGGCGAGGTCCAAGCGTCCCTGATTCAGCGCGAGATCAATGATGCGGGACAGCGCCGTCCGACGCTGCGCCTGTCCGGAGGGGATGGTCAGAACCTCCTCGAGCGCGACGGTCGCCGGTGCGAAGAGCGAGGCTTGCCGGAGGAGATCCGCCTGGAACAAGAGGCTTTGTCCGAGAGCCTCGGGTGAGCCCAGGCGCCGAGCAACTGCGACCAAGTTGCTCGCGGAAATGACGGCCTCGGTCATTCGGTTTTCTGCCACACCGACCTTGGCTTTAAGCAAGTCGCTCCGCCATTGATCGATGGCGCGCAGGCCTGTCGCGGGAATTGAACCGAGCAGTTCCCCGACGACTTTCACCTCGCGGAGTTCCATTGCGGCTTCCGCGGCGAGGAGCACACCGGAGACCACGCTTGGGTCCCCTACCCGGCTCGCCCGAGATTTTGCGAACTCCGAATCCGGTGTCAGCAGAAGTGTGGAGACAGAGGTCCAATCACCGATTCGCCCGAGCGCGACAGCCTGACGATAGATTGCTTCAAGGCGAAGTTTCGAATCGGGAAACGCGGCGAGCAAACCCGCAAACGTGACGGCTGCGTCACGCGGGCGTTCGATTGCGAGAAGACATTCGCCTGCTAGGAAGCGATATTGGTCGGCGAGAACCCCTGCCCTCGTTTCTTCGACTTTTATCGACGACAACGCTTCGACTATTTTGCCCGATTTGAACCGGACCTGCCCGAGGCGAAGGACACCTTCGGCGCGGAGTTCGGACTCGGGATATCGGACGAGAAACTCGGCGAAAGCCTTCTCCGCCTGGGGCATCAGTTCGTCCTGATACAGCCGTGTCGCAGAGTTGAAGGCGCGTTGCTCGAAGCGTCCCGGCGCCGCTTCCGCTGCAGGGCCGATACCAATGCAGATCGCAAACGCCAGCAGGAGCGAAGCGAGGTTCGGACGAACGGATGTGAAAGAGGGCGGCACTGTCAGGTTCATCGCTGCTGGCGGGCCAGAATTCGACTCAAAAATCTTCCTGTATGGCTTCGCTCGGACTGGGCGATTACTTCAGGTGCGCCTTCGGCAAGGATCTCGCCTCCCCCTGCCCCACCCTCCGGCCCTAAATCAATGACCCAGTCGGCCGTCTTGATGACGTCCAGATTGTGTTCGATGACAATCAGCGTGTTGCCGACGTTGCGGAGCTTGAAGAGCACTTCGAGGAGCGTCTCGACATCGCGGAAATGGAGTCCAGTTGTCGGCTCATCGAGGATGTAGATCGTCCGCCCGGTCTGCTTGCGGCCCAGTTCGGCGGCGAGTTTCACCCGTTGGGCTTCGCCTCCCGACAGGGTGATGCTCGATTGCCCGAGCTTAATGTAGCCAAGCCCCACCTCCGCGAGCTTGAGGCAAGGCTCATAAATCTTGGGAAGAGCTCGGAAGAAATTAACCGCCTCGTCCACGGTCATGTTGAGGACGTCGGCGATGTTCATCCCCTTGTAGCTGATCTCGAGCGTTTCCCGATTGTAGCGTCGCCCGCCGCAGGCCTCACACGTCACGTAGACTGGAGGGAGGAAGAGCATCTCCGTCTTGATGCTGCCGTCGCCCTGACACTTTTCGCATCGCCCTCCCTTTACGTTGAAACTGAAACGACTCGCGCCGTAGCCGCGAACCTTGGCGGTCGGCAGTTTGGCGAACAGGTCGCGGATCTCGTTGAAGATGCCGGTGAATGTCGCCGGGTTGCTGCGCGGACTTCTCCCAATCGGGGCCTGGTCGATGACGATCGCTTTGTCGATGGTCTCGAAGCCATGCAGGCCGCGATGGGCCCCTGGAGTTTCCTTCGAGCCGTAGAGTTTGCGGAACAGGGCACGGCACAGGATGTCGTTCACCAGCGTGCTTTTCCCGGATCCGCTGACTCCGGTGACGCATGTGAACAGGCCGATCGGAAACCTGGCGTCGACAGTCTTGAGATTGTTCTCCGTTGCTCCACTGACTTCGATCCAACCACGAATCTTGTCGGGCTGAAGCCGGTTCTTCGGAATCGGGATGGCGGCTTCGCCAGTGAGGTAACGCCCGGTCACCGAGCGCGGATTGGCACAAACCTCATCGTAAGTGCCGGCGGCCACGACCTGTCCTCCGTTGACGCCGGCTCCGGGGCCCATGTCGATCAAGTAGTCCGCGCGCCGCATCGTGTCCTCGTCGTGTTCGACGACGATCACCGTGTTGCCCAATTCTCGCAGGTGTTCGAGCGTCTGGATGAGCCGATCATTGTCGCGCTGATGAAGGCCGATACTGGGTTCGTCGAGAATGTAGAGAACACCCATGAGTCCGGCGCCGATCTGGGTCGCCAGGCGGATGCGCTGGGTCTCTCCGCCGCTCAATGTGGCGCTTTCACGGTTCAACGTGAGATAACCAAGCCCGACGTTGCGGAGAAATCCGAGTCGATCGCGAATCCCACGGAGAAGTTCGCCGGCGACCTTGCGCTGGTTTTCGCTCAGGACGAGACAGGCGACGAACGCGTCCGCCTCGTCCACCGACAATCCGCAGACGTCCATGATCGACAGGCCAGGAATCTCGGTATCCGTCGGACCTCGGCGGCGGCTGAACATCTTCGCCTCTGCTTTACCACCCAGGGTCACAGCCAGAATCTCGGGCTTCAACCTGCGACCATGACATGCGTCGCAGAAGGTCGGGTTCATGAAGCCCTTCAACCGGTTGCGCGTGAACTCGCTTTCACTCTCCTGGTAGAGCCGTTCGAGGTTTGGGATCACGCCCTCGAACGGCCTCGTAAGCTTGGACGGTTTCCCGCCACGGTAAAATGTGAAGTCCACCTCGGAAGCGCCCGAGCCCCAAAGGAGCTTATGGCGGAACTCGGCCGGCAGGTCTTGGACGGGCGCTTCCATGCTGACGCCGCCGTGAGACGCGATGCCCCGGAGGAGCGCCTTATAATAGACGATCATCCGCTTTCCGCCCCGCCGCCACGGAAGCACGGCGCCGGACTCGAGCGACTTTTCCTCGTCGGGCATGACTAAGGCCGGATCAAAGACCATCTTCTGGCCCAGTCCATGGCAGACCGGGCAAGCGCCCGCGGGAGAGTTGAACGAAAAGTGTTTTGCGGTGACCGGCTCGAAACTCTGTCCGCTGACCGGGCTCACGGATCTCGTGGACAAACGGAGCTCGGTCCATGGCCGGTCAGCGGGACTCTCCGGGGGTTGATGGAGCGCCACCAAGGCGCCGTTGCCCCACTTCAGCGCCGTCTCCACCGAGTCGACGAGCCGCCCGCGAATCTTGTCGTCGACGAGCAGACGATCGACGATGACATCGATCGAGTGGGTTTGTTTGGCGTCCAGCTTCACCCGGAAGTTCGCGCCCAGCTCGACGATCTCTCCATCGATCCGGACACGGACAAATCCTTCACGGCCGAGCTTCTCGATGACGTCGCGGAACTCGCCCTTCTGCGCCGAAACCACCGGAGCGCCCAGCATCAACCGCGACTTGGTCGGGAGCGCGAGAATCCTCGCAACGATGTCGCCCGGGCTTTGCCGGTGGATTGGAACGCCGCTCGCCGGGCAATGCTGCTGGCCGATGCTCGCGAAGAGCACTCGGAGATGGTCGTAGAGTTCGGTCGTGGTCGCGATGGTTGAACGGGGATTGGATCCGCTGTCCCGCTGCTCGATCGCGATGGCCGGCGAGAGTCCCTCGATCGAATCGACGTCCGGCTTCTCCATCTGATCGAGCACCTGCCGGGCCTGAACCGAAAGAGACTCGACGTATCGCCGCTGGCCCTCGGCGTAGATCGTGTCAAAAACAAGCGTGGACTTGCCGGAGCCGGATACGCCAGTGACGACGGTCAACTTCTCGTGGGGAATGGCGTGCGAGACGTTTTTTAGGTTGTGCATCCGCGCGCCGCGGACGAAAATAGAGTCTTCCACCTTGAATCTCTCATTATACCGGCTGCGCCAAAATCTCCTCGCCTGGTACGAAACCAATTCGCGCCGACTTCCATGGCGTGAAAC
>JAYVSO010000071.1:0-10142 GCA_043775315.1 Verrucomicrobiota bacterium
CTGCCCCTGCTCGAGCGCTGCCTCGAGCGCGGCGTCGCGGTCGTCGT
The DNA here is from genome assembly GCA_043775315.1 of Verrucomicrobiota bacterium. Classification (GTDB taxonomy): domain Bacteria; phylum Verrucomicrobiota; class Verrucomicrobiia; order Limisphaerales; family CANJSG01; genus CANJSG01. The sequence continues at coordinate 48 of JAYVSO010000071.1, forward strand.
CGCCGCCCCCTTCAACTCCGGTGTCCTCGCGACCGACACCCCGCCGGACGACGCCCACTTCGACTACACGCGCGTCTCGCAGGAGCGGCTGTTCCGGGCCCGCGAGCTGGCCGGGGTCGCGCAGACGCACGGCACCCACCTGCCCCACGCCGCCCTCCAGTTCCCGCTGCGGCACCCTGCCGTCGCTGCGGTCGTGGTGGGCGCGTCGAGCGCCGCGCAGGTGTCGGCGACAGTCATCGGCATGAATACCGATGTCCCACAAGTCTTTTGGGACGAACTGGATGAGGAGAGACTGTGACCACGATCGTCTCGATGACGATGACCGACATCCGTTTCCCGACGTCGCGGGAGCTCGACGGGTCCGACGCGATGAACCCCGACCCGGACTACTCCTCCGCCTATGTCATCCTCCACATCGACACGGCTCTGACGGGCCACGGCTCCACCTTCACCATCGGACGCGGCAACGACGTCGTCTGCGCTGCGATCAAGGCGCACGAGCATCTCGTCGTCGGCCTGACGCTGGAGGAGTTCATGGCCGCGCCCGGAGCCGTCTGGCATCGGCTCAACGGCGATTCGCAGCTCCGCTGGATCGGACCCGACAAGGGCGCCATCCATCTCGCGCTCGCCGCCATCATCAACGCGCTCTGGGATCTCTACGCCAAACACGCCGGAAAGCCTCTCTGGCGGTTGGTCACCGACTTCACGCCCGAACAGTTCGTTGCCTGCATCGACTTCCGTTACATCACCGACGCGCTCATGCCGGAGGAAGCCCTCGCCATCCTCCGCCAGGCCGAGGCCGGAAAGGCCGGACGCATCACCCAACTTCTCGCCGAAGGGTATCCCGCCTACACGACGAGCGCCGGCTGGCTGGGTTATCCCGACGACAAGATCCGCCGGCTTTGCCGCGAGGCCGTCGCCGAAGGCTGGATGCACATCAAGGTGAAGGTCGGTCGCGACCTCCGCGACGACCAACGCCGCCTCGCCATCATCCGCGAGGAGATCGGGCCCGACCGCAAGCTGATGGTCGACGCCAACCAGGTCTGGGACGTGCCGCAGGCCATTGCGTGGATGAAGGAACTCGCCCGGTTCAATCCATGGTGGATCGAGGAACCGACCTCGCCCGACGACGTGCTCGGCCATGCCACCATCGCGCGTGCCATGGAACCGTTGGGCATCGGCGTGGCCACGGGGGAGCACGGCATGAACCGCGTCCTCTTCAAGCAGCTCCTCCAAGCCCGCGCCATCTCCTTCTGCCAGATCGATTCCTGCCGACTTGGCGGTGTGAATGAGAACCTCGCCGTCCTGTTGCTCGCCGCGAAATTCGGCGTGCCCGTCTGCCCTCACGCCGGCGGCGTGGGACTGTGCGAGTTCGTCCAGCACATCAGCATGATCGACTTCACCAGCGTGAGCGCGTCCTGGGACGGCCGCGTCTGCGAGTTCGTCGACCATCTCCACGAGCACTTCGTCGATCCCTGCCGCATCCGCCACGGCCGCTACCTCGCCCCCGAACTGCCCGGCTACAGCACGGAGATGCACGCCTCGTCACTGGCCGAGTATGAATACCCGAACGGGCCGGTGTGGCGATGAAGGTCAACGTGCCTGGCTGCTTCTTTATTTGGATCAGACTGGCTCAGACGGAGGAGTTCCGAAGGAGATATTAGGATCAAGTTCTCTGAGAAGTTCTTCCCGGAGCACGTTTAAGTTTAGCCCTTCAACGGCCAGCTGATAAGCGAACGTGTTTTCCCCGTGCCGGACCAAACCCAAAAGAATATGCTCCGTTCCGAGATAGCGATGATTCATCTCCATTCGCTCCATCTCCGATAAAGCCAAGATTTCTTCCATTGTTGGCGAACAGGTCGCGTCTTGGATGGCGCTTCTGAGAATCCGTTCGTCCACCTCAAGACGCTTGAGCACGGAAGCTGCACAACCTTCCTGAAGACCGATTAGCGCAACCGCAAGTTGTCCGTGGTTTGGCGACGAATGCCCCCCCTTAGCCGCAATTCCCTTGGCATGCTCGACCACCCGGTGCGCTCGGGGAGTGAGATTCCGGCTCACCTCTTTCGAGAGAACCGGCGAACAGTCTAGCGAAGCGGTAGGAACAGCCGCCGAGTCAGGAGGGAACAGTTTTCGCCATAGATCAAAGAAACCCATAGGGTTGTCGTTCCTATTCTCCCGACAGGCGCATCGGCTAGGCAGCGCCTCAGTTGAACTTATTCTTCCGATACGCGCCCATCGTCGGAGCGTCGGGGTTCACTTCGGGGCCGAAGTAGCGGAGGGTGACGAGCGGTTCGGTCTCGCTCGTGTTCTCGAAGGTCACGCCGTTCTTTGCGCCGTCTTCGGTGCAGAAGTATTCGTCCTCGGTCAGTTCATTGAAGCGGATGAGCTTCGGCGAATTCAGCGGCTGGCCGTTGATCTTGCCGGAGCCCTGCACGCAGATGAGGCCGTAGGCGCCGGTGTCCTTGATGGTGCATTTCACACCGGGTTCGACGGTTAGTTCCTTGGCGGTGAAGAGCTGTTCGCCATCGACCTTGCCGTAGACGATCCAGCGGTCGACGAAACCTTCCTTGCGCGTGTCGGCCACCGGGACGGGTTCGAGGTAATGGTTGTCCTTGAAGTTCGGGTCCACGTTCTTCTCCCAATCGAGCTGATCCACGATGAAGTCGATGTCCTTGTGCTTCGATTTCGGCATGTCTTTCACGAGGAGCGACCACGGGACTTCGCGGCCCTCGACGAGGTTCTGATACATGCCGAAGACGTCGCTGCCCCACTGCGGCTCATAAGTGCAGAGCGAACCGGGCGCGTGAAGAATGCACGGATCGATGAGCCAGCCGGTGCCGGGCTTGAGACGATACGCCTTCGAGAGATCGAGGATGCCGTTGTCGCCCTTGTTCCAATTCTCAAGACACTGGCGGACCTGCGCCTTCGTCGTGCCTGGCTCGAAACCCATGAACGTGTAGGGAAAATTGTTGCCGACGTTGTTGTGCTGCGGCGGGAAGTAATAGCTCTCAGGCTTGCCTTCCAGCCCGACAAGCTTGGCCTGCTTGGCCGACTGGTGCATGTGATGCGGAATCGGCCCCATGTTGTCGAAGAACTTCGAGTAAACGGGCCACTTGCCATACTTCTTCCAAATCGCCTGGCCGACGAGCGTCGCGCCGGTGTCTTCAACTGCCTGCGCGAGGGTGAAGCGCTCTCCGCCCACCACGCAGTAGTTCAAGCCTTCGTCGGCCGCGCGGCCTTCGTTGGCGGTGACGGTGGTGCTCGCGAACCAGCGTTCGTCGATGCCGCCGCGGTTCAGGCCGTAGGCGTAGGTGTCGTCCGGGTGAAGCTTGATCCGGAGGCCGGGCTGGAGGAACGAGCGCGGCACCCAGGCAGGCGCGAGGCGGAGCAGGCCGCCGGTGCGGGAGAGTTCAGCGCCGACTTTCCCGGCGGTGTTCTTCTTGATGGTCTTGAGCTGTTGGACGGTGTTCATGGAAGCGGTGTCGTGGTCGATGAAGTCGGTAAAGGGTAGGCAGAGGGTGGAAAAGCGGGGAAGCGTTTTCGAGAGCGCCGGCGGTCAGGCGGTCGGCTTTTTTTCGGCCGGCGCGTAGCCGTGCTTGGCGTTGAGAGTATCGCGGAGCGTGTCCAACGCGGCGGCGGCGGCGGCGCTCTCCGCCTCCTTCTTGCTGCGGCCTGAACCGCGGCCGAGCTCCTTGCCGCTGTGGGTCACGGCGGATTCAAACGCGCGGTCGTGGTCGGGTCCGGACGTCCCGAGCAGCACGTATTTGGGAGCCTCGGGCGACTGGGCCTGGAAGATCTCCTGCAGCTCCCCTTTCGGGTTCTCGACGTTGGGCGTGATGCTGAGCGAGGGAATGATGTCGTCGTAGCAGGCGAGGACGACCTTTTCGACGGGATCGAGTCCGCCATCGATCAGGATCGCGCCGACGAGCGCTTCAAAGCCGTCGGCAAGGACAGACATCTTGTCCCGGCCGCCGCTGCCCTCCTCGCTCCAGCTCATGATGATGTATTTGCCGAGCTCGATGCGTTTGGCGCGTTCGGCCACCGTCTTGGCATTGATGAGCCGGGCACGAGTCTGGGTCAGCGAACCTTCGTCGACCTTCGGAAACTTGTCGTAGAGCATCCGCGTCAGGACGAGCCCGAGCACGGAGTCGCCGAGAAACTCGAGGCGCTGGTTGTGGGGATGGGCCGCGCCGATCTCGTGCGTCATCGACGGATGGGTCAACGCGAGGTTGAGCAGTTCCGGTTTGCGGAACTTGTAGCCGATCTTGACCTGCAGGAGTTCGGGTTTGGCCACGGTGCTGGGGATTCGGTCAGCGACGGCAACGGATCACTTGGGCAGCCACTTCTCCCAGTTCTTGGCGAAGGCCTCGATGTTGTCCTTGCCCACGGGCGTCAGCGGCGAGTTGTCGACTGCGGCCTTCGTCGGCTGCTTGAGGTGGAGCTTGTTCACGAGATGCTCCACCGACTTGTAGCCGTAGCCGTAGACATCCTGCGACAGGAGCAGCTGGACGTGGCCGCTGCGGACGTAGCCGAGCTGCTGCGGAAGGGCGTCGACGGAGACGCATTTGACCGTGCCGGGCGGCCACTTGAGCGCGTTGTCGGTGAAGAGCGGCCAACCGCCGAGGAGTCCCCAGCCGGTGATGTCGGGATTGGCCTGCATGACCTGCTCGATCTTCGCGACTGCGTCGGCGGGCGTCTCCTTGTGGTAGTAGATGTCGAGCAGCTTGATGCCGGGATGCTTCTTGGCGGCGGCGCGGAATCCGGCCGCGCGCTGCTGGAGGTTGGCGGCGTTCGGATTGCCGTCGATCGCGGCGACGACGCCCTTTCCTTTCAAGAGTTTCGCAAGCTGCTCGAAGGTTTCTTCGCCGCACTTGAAGTCGTCGATGCCGAGGGCGACGAAGCGCTTGCTGTTCGGCGCATCGCCGGAATACGTGACCGTCGGCACTCCTTGTTCGGAGGCCTTGTTGATGGCGTCGGTCAGTTTGTTCGCGTCGGAGCAGCTGACGATCAAGCCGTCGACGCCGGTGAGCAGGAGCTGCTCGATGGTCTGGGCCTGCTTCTGCGCGTCCTCCTCGTTGGGTGTGCGCCAGTCGATCTTGATCTTGATGCCGTGCTTGGCACCCAGCTCGCGGGCGGCGTCGAGCGCGCCGACCTTGGACGCCTCGAAGAAAGGGTTGCCCTGCGACTTGGCGATCATGCCGAAGGTGTAGGACTTCTGGGCGAATGCGGCCGGCACGGCGGCGAATACGGCCAGACAGGCGAACAGGCGGAGCAGCGATTGCATGGCCCGAGTAAACGCGCCGAAAGGGTCTGGTTCCAAGTTCCAAGTTCCACCGAACAAGCTTCGCGCTTCTCCTCCGTCGAGCGGTCTTTCACAGTCGCCGCATGACTTTCCTCGGCATTGAGATTGGTGGAACCAAGCTCCAGATCGTCCTCGGGGACGAACGCGGAACGATCCACCAGCGCTTCCGACGCACGGTGGCCAAGGAACTTGGAGGCGCCGGCATCCGCGCCCAGATCGAAGCGGTCTTGGCGGATGAACTTCCGAAAATCACCGCCAGTCCGGTTGCCATCGGAGTCGGCTTCGGCGGGCCGGTGGACTGGGCGACGGGCCGGATCGCCAAGAGCCACCAGATCGAGGGCTGGTCGGGCTTTGACATCTCCGGATGGCTGACGGGCCTGACGGGGATGCCGGTCTTCGTGGACAACGACGCCAACGTGGCCGCGCTCGGCGAAGCGATCCACGGAGCGGGACGCGGGGCGAATCCGGTGTTCTACATCACGATGGGCAGCGGCGTGGGCGGCGGACTGGTCGTCGATGGAAGGATTTTTCACGGAGCCAAGCCGGGCGAATCGGAGATCGGCCATGTCCGCCTGGACAAGTCGGGCGTGATCATCGAGGACCGCTGCTCGGGCTGGGCCGTCGACCGACGGATACGCGAGGCCGTGGCGCTCCATCCGCATGGTCCGTTGGGCATCCACGCGGCAAATCTCACTCGCGGCGAAGCCCGTGCGCTTGCTCCCGCGCTGGAGGAGAATGATCCCCTGGCCGAAGCCATTCTCAGCGAGTTCGCCGACAACCTGGCCTTCGGTTTGTCGCATGTGGTCCAACTGATGCACCCGGAGCGCATCGTCCTTGGTGGCGGTCTCGCGCTCGTCGGAGAACCGTTGCGCGACGCGGTTGCTGGGGCGTTGCCGCGTTACACCATGGAAGTCTTCGGTGATGGGCCGGCGGTGGTGCTGGCGGGTTTGGGTGAAGACGCGGTGCCGGTGGGCTGTCTGGCCATGGTGGCGCAGCGAATGGGGAAGTAATTCTCGTCCACGAAGGACACCTCTTGGCCGGGCACGGAGGGTTGCCACCCATGGCCCGGCCTACGGAAACAAAAAGGCCATCCGGTTCGCGGATGGCCTTCGTGAGAGTTGTTGAACGGGCTTACGCCTGTCCGCCCATGCCGAGGAGGAACATGATGTTGCTCGGGGTCTTCTTGAGCTTGCCGAGGAGAAGCTCCATGGCCTCGACCGGAGGCACGCCGGTGAGGGCGCGACGGAGCATGCTGACGCGGCTGAGTTCGTCCGGATGGTAGAGGAGCTCTTCCTTGCGGGTGCCGGAACGCTCGATGTTGATCGAGGGGAAGATGCGGCGATCCACGAGGCCGCGGTCGAGGTGGACCTCCATGTTGCCGGTGCCCTTGAACTCCTCGAAGATGACTTCATCCATGCGGCTGCCGGTGTCGATGAGCGCGGTGGCCATGATGGTCAGGGAACCGCCCTCCTCGATGTTGCGCGCCGCGCCGAAGAAGCGCTTCGGCTTCTGCAGCGCGTTCGAGTCGAGGCCGCCCGACAGCACCTTCCCTGACGGCGGAATCACCGTGTTGTAAGCGCGCGCGAGGCGCGTGATCGAGTCGAGCAGGATCAACACGTCCTTCTTGTGCTCGACCAGGCGCTTGGCCTTTTCGATCACCATCTCGGCGACCTGGACGTGACGCTGCGCCGGCTCGTCGAAGGTCGACGAGATCACCTCGCCGCGCACCGAGCGCTGCATGTCGGTGACCTCTTCCGGCCGCTCGTCGATCAGCAGCACGATCAGGTAGACCTCGGGGTGGTTGTGGGTGATGCTGTTGGCGATGTTCTGCAGCAGCATCGTCTTGCCGGTGCGCGGCGGCGCGACGATCAGGCCGCGCTGGCCCTTGCCGATCGGCACCATCATGTCGAGCACGCGGGCGGAGAGGTTTTCGGCGTCGGTCTCGAGCGCGATCTTCGACTGCGGATAGAGCGGGGTCAGGTTCTCGAAGAACACCTTCTCGCGGGCCCGTTCCGGCGGCTCGAAGTTGACCGCTTCCACTTTGATCAGCGCGAAGTAGCGCTCGCCGTCCTTGGGCGTGCGGATCTCGCCTTCGATCGTGTCGCCCGTGTGCAGGTTGAAGCGGCGGATCTGCGACGGCGAGATGTAGATGTCGTCGGTGTTGGCGAGGTAGCTCGTGTCGGGCGAGCGCAGAAAGCCGAAGCCGTCGGGCAGCACTTCAAGCACGCCGCCGCCGAAGATCGACTCCCCCTTCTTCGCCTGCTGCTTCAGCAGCGCAAAGATGAGGTCGTGCGTGCGCATCCGGTTGGCGCCTTCGACCTCGTTCGCGTTGGCGAACTCGATCAACTCGGAAATGTGTTTGGATTTGAGATCAGATAGATGCATGGCGCTAGGGAGGGGCGTGCCGGAATGGCGCGAGGGCGGCCACAGCGGGCCTGGAAGGAAATGATGTGGGAGGTGGCTGGCCAACCGACGAGGCAGGGAGACTGCCGCGGCTTGCCGCCGGGTGCTGCACGTTGGGGCCCGGTGGATCCGGGACCGGTGAGCCGGTCAATGCAGGCCGAGCATCACGTCAACGGAGGGGAGAGTATAGGGGACGCCAGCGGCTGTCAAATGACCGCCGCTGGCGGGAACGCCTAGAGGTTGCTGTCGAGAAACGCGGTGAGCTGCGATTTGGTGAGCGCGCCCACCTTCTGCGCATGCGGCTGGCCGCCCTTGTAAAGGATGAGCGTGGGGATGCCGCGGATGCCGTACTTGCCCGGCGTGGACGGGTTGGCATCGATGTCGAGCTTGGCCACGGTGACCTTGTCGCCGTATTCCTTGGCGATTTCGTCCAGCACCGGCGCGAACATCTTGCAGGGGCCGCACCACTCGGCCCAGAAATCGACCAGGACCGGGTTTCCCGACTGCAGTACATCCTTGTCGAAGGTGGCGTCGGAAACGTGTTTGATGGCGGCACTCATGAGCAATCCTTTCAGGCGGGGACCCGGACCATCGCCGGAGCGAGTCAGGGTGTTTGGGGACGGGCTTACGATAGCTTGAAGCCTATGGCAGGCGCAAGGCCGACACTGTCCGGATCATTTAGCTTGCGGCTGTTCTGCTAAAATTCAAGGTCTTTGGCCGCTGCGTGGTGCATCGGTCGTCGGGGAATCGCCTGCCATGACCTACGTCGTTACCGAGTCCTGCATCCGCTGCAAATACACCGACTGCGTGGACGTCTGCCCGGTGGACTGCTTCCGCGAGGGGCCCAATTTCCTCGTGATCGATCCCGACGAGTGCATCGACTGCACGCTTTGCGTGGCCGAATGCCCGGTTGAGGCGATCTTTGCCGAGGACGACGTTCCGGTCGCCCAGCAGCCGTTCACGGCGCTGAATGCCGAACTGGCCAAGCTCTGGAAGCCCATTATCGAACGCAAGCCCGGTCCGCCGGATGCCGACGACTGGAAAGACGTGCGCGACAAGCTGCAGTACCTCGAGCGGTGACGAAACAGGCGGCTGGCCTTTGACCTGACCGCGCCATCACCCGTAAAATTGCAAGGTTTGGTCCCGCTGCCCGGTTGTCGTGGCGGCAGACTTGATTGAAACGAGTCCCGATTTCATGACACGCATCTCGTGGGTAGCAGTTCTTGCGGCGGCCGTCCTGGCCCCCGCGGCCGCGCTGGCGCAAGGCGCGGCGCCGGCCGGTGATCCCGTCAAGGGCGCACAGAAGGTCTCCATGTGCCAGGGTTGCCACGGCATCGTCGGCTGGCGCATGGCGTATCCGGAGGTCTACAAGGTCCCCAAGATTGCCGGCCAGCACGCGCCGTACATCATCGCGGCCCTCAAGGAATACAAGGCCGGCAATCGCGGCCATCCGTCGATGAAGGCCATCGCCGCCACGCTGTCCGATGCCGACATGGCCGACATCGCCGCCTATTACTCGCAAACGCCTTTGCAGACGGCGGTCAAATGATCAACGCATCCATCGTTTCCCGATTGTTTGTCGCGGCCGCCCTGCTGGGCGTGGTTGCCAGCGGCACCGTGGCGGCGGCCGACCTCGAGGCGGGCAAGAAGAAGGTGCAGGAAGTCTGCGCCGCCTGTCATGGCCTCGATGGCATCTCGACCATTGCCGACTACCCAAAGCTCGCCGGGCAATACCCCGACTACCTCGCCAAGGCGCTGCGCGACTACAAGAGCGGCGCGCGCAAGAACGCGATCATGGCCGGCTTCGCGCAGACGCTGACGCCGCAGGACATCGCCAATCTCGCCGCGTACTATTCGGCGCAGCCCGGCGTGCTTTCCAGCAGGTACTGAGCGGGGTTTCGAACGTCCGCCAGAACAAGGGCGCCGCGAGGCGCCTTTTTTCTTGGCTGCGCTGCTGACGGCGCGCGAGCTTCCTGCGCAACGGACGACTGCATTGCGACATCCTCAAAGCATGGGCTTCGCACGTGGTAGGCGAGACGTTGGCACCGTAATTGCATGTGTCCTGGTCGCAAGGGACCGCCAGGCACTGAAGGCGGCCGGCAGGAACCCTATTGCAACCACTGGAGACACCAATGGCAAAGGTCGCAGCGATCACGCTCGCACTGGTTGCGAGCGTTTCAAGCTTGGCATGGGCGCAAGGCGCGCCAACAGGGATGGGCGGCGCACCTATGCCGGGGACGGGCGGCGCACCTGCGCCGGGGATGGCGATGCCGGGAAGCACGGCACCGGCGGGATTCGCGATCGACGAGAAGGGCGTCAAACGTATCGGAAGTTCTGCGCCGTCGCCCGGGAACACGGAAAACCGGGCCGCCGCCATTGGGTACGGCGCC
>JAYVSO010000072.1:0-16923 GCA_043775315.1 Verrucomicrobiota bacterium
CCATCCGCGGTGCAGTGGAAGACCTTGCCGCCTTCGGTGTCGGCGATCGTCGTGCCGTCCGAGCCGATCAACTTGTAGGAGGCCCCGAGGTTCTCGCCCATGCCGAAGGTGAGGTTGCCTTTGGAATCGAAGGCGAGGCCACTGAGGCCGTTGTGCGGGTAGTTGCCGGCCGTTTCGAGGAAGACGATGCGCGTCTTTTCGTCGGCCTTGCCGTCGCCGTCGGTGTCGCGGATCCAGAGAATGTCGGGAGCCTGCGAAACGATGACGCCGTCCTTGTAGAAGACGAGCGAGGTGGGGAGCTCAAGGCCGTCGGCGAAGACGGTCTTCTTGTCCATCACCCCGTCGCCGTTGGTGTCTTCGAGGAACGAGATCCGGTCCTTCGGCTTGCGGTCCACCTTGCCGCCGACCGGGAACTTATCGGGCTGCTGCAGGCGGTTGGGGAATTGCTTGAAGTCGTTTTTGTTCACGTCGCGGCCGCCGGGATACTCGGGCGTCTCCACGACCCACATGCGGCCCTTGGCGTCCCAGTCGATGGAAATGATCTTCTCGGCCACGTTCTCGTCAGCCACGACGGAGACGTTGAACTCGGGATGGGGATTGAGCTTCGTGACGGCCTTTTGCGAAGGCAGCGGCCCGCCTTCCGGATAACGGAGGGAACCAAGCTCCACCTGGTTGCAGAACTCGTCGGCATTGGCGCGATGGCCGGCCCAGGCCAGGCCGCGGAGCAGGATGGCGCGGTAGTGCGGCGTGTTGAAAACATCGTAGTCGTGGCCGGGAAGACTGACGAAGGCGCGGTAGGGCTTGCTGCCGCCGTCGAGCGTCTTCTCGTAGGTCCAGAGCTGCGGATGGACGTTGAAGACGTCGATGAAACTCATGGCCAGCACATGGGCGTCTGGCGCCATTTCGAGCTGGTTGTAGACCTCGTCCTTCCAATCGAAGTTGGAGACGCCCCGGGTGATCGGATGCTCCTGGTCGACGAAGTAGAGGCCGACGTTGCCTTCGAACCACTTCGTGGGCGTGCGGCCGGGGGCCTTGTTTCCCCAGATCCACGTCCCGCCGACGATCTTCTTGCACCAGTCATGCTGGTCGTCGGCCACGATGCCGTCGTGGATCACGACCACGCCGCCGCCTCGTTGGAGGAACTTCTCGAAATTGGCGCGGTCGTTGCCGGTGATCTTCATGCCGTCGGCGGCGTAGATGATGACGACGTCGGTCTTGGCCAGCTGGTCGTCGGTCGGGAACGTCATCGCGCCCGCGACGGCCATGCCGCGTTCGCCGAGCAGCTTGGTCCAGTCGCCGAGGAAGCGCGGATGGTCGTGCTGGTTGGGGCCGTGCGTCTTGACGCCGCCGCGGATGAAGACGCGGAGGGGCTCGGCCGCGGACGAGGTCCATGCGGCCGCGAGGGCCGTCACGAAGACGAGGAACAAGAACTTGATTCTCATGAGATGGGACGATGCTGGCAAAGCCGACCGGCAAACTGACAGGACAATTCCCGCCGCCCCAGTGACAAACGGGTAGGCCGCATTTGGGGCAACTGGAGACGGTCAGACGTTACGGAGCAGACGCGCCAATGCCATTCCGTATTTCAACCAGCGGCTATCTGAAAAGCACCTTGGCGTATACCGGGCGCCTCCGGCTGGCCCGGCTGGCGGTAGTGCCCGTCACTCCGTGCGCGCCGAGGAATCATCTGACAGGCCCGATCCAACGGGCGGCCAACGGCGGGCAGAGCACTGGCCCGCCCTACCTCGTTCGGGGCGCCGAACTTTAGCTCGGCCCATTGAGAACATCGAAGGGAACGTCAAGGGGTCAGACGAGTTGGCTCATCCGGTGAATCCAGATTCCGTCTCCTTGCGGCGGCTACGGCCTTGGACAACTTCCTGGGCTCCTCTTCGCGCCCGTCGCGGATCAACAGCACACTAACCGATCCGGCGGTAGGCGGCGTAGTTCGTCGGGATGCCCTTGGCGTTGAAGAACCGCTCGAAGTCCGTCGTGACGGCGGCAAGTTCTGCGGGGGTCTCGGTTTCGGCAAACAGGCCCGTCAGGCTGGCGAACACTTCCTTCATGTGGGTGAAGTAGGGGACATCGTCCGTGCGCAGGTAAACCGCTCCGCCGGGCTCAAGCGCGCGCCATACCGCCGCGGCGTAACCCGGTTGGATCAGACGGTTTTTGTGGTGCCGTTTCTTAGGCCACGGATCGGGAAAGTAGATATGGAACGCCCGCGCCCACCGGGCCGGGAGCAGGTAGTCGGTGAAGTAGGCGGCTTCGGCGCGGATGCAGATCAGATTGCACAGACCGCTGCGGAGGGCTTTTTTGCGGATCTTGGTCAACCGGCCAAGCAGGCGCTCGAGCGCAAGGTAGTTCCGCTCCGGATGAAGCTGGTGCCATTGGTCGATGAACGATCCGTCCCCTGCCCCGATCTCGATCTCGAGCGGTTGCTCCTTGGGAAACATCGTATCGAGCGGGATCCGGTCGATCACGCTCGTGAATTCGTAGAGCGGCTCGAAATCGGATGTTGTTGGTTGGGCGCACTCGCTCATGGGCGGGAAGTGAAACCGTCGGGCGGCCTGCGTTCAATGCCGGAGCGCGGCGGATCAGCCCGGCGGCCAATGGAGCTGGCGACCCCCAAGGATGTGGCAATGGAGGTGCGGAACGGATTCGCCGCCGTTCCGGCCGTTGTTGATGACGAGCCGATAGCCATCCGCCTTCAGGCCGACCTGCTCCGCGACTGCCGCGGCTTTCAACAGCAGATGGCCCAGCATCGACTGGTCGTCGTCGGATGCCTCCGCGATGCGCGGGATCGGCTTCTTGGGAACGACAAGAATGTGCGTCGGCGCCTGGGGATTGATGTCGCGGAAGGCAAAGACCAGGTCGTCTTCATAGACAATCGCCGCCGGGATTTGCCGGGCGATGAGTTTCTCGAACAGTGTCATGCGCCGAGGCTAGGGACCGGTCCCGAACACGGCCAAGGGAGAAATCCGAAATCAGCGGAACAATGGCCAAAATCGCCAGTCCGAGGAGGATGAACGCCGGCGTCAGCAAAGCAGGGCTGGCTGGAAGCCCGCCCTACATCGGGCCGCTTCGTCCCCTTCTAGGAAACGACCAAAGCGCAGCGGTGCCCGCCGTTGTCGCGCGTGAAGGACTCGCGGAGAAACCCGACGATTCGGTCGCTCTCTTCCTCGCAACGATGGCTCCAGCGCCGGGAACCGGTCAGCCGTTTGGCGCACCCGCGCAGGCCGGAAAACCGGACAACATCGGGCGCTGCGGCGAGCGTGGTCTTCAGGTTCTCGCGAAGCTTCTGGAAGAAGAAGAGTTCGCAGGCCGGACCAAAGTCGGCGGCGAGTTCCAAGAGATCCGCCTCGGCGATCCGGCGAGCAGCCTTGGCCTCGGCGGAATCGCCCGGTGAGCCGTCGGCTGCTTTGTCGGCGTAGGAAATCTGGAAGCCGAAGCCGCGGAGAATTCGCTCCAACGCGATGGAAAATTCGCTGACCGAGACTTCTTCGCGGCCAAGTTCCGTCTTAAAGTAGTGGAGCACGGCTGCCGCCGCGCTCCGCATGACTTCGGGATCGATCACGCCGGCCGCGTCGCCCATGATCTCCACCGTCACATCCTCCGCCGAGCAGGGGATGGTCTCGCCGTTGGCGGTGCGGAAGACGAGGCAATCTTCGCGCAGCCGGATCATGGAGTCCCCTCCAGCTTTTGGATGGCCTGGACGAAGTCGGTGGCTTCCTGGAAGCGCCGGTAAACGCTGGCGAAACGGATGTAGGCCACCTCGTCGATGTTCCGCAGTTCCTCCATCACGCGCTCGCCGATGACGACGCCGGGCACCTCGGAGTCATACTTCTCGGTGATCTCGGAAATGATGCGGTCGACGACGGTCTCGATGGCCTCGGGGCTGACCGGGCGTTTCTGGCAGGCGCGCTGGATGCCGTGGAGGAGCTTGTCGCGGGAGAATTCCTCGCGGCGCCCGTCGCGTTTGATGACGAAGAGCCCCTCCTGCTCAACCTCCTCGTAGGTGGTGAAGCGGTGGCCGCAGCCCGTGCATTCGCGTCGGCGCCGGATGACGGCGCCTTCCCGGGAGGATCGGCTGTCGATCACTTTGTCCTCCTGACAGGTGCATTTGGGGCAACGCATGGTTTGGCTGGCTACACATTCTGTAGTGCTGGGGCGGAAGTAACCACACAAAGAATTGTAGCGTCAAGGAACCCGGCCGGAACGAGGGGAAATGTTACTCACAACAGTGGAGGCCCGGGTTTTTGGGAGTAGTCCTGAATTCTCCAGCAAGCCTTACTTGAGAAAAATCTCCGCATCTTTCGGAGCCTTCGCGCGTTTTCCCGCCGCAATCGCAGCTGCCTGTTCACGACGGGTCTCGGGGTCAATCAGCATCAAGAAAACGCCTTTGCGTAACCCGGCGTTCTTCAAGGTATCCACAACCCCGCGAGTCGCATAAATGCTCCGGTCGCCCTTGCCGCTCCATTCCGGAATGTCTCCCATCGAAAAGAAACACTCTCCGGTAGGTAACCCGGCGAAATCCACCAGTTCTCTCGGATTACCAATCATCTCGATATTCCAGCCGCATTGTTTGCACGGCCCCCTCACCACCTTGAACACGTCTTGTCGCGTCTTGAAACGAAGCGTCACCGAAACGACGAACCACTCCGAAGAACCGATCTGTTTGAACTCTATCCCGCGAATCCTGTTCTGCCGCACGACTTCCACGAACCTCTGGGACACGCAGTAGAATTCATCGGTCGATAGGAGCGTATCCTGTTTTCGCGGTTTCCAACCTTTCAGCCCAGCAAAACCTATTTCGAAAACCTGATCGTGATCAAACCGACCACACTTGCTGCATGTAACGGACCGGTATTCCTGAAGAACTTCGATCCGGCCGGTTTCCTCGTCCTGGGAATGGATCAGCCACTTTTGGCTCGGTTCATCTTGGCAACCTAGTCTGTAGTAGGTCATTGGCGGAGATTTCGCCGGCCCGCGCCGGTTCGCAATAATTGAAGTTAACCCAGCGTTCCAATCGCCTCCGCCACCCGTTCCAAGATCACGTCCGCCACGAGCGGTTCGTTGCCGATGCTGGGGGTATACCAGACGAGTTTGCCGTGCTTCTCCGTTGGATTGCGCCAGGTGGGTTGGCCTTCCTTGAACCGCTTCTGCACCACGGCTTCGGGTTCGCCCAGCATCACGGGGATGTCCTCGAAGGAGTGCAGCCCGTCGGCGATGAAGAACGGGACCATGACGATGTTCTTCGTCTGCGCGCGGGCGTAGCATTCGCCGATCTTCGGTTCCTCCTCCATGAACGACGCCTGGACGTCGGCATAGGTGCCCTGTTGGCGGATGAGTTTCACCTGGTGCTCGATGGCCTTGCGGGAATTCTCGCTATTGCCGGTGCCGTGTCCGGCGATGAACAGGGTCGTTTCCGCCGGTTTCGGCGCGCGGGGAAAGGGAAACTTCTCGGTCGTCTCCCGCGCCCGGGAAACGAGCACTCGCGTCATGCTGTCGTGCGTGCCGACGGGGCCGCAGTAATAGACGTGCCGACCGTCGAGTTCTCGGACGATCGGAGCTTGGACGACGGCGCCCTTTTCGCAGAGGCCGAGTTCGCGCGGGATGACCTGCTCGGTGAAGTAGCCTTCGCTGATGAAGAGCGGGACGCAGAAGACCCGTTTGCCGAAGGCTCCGCGCAGCACGGCGCAGAAGGACGGTTCCTGTTTCCAGAACGATTCCAAAACCTGTCCGAAGATCCCTCGTCGCCTCAGCTCTGCGGCGTGCTGGTAGGTTGGCGCGTCGGAATCCCCGTTCAGGGTCGAACCGTGGCCCAGCAGGACCAGGGTGGAGTCGGTCAGATCAGGCAAAGTCACAGCCTTAAGGAGTAGCCAATCCGTCGCCTAAGGGCAACCGGCGCAAGACTGTCTTATTCCGAGCCAAAATCGCCTATTTTCCATTTGCGGCCTGTTTGCAAATATGAGACCACCACTGCCCACGCTTCGCCGACTGCCCGCGTCGCTGTGTGGACCAACGCCAGCGACAACGCCCAACCAGCACTCCCATGCAACGTTCCCTCGTCTTCCGAAGCCTTCGCCCGCTGGCCCTGGCCGTCCTCTTCTTGGCCATTGGTGGTCGCCCGCTGGGGGCCCAGACCGTGAGCCTTGATTTTGAAACGATCGGGCAACTGACGAACAACTTCGCGTTCTTCGCCAATGGCAGCACGAATCCGATCCCGAGCTCATCCTTCAGTGAGGAGGCTGGCATTGGCGCCGGCGCAAGTCGCGGAATCAGCCTCGTCGGGAACGTGGACAGCACGGCTGTCTACACCAACTCGACTTTCAGTTTCAGGCCCGGCCGCATCTTGGGGGCTTCCATGAAATTCAAGCTGAAGAACGGAACGGCAGGATCGACCAACCGGGCTCTGAGTCTTGGATTTCTGAACACGACCAACGGCAATCCCGGTTCGATGACCAACTTTGGTGGTGTTTTCTACACGTCCGTCAGCATCAATACGGTCGGAGCCAATGCGAACCTTCAGCTTGAGCATCAAAGTCGTCAGGACCCGACGGGCATTGCAACCCGCTACCCGGTCCTGAACGGGGCTGGCCTCACGACCAACACCACCTACTTGGGGCGCTGGTATCGTTTGTCGGCGGCTTTCCTTAACGGCAGCACCAGCGCGAGCGCGCCTTTTACCAACACTCACCGGTTCGCAGCGGCGTTGCAGGACTACGGGACCGATGGCGTCACGCCGGGACCGGTCGTCTACACGACGGACTTCATTTCGACGACGAACACGTTTGTCCTGAACACCAACCTCACCGACGCGACGAATGTGTTCTTCGCCTTTCGCGGCTTCGATACTTCCGGCGGAGACCTCTACGATGACCTGAGGATTCATACCAACGGGATTACGCCCGCCATGGCGACGGAGCCGATCGCCACAACGAACGTGTCCACGGGAACCCGGCTCGCTCTGAGTGTCGTGGTTGACGTCGGCCCGGTTCTCCCCAGCGTCCAATGGCAGTCCAACGGCGTGAACATCGCGGGCGCGACCTTGCCGAACTTCTTGAGCGTCCCGCTGGGAACAAACGCCAACGGGGCCCAGTTCCGCGTCATCATCACGAATGTCTTTGGCGCAGTTACGAGTTCGGTCAGCACGGTCACCGTCACGAACAGCATCGTGTCCCCGACGCTGCTCTCGGCTGGTTCGCTTGATCCGCTGGTGATCGGCGTCGCTTTCAGCAAGCCCGTCCATCCGTCCGTGGCGCAGTTGCCGGGCAACTTTGTCGTCGTCGCGGGCGGAGCGACCTACGCCGTCAGCAACGTCGTCATCCGGCCCGACGGTCAGAACGTCCAACTGCGCCTCTATTCGCCGCTCGCGACGCCGGCGTTCACCGTGACGGTGCAGAACATGACGGACCAGTCGGGCAACGTCTTGTCCGGATCGCCCACGGTGGCCGGAACAGTGCGTCCGCTGGCCATCTACGATGTGGGCGGTCCCGCGGCGGCCGGCTCGACGGCCACGTTTGGCGACGGCTACTACGAGCAGACCGCGGGCGGCGCCGACCTTTGGAATGCCGGCGATCAGGGCCATCTCGCCATGGGCGCGCGCTTGGGCGACTTCGACGTGGCCATGCAGGTCGCCGAAATGCGGCTGCCCGATGAAGGACTGAACATGCCGAGGCAACAGGGTGCTTCGATAGCAAAAGCCGGCATCATCATCCGTGAATCCACCAGCGCGAATGCACGAGGCCTTCAGATGGTGGCGCTGCCCCAGACCGCGTTGATTCATGCCCCGGCCAACCGGGTCGAACACGGCATCCGGACAAACCTCGGAGCCGCCATGTTCACCTTCTCCCCCAACGTGACATCGCCCACCTATCCGAATGTCTGGCTCCGGATGCGGCGCGCGAACCAGTCCTTCAGCCTCTACTACTCGACGAATGGCACCGGATGGGTCCGCACCGGCCAGACCAACCTCGCTTTGGCCGATTCGCTCCTTGTGGGTCTTGGCGGCACGGTCCACTTCAACCAGTCAGGCCTGACCAATACCGCCATCATCCGCAACTACGGCGATTATCAGCCCAACGGAGTCTCGATCGTCCTGACCAACGACCTGTCCTGCACCAACGCCGGGCCTTTGACCGCGGGCCAGGTTACCGGATTCTCCGTCCTGGCGGGAGTCGATGGCACAACCAACCGGTCGGAAGTCAGCTATCTTTGGCAGCGTTACAACAGCGCTGGCGCGGTGTGGACGAACATCCCGAACGCGAGCGCGTCGACCAACGGGTTCATCACGGCGCCGCTCACCGAAGCGGACAACGGCGCGAAGTTCCGCGTCGTCGTGACCGCGGCGGGAGCGGTTGCCGTCACCACCAGCGAACTCACGATCGGCTCCATCACCGACGCCGCCGCTCCGACGGTTTCATCGATTACCCGCCCGCTTGGAACGCAGAACATCCTCGTCATCACCTTCAACGAACCCGTCGGACCTTCCGCGATCAACATGGGCAACTACACGGTGACTAACTCCACCGGCGGTGCCGTCGCTCTTTCGTCAGCTGCGTTCTTCGGCAACAACCGCACCGTCGTCCTGACGCTGGGCTCGGCCCTAGGCACCAACGGCGGCGTGGTCATCAACGGCGTGCAGGATCTCGCCACGACGGCCAACTCCATGTCCGGCGTGGTCACAACTTTCGCGGCCCCCAGCTCGGCGGCGGTTTCCGCCGAGTTCTTCAACAACCTGCCGAACACCGGTCTCGCTGACCTGACCAACGCCGCGCCGTTCCTGGCCAACGCGCCGGATTCGATATCGTCGTCGAACATGCTTGGCCTGAACTTCCCGGTCATCGGCGACGTCGCGAACAACTACGCCGCCCGTTTTGTCACCTGGTTCACGGCTCCGAGCAATGGAGTCTACCGCTTCCATGCGCGTGTCGACGATTCGATCCAGCTTTGGATGAACACCAATTCGGTGAGTTCCACCGACCCCGGTGGAAAAAACATCCTGTTCTCGCAAAACGCCTACCCCGGCTTCGCGAACATCTACACGAATCTCCCCGCTCTCGTGTCCGCGCCCGTGACTCTTTTAAGTGGGCAGAGCTACTACATGGAGGCGCTCTACAAGGAGGGCACGGGAGGCGACGGATTCGGCATCGCCTATTCGCAGGAAGCAGCCGGTCCGATCCCCGCGTCGAACAGCGTGCTCACTGCTTCGGGGGTGGTGAACGCCGCCCTGATCGTCATGCCGTTCCTGACCCAGCCGACCGGAGCGGCCGCATTGGACATCCTGCCGACCGGGCCGATCAGCCTGGCGGAACGCGGTTTCCTCACGTTGACGATCACCAACGCCGCCGGAGCCGCGCCCTATGCGGTGCAATGGTTCCGCAACGGCCAGCCCATCGCGGGCGCGGGACGCCACCAGTATGGCCAGCAGGTCTTCGGGACGAACAACGGCGACCAGTTCTACGCGGTTCTCCGCAACCAGTTCTCCGCCGCCACGAGCACCGTCGCGACCCTCAGCATCAATGCCGATGCCACTGCGCCCACCATCACCAACATCGTCGCGCGCGACCTCACCACGATCACCGTTTCCGTCTCGGAGCAGGTGACTCCGGCATCCGCGTCCGTGCTCGCCAACTACGCACTGACGAATGCCGGCGGCGCCAACGTCCCGATCTACGGCGCGGTGCTCGACTCGACCGGATTCTTCATCACGCTCTTCACGGCGCCGATGGCGGGCGGCACGCCGCATACTCTGACCGTCGGAGCGGTGCGCGACCTGGCAATCCCGGGCAATCTGGTCAACGCATCTGCGGCCTTTGTTTCGATGGCCGCGTCGCAGGGCTTCGTCCGCGTGGAGGTGTTCACCAACATCACCGGTGGTTCAATCATCTCGCTGCTGCGGGCGGCACCGAAGTTCATCCTGAACCAACCGGACTGGGTCTACTACAGCAGCTCCTTCAACTATACGAATGTCCTGGTGCCCGCGCAGGCGTTCGACAACTACGGCCTCCGCATCAGCGGCTATTTCGTCCCTACCAATTCCGGCATCCACACGTTCTACATGGAAAGTGATGACGGCGCCGAGCTTTGGATCGGCTCCGATTCCACCCGCGCCGGCGCCACGCTCGGCATCGTCCACACCGCCAATACCAGCGGTTTTTCAGAGACCCGCTCCTTCTCGATCAACATGACGGCCGGCCAGAGGTATTTCATCGAAGCCCTGTTGAAGGAGAACACGGGCGCGGACTTCATCCGGATCGCCGTGCGGGTGCCCGGAAACACGGTCGCCGCGACAACCCTGACCCCCATTCCGTTCCAGCTCCTGGCAGGCTTCACCGAAGCGTCCGGGCTGTCCCTCCAATTTGCGCCACCGCCTGCCGACACCACGGTGCCCGAGTTCGGCGCCGTCACATTCACTGCGGCTGCGACGGCGGGTCCCGCAAATCTCGCAACCAACCTCTTCTACCAATGGGAGACGAACGGAGTCGTCGTTCCAGGCCTGACCGGCGGTTCGTTCACGATTCCGTCGGCGCCGCTTTGGATGAACGGGCTTCAGGTCCGGGCGCGTGCCTTGATTCCTGGAACGAACCTTCTCTCCGCGGCGGCCACGCTGACGGTGGCGCCGGACACAACCGCACCCGCGGTGACGAATGCCGCGTTCGCGGGAATGCACCGGATCGCCCTTCAACTGAGTGAGGTCGTCACGGCCGCCAGCGCGACCAATCTGATCAACTACACCATCACCAACGCGGCCGGGGCTCCCCTGTCGATCGTCCGCGCAACCCAAGGATCCGTTTCGAACCGTGTTATCCTGACGACGGCGGTCCCGGCATCAGGGGGCGCCTACTCGTTGGTTGTCACCGGCCTCACCGACATCGCTACGGCGGCCAACTCGTCGTCGACGGCCCAAGTTCTCCCGCTGAACGCCTGGGTGCGTTCGCCTGGATTCTTGTTCACCGAAGTGTTCACCAACATCGCCGGAACCACGGTCACCAACCTGACGAACTCCGCGAAGTTCATCGACGTTCTCCCGGAGCGGACCGGTTACGCCACCAACTTCAACATCACCTCGACCAACACGCTTGGCATTGCGACCGACAACTTCGGAGCGCGCATCAGCGGCTTCTTCGTCCCGCCAACCAACGGGTCCTACACGTTCCACCTGCGCAGCGACGACGCGTCCCAACTGCTGCTGAACACGAACTCGCTCAACAGCGACGACCCGCAGGGGTTGACTGTGCTCGCGCGGGAAGATTCCTGCTGCAAGGGCTATGGTGATGCGGCGGCGGGAGGCCCCCGGTTCGCGACGGTCAGCAACATGGTGGCGGGCCAGCGCTACTACATGGAGGGGTTGCTGAAGGACGGTTCGGCCAACGACTATCTCATGGTCAACGTCGTCGCCGCGGGCGCGGCCACCCCGGCCAACAGCACGGCGATGGATAGGACGTTCTTCGAGACATACGCACCGGCGGCGACAAGATCGTTGGCATTCGCGGTGTCGCCGGTGATGCCCAGCGTCAATTCCGGGTCCGCGGCCACGTTCACCGGCAGCGCGACGAATGCAGCGTCGTCACTGGACGGGGTTGTCTTCTACCAATGGTCGACCAACGGCTTGATCGTGCCGTTGGCGAACGGAGGCTCGTTCATCACTGCACCGGTCACGGTGGCCAACACGGCTGTGCAATACCAACTGATCGCCGGCATCCCCGGACTCTCGATCACCAGCGCCGTGGCGACGGTGAACCTGAATCCGACGGCCGTGGCGGATTCACTGACCACCGATTCCAACGTGGTCCTCGTCGTCTTCGCCCCGAAGCTCGCGCTGAACGACTCGGATCCGGACGGCGACGCCCTCACGGTAGCGGGCGTTTCCGCGACGAGCACGGCCGGTGGAACGGTGACCCTGAGCGGCTCCGTGATCTCCTACACGCCTGTCGCGGGCTTCACCGGCTCCGATGGTTTCACCTACACGCTCAATGATGCGCGGGGAGGAACGACAACGGGATCAGTGCTTCTTTCTGTCGGTCCCGTGTCCGGCGTTTCCCTCAATCTCGCGAGCGTCGGTCTCCAGGCTGGACAACCCCGCGTCACCTTCTTCGGCATTCCCGGATTCACCTACTACATTCAGACCGCCCCCGACGTTGGCGGTCCTTGGACGACAGCGGGTCCACTGCAGGCCGATTCCAAAGGCCGGATCATCTTTCTGGATGCCGAGGATCCCCTGCCCCCACAAAGATTTTATCGAACCTCGACAACGCCCTAAACCTGACTATTTTCTAGACACGTCTGACCACATTGACGCTCAGTATATGAACTTTTCGCAATTTCGATTCCGCCTTTCCGGTGCAGCATTGGCTGCCTCCCTTGCCTTCTCCGCCGGCGCGGACACGGTCACCAACACGTTCAATTTTTCAGCCAGCCAGGCCGTCCCTGACAATAACCTGAGCGGGCTTTTGAAGGTGGGATCCGTCAACCTCCCGTCGACCCCGGCGGTTCAAGAGATCCGGGTTGGACTGAACATTTCCGGCAATTTCAATGGTGACCTCTACGCCTATCTGCAAAAGGACGGCGCACAGTCGATCCTGTTGAACCGCGTTGGGGTCGGGTCATTCAATCCGTTCGGATACAGCGACGCCGGCTTCAATGTGACGTTCTCCGACAGCGCGGCCGCAGATATTCATGGCTATCGGACGACGCCGAACGCGCTGACCTCGCAGTTGACCGGAACGTGGCAGCCCGATGGCCGCATGATCTCGCCCAACAGCGCTCCCCCGCTTTTCGACACCGCACCGCGTCCCGGCATGCTTTCTTCGTTCGAAGGTGTCGATCCCACGGGCAACTGGAACCTTTTCGTCTGCGATATCTCCGCCGGCGGCACCAGCACGCTGAACAGCTGGAGCCTGCAATTCGTGAACACCGTGGTTCCCGTGCCGGAGCCCGGAACGATCGCCCTGCTCGGTCTCGGCGGAGTCGCCTTGGTTGTCGGTGCTCGTCGCCGCAAAGCCTGAGTTTCCCTTGTGGTCCGCCGAAAGGCGGACCGGCTTTTGTTTTTGACCCGTCAGAGTCCACCGGCGAATTTGCCTCATGCCAGTTGTTTTCCTCCGTCAACGGCGAGTCGCCGTCATTGTTTCGGTCGTTGTTTTTCTTTTTCTCCACTCCGTCGCCCAGGCCCAGATCAATTGGATCTGGTATAAGCACGCGGATGCCGCCGAGGACGCGAAGCCGAAGTTTTTCCGCAAGACCTTCGAACTCCCGTTCACCGCGACCAAGGCCGCCGTCGTGTTCACGGGCGACGACAGCGCATCCCTCTCCGTCAACGGCACCGCGGTCGGAAGCACCCGCAACTGGCGGCAACCGGTCCGCGGCGACATCGCGAAGCATCTGAAGCCCGGGACCAACGTGATGCTAGTCGAGGCTCGTGACGCGGATTCAAAGGGAGGGTTCGCCCTCATCGTCGAATTCTCGGGCAACGACGGGAAGAGGATGACACTCGTCTCGGATCCAAGCTGGGAGTTTGCGTCAGCCGCGACCTCCACTACTTGGCAGCCATCCGGCGTCGTGGCCCGGATGGGCGATGCCCCTTGGGGCGACGCCTTCACTCCGCCGCCGGCAACCCCGGTGGAAACGCTCAAGATACTCCCCGGCTTCAAGGTCGAACTTCTTCACTCCGCCCTTCCTGAAGAAGGCTCGTGGGTCTCGATGACCTTTGACCCCAAGGGCCGGATCATCGTTTCGCCCCAGGCCGGCGGACTTCTGCGGGTCACTCTTCCCAACGCGCCGGGGGCGAAGCCCGAAACGAAGCGCATCACCGGCCAGGTCGGCAACGCCATGGGGCTGCTCTACGCCTACGACAGTCTGTTTGTTTCAGGCGAAGGCACCAAGGGTCCCGGCCTCTATCTCCTCCGCGACACCGACGGCGACGACCAGTTCGACTCAGCTTCGCTGCTCCGCGGCATCCCCTCGGCCACCGGCGAACATGGTTCCCATGCCCTTCGCCTCGGGCCCGACGGCGCGATCTACTACATGAATGGCAACTTCGTGAAAGTGCCGCAGGACATCTCACCCGATTCGCAGCACCGCAACTACGCCGAAGACCAACTGCTCCCGCGTGCCCAGGACGGCAATGGGTTTGGAAACGACACGCGTCCCCCCGGTGGTTTTGTCCTCCGCATGGACCCTTCGTCGAAGAACGTGGAACTGTGGGCCTCCGGTCTCCGCAACACCTACGACTTCGCCTTCAACGCCGACGGGGAGCTTTTCGGCTTCGACAGCGACATGGAATGGGACTGGGGAATGCCATGGTATCGGCCGACGCGCGTCTACCATCTCGTCAGCGGCGGCGACTACGGTTTCCGTGAAGGCACCGGCAAATTCCCCGCACATTCGCAGGACATGCTGCCACCGGTCGTCGACGTCGGCGTCGGCTCGCCGACGGGAGTCGAGTTCGGCACCAAGGCAAAGTTTCCCGCCCGCTACCAGCGCGCGCTGTTCCTGATGGACTGGACCTATGGCCGGATCATGGCGGCCCACTTGAAGCCGGACGGCGCGAGCTATTCGGGGACCGTGGAAACCATCGTCCAAGGCCGCGCGTTCAACGTGGCCGACATGGAATTCGGCCCGGATGGCGCGCTGTATTTCATCACCGGCGGCCGCGGAACCCAGACTGGTCTCTATCGCATGACCTACATCGGCGCCGATTCCACCATGCCCATCTCGAAGGAAGCTCCGGACGCCGACTCCGAGGAAGGCAGGGCGGCCGAACTGCGGGCGCTTCGCCACAGCATCGAGCGCTTCCAAGGCAAAGCGGATCCCAGGGCCCTCGACCAAGTCTGGCCGCACTTGGACCATTCCGACCGCTTCATCCGCTACGCCGCGCGGATCGCGGTCGAGCGCCAGCCCGTGGACGGCTGGAAGGCCCGGGCGCTCTCCGAGTCGCGCACGAACGCCGCGCTGACCGCGTTGATGGCCTTAGCCCGCGTCGGCGACAAAGCCGGCCAGGCGGATCTCCTTAAACGCTTGGGCGCATTCCCGCTCGACTCACTTTCGGCGGAGCAGCGCTTGATCAAGCTGCGGGCCATTCAGCTGAGCTTCATCCGGCAGGGAGCGCCTTCAGCGGATCTGGCGAAACTCGCCATCGAGAAACTTGGTCACCAGTTCCCCTCGAGCGATCCCATCTACAACCGCGAGCTCGCCCAGTTGCTCATCTACCTGCGCGCTCCGGAGTTCGTGACCAAGACCCTGGCTCTCGCCCAAAAAGCCGCCACCCAGCAGGAGCAGATCTTCCACATGTTCCATCTCCGCACCACGCTGGACGATGCCCAATGGACGGCCGCGCAGAGGCAGGAATACTTCCGGTGGTTCAACACCATGCGGGAAGGAGCGGAGGCGCCGCCGAACTATCCGGGCAGCGTCGGCTATTTCGTTCCGGGAAACCGAAAGTATCCGGCCGAATTCGAAGGCTGGTTCACCGCCGTAGCGCGCCCGGCCGGCAATGGATCGAGCTACCCGAAGTTCATGGACAACTTCCGGCGTGAAGCCCTCGCCAAAGTTCCGGATGGCGAGAAGGCAGCGATCATTCCGATCATCGCCGGCCAGTCGCCCGCCGCAGCACCGGCAAAGGCGGCCCCGACCCGCCGCGTCGTCCAGAATTGGAAGACCGATGACCTGCTGGCCGCTTTGCCCATGGCGTCGAAGGGAAGGAATTTCGCCCGTGGCAAAGAGGCCTACGCCGCCGCTCAATGCGCCGCGTGTCATCGCTTCGGAAACGCAGGCGGGGCGGTCGGACCGGACCTCACCGCCGTGGCCGCGCGTTTCAGCCGGAAGGATCTGCTCGAGTCGATCACCGAACCGTCGAAGGTCCTTTCTGAGCAGTATCAGAACAGCGTCTACACGTTGAAGAACGGCGACGAGGTCGTCGGTCGCGTGGCGAGCGCCTTGCCCGACCGGGTCACGGTCACGGTAAACCCGATCGCCGGCACGACGGTGACGCTGACGAAGGAACAAATCGCCAAACGCTCGGTATCCAAGGTCTCGCCGATGCCCGAAGGATTGATCGATATCCTGGCGCTCGAAGAGATCCTGGACCTGCTGGCCTTCATGGAATCAGGAGGCAACGCCAACGCTCCGGCCTTCAAGTAGGACGCCGGTTAACGCCGCCGCCGGCAAGTTCGTGAACGTGCCGATCTTCGGAGGATGGGGCATCGCCTCCTGCATGAAGTCGACAAGGCCGTGGTGCGTCACCCACCAGAAAATTCCGC
Organism: Verrucomicrobiota bacterium; assembly: GCA_043775315.1. Taxonomy (GTDB): domain Bacteria; phylum Verrucomicrobiota; class Verrucomicrobiia; order Limisphaerales; family CANJSG01; genus CANJSG01. Next base: position 16,254 of record JAYVSO010000072.1, read on the forward strand.
CGGCGATCAGGCAACCTGCCGCGGGCACCACAAGGCAGACAGGTCCGTAGCGCAGGTCGAGCCATGCGCCGATCCATCCTCCGACGCCAAACCTAAGGAACACGAGGATTAGGAAACGCAGCTTCCAACACTCGACCTGACGGTGCCGGCTATGATGTTCATCGAGGCCCCGGCATCCGCACAACGCTGCTCCGACAAGTGCAACCCGAGATGCGATACCGCCCCTGTCATGTGGCTGACCGGGGTATGAAAGAAGCCAAGGGCCACCGAGTTCACATAGCCGGCGGTTCCTGCCAAGGCCATCGCGCCCGGCAGGAGATGGCGGACTCGCCGGTGGGCTTCTTTGCTATCGAACGAGGGCGAAGGTGAAGACGACATGGCGGGCAATGGTTCTCGACGGTCCCGTAGAAGCTTTGATCCCGAAGCGCCGGACAGGCAAGGGGCGTGAGCACCATCCGCAAGCTTGAAAGAAGTGACGACCTCTGACGTTCGCGTGTGCGTTTTCAACGCACACAGGGAGTAAGCATTGCCGCTCTGAGGCGAGCGGGATATACGAAGTTTGTTCCAAGGAGAAACCAAATGAAGAAAACTCATTACCACATCCAACCAACTCGGTCGGAATCCATCGCTCCAGTGGCCCATCGCTCCAGTGGCCCATCGCTCCAGTGGC
>JAYVSO010000073.1:0-19688 GCA_043775315.1 Verrucomicrobiota bacterium
GGATGATCTCGCGCACCTTCATGCGGCCAATCGGATCGAGTCCACTCGTCGGCTCATCGAGAATCAGGAGGTCGGGATTGTTGATCAGCGCCTGCGCCAGTCCCACGCGCTGCTGCATGCCCTTCGAGTAGGTTTTGATCTGCCGCGTGCGTGCGTGCTCCAGTTCCACGAGCTTCAACACGGCGTTGATGCGCGCCTCGCGCTCGCTCTTGGGGATGTTGAAAATGCGCGCGTAGAAGCGCAGCAGTTCCTCGGCGGTGAGAAATTTGTAGTAGTAAGTCTGCTCCGGCAGGTAGCCGATGCGCTGCCGCGCGATGGGGTTGCGGACGTTCTCCCCGAAGAGGAAAGCTTCGCCGCCCGTGGCGTTCACGAAGCCGAGCAGGACGTTCATGGTCGTCGTCTTGCCCGCGCCGTTCGGCCCGAGAAACCCGAAGACCTCGCCCGGATGCACGGACAGGTTCAAGCCCTGAAGCGCGACCTTCACGCCCGAACCCATTTCCTTCGAGCGGAATTCCACCCGCAAATTTTCAGTTCTTAGTATCGGCTGCACAATGCGTATTACTGCGCAGTTCACATCGGCAACGGAATGGAAAAATTGAGCAAGCTGCTCATGGTCCAAAGCGAATTTGAAGTTATTTTCAAACGGGGCGGAGGCTTTTGAACGTTCCCCTCAGCCCGGAAATTTGCCCGACGACACCGCTCTTTCCCCCTCCCGCAGAACCGGAAAATCCGTTGACGGCGAAAACGAAGCCGATACATTCCCGGCTCCTAAGTTCCAGAGTAGCTCAATGGTAGAGCACGCGGCTGTTAACCGTGTGGTTGTAGGTTCGAGTCCTACCTCTGGAGCCACTCTTCAAGTCGTTGGAGGACAACGACGCTTCAGGCAAGGTAGGCCGAAAGAGCCCCAAGTGTGCAGTAAACTGTGCAGTTGAGCAGGGAAAACGGCGCCACCGCCCACTATCCCCCGCCTGCACCGCTTAACGTCCAACTGCTCCCTCACGGTTAAAACCCGGGTCGTCCAAACTAAATGGCGACCTATGAAGACCCGATACTGGCTCACCCGGCGTGGAACGACGTTCTACGCGATGGATTCCGAGACCGGCAGGCGGCTAAGTCTCCGCACAACGGACCGGCATGAAGCCGAAAAAATGCTCCATGCCCGGAACGACGTCGCGGACAAACCCCGCCTCGGACTCGCCCTGGCCAAGGTCTACCTCGAAGCCTACGATCCCCGGATGGACGCGCGGGTCTGGCAGGATGTGATGGATGAATTCTCCCGGCGCGGCGGGGAGACCACCCGCCTGATGCGGCTGCGAAAACTCAAGCGGCGTGTCTTCGACACCATCCGGACCAGAAAGCTGGTCGACACGACGGCCGAGGACTTCATGGAAGTCCTCCGCCAGGGTGGTGTCATGGACCATGCGATCCTGCGCTCACTCCACAATCTGGCCGTCGGACTCGGCTGGCTGCCCTGGCCGGTGCTCGCGCCCAAGCTGTGGCCCCAGCCCCGGGCCGGACGTCGGCGGGCCATCACGGAGCAGGAGCACGGGGCGATCCTCAAATCCGAGCAGAACGAGGAGCGGAGGCTCTACTACGACCTCATCTGGGAAACCGGCGCGTCGCAGACCGATGCGGCGGAACTGCGGGCGGAGTGCCTCGACTGGCGATCCCGCCAGCTTTCCTACCAGCGGAAAAAGACCGGCACGTGGGCCTACCTTTCGATCGGACGCCGTCTTGAATCGATCCTGCGGCGGCTTCCTTCGACCGGACTACTCTTTCCGGGCATCGCCGGTTCAACGGTCAACGCCCGTTCGGCGGAGTTCGCGCGCCGGTGCCGGGTGGCGGGAATCAAGGGAGTTTCACTTCACAGCTATCGTTACGCCTGGGCGGAGAGGGCGAAGTCGTGCGGTTATCCCGAGCGGTTCGCCCAACAGGCCCTCGGTCACGGCAGCAAGGCCGTGCATCGTGCCTATGCCCGCGGAGCGGATGTCGTCGTGCCGTCGCTGGAATCGTTCGAATCAAGTTCTCCCACTCCCACCCCGGTCCGGAAGCCGAGCCTCGCCGGGAAACCGGATACCACGTCCCTGCCCGTCCCGGGTTCAGACGCGGTGGCACCGGGCCTTGCGACATGAGCCATCCACCCCGGGGTCGACGACATTGGAATTTCACGATCGCGGAGAATCCTTGTAGCCGCTCCAGTCACCCACCACGGAGCAAACCGCGGGTGTCACCGTCCCGTGCGCCGCGGAGTGCGGACTCCCCCTTCCCGCCCGTCGGTCTCCAACTCGGGCGGACCGTTCTTGTGTTTCCAATGGTCGTAAAGGGTGTCGGTTATCCGGGACAACCAGCGCTCGTCGACGATCAGCTTGATGACCTCGACCGTTGCGAAGAACTTCACGCTGTTGGATTCGGGCGATCCCAGAGGTTTGAGGAGGCCGTGGCTTACCAGGATCTGCACGCCCTTGGTCGTGATGTTCAACACCCACGCCAACTCCTCCGCTGTGAGCCGCGCCGGGGGGCTGGGCCAGCGCGACAAGAACCGATGTTTCTGTGAATCAACTAAGAGATCGGAAGGAATCATGCGGGCAATCATTTTGAAGTCTTCCTGTGGGGTTATTGGTGGATACGGCCGACCAGGGTGGCCTCCGGAACGAAGGGCACCGCCTCGTCGAGATAGAGATAGAAGCGGGACCCTGCGGGGACGTGGACATAGACGCCGTCCTTCTGGATGGCTTCGTAGACCTGCTGGGCATAGCGATCCATCACCGACGAGGCGCCGACAGCGCCCGCGTTCCTTACGGTGGCGGGATTGTAGGTTCCCAGAACAGCAGGGCGCTCCTGCTTCATGGCGCTCGCCACCGCGGAAAGCGCGGAGGCCAGAAATAGTTTCACCTCGTCGTGGGACGAAGCCTTCAAGACGCGCCCCTTCAGCCCCACGCTACCCTCCAACTCCCCGACTAGGCCGCCGGGCAAAAGATCCTCATGGAGGGCGATGGCCTGGAGATCAAACTGCCGTCCGTCCTGGCAGGTGACCGACCACTTGCCCGTGGCGATGACCCTCTCGCGGATCCGGTCGAATTGCGCCCGTCCGTGCACCTCGGCGGTGGCCGGAACGATGAGGCGTCCGTTCCACCAGAGATCCTCGACCACTTCGCCGATGACCGGTGTTTCCGTGGACGCGGAAGTCACGGCAAATCGCAGCGCACAACGGAGCAGCCGTCCCTTGGGAACCGTCGGTCGGGACTCCGTCGTGGCGAGTTTTCCCGACGAAAACAGGACGGGCTGGGTCGGTGTCACCAGCGTGGAGACCGTAGCCGCGACCTTGGCCAACAATGGAGTCGGCACCGGAGCCGGCAGCGGGGCGGGCGGAGCCGGCTTGATCTCCGGCGCCGGTGGAACGGGGAACGACTTCGAGAAGAACGGCACCTCGTTGGTCTCGCGGCCCCCGCTGGAAGTCGGGACCGGCTTGCCGGTCGACTCCGGCCAGAACAGCCAGAAGCCGAACAGGACCACTCCCGCGAGCACGGGCAGCCCAAACCGCGATCGCATGAAATCCATGAACCGCGTCATGGTTTGAAGTTCCCCGGGTTCTTGGCGCCGGCGATGTCCGAGTGGACCCGCAGACGCCGTTGGATCAGGACGGCCGGATCCAGACCCTCGCAGCCGACGACGACATAGACCGGTTCGCTCTTGCCGACCAGGACATGGTCCGGCACCTCGACATGCAATGGCACGGTCACGGCGTCGCCAATTTCGAGGCGAAGCATTTCGCCGCAAGGCCGGAAGGGCCGGCCCGTCTCATTGAAGAATGTGCACCGCACCGCGAGGAGGCCGGAGTCCGTGAGGGCAATGGCTTCGTCCGTCCGCAGGATGCCGCCGGGACAGGTCACGGCGGCCGACAGGCGGCGTCGCACCAGGGTGGCCGACTCCGTGAGACGGGGATTCTTGAGGCGGATCAAGGCCTCGACGGCGGGGTTCGGCGGAGCCGCCACCGGCGTCGGCGGCGCATTCGACGCCACCGTTGGCGGCGCGGCCGGAACCGGCGCGGTGCAGATGAGCGACAACACCGGGCGTTCGGACGATTCGAGGCGGAGGATGTAGGTCTGGTCCCTCCAGAACACGTTGATCGTGCCGGTGACGTTGTTGGAGAGCGCGCGGATCGAGAACAGCGGCGTGCCCGTCTCGAACTGAATCTGGAACCGGGCGGGCGGATCGGTGGTCACTCCGACGTAGGCCCCGTTGACCCCGGCGATGGCCGACGGGAAGCGCACCGTCGTGAGGCGGTCAGTTGCCACGGGGCACACGATGACCGCCCGATGATCGAGCACCTGCTCCATCACATCGGCCGCGAATGCGGGCCAGGCGGCGACCAGCAGAATGGGATTAAGGATTCGGATCATAGGTCAGTTTGAGATCGGTGATGACGGAGGGCACACCGGTGAGGAGAACGGGGTTTCGTGAGAAGCGGAGCTGCAGCTGGAACGGGATCCGTTGCGTCGAGGGAACGTCCTTCAGTTTTCCAAACCGGAGCAACTGCCCCTCGACCACCGCGAGGACGCGCCCGTCGCTCGTGGGATTGATTTCCACCTTGGCGATCTGCGGATGCTGGAGCATAGCGCGGGCCTGGAAGTCGGCGTCCTCCTGACCGCGCAACGTCGCGATCTGCTCCTGGGCGGCCCCGACGAACACCATGCGGACCACGTCGGGCAGCTCGAACCCGTCGGCATGGCGCGAGAGCAGCGCCGAGCTGGCGATGACGGCCTGCTGGAGATGGAGGGAGCGCGATTCGGAAAACCGGGTCCCCTGGATTCGATAGGCCGGCCCCGAGGGATCGACCACGAGGTAGGTGTCCTCCCGCGAAAGGTGCAGGAACAACACCACGGCGACGGTCACGGCGCTGGCGACGTGGGAAATCAAGGCCCACTGCACCAAGGCGTCCTTGCGCCGGAAGAACCTTCCAGCGCGGGACCAGTCGGGACTTTCATTTTCCGGGTTCGTCGAACTCATCTGCTTTGTTGGCTCCGGGCGGGGTGGTCTGTTGCAGCTGATCTTCGGGGACCTTGGCCAGAGCGGCGGCCGAGGGTGCGAGTTGGACCGGGCGGTCTTCCGTTTCGGCCCGCTGCGCGGGGTTCATCCGGGAGCGTTGTGACGAGCTCGAACGGAGCCACGACGAAGCGACCGTTCCGAGCCTGTCCCCGAAGCCTTGAATGAACGAGGCCGCCAAACCGCCCGAGGTGACAAAACGCTGCACGAGGAACGGGGCGGCAAAACTGGAGAACCAGATCCAGACGCCAATAAGGGCGACGGCAAAGAGATTTAGGAGCCCGGTGCTGACCGAACCCGTGGCGCCCGTCAGCCCGAGCATTTCCTTCTTTACGGCCAATCCCAAAAGGCCGTCGGTCACCGTCGCGGCCAAGGCGAGGCCGACGGGCCAGAGGATGATTCCAACGATGCGGAGCAAATGACTGGAGGCGATGGAAGCCAACGGTCGAAGGAGAAACAGCGGAAAAAGGAGAGGACTGAAGGACCAGCACAGGAGCAGCGCGGTCTTCTGGACGAGGAACACGAAGAACTGGATGGCGACCGCCATCCACGAAATCAGCAGCAGGATGGCGTAGAGGAGCGATTCGAAGACGTTCCCGCTGTAGAGAAGGCCGACGAACGACGTGTCGGCATCGGCCGGCAGGTTTTCGATCTTCTCGAACAACTCGCGATACCGCAGGGCGACATTCTCCGGCCGGGCCGGAATGTTTTCCTCCACCATCCGCCGGACCAGTTCCTGGCCCCCGTTGATGAGCGATTGCGATTTCACGATCAGCAGGATGACGAGGAAGACCAGCACGAGGTGGCGCACGATCTCCACGGGGTCGGACGGTTTCCGCCAGAAGAGCAGCGGGAACGAGAGCACCAGCAGCGGGATGGCAAACTTCGTGAACAGCCCATGGAGATTCGTCGCGGCCTCGATGAGCTGGGGGAAATCGTTCTCAAAATTCATGCGATGCCTCGAAGGGTTTGCAGGACGACGAGTTGTCCTAGCGGTTGCTCCGCTCCGGGATCACGACCGGTTTCGTGTCCGGAATCAGCATGCGCCCGAGGCGCTGCGACGATTCGCGGAACTCGAGTTCACGATCCTGCCGTCGGGCGATCGTCTGCCGTTCGCGGTCGGCCGAGTTGAGGGAGGTCTGGACAGCGACGGCCTGCGAAGCCGCGTCGATTTCCTTGTCGATGGCCTGTAAAGCATGGCCCTGCGCGGTGAGGACGTCCTGGGCTTTGTGGACCTCAGCCAAGGTGGCTGCGCCTGCGATCTGCGCCGTGGTTTCATTGATCTGTCCGAGGACCTCGCGGCGGCGTTCGTTCGCGTCCCGCAGGACCTCGTGGTAGCTCTCGACCGCGGACGCCACGGACTCGAAGGGTTTGAACGGATCGCGCGGACGGAGGACGGCCTTGCCGGCGGGACCCACGACCGTTTCCTCGACCGCGCGATAGAGTCCGTTGGCCGTGTAGCCGATGCGCTTCACGCCCTCGACGCCGCGTTGGATCTCCTCCAACGACCGGGAGGTCGCGGCCGGAAGCGTGTTGCGGATGACCCCGGCCCGGCCGGGGAAGTTCAGGAATTCGGAGGGGTCGCCCGTTCGCCGCAGAAGGATGGCCATCCGGATCAACTGCTCGGCCGATTGGATGCGCTGCAGCATCGTTTCGCCGTGGACCGAAGGATCAAAGACCACCATCTGGGCGAAGGCGGCAGTGACGAGAAGGAACATGCAGAGGAAGAAGGTTTTCATCAATACGATGGCCTCCGAACCACCACGGTCGTTGCAGTAAAGTTGGTCGCCCCGCGAAATTCGGCAGGCAAACGATGGCTTTCCCGCAACATGCGGTAGTAGGTGGAGGCGGCTTCACGCCGGCCCTGTTCGTAGCCCTGGTTGAAAGACTCGAGCTGACGACGGTCCTGGTAGCGGTTCACGCCATAGGCGACGGCGACACCGGCGGCGGCTCCGCCGGCCGTGGCCAACGGATCACCGCCGCCGAGGCTGTTCCCAAGGGCGGCGCCGCCGGCCCCGAGGGCGGCGGTGGTGCCGAGTTCACGGAGAGAACCGCAGCCCGTGAGGGCGAGGACAGAGAGGCTGAGGGCAATGAATCGTTTCATGGGGTTGGGAGGAGGAAGTGACGGATCGTGCCGCAGGCGGCTTCGCCCGGGCGGAAGAACATGCATGACGAAAACTTGGCGTCGCCCAGCTGATCGGGTCGCGGATACGCGAGGATGGTTTCCTTCGCTACGCTGGAAAGCCCCAGATGACGGACGAGGATTTCAAGGTCTTCTTTATCTACCGGGTTGAACGCAAACACCTGGCGGCAGTTCCCGAGGATGGCCGAGAGAAGCTTGGGCTGGTTGATCTGTGACAACTGCTGCAGCACGACCGTGATGTGCACGTTATACTTCGCGAGTTGCTGAAAGGATTCCTGGAGGATGCGGGCGCCGCCGGGCACATCCAGAAACCGGGCAAGTTCCTCGATCATCAGGCTTTTCTTCACCGCCCGCGGCATCGTCTTGAAGCGCTGGATCGCCGCTCCCAGGAACAGGGTGCCGACGAAGTTGCGGATCGACGCCGCGGTCTCCGGAATACGCCCGAGTTCGATCGACACCATCGGACCGGCCAACGAGACCGTGGACGGGCCATCAAACATCGACCCGAAGCGACCACCGCGGCACCAGGGCCGGAGCAGCGTCGCAAGGCGCCGGCTTTGCTCGGGTTCGGCCCCACCGCCGAGTTCGAGATGGTCCACCAGCGTGCTCAGGGTCGGGAACTCATAGGGTTCAAAATGCGCGTAGGCCATGGCGGCGACCCGCTCCGGTTCACGGCTCTCGAACTCGATGGCCTCCGCATCCGGGATCGACTGCAGCCTGGCTTCGAGATCGGGGGCGAAGCGCAGTTCGTTGAACGCCTCGTCCGCGCCGAGTCCCGAAGAGGACTGGACCCGCGCCACCAGCAGGGCGAGACGGACAAGCCGCAGGCGTTTCGACGCGGGCATGGCCCGAAGGCGGTCCTCGGCCACATCGGCCAGCATCTCGCCGACCTTGCATCCAAGAAGCGCTTCCCGATGCCGCGCCGCTTCCTCGTCCGCCGGCAGGCCCACTATGTGGACAAGACCCAGCACCATGACGGCCTTTGTTTGTTCCAATGGAAGCTGTCTTCCTGAATCGAACAGGTTCACGCACTGCCCGCTGTCCAATTGGAACACGATCGTCTCGACGCCGTGGGCCCGGGCCAACTGGCGGTGGCTTTCCCCGAAATCGATGACCACGCGGTAGTCGAAGAGACCGTCGGCCTGGAGCTTAAGGCTCTCTTCGAAAACGGATTTCCCAAAGCGGCTAGCTCCGATGATCACGCACGAGAGCGGGACGGAATCATCCGCCGAGAAGAGCCGGATCCCGACGAGGTTTGATCCCGATCCGCGGTAGAGGGCGTGCGGCCGGTCCAGGTCACCGGAGAACGAGGCGGAGAGCGGAAGCAGGTTGGCGGCCGTGGCGTCGTCCGTGACGAGCTCGAACGCGGCGCCTCCTCCGGCAAAGCAACCCGGCATGGTCCTGAGGAAAGCGTTCCGGGCCGTCGTGGCCAGGGACGCTTCATACGTCTGGGCTTCACCCATCTCGCGGACGGCGGCGCGGATCGCGTCAAGTTTCCGCGACAGGCCCTGCTCCGATTCATCCGACGCGATGATCGTGAACTCCAGCGAGACGGGAACGGCGCCGCCCTCGGCGAACCGCCGCAGTCGTTGCTCGCGCTGTTCGAGCGAATGCCGCAGCCGTTCATCCCCGGAATGGCCGACGACCTGGCGGGCCCGATCCAAGGCGCGTTGCTCCTTCTTCATGACGTCGGCAACCCGCAGCCGACGGACATGCGCGATGATCTCGAAGCCCCCGAAGGGCAGTTCGGTCAGCCCGAGGATGCTCGTCGTGTAGGTCGATGCAGCCAGCCTTTGGAGCAACCGCACGCCATGGAACCGATCTCCCATGTAGAACCCACGCGAACCCAGCCCGCGGATATCGCCGCTGAAACACTGATCAAGGAGACCGCGGCCCGGCTCATGGAGTGGACAAGCGCCGGGGGACTGCGGGTTCAGCCGACGCCAGAACTCACCCGTGATGTCGGATGTCGACAACACCTGGACATCCCCTTGGATGGGCGACAGGGCACGGCGGACCCGTTCGCGAAAGCCATCGAAATCTTGCGCCGCCACACGCAGCGAATCGGCGTGGGCGGTCGAGGAAGACCAGAGCCGGGCCGGCCCGGCTGGACCTTGGAGGTAGACGGAAACTTGCTGGCGACGAAGTGCCCCTCGCCGCAACAACGCCCGCAGCGACTCGCTTTGGCGGTCTCGATGTCCGCGGATCAGAGGACGATCGATCTTGCGAGTTTCCGCGTCATAGGCGTCGAGCAACGCGGCGTAGTCAGAGACAGTCTCCCAGCGCACCTGGATCGCACGCCCCTCGGGGATCGCCTGGATCAGACTGCGGAACGCATCACCGGCGGCGTTTCGGGCCGCCTCCGAAGCGGTGGCCAAAGCCGGCAACGTCAGACCGAGGCCCAGGGCCGTCGAGGCGTCGGGGCGCGAGTGGACCAGGATTCCATTCAGCAGGTAGAAATCGGAGTTGAAATCATTCATGGGGAGTTCGCGAGTAGTGGCCGTGGTTCCACGCGTGCTCGACGAGATCGGAGAGATAGCCGGGCGGATGGCGTTGGAGGAACAGGACGGCCGCGACCGCCGCTATCAGGAGGACGACGGCGCAGCCGAACAGCGCGGACAGGCTGACCTTGTGGGCCTGCAGCAGGCGCGAGCCCAAGAGGAGGAAGACGGTGGTGAGACCACCTATCACGGCGGCGCCGCCGGTTTCGACGCCGGCGACTGCACCTGAATAGGTGCCGGCGTCAAACGTGGGAGTGATGCGCAAAGCCTCCGTTTTCATCGCTCAGAAGAGGATGACGCCGTTGCCGATCTCGAAGAGATGACGGGCGATCGGGATGGCCATGAGGAGCAGCGCCGCACCGATCAACGCATAAATGGCTTGCTGGACGCGACCTTCCGCAAACCCGACCGCTGCGGTCACGATCAGGACGACCGCCAGCAGGACGAAGATCTTGTTGAGGAAGCGCAGGAATTCATCGATCGAGCCGTCGATGCTGGAGACCGCGAGGAGGTAGAAGGTGAGGTTCATGAATTTGTATTGGGTGATGTCCACCTTCGTGGGCCTGGATCCGGGCGACCGTTGCAAATAAGAAACGCCGCCCGGGGAAACGGGCGGCGTCCTTGACTGGATGACGGAGAATTTCAGTTGTTCACGAACAGCTCGGCTGCGGCGAACTGGTAGTATTCCTGGTCAGAGCCCTCCTCGACCTTGATGACCGGGTCTGAACTCACGAAGTCGGAGCGGAATCCTTGAAGGCGCTCACGGGCCCATTCCTGGCCATGTTCGCGCGGAAGCGCGACGACAGCATGGATCGCAAATCCCGGGGTTCCGCCCATGGAAAATTCGGCGTCGTTCACCGACCGCGCATGAAGATCGATGATCGTGCCGCGCTGGGCGATGGGCGCCGCTTCCTTCACCTTCAGATCCCGCAGAAGGTCGCCCGCGCTTTCCGGCTTCGTGAGGCAACTGGCGAAGCGGAGGAGCGCCCCCACCTCGTCGAGGCAGTTCATGTCGATATGCATGAGGGAACAGGCGCGCGACGGAACCACACGTCGGGCCTGAGGAACGTCGCCTTCGGGCGAAACGACGAACGCGTCGATCTCGAACAATAGACTGACATGTTCGGCCGACACGAGCGGCCCTACCGCCTTGATCCGCGCCTCGAAGAAGCAATTGTCGTCCCCGAAAAGCTCGTAGCTGGCCTCCACTATATTGAGGGAATTCTCCACGATGGAGTTGATCAGTTCCTGGAAGGCCCCGGTGTAGTCCAACCCTTGGAGCCACAGCTCCACCTCGCCTTGAGTCGGGTCGGCCGGAATCGGTCGGCACAGATTCTTCAAAACCAACTGCAGGACTTTGAAGTGTTTTAGCGCTGCCTTCGCCCTGGCGGCTTTCGGTTGGATGTCTAGCTCACTGCATTTGTGCTTCATTGATGCTTTCATGATTGGATGATGTGGGATGTTGCGGTTGAATGACCTGGCTGGCCGTTCGGCTTGAGAACGGCGCGGCGGGAAGTTGTCGGTGGTCTGTGAAGGCCTACCCCTGGGCCGCTCGGCGAATCGCCGGCATCGCCTTGAGGGCGAGACGAGCCCGGCGGAAATCGCCCCGGACGGTAACCGGCTTTCGAGCCAGCAGGGCGGCGATGTCCGCCTTCGAAAGGGTCCCGCGAACGTTGAGCAGGAACACCGCCCGCTGCATTGGTGTTAGCCTCTCAAAAGCCGCAGCCATTGCTTTTTCGCGGGCCTTCGCGTCCGATTCACGCAGGTCGTCCTCTTCCGGGTCTTCGGCTGGCGTGGTCTCCTCGTCCAGTTGGACGTTGAGAAAAGCCACGCTCCGCCCCTTGAGCATCCTTTTTTCACAGAATATCCGGAGAAAACCCGCAATCGAACCCTTCCCGTTGAACTTCCAGGCGGCTTTGGTGATCGCACCGCGCATGCCGTTCTCATGATATCCTTTGTTTGCCAGTTCTCGCTCGAGCGCGGGCAGAACGTGGCATTCCGCGTCGATCAGGACTTCGAGGCGGTCCAGGATCAGTTCGTCGAAACCGTCCCGCAAATGCGCGCCTTCCAGCACCGACCGGGCGACCAGCGCGTTCAACGCCTCGGTTTCATGGAGCCTGGAGCAAACGTCCGGATGACGGGCCACGAATACCTGCTTCAACTTCGCTAAATCGGGGAATGTTTCCGAGAGTTCCAGAGCCTTTCGCCATGCGTCACTGGTGGAAGTGCGGTTCATCCGTGCGAGGTTGAGCAGCATGGCCTCGACGATCTTCTCGGCCGGATCGACCCCGATTTTACGCAGGTTTTCAACGGCTTCGGGAAGCATTTCCGTGGCCAGCTCGATGGCCGACTTTGGCTGACGGCGCTTATTGGAGGATCGGGGCGGAAGCGAGGCGAGATGCGGTCGGATGAGTTGATCTGCCTGTTCCCATATCCGGTCCATCGGCACCGAAAGATCCATCGTCACATTACTCAGCACCCGGCTCATGATCGCCTTAACGAGTCGGACCGGTTGGGCGTAGTCGAAGGCCAAACGTCTTGCGCGGTCTTCTATCTCGTTGGCCACGAACTCCGCTCTGAGGAGAAACGCAACGCTGGGCTTTACCTTGGGGTCATTATTCATGGGTATCCTCGCTGATTTGCTGGGGGTGAATGTGGGAACGGGTGCTCGGGAAGGAGGGGCATTCGCGGCACGTGTCTGCCTGAGGGCGCCGACGGGGTGCGTAATGCGGTTTCGTGGGGTCCACTCCTGGTAGTTGGCACTGGTCTTGTCCCATCTCCATGTGGGGGCCCGAGGGCTTGAAAACGTTGCAACCTTCTTGGACATCGGACCGAAAGGAGGCGCGCGCGCGGTGCGTGCGAAAGCGTCGGAAGGAGGCCGACCGGAAGTGGAAAGCGATTGCCATCGCCCTGTTGCCGCCGAGTCCTCGAAAACGTTGCACTTCGTCCCTGGTGATCTTCTGCAACCCAGGCCCTGGCTTCGAACAGCGCAAACCGTAGCCGGCACCTTCAGACGCCGTGCGTTCGCGACCATGATCGCTTGCACGGCACGGCTGGGTGATCGACGCGAGAAGGCGGGATCCACGGCTTCCCCAAGGGACATCCACGCGGCGTTTTCCGGGACCAAATTGCGGGGCGAGTGCCATCACATAGGTGCCGGGATGTCCCTGAAAACGTTGCAACCAATGATCGCCCAGGAACGAGGACGGGGAAGGAAACGGGTAACCCCGAACGGAAGCCCGTGGCGGCGTGGAATCCGGGGAAGAACACCGGGGAAGAAATGGCTTCTTCGAAAACGAGCGGATTGATTTTTCGGGAAAGAGATCCCCGACCCCGAAATCGCGGGATCTGAACGGCGTAACTATTGGGCAGGACGGTCTACCAGGTCGCGACTCACATCTTCCCCGGGGTCGAACCTTCCCACTGAACCATGACGCGCCGGCGGCCAAATCTGGGACCGCCACCACCAGCGGCCCTCAGAAACTGGCCAATCCACGGGGTTCAATCACTAAAGTCGTCGAACAAATTCCGGGCGCAACCCACGATCACGCGAAAGGGCTTAAATACACGCCAACCGCATCGCAACCGGACAAATAGGGCTTCGGGAATCCGTCGGGAGCGGCACCTATCCGATGCCGCAGGGTGTGGACAGGTTTGACACGCATTCCCGGAGACCCGAACTTGAGAACATGACCGTTGATCTTGCCAAAGACGTGGAAGACTTTCTCCGTGAGCAGGTGCAGACCGGGGTTTGCGCGGACGCCAGCGAACTGGTCAACGACCTCCTGCGATCGGTGCGCGCGCAGCAGGCAAAGCCGTTCGAGGCGACAGGGCCCCTTGAAGCCTGGCTGCTCGAATCCGCCGACAAGCCCGTGGCCACGCTCGTCGGACAGGACTTCGCCGAAATACGTAAGCGGGTCAGGGAACGGAGCCAGGCACCCGGGAAATGAGCCTCCTCCGATCGGACGATTTCATCGCCGACGTGGAGCGGCAGTTCGAATGGTATGTGGACCATGCCGGATGGGATGTGGCGGAACGCTTTCTGAGGTCGGTCGAAGCCGCATGCCTGCTGCTCGGACAGCACTCTCAACTCGGGCCTCGTGGAGGATTCGTCCACCCTCGCCTCCGGGACTGGCGCTTCTTCGTCGTGCTTCGTCCCTTCCATAAACACGTCCTGTTTTACGAAGTGCGCGACGCCGACGTCCTGTTGCGCCGGGCCATGCACGGCCATCGTGATCTTCCGGACCGCCTGCTCGAACCTCCGACCGCCATATAACCGTTCCGTTGGTCGGCTGGCTTCGACGATCACACCCGGCGGTCGGGCCTGGCCAAGACGCATTTTCGACCGAGCGGTCGATGATCCCACAAGCGGCTCCGTCGGTTGGGGGGTGGGTGCGGCCAAGGTGCAACGGACGCGTCTTCAATTGCCCATCCCGGTGGAATGAACGCCCAGCCCCTGAGCGACGGCCTGATCGGTCAACCCGAAGTCACACGTCGATTGACGGCCGCAATCGAACGACTCCGTCTCGACGCCTTGCCGAAGGAACCGGTGCTGGGCAGAGGCCTTTTCGCGGGGCCAACCGGCACCGGGAAGACTGAGGCGGCGAAGCTCCTGCACCGCGCCCTTGTGGGAGACGCTCCGATGGGACGCATCGACTGCTCCGAGTTTAGCGACACGGATGGTGTTCGATTGTTGCTTGGAAACGCAGGCGGCACGACCGGAAGACTGGAACAGGTGCTCCGGCAATCCCCTCGCGGCGTGATCCTCTTCGACGAGATCGAAAAGGGGAGCCGCGAGATGCAGCTGCTGCTGCTCCAGATCGTCGATGAAGGTGTCGCGACGACGGGCTCGGGAAAGCGTCTGGATTTCAGCGCGCACTTCGTCGTGGCCACGTCGAATCTCGGGTCGGCCGAGATCGTGGGGCGGGACCATCTCCCGTTCCGCGCCCTTGAGCGGCACGTGGCGGCGGCCTGTGAAAAGCATCTCCGGCCGGAGCTCCTGGGACGGCTCGGGACTCCGTATGTCTTCCGTCCGTTGGGGCGCGAGGAGCAGGAAAGCCTGACGCGGCGGCAGGTCGATAAACTCCTCGGACATTCCGCGACGAAGGGACGACGCATCGAGGCGACCGCCGAGGCCGTCGCCTTCCTGACGGCGCGCGGGTTCTCGCGGCGGTTCGGGGCGCGGAGCCTGTTCCAGTTCATCAACGCCGAATTCGGGGATGCGGTCGTGCGTTCGATCAACGCCGGGCACGGAGGCTCCGGCAGCCTAGTTCCCGTGGGCGACCAACTGGAGGTGCAGCCGTGAACTGGAGATTCTGGGAGAAGGAGAAGCCCGTGCTGAGACTGGGAGGCTTCCGGTGGACGCGCCGCGAACTGTGCATGGGGGTCCTCATCACCGGCACGCCCGGCAGCGGCAAAACGCTGAGCGCGATCATCCCCATCCTCGACCAACTGCTGGAGCGACCCGGCCCTGTTTCCATCGTCGTCTTTGACGACAAGGGCACCCTCGCCTCCGTGCTCAATGCCCTCGTCGTCCTCCATGGCAGGAAAGAGAACCACATCGAACTCTCGCTCCCGGCACCCGGCTCGGTGGCGGCGCACCGCTTCAATCTGGTGGGCGATCCAGCAATTCCGGCGACGACCTATGCGCGGCTGCTCGTCGAGGTGTCCGCCAGCCAGGGTTTGAGGCAGGACCAGCCGTTCTTCAAGAAGACCACCGAGGTCGCCATCGGCCGTGCCATAGAGGCCCTGCGCCTTCTCGGGTTCACCGTCGGACTGGACAACGTGCTCGCTGCCCTGACCGAACCCGACGACACGGCCGAGCTGATCGATACGCTGTCGCGTCATCCGGGAGGAGCCGACCTCGTGCGCTTCTTCCGGGGTTACCTGTCGCAGGCCCCCGATCAACGGAGCGGCGTCATCGGTTCCGTGCAGAACGTGCTCGCTCCGTTCGCCACGCCCGAACTGTCGTCCGTGTTTTGCGGCGACAGCACCTTCACCCTGGACGACCTGCAGCGGGGACGGACCCTGTGCCTCGCGTTGCCCCAGAGTCTGCAATCGGAGCGGCGTTACCTGGCGGCCTACCTGAAGGGGCTGGTCTACCTCCTCATGCTCCGCCGCTTTGAACTGCCCGCCGCCGAACGTGACGCGCTGCCCCTCTTCGCCTTCGTGGCCGACGAAGTGCAGCACCTGGTCTCCGTCGAAACCCAGACCTCCGACGCCGGGGTGGTCGATGTCCTGCGCGAGGCGGGTTGCGCCTTCATCGGCGCGACCCAGTCGACCACCTCGCTCGTGCCCGTTCTGGGTGCCGACCATGCCCGTGTGTTCGCCCTCAACCTGAGGACACGCATCGCGTTCCGGGCGGCCGACGAAGACGACGCCGTGGCCACCGCGCAGTTCATCGGCAAACACAAGGTGCGGCGGCGCGAAGTCACAACGGATGGGAGCAAGCGGCGAACGTCCGAACGCGAGGAGGAGGCCTATCGGGTCGAGCCCTCGGAGCTGCGGCAATTGGCGCCGCACCAGGCCGTGGTCGTGCATCCGACGCGGGGATTTCGGAAACGGATCCTGCCACCGATGGACGACCAGGGACGGCTGCCCTCCTGGTTCCGACGCCCGTGGTTCTCCCTGTAGCCGGGAAGTCCGAGTCGTTCATCGGGGATGGTGTCCATCGCCGGGTCAAATCATCCAAACCGCGCCACGCGCGACCCGGCGAGAGGCAGAAAGGAGAGACATGTTCACATTCCAGGTCAGAAAAAACGCGGCCAAGATGCAGCGCTACTACCGGGACCATTTCACGGGCAAGGCGGCGCAGGGTGTCTGGTTGGGCAAGGGTGCGGAGCGGTTGGGATTGAAGACGGGCGAACCGGTGGAGGAGGCGCAGTTCGAGGCCCTCGCCGTAAATCTCCACCCCTCGGCGCAGACCCCTCTCACCGTCCGCACTCCGCGCGACCGCAGAGTGGCCCTCGACCTGGCGGCGACCCCTCCCAAAGTCGTCGATGTCCTCGAATCGGTCGGAGGAGACGAACGCATCGGCGCCCTGCGGGAGGCCGCTCTTCAAGCCCCCCTCGCCGAGCTTGAGCGCCTCGCCGAAACCAGGGTGCGGGTGGGCGGCCGCGACACGACCCGGAGAACCGGCGAGCTGGTCATCGCCTGCATGGCCGACCGGTTTACCCGCAGCGGCCAACCTGGAAGCCACAATCACCTATGCGCTTTCAATGCGACCTACGACCCCGTCGAAGGACGGTGGAAGGCACTCGAAGCCGGGGCGATGGCGCAGAAGCTCCGGTTCGTCACCGCCGTGCATCATGCGGAGTTGGCGGCCGGGCTCGTGGAGCTCGGCTACCGGATCAAACGGCTGCGGCACGGGTTCACCGTGGAGGGTCTCGATTTGGAGATTGCCCGGCGGTTGAGCAGCCGCAGCGAAGACCTGAAACAGGCCGAACAGGGGCTCGCCAAGAAGCTTGGTCGCGACCTGACGAACAACGAACGCGCCCGACTTGTCCGTCGTCTCCGGCCGATCAAGCAGGACGAGTCCGTCGTCGCGGCGGCGAACAGTTCCTTTGGTTTGAGCACTGCCCAGACCGCCCATGTCCGCGAGGTCGTGCGGGGCGCTCAAAACCGGCAGGTTCGCCCGCACTCCATCAGCGCCGACGAATCCATCCGCCATGCCTGCGACCATCTCTTCGAGCGGCTCTCCGTGGTGGAACGCACGGACATTTTGATGGAGGCGCTGCGGTTCGGACTGGGCAGCGTGCGATTGGGCGACGTCGCGGCCGCGCTGAAACGGCGGACGGACCTCGTGGTCGTCGGGGAAAGGGTCACGACGCTCCAGCATCAGCGGGAAGAGCAGGCCCTTGAATACGAGGTGCGACGGCGGCATGGGAGCCACGCCCCTCTGCTGCGCACGCCTCCCCTTCCTCCCATCCTCGGTGAAGAGCAATCCGCCGCCCTCAGGGCGATGACGGCGTCGACCGACGGGGTCTTCGGCCTGAGCGGCAAAGCGGGCACTGGCAAGACCACGGTGTTGGCCGCGCTGCGAGGCGCGGTCGAAGCGGCGGGTCTCACCTTCCAGGCGGTGGCGCCCACGACCGCCGCGGTCGACGTCCTGCACCGGGAAGGCTTCAGGACCGCGTGGACCGTGCAGTCGCGCCTGCTCGATGCGGCTCCGTTCCCCGACCTGCTGCTGGTCGACGAGACCAACATGCTTTCCGTGCCCCAGCTTCGCGGGCTGCTCGAAATGGCGCGGACGAAGAACTCGCGGGTCCTCCTTTGCGGCGATTCGGGCCAGCACCATGCCGTGCCGTTCGGCGACGGCTTCAGGTTTCTTGAAGAGCGCAACGCCATCCGCGCCACGAGCCTGACGCAGATCCGACGGCAACGGGTTCCCACCTACCGGGCGGCCGTTGCCGCGGTGGCCAAAGGCGACCTCGACCGGGGCTGGGAACACCTCAAATCCATGAATGCGGTGGTCAAAACCGACAACCCCGCAGCCATCGTCGAAGACTATGTGCGCGCGACGAAATCCGGCCGATCCACCCTGATCGTGGCCCCTACCTGGAATGAGATCGCGAAGGTCACGGAAGAACTGAGGAGCCGGCTCCGATCCGAGGGCCAACTCGCCAAGGAAGAAGCGGTCGTGGAGAGCCACAGGGCACTTCCTTGGACCCTGGCCCAAGCACGCGACCTGCGGAACTACCGCCCGGGCCTGGTGCTGAACTTCCATCGCCGCACGAAACAATTTGCACCAGGCAGTTGGGCGACGGTGGCGTCGGTCCGCGACGATCATCTTCTGCTCAAGAGCCGGGACGGAGAGTGGACGCGGGTGACCGCGAAACAGGCGGCGTCATTTTCCGTCTGCGAACGGGTGGAGCTCGGAGTTTCCAAGGGCGACCGCCTGTTGCTGCGGGGCAACCTGCGGCAGCGCGGCCTTTTCAATGGCCAGGTGGTCGATGTCGCGGAGGTGGGCAAGGACGGAGCCGTGACCCTGACTGACGGGCGGGTGCTCGGCTCCGAGTTCAGATTGTTCACCCACGGCTACGCGACCACCTCCCATTCCGCAGAAAGCAGGACGGTGGACGTGGTCCTGATCTCCATGCCCAAGGAGTCGTTGGGCATGATGAGCCATGAATCGTTCTACGTGGCCCTCTCCCGGGGACGCTTCGCGGCCAGGATCTATACCGACGACCTCGACGCCGTGAAAAAGGCGGTGCGGATGACCGGCGCCCGAGAAACCGCGACCCAATTCCTCGCCAAAACCCAAAGAATCCAATTCCATGCTGCGCAAAAACGCTGATCCCAAACCGGCGGGCGTGCCGTTTCCCGATTCGGCCATCCCCTTCTGCACCGGCCCGCTTCCACGAGGCGTGCACTTCTACCGGGGAAGGACGGCGCGGTTCTTCAGCTACGCCGTGCTGGGTGAGATGCGATGCGACGCCACGACCCTGGTCGCCCGCTTCGCGGAGACGTGGGTCACTCTCGAAGGCCACGGGCTGCACACGCTCTACCGCCTGTTGGCCGAACAGAGGCTCGACTCCGTGCATGAGGCCGAAGACGGATCCACTGATGCCGCAATCAGGGTCGATCGGATCACCTTCGCTCCCGCAGGCTCTGAATCGACGGCGTAGCCCGCGCCACGCAACGCGGCCGAGACCAAGGTTCTCCGGGTGGCCTCGGCGAAGGCGCCTCCCCGTTCGAGGATGGATTGCTGGATGCGATTGGCCGAGGCGAGGGCCAGTTCTTCGAGACGAATCCGCTCCGCCAAAGACAGGGCGTTCCACGCCGCCTCAAACGCCGCAGCCTCGGCGGCGGCCCTCTGTTGCTCGTGCGCCGAGGCGAGGATTTGGACGGCGCGTTCGTGGTTCACCTTCGCCTTCGAGTTTTGTGTTCTCCTATCCCGTTCCGCCTTCGACACAAACCCCTGCGGCGCCGCGTAGTCGTGGCGGATGGAGCTGGCGAGGAAGCCGGGCGGGTTGCGCAGGGCGCGGGCGTCGCGCTTGGCA
>JAYVSO010000074.1:0-53487 GCA_043775315.1 Verrucomicrobiota bacterium
CAGACGGCGCTCCACTCCGGCCAGTTCGTTCGCTGTCACGGCCCCAAGCTTGTCCCGCCCTCTTGTTAAAGTAAATAGCCACTTAACCTAGTATTACTATCACACTGTGGCGCTCGTCGTGATTAGACCCACCATCACTACCTCCTCGACCGGTAATAACCTGACCCTCCTCTGGCCAGCCACAGCAACAGGCTATCGTATGGAATCCACCTTGAATTTTTTACCCCCTTTCTCGTGGAGCAACATTGCCGGTCCCTTTCAGACCAACGGCGGCACCATCAGCATCGTCCAGCCCATGACGGGCGCGCCAAAGTTCTATCGCCTAGTCCGTCCGTAAACGCTCCTTTAGGCCGGAACTCCGCTGGCTTCCCCGGTTGATCGCAGCCGAAAGCATGGCCTGTCCTGAAACCAAAACAACCTTGCCCCTCGCGCGGGTGAGACCGGTGTAGACCAGTTCCCGCGTGCATACCGGAGTGTCGATCGGCGGCAGGATCAGCAGAACCTCGTCGAACTCCGAGCCCTGGCTCTTGTGCACTGTCATGGCGAATGCGGTTTCGTGCGCCGGCAACCGTCCCGGCGCGATCGCCCTCGGACCGTCGGGACCAGCGAACCAGATCTGCAACGCACCGGCTTTATCCTCCCAGGCAACACCGAGGTCGCCGTTGAACAGGTTCAACTGGGGAGCGTTTGCGGTAATCAAGATTGGCCGGCCCCGATACCACGACTGGCCCCGCAGGCGAAGCTTCCGGGCTTCCAGCATCCGCTCAATCACATCGTTCACGGCATTCCGGCCGAACGGCCCCTTCTTGATTGCGCAGAGAATCTGGAACCGCCCCACCGCCTCCAAAGCCTCACCCGGTTGCGCCGCATTCCAACGTGCGCGCAACGAGCCGTCGAATGCCAGCTCAAGGATCTCCTCCAACTCGGCAGCCTTGTGGGCTTTCTCCCAACCCACCGCGTCGTTCGGCCCAAAGCCGGAAAGCGCATCCATGGAGCCGGCTGCGTCCCCGCGTCGGACAAGACCGCTCAGCGTCTCGATCGCGTTGCCGGAACCGAAGCGGAAGTTTGTCTGGAGTTCCACCGCGGTATCTCCCGCAGCGCCGGACGACTCGGGCCGGGTTCCAGTCACCTCCTCGATCAGCGAGGCAAAGTTGTCCGAGAAACGATTGAGACCGGCCGCCTCGCATAGATCTCCAAGGACGTAGCCCGCTTCTACTGAGGCCAATTGATCCTTGTCGCCGAGGAGCACCAGGCGCGCGTCAGGCCTCAAGGCCGCCACAAGCCGACCCATCATCGCCAGGTCCACCATGCTCGCCTCATCGACAACGACAACGTCCGCCGGTAGCGGATTGGCGGGTCCGAAGCGGAACCGTTTTCCGTCCCCGGACGCTCCCAGCAGGCGATGCAGGGTCGCCGCCGCGAAAGGCTCGCCCTGATCACATCCAAGCCCAGTGAGCGTCGAGGTGATCGATTCACTCAAGCGCGCGGCGGCCTTGCCGGTCGGTGCCCCGAGGGCGACGCGTTGGCCGGGCTGGAACCGGCGAATCGCAGCGAGAAGCACGGCCGCAGTTCTCGTCTTGCCGGTCCCAGGACCACCCGAAACAACCAACAAAGGCCGAACCAATCCCGCCACCACCGCCACCGCCTGCCAGTCGATCCCGGCCCCGCCGCAAAGACCGCACCCCCGCAGAAACGCTCCGACCTGCACCGCGTCGATCTCCAGAGAGACAGCAGTCATCCGCGCCTTCAATGCCTCCGCGACTGCACCCTCGCTGATGAAAATCCGCCGCAGGTAGACGCGATCTCCATCCACGATCAGCGGCAGGATCTGGCCGGGGACCCCGGCAACGCCGGACCTAAGCAGAGCGTCTCGCTCAAGCAGGTCTTCCAATACGACGCAGGCATGCCCTTCGGATTCAGCGACGACCAGTGATTCGACCGTGGTTCGAACGAGATCCTTGTGCGCCTTGGCCAACCCCGACAGGAACTCGCCCAACGGTCCCGCCAACTGCGGCAACTCAGTCTTCGCAGCTCCCGCCTTCACGGTTGGCCTCCCTGTTCGAGCGCGTTCTCGATGGCATCCAGGATGTCGTCACCCGGCCGATCGAAGAACCAACCCTGACCGGGAACGGCGGGCTCGACGCCACGGAGGAACGAGTAGAAAACACCGCCCCAGAATTCGCCGACGTCCTGGCGCGCCAAGCGGAGCCGGAGGAACCTCCGCAGCGCGACGGCATAGAGGTGATACTGGAGCACGTAGAATCCTCCCCTCATGGCTTTGCCGATAGCGCCCGCGTCGTAGGCCCCGGCGTTCGCCCCGAGCCAGTTGGTTTTCCAATCGATGAGATAGAATCGGCCCGCATGCTCGATCACCGCGTCGACGTAGCCATGAAGGAATCCGTCGCTTTCCCTGAATCCCAGGTCCCCCACCCGGCTTGGCCAGTCCTTCACCGGCACGGACGAGGCGTGCTTGGCAAATGCACGTTGCAACGTAGGAACGCTGAACCCTTTTGTCGGCAGGAAAAATTCCAGTTCGTTGATCCGTTGAGCCGGGGAAATCATCGACAACGAAACCTCCCAGTCGATCGAAGGCAACCGAGCGGTCACAAGTCGGCCCAGCAGGTTGAGCACGGTCGTGTTCCACGTCGGCGGATCCAGGCGATGCACCGAAAGTTTCGCATCCACCACGGCCGCCCAAGCATCTGGACCGTCCGTGAAATCGATGCTCTCCAGGATCTCATGGATGCATGTCCCGAGACCCGTCCCTCGCGGCAGCTTGGCGAACTCGTCCGCCACACCATCTTCCGCCGAAGCCGACGCCAACTCGATCGCATCACGATCCGGCGCTTCATCCGCCGCATCGGCGATGAGCCCGGAGTAGCTCTGGATTCCCCACGCATCGAAACCGGCCCTGCGGAAAACCTTTACGGCGCCGACCTGCTCGGCTCGCTCGTTCCAGCGTCCGGCTTCATCCGAAAGAAGCGGAAGCCGGTCAGACACCCGGATCGTTCCTCCTGAACCCGCAGCGAACTCCTGCAGTTCCCGGGTCATCACCGCGCGGGGCATCGTGGCCAGCTCTCCCTTCAGCGCCTCCCAATCCGCCGCCACCCCGCAACACGTTCGACCGTGAAGAAGCCAGCCAAGAGCCGATGCCTCGATGCCGTTTACCGGGCCGGTCAGGAGATAACACCGATTCTTGGCGCGGGTGAGCGCGACGTAGAGCAGACGCAGATGCTCCTGGAGCGTTTCGCAATCAGCTCCCGCCCGATGCGTGGAAGCCTCGTAGCCGTTCAAGTCGATCAAGGGTGCTTTGCCTGACCGCCGCACGACCAACGGATCCTTCAGCCGATTCCTTGAGGGCTCGACGCTCCGCCAAAGGAACGCGCAGAAGACGATCGGATACTCCAGTCCCTTGCTCTTGTGGACCGTGACCAATCGCACCGCGCTGTCATCGCTTTCCAACCGCATCTCGGACTCCTCCGCCGCCCGTCCGCTTGCTTCACGCTGTTCAGTCAACCATCGCAACAGGCCGGAGCCACTGCGCCCCTCTTGCTCCGCTGCCTGCAGAAGCTCTCCAAGATGAAGCAGGTTTGTCAGGCGTCGTTCCCCGTCGGGCAGCGACATCATCCGGCCTCGCACGCCTTCCCGGTCGAGCCAACTTCGGAACGCGGCGGCGAACCCGCTTGTCTGCCAGCGTTTCACATGACGGCTGAAACTTTCCGAAACCGCCGCCCCGAAGGCCGTGTCGGCATCCATCTTCAGAAACTCTTCCACCACGAAACCCATCGCGGGCGTCGCCAGAAGAAGCCGGAGCCTCCCGTCGGAATGCGGCGCCTCCAACGCGGAAATCAGGCGCTCGAGCGTCGTCACTTCCTCTGACGCAAAGACGCTTTCGGCCGCCTGCAACACGCTGGGAATGCCGCGGGAACGCAGTTCGGCCTGCATTGCGATGGCCTGGTAGTTCTGTGGAACCAGGATCGTGATGTCGCGCGGCCGCACCCGTTGGCCGCCGATCTGCACGGAAGGATCCCCCAGCAAACGCTCGATCTCGGCGAGCATCGCCTCCTTGGCCTGACGGCCGGCTGACTCTTTGGAGAGCCCAACTTCGTCGTCGTTCTCCCCGACAACCCATACTTCAAACGGCGCAGCCCCCGATGGATCAACCAACGCCTTTTCATCGGCGCGAGCTGACGCGTCGACGGGTTCGAACGCGATCGCCTCATTCGCGAATGGAGACGCGTGGGATCCGAAGCACCGGTTTACGGCCGATACCAGACCGGTCTCGGAACGCCAGTTCGTGCCCAAAGTCCGTCGACTGTCCGCCGGAACAGACGCGCGGGCGGTGATGTAGGTCGCGATGTCGGCTCCCCGGAAACCGTAGATCGCCTGCTTCGGATCGCCGATCAGCCGCAGCCGATGGTCGCCCTGGCTTTCAGCGAACAGTGTCCGGAAGATTCGCCACTGCAGGAGGTCTGTGTCCTGGAACTCATCGATCAACGCCGCTCGATAGCTTCGTCCAAGCGTCACAGCGAGCTGGGCGCCCGTTGCTCCCGTCAGAGCGGCATCGGTTCGTCGCAGCAGATCGTCGAACGTCTGGGTCTTTGAGCGCCGCTGCCGAATCGCAAGGTCGTCCTTCAGGCGAGTCACGAACGCCGACTGCAATGAACGTCCCAAGACCCCCCTCGCTTTGAGGAAGCCTTCCACCAGCGTAAACAACTTCGAGTCCGGCGCGGCTTTCCCCTTGCCCAAGCACTCCTCAACCTTGGTCCAAGCGAGCTCCCCGAGATCGTCCACCAAATCGGAGCTCCACGACTCTGCGGCGATCAATCGGTCGAAGACGGCGATTACTCGGTCGCGATAGTCGTCCCTGTTGTAAGGCGTATTGAACCACGGGTTCTTTCGCCCTCCCCCAAACAGCGACAGCACCGTATCCCGATGGGCGCTCCAGAAATCGAGCAGCTCCCGACGCCGCCGCACCGCACCGAGTCCAGCTCCACCATCGGCGACCGGTTCGGTGTCAAACTCGACGTGAGCCTGAACCGCCCGGGCCGCCTTCAACAACAACTCCGGCGTCAGCAATTCGACCAATCCGCAGGCGATCACCTCGGGCGTCGCTCCGGCAAGTGCGGCGCGGATGAAATCGAGCGCCGCCTGACGCACTAACTCCGAAGTGTCCGTAGCCAACTCGGCATCGAACAGCCCGTCCGTCTCGAAAGCTCGCTCCTTCAGGACCCGCTGGCAGAACCCGTGGATGGTGAAGATCGCCGCCTGATCAAAGAGCGTCAGTGCGTCCTGCAATCGCTGGATCGATGCCGCCTTCGCTTCGCCGCCCGCGAAACGAACCAGCAAGGTGGCTTCAAGCGGATCACACGGGGCACCCGCCTCGAAGGCTTCGAGCGCCGATCGGAGCCGCGCACGGATTCGCTCCCGAAGTTCATCCGTCGCCGCGTTCGTGTAGGTAACGACCAGGATCTGCTCGATGCCCAGAGGTGCGGACTTGCCGGAAGGCTCAAGCAGCATCCGCAGAACCAGCCCGGCCAGCGTATAGGTCTTGCCCGTGCCGGCGCTGGCTTCGACGACGGCGATACCGCGCGACAGCGGATCGGTAAGCAGGTCGAACCGGTTCATGGCTCTTCCTCCCGGTTCATCAGGAGCGGTTTGAAAACCTTGAGGCTCACCACGGCAAACTCGGGCAATGCCGGCAAGTCCACGCCCGCAAACGCGAGCTGCATCGCCTCGTCCTCCGACTCGGGCGCCGGGGCATTGTCGTTCGGCTGGCTCGGGCTCCATACACTCTTCGCTGCGGTGATGCAGAGCCGCTCGCGTTGCGATTCGTCCCTAACTTTGCCCAACATCTTCGTCGCGAAAGCGACGGATGACTTGCAGGCGAACGGAAGAACCGAGTGTTGGCCCAGCCGATAAATTTCCAGCAGTTCGCTCAACACGGCTTTCGGTTGATCCGGAACGCGAAGCACCAGCGTCTCGTCGCGACCAATGGCGACCGCCTTTTGGATCGAGGCATCCGAAATTGCGGCAAACAAAAGTTCGATCCACGCCCCGAGCAGGTAGTCGGGGCGCGACCCGAGCTTGGAGTATCTCGCGACTACTACGCTGTTCCCGAAGACCTCAATGCTGCCGCTCAAGATCGCGCCGGAGTCGCAGACAACCTCGCCACTGACCCGTCTCGCCGCAGGAAGGAAATGTGGCTCGCAGCGACTCCAGAACCCACGCGTCTCCCGTTCAATCCGGCTCAACTCCGGCGAAAACAGCGGCCCCATCGGCAATCGACCCGCCGCACCCTGCACCGCGAGCACGGAGCCGACATCACGCCCTGATCTCAACGCGGCGACGCCCGCCTCGACCAACCCATGGTTCTCCCGCCGCCCCACGCTGAATCGCTCTTCCCCGAGCAACGATTCCTCCGCGCGGCTGAAACGCATCGACAGCCGTTGCTCCGCAAAATGCCGAGCGGGGTTTCTGAAGAACCGGATGATCGTCGAGAGATCCAAAAGCTCCTTCGCCACCTCGCTTCCAGCGGTTCCGGACAAGGCAGCCTTTGGAACCACCCTACGGCGAACCAGGGCTTGCGCGGCCTCTTGGTTGGCAGAGGAGAAGCTGAAGAGCTTTCCGTCGCTGAAGTAATCGGGACTGAACGCCTGCAACCGGTGCTTCACGACCAGTTCGCGGCTCAACGGCTGGCCGGACGTCGCTTCAAATTCGTGATCGAGATGATCCAGCAGTTCGCTTACGACAACGCTCGGCGGGATGTCCTTTCCGTCTCGCTGGGACTGGCCCACATAGCTGATGTGGATGCGCTCCCGCGCCGACAGGAGCGTCTCTAGGAAGAGATGCCGGTCATCGTCGCGCGATGAACTGTCGCCCGTGCGGCGGCGACGGGCTGCAAGGTCGAACGCCAACGGCGTAGACTGCCTTGGAAACACACCCTGGTTCATTCCGAGGAGGCAGACCGCCTTGAAGGGAATGCTCCGCATCGGCTTCAGACCACAGATCGTCACACCCCCATGGAGGAAGCCGCTACCGCGTCGATCCTCCGAAAGGACGGCGCCGAGATGTTCCATGACCACGTCCAAACCAATCGGCTCACGGCACCCGGCCCACAGGCTCGCGTCCCGCAAGGTCGCCATCGCGGCTCGGATCGTTTCCGCTTCGGCGGCGGCCACGCCGGTCGCGTCGAAGAGATTGCCGCAAAAGCCTTCGAGACGCCGTGCCCATTCACCGGGCTCGGCGGCGCGACCCGCATCATCGGAGAATCGAAGCAGGGTTTCCGCGAAACGGCAGAACCCACCCAGGCATTCAGCATCGCCGCCATCGATGTTCACTGATCGGGCGACTCCACACGAAACGGTCTCGGCTTCGCCCCCGATGGCATAGCTCATCAGAAGCCGGGACAAACCGGCACGCCACGAGTTGGCGTCTCCCGCGTTGTGGCTGGCGGCGTGTGCCTCGGCGCGTCCCCATCGGATCTCCGCGTCGCGCACCCAGCTTCGGCAAAGCTCGACGGCGTCCTCGTCCAACCCAAATCGCCGCCGCACGGGTTCACGTTCGAGGAGGCTGACAACTTCGGACGCGCCGAACATCCCTCCCATTAACTCCAGCACCTGCCATAGCGCGGCACCCAGGCCGCCCGCGCGGGGACTGCGATCGGCGATCGAGAACGGGATGAATTGATCCGGGTTCTCGGGAAGCGAGAAGACCGCTTCCAGCAGCGGTGCATAGGTCTCGAGATCTGGAACCATCACCACGACGTCCCGGGGTTGAAGAGTCGGGTCATCGTTGAACCACTGCAGCAAATGGTCCCGCAGGACCTCCACTTCCCGCATCGGGCCGTGGCACGAGTGGACCCGGATCGATTCATCGAGGGCGGCGATCTTTTGTCTCGGAACGTCAGATCTTCGCTGTTCGAACGAGAGCATCGCGTCCTGCAACCGACCTAGGAGCGTTCCGTTCGTTGCGCCGATGAAAACCTCCTGTTCATCCTGCGCATCGCGATCCAGCAACAGGTCGAGCATCTCGCGCCCGGTGCGCCCGAACGACGACACCAGGCGATGGCCTTCTTCGAGCGGGGTCGTGGGTGACGAACCGGCAGCACGCCTTCGTTGCAACGCCTGTTCGCGCCGGGACCGGACATCGCCCCAGTAGTGCTCCGTCGGCTGGAGCATGAAGAGGTGGACTTCGGCGACCGTCGACAGCGCCTTGAGAAGATCCAGATGGAACGGCGGCAGACTCGAGACACCGAAAACCGAAACCCTTTCGGGCAGTCGCCCCTTCGGCAATCGGCCGGCCTGGGACTGGCGAAGAAACTCGTGCAGCCACGCCGCCGGATGTCCCGCCGCCCAGCCTTCACCGATCATTCGCCAGAGTTGGGATTGCCACAGGTCGCCCGGCTCGGCGCCGAAACGTTCCGGCCAATCGGAGGCGCCGGAGTCCCACGCGGCGATCAGGTCGGGCCGGTAGACCAGATACTGGTCGAAGAGCCGGGCCAATCGGCCGGCGAGCTGGAACCGTTTCCGTTCGTCGCCGTCTGCAAGATACCGGGCTACTGAAGCAAAGCCGGGTTGTTTCGTCGCCGGCGGCAGAAGCTGGTAGATCCGCCAAACAAGCAGTTCCGGGTCAAACGACGGACGCGCATCAACCGTCAGGTCCAGGGCACGGAAGAGTTCGTGGGCGAAGGCGCGGGGAAACGGAAAACGGATGTGGGCGGCGATTCCGAGCTTTGCCGCCAACTCCAGCTTCAACCATCGGGCCATTCCCTGGCTCTGCACGACGACAGTCTCCGGCACGAGCGGGGACGACAGCGGCGTCCGCATCATCGCGCCCAACGTCCCCGCCAAGGACTCAAGGCGGTTGCTGCGATGAAGGTGAAAGCCGGGCACGCGGCCATGCTTCACGGATTGGCGGATCGGTTTCAATGGGGACGACACGATAACGCTTCGACAGGACAACGGCGGTCTGGGGAAACCACGACGAACGCCGAAGCGCAAACGATCTGCAGGTTTGCCCTCGGGCTTCGCGTGCCTTAACCACGACCGACATGCTGACTGTCCGTCCCGTCGATACGCTCGACCTTCCAGAACTCCAGCCCTACCTGACGCTGAAGTATCAGGACGATCACTTGCGCCAAGGGATCTTCGTGGTCGAAGGCGACAAGACTGTCCGTCGCCTCCTCACCACCGGCATCGAACTGGTGTCCCTCCTCGTAACGGCCGAATGGGCCGCAACCCTCCGGTCGGAGCTCGAAGGCCGCCGCGAGAGGATCGATCTTTTCATCGCATCAAAGGAACTCCTCGAAACCATCATTGGCTTCAAGTTCTTCCAAGGAGTCATCGCCGTGGCGCGCGTTCCCCGGGCTTGGACCTGGCAGGAGATCATTGATCAAGCTCCTACACCCAGGCTGCTGGTCGCGGTGGATGGAATGTCCAATCCAGAGAATCTCGGCGTGTTGATGCGAAACTGCCTGGCCTTCGGCGTCCACGGCCTGCTAGTGGGTGAAACCTCGGTCTTTCCCTACATCCGCCGGGCCGTTCGCAGCTCGATGGGCGCCGTATTCCATCTGCCGTTCGCGCGCGTCAGTTCGTTGTCGCGCACGTTGCAGCAACTCACGGCCCGCGGCATTCGCACCGTCGGCGCCCATCCGCACACCGATGCGGGATCGCTCTACAACTTCGACCTCCGGGAAGACTGCTGCATCGTCTTCGGCCATGAAGGAAACGGCATCAGCCCGGAAGTGCTGGCCGCCTGTTCACATCCCGTGGCGATCCCGATGCCTCCGACCGTCGATTCCCTGAATGTCTCGAGCTCCGCAGCGGTGTTCCTGTTCGAGGTGCAGCGTCAACGGCAGTCGTTCTCCAAAACCGGCTGACGCACTGTCACCCAGCCGTTGCTTGAGCCGGAACGCATCCGCGCCGTAGCATTGCGCCGATGTCGTCGATGCCGGATTACCACATGCACACGCCGCTCTGCCGTCACGCGGCGGGCGAGCCCACCGAATACGCCGCGCGTGCCGTGGAACTAGGCCTGAAGGAGATCGGATTCTCCGACCATTCTCCTATGCTGCGCGACGATTTTGATGACTGGCGGATGCGCTTTTCCCAACTGTCCGAATACGTCGAGAAAGTCGAAACGGCCCGCCGCGCATTCCCCCAACTGGCCATCCGGCTCGCGCTTGAAGTGGATTACCTGCCCGGCGGCGAGGAATGGATCCGTCATCTCGCCTCGCTGCATCCGTGGGATTACCTGATCGGCTCCGTCCACTACGTCTCCGACACGTGGGACGTGGACAGCCCGTTCAAACTCTCGGAGTGGAGGAAGCGCGATCCGTTTGAAGTCTGGTCGATCTACTTCGAGCGCCTGACCGCCGCGGCCGGCAGTGGTCTATTCGAGATCATCGGCCATGCGGATCTGCCGAAGAAGTTCAACTACGTGCCCAAGGAAGACTGCACGCCCATGTTCCGGAAGTTCCTCGCCGCAGCCAAGAAGGCCGACTGCTCCATCGAGTTGAACACGGCCGGTCTCCGCAAGGACTGCCGCGAGATCTATCCGAGCAATGGGTTCCTCAAGCTGGCCCTCGATGCCGGAGTCCCGATTACATTCGGTTCCGACGCTCACGCACCAACGGAAGTCGGAGCCGACTTTGACAAGTCGCTCGCCGCAGCCAAAGCCGCAGGCTACCGAACCTTCAGGAAGTTCGCCGGGCGCAAGTGGACCGAGGCTTCCCTGCCCTGATGCACCGTCCCCGCAGACTCCAACTCCTCGTCCGACCACAATTCATGGCGGGTTGATCGCCTGAAACTGCTTCTTCGTCGCGGCGGTTCAATACGAGCAAGTTCCTTGTCGGATGCCCGAACTTTCGCTTTCCAAGATTCGTTCGGGCCAATTGACTCATATCCCTCGGTTGGCCAAGACCACAGCTCCGACCGCGCACCCTCGGCTCCCGAACTACAGGAAGTTGCATCCTATGAAACGTCTTCGCTCCCTCCTCTTCCTCGTTGCGGCGATGGCGTGGTTTGATAAGGCGCTGCCGGCCGCCGACTTCGTCTGGACCGGCAGCGGCGGCGCCAATTGGACCGACGCCGGAAGCTGGTCGCCGAACGGCGTTCCCGGCAACACCGACAAGGCCACGATCAACTCGGGCACACCGACGATCTCGACGCGGACCACCATCCAGCAGCTCGACTTCAACGGCGGCACGCTTACGGTGAACTCGAACCTGAACGTCGTTGGCATCTTCAACTGGACCACAGGCACGCTGAACGGTTCCGGCGGCACGACTGCCATTGGCGGCGCGGCCACGCTTAATCTTCCGGGCATCGGCAGCCGCAGCCTCGGCTCGGGACATCGTCTGCTGAACAACACGAACGGCCTCATCCGCGCCGACAACGCCGTGACCGGCCAGCGCTCCATCTCCGGTGCGGGCTTGCTGGAAAATCACGGCGCCATCCTCGCGGATACGAACGTCATTCTGCTTTTCAGCGCCGATCTGCTCCAGCGGGCTGGCGTGATTCGCGGCGACGGCGAAGTGCGGTTCCAGTCCGGCGACTTCGCGTTCCAGGGCGGCAAGCTGGAAGGCGTGGTCCGGGCCAACGGCTATTTCATCAGCGTGGCTGGCAGCGTGGTGGAAGCTTCGACGCTCCGGGTCACCGGCACGACGGGAATCCTCGCCAGCAACGCCTCGCCCGTCGTTACTCTCTGGATCGAGGGCAACAACCAGCTCGGCCACGGCCAGCTCGGCATCACCAACTCCACCTTCAACCTCGGCACGCTCCGCCTCGAAAGCTCCAGCCCGGGCGGTTACCAGAGCAGCCTGAACCTCGCCGCCGGAACAACGCTGACCAACGCGGCCAGCGCCGTCCTCGAGGCAAACCTCGGCTCAAACGGCGTTCCCTCGATCATCGGGAGCGGCAGCATTGAAAACTGGGGCCGGGTCGTCGCGACGACCAACGTCACGCTCACATTCCCCGGCGACTTCGTGCAGCGCGGCGGCGAGGTGCGCGGCGAGGGCGAAGTGCGTTTCCAATCGGCGCGGTTTGATCTCCGTGGCGGCCGCCTGGAGGGATTTGTCCGGGCCAACGGCAGTTTCATTAGCGTGGCCGACACCGTGACAGAGGCCTCGACGCTCCGGGTCGTCGGCACTTCCGGCGTCCTCGCCAGCAATGCCTCCTCCTCCGTCACGCTCTGGATCGATGGCAACAACACCCTAGGCCACGCCCAGCTCAACATTACCAACCTCGCCGTGAACCGGGGCACGCTCCTCCTACAAAGCTCCACCGCCGGCGGCTACCAGTCGTCGCTCAACCTCGCCGCCGGAGCGACGCTGCTCAACGGCACCAACGCCTTGCTTCTCGCCAATTCCGGCGTGAACGGACCGTGCGTCGTGAACGGCTCCGGCCTGCTGGAGAACGCGGGCACTTTCCGCGCCGGCACCAACACCATGTTCACCATCCAGACGGACTTTCGCCAATCCGCCGGAGTGGTTCGCGGTGACGGCGAAGTGAGGTTTCAGTCGGACGCCTTCGATTTCCGCGGCGGTCGCCTGGAAGGATTGGTTCGGGCCAACGGCAGTTTCATCAGCGTGGCAAGCACCGTGACCGAGGCCTCGACGCTGCGTGTCATCGGCACGGCCGGCATTCTCGCCAGCAACGCCTCCCCGGCCGTCACTCTCTGGATCGACGGCAACAACCTCGTCGGCCACGCGCAGCTCAACGTCACCAACTCCACCTTCAGCCGGGGCACGCTTCTTCTGCAAAGCTCCACCGCCGGCGGCTACCAGACCACGCTCAACCTTGCCGCCAACGTCACGCTGACCAACTCCACCAACGCGCTGATCCTGGCCAACGCGGGCACGAACGGTCCGACCGTCGTCAACGGCTCCGGCACGGTTGAGAATCGCGGAACCCTTCGGGCTGCGACCAACACCGTGCTCCAAGTTTTCGGCGACGTGCGCCAGTTGGCCGGAGTGGTTCGTGGCGATGGCGAGGTGCGCTTCCAGTCGGGTGCGGTCGATTTCCGGGGCGGTCGGTTGGAGGGAAGCGTCCGCGCCAACAATTCCTTCATCAGCGTGGCCGACGGCGTGGCCGAAGCGTCCACTCTCCGCATCGTCGGCACGGCCGGCATTCTCGCCAGCAACGCGTCTCCCGTCGTCACGCTCTGGATCGACGGCAACAACCTCGTCGGCCACGCGCAGCTCAACGTGACCAACTCCACCTTCAACCGGGGTGTCATCCGCTTCGAGAGCTCCACCAGCGGCGGCTACCAGAACACCCTTTCCATCGCCGCCGGAGCCACGTTCCTCAACCAGAGCAACGGAATCTTCCGCGCCAGTCTCGGCAGCTTCGGCCAGGCGGTCATCAACGGCGCGGGCTCTGTGACGAACCGTGGCCTGTTCGAACTCGACGACGCCAACGTCAGCCTCTCGTCCGCCACGTTCCTCAACGACACCAACGGCATCATTTCGGGAACAGGCACGATCAGCGTCAGCGGAAATTCCTTCGAGAACGGCGGCGTCATCCGGCCTGGCGCGTCGCCCGGTCTGCTGACCTTCAATGGGAGTTTCCGCCAAGCCGCGTCCGGACGCTTGGAGATCGAACTCGGCGGCACCAACGCCATCTCCGACTACGACCGGGTGACGGTCAACGGCGCCGCCAACCTCGGCGGCACGCTCGCCGTGCAGTTGCTGGGCAGCTTCGAGCCGGCGGTGAGCAACAGCTTCCGCGTGCTCAACTGGCTGTCGCGCTCCGGCGAGTTCGCCGCCTTTGAAGGCTTGGAGATTCTGACCAACCGTTCCCTCCTCGCCACCTACGCCGTCGGGGGCCTCGACCTCGTCGCCGTCGCGGCCACGAACAACTTCGTCACCGCGCCGACCATCGCCATCCAACCTTCGGGCCAGACGATCATCAACGGCCAGACCGCAAGTTTCCAGGTCACGGCCAACGGCACGCGGCCACTGTTTTACCAATGGTTCCAGAACGCGACCCCACTTCCCGGCGCGAACAGTTTCGCACTCACGCTCGCCAACGCGCAGACCAACCAATCCGGCAACTACCGCGTGGTCATCACCAACTCCGCCGGCTCTGTCACCAGCTCCATCGCCACGCTCGTCGTCCGGCCGGTGGCCGATCTGGTGGTAACGGACGTCGTCCATCCGGCGGAAGCCTTCGCCGGCCAGCCGGTGGCGCTGAGTTGGCGTTCGCTCAATCAGGGCAGCCAGTCGGCGCTGGCTCCGTGGAGCGAGACCATCGCGCTTTCGACCAATGCCAGCGGCTCGCCCCGCTTCCTCGTCTCGAGCTTCAGCGCCGGGACCAGCCTCGTCTCCGGCCAGTCGCTCGTCCGCACGCAGCAGGTGATTGTGCCCGACGGATTGGACGGGCTCTTTTACGTCGTCGTCACCACCGACGCGGCCGACCAGGTGGCCGAGGAAGCCAACGAAGGCAACAACACGACCGTCTCCTCCGCCACGATCCGCCTCCGTTCGCCAGATCTGCAAATTGGTAACGTGTCCCTCACTTCGACCAGCGGCGTTGCCCTGACGACGGCGAACTTCGGCCAAGCCATCGCCGTCTCGTGGATCACGACCAACACCGGCTCCGCCCCGGCACTCGCGCCGTGGAGCGATCGCCTCCATCTCTCGACCCAGTCGAACTCTCTCTCCGGAGCCACGCTGTTGACCACGTTGGCCGTGACGAACGTTCCAGTTGCCGATGGCGCCTTCATCAGCAACCGCGTCGAAGCCGTGCTTACCTTGTCCGCAGCATTCGCCCCCGGCTCATTCTTCGTCGTTGTCGCCGCCGATGCCGCCAACGCAGTCGCGGAATCGGACGAAGCGAACAACCTCGGCTCGGCACCGCTCACGCTGGCTCTGCCGCCGCTGCCGGACTTGGCCGTGGCCAGCGTTTTGGCTCCGGCCAACACCGCGCCCGACCAGTTGCTCGCCCTGCAATGGACCACGACCAATCGCGGCAGCCTTTCTGTCACCGGCATTTGGAGCGAAACCATCTTGCTCGCGGACAATCCCGCTGGTTCCGGCGGCCTTGAGCTGGCCAGCCTCGTGTTTACCAACGGCGTGGCTGCGAATGGTTCGATCAGCCGGACGCAGTCGGTCTTCGTGCCTCTGACCAGCCCGGTCGGGCAGCGTTGGCTCGTCGTGGTCACGGACAGCCGCAACGACATCTTCGAACAGAACGAAGCTAACAACCTCGGCGTGGCCGCAAGCGCGACGACCATTCCCGCCGTGCTCTCGCTTCAGCCAGCCACGTTCGACGTGAGCGAAGGCGCGGCCCAGCCGGTGTTGCTGAGCATCACCCGCAATGGCGACCGCTCGCAGCCGCTCACCGTGAGCTTGCAGAACGGCGACGCGACGGAGCTGGCATTGACCAACCAGGTGATCATTCCGGCGGGCCAGGCTTCGACCACAATCGCCGCGCGCGGTGTGGCCGACGGCATCGTGGACGGAAATCAAACCGTCCAGATCGCCGCCACGGCGAACGGGTTCTCCCCGGCCACTTCGACTGCCACCGTGCTGGACAGGGATCTGCCGAAACTCACGCTGACCTTGGAGACCAATCGTGTGGCCGAAGGCTTCACCGTCGCCGCCATCGTGTCGCGCGATGCGGGCGCCAATGCCGCCACGATCACGTTCAGCAGCTCGAATCCCGGCCAGCTCCTTCCGCCGCAGTCAGTCGCGTTCGCGATCGGCCAGGCCTCGGCTTTGTTCGCGGTGTTGGCGGTGCAGGACACGCTGATCGAAAGCCTCGCAACCAACACCATCACCGCCTCCGCTCCGGGCTACGCCGGCGCCAGCACCAACATCGTGTTGATCGATGACGATCTTCCGACTGTGACGCTGACCTTGTCGGCCGCTTCCGTCAGCGAGGGCGCCGGGCCGCAGGCGGTCATCGGCACCGTCACGCGCAATCCCGTCACCACGCAGCCCGTGGAGCTGGATCTTGAGAGCACCAATCCCAACGCCGCCCAAGTTCCGCTCCACGTAACCATCCCGGCCAGCGCGGCGTTCGTAAGCTTCAATGTTGGTGTGGTCGACAACGCGCTGGTCGATGGGCCGAAGACAGTGCAGATCCGTTCGTGGATCAAAACCAGCAGCACGGGCCTTCGACTAGCCCAAGGCGGCTCCGCAACGCTCACCGTCACGGACGACGACGGCCCGACTCTGCGGCTGACGCTGGACCACGATCTGGTGGCCGAGGGTTTGAATCCCGCCGCCATCGCCACCGTCTCGCGCAACACGGCGACCAATTCCGGGCTCTTCGTCACGCTCGCGTCGGGAGACGTCTCCGAGGCCACCGTTCCTGCGTCCGTCACCATTCCAGCCGGAGCGGTCTCGGTCAGTTTCCCCGTGGCATCGGTCGACGATGATTTCAACGACGGCAACCAAACCGTCACCCTCACGGCTACGGCGGCCGGGTTCACGGCAGGCTCCGCGCAGCTCGTCGTCAGCGACATCAACCTGCCCGACCTCGTCGTCACTTCCATCACCGCACCGGAGACGGCCGAGACGGAGACGTTCGTAAACCTCGGCTACTTGCTGCGAAACCAGGGACCAGGTGCGATGGCGTCGAACAGCCTCGCCCAACGCATCTACCTCTCGACCGATTCCGTCGTGGGCGACGACGTGCTGGTCGGCGAATACCGCTTCAATGGCGCGCTGCCTTCGGGCGCGCAGTTCGGCCAGACCTTCTCGGCGCGTCTGCCGCAGGCGGCGGGCGACTACTGGGTCGTCGTCGTGGCCGACACGGGCAACGCCGTGACGGAAGTGATGGAGAACAACAACACGCGCATCTCCGCCCAACCACTCCACGTCACCGCCGCGTATGATGCGATCGCCTCCACCACGTTGGAGAGCGCCAACGCCGGGACGCCGGTGCCGATCACCGGACGCGCCTTCCGTCCGACCACCGGTGCGCCGGTCGCCTTCGTGCCGGTGAACATCCATCTCCAGGTGCAGGGCACGCGGCGGATCATCGCGGCGTTGACGGATGCGGCGGGAAACTTCTCCAACGTCTGGCAGCCGTTGCCGGGTGAAGCCGGGCTCTACAGCCTCGCCGCCGCGCATCCGGGCAACGCCAATCCGGCACCGCAGGACGGCTTCAGCCTGTATGGCATGGAGGCTTCACCGAAGACCTTGAGCCTGCGCGTGACGGAACAGACCTTCGTCACGAACACGGTCGAAGTGCGGAACCTCGGCGATCTTCCGCTAAACGGCCTCGCCGCTTCCGTCGTGAGCAACGCCTCGTCTTGGCCGGTGACGGTTTCGCTGAAGACCAATGCGCTGGCCGGCCTGGCGACCAACCTTCTGACCTGCGTCGTGGGCACGCCGTCTTCGCCCACGTTGTCCGGTTCGTTTGTCGTGCGCGTGACCAGCTCCGAAGGCGCGACGGTCGATGTGCCCGTCAACGTGGCGATGCAGGTGCTGACGCCGCGTCTCGTGGCCCAGCCTTCGGAACTTGTGGCCGGAATGCGGCGGGGTTTTCAGACGCTTGTCAGCCTGCGGATCGCAAACACCGGCGGCGCGGCTTCGGGGCCGGTGACGGTTTCGCTGCCGGCCGTTCCTTGGATGACCCTGGCGTCGCCGAATCCCCAGCCGTCCATCGAGCCGGGCGCGACGAACGTCATCACGTTGCGCCTCGCTCCACCGGCCGATCTGGCTCTTGGAAATTATCAGGGAAGCCTCCGGCTCACTGCCGCCGGCGCGGCGCTTGGCGTGCCGTTCGAGTTCCGTGCGTTGTCGGAGTCGAAGGGCGACCTGCGCATCACGGCGGTGGACGAGTTCACCTACTACGCCGAGGGCTCGCCTCGATTGACCAACGCCTCCGTGAAGATCCGGGACGCCGTCAGCGGCGCGCTGGTGGTGACGAACGGAGTCACCGGCACCAACGGCCAGTTCGTCGCCGCGCAATTGAACGAGGGCTATTACGAGGTGGAGCTGACGGCCAACCAGCACACGACCTACAAGGCCACGCAGTTCGTGCGACCCGGCGTGACCAACGACGTGACGGCCTTCCTCTCGCGCCAGACGGTGCGCTACTCGTGGACGGTGGTGCCGACGCAGGTGCAGGACCGTTACCGCATCGTGGTGGAAACGATCTTCGAGGCGAACGTGCCCGCGCCGGTCGTGACCATCGAACCTTCGGTCATCGACCTGGCCGAAATGCCCGGCGACGAATGGCAGGTGGATCTCACGGTCTCGAACCACGGCCTGATCGCGGCGGATAACTTCCGCCTGCAGTTCGATCCGCATCCCCTCTACACCTTCACGCCGCTGATCGGCGAACTCGGCACGCTTCCGGCCAAAAGCACGTTCACCATTCCGCTGAAGATCAAACGCGTCTCCGGCGGCGGCATCGGTGTCGTTGTCAGCGCGGCGCGTTCTCTCATGGGCCGTCCGGTTTCGACCGGGGATCGACGACAGACTGACATCCTGGGCCCCATCTCCTGCACGGCTTCCGGCCGGGCCTTGCACGACATCAAGTGCGGCCTGATCGACACCACGCAGATGACGCCGATCACGTTTCCCAACGCCATCGCCTGCGACGGGCCGCCCACCGGCCCTGGTGGTGGAGGAGGAAGTGGAGGGGGCGGCGGTGGCGGCGGAGGTGGCGGAGGAGGAGGTTCTAGCTCGTCGAGTTCGAGCGGCGGGGGCGATTCGGGCTTCGGCTTTGTCTTCGATCCGTTCGACCTGAACATCGAACCTCCGGAGTTCTTCCCGAACTTCCCCTCGCTGTCGCTGCCGTCGGTCTGCGATCCGTGTTTCCAGAAGCGCCTGTTCGCCGCTGCGGGTTGCCTCTGGGACTTCCTGCCGTTGCCGCCCATCGACGACGAAGGCTGCGTGAACAACAGCCTCGACTGCGTGAAGGGCAACATCAAAGAGGGCCTGACCGTCGGCAACGCCACGGGTTGTCTCGCGACGCTGCTGGATTGCAGCGGCGCCGGGAAGAAGCTGGCCAAGAAGATTCCCGGACTGGGCCAACTCCTGACGCTGATCGACTGCGCGGACAGCCTGTGCAACGCCTGCGAAGGCATGCCCGGCCATGAGGGCGTCTGCGGCACGAGCCTGTCGCCCACGATCTCGGCGGCGAACCTCGTCCGCGCGGGCAGCCGGCAACGGATGGGCGGTGTCGGCGGAAGGTCGCTGATGGATTCGCACCGGTCCGCTGCCGTGAGCGATCCGGTCATCGGGCCGCTCCTGCTTCAGGCCGAACGGATGCAGCGCGTGATCAATCCCTACCTCCACTACTTCGGCGACCGCGTCTGGCTGCGCGTGACCAGCGGCGACGCGCTCCAGGTCCTGCTGGACCAGTTCCAGACCACGACGCTTCCGGGCTCGTCCGACGGCCAGTTCGTCAGCGTCTCCGAACGCACGGCCCTGCTGGCGAAGCCCCTGCCCGCGCCGCTGACCACGGGCGATCTGAACGCCTTCCTCGACCGCTGGAACCGCACGGTGACGAACTATTCCGCCGGCATCTTCCGCAGCTCACAGGTTCCCGTCGGCGGCAACGCGGACTTCATCACCGTCGACACGTATCAGGAGACGCTCCAGTCCTCCGCGACGGAACTCCGCGCCTACATCAACGAAGGAGTGGCCGACATCACGGCCCACTGGCGCGCCGGAGTGCTGGATCTCATCGCCAGCGCGCAGGGAAGTTCCGGCGGCGTCTGCGCCAAGGTGAAGCTGCGGCTGGAACAGGAGGCCGTCCTCACGCGTGATGCCTTCAAGGCCACGTTGGAAATCGAGAACAGCACCGCCTCCGTGCTCGATTCGGTCTCTGTCCAACTCAAGATCAGCAACCGCGCCGGCCAGGACAGCGCCGGCGTCTTCGGCATCCAGTCGCCGGAACTCTCCGGCGTTACAGGTATCACTGGAACCGGCCTGATCGCAGGCAACGCCACCGGCCGCATAGCTTGGACGTTGATTCCGGCCAACGACGCGGCTCCGGTCACTTCGACGGAGTATCTCGTCAGTGGGACGTTGAGCTATCGGCAGGACGGTGTGCTTCTCACGGTTCCGCTGGCCGCGTCGTCCATCACGGTGTCGCCGTCGTCGAGGCTGGTTGTCCGTTACTTCCACGAGCGCGATGTCTTCGCCGACGATCCGCGCACGGATGCGATTGAGCCGAGCATTCCCTTCAACCTCGCCGTGATGGTGCAGAACGCGGGCGCGGGTTCGGCGAACAACTTCCGCATCACCTCGGCCCAGCCGAAGATCGTCGAGAACGAGAAGGGCCTGTTGATCGACTTCAAGATCATCGGCACCGAAGTCGCCGGAAAGAACCTCACGCCCACGCTCACAGCCGACCTCGGCACCATCGCGCCGAAGACCAACGCCATCGCCCGCTGGCTCATGACCTCCACGCTGCAGGGACTCTTCACCGAGTATCAGGCGACCTTCGCGCACATCGACGGGCTCGGGAATCCGAAGCTCTCGCTCATCGACCGCGTGGAGATCCACGAGATGACGCGGCTCGTGCAGGCCGGCGGCTTTTTCGAGGACGGCAAACCCGACTTCCTCGTGAACGACGTGCCGGATCTCCACGACGATCCCGACACGCTTTGGCTGAGCAATGGCACCACCCAGCACGTTGAGACCGTCACCGGCGGTAACATCACGGGCTCGCTGTCGCCGGGAAATCTCCAGGTGCAGCTCAGCGCCGCCATGCCCGGCGGCTGGGCTTACTTGCGCGTGCCCGATCCGGGCAACGGCCAATACCGCCTGGTCGGCGTGGTGCGTTCGGACAGCGCCGTCGTCGCCGTGAACACCAACGCCTGGGTGACCGACCGGACGTTCCTCGGACTCGGCAAACAACCCGTGCGTGAGAACACGCTTCACCTCCTCGACTACAACAGCACCGGCATCTACACGCTCACTTACGAGCCCTTGCCGCAGGTTGATTTGGAAGCTCCATCCAGCTTCGTCGCCGCGCTACCGACGGAAAGCCGTCCGAACATTCCGGTGAAATGGTCCGGCCAAGACAATGCGGGCGGGCAGGGTCTGGGACGTTTCGACATCTACGTGAGCGAGAACGGCGGACCGTTCCAGCGCTGGCTCATGGGCACGGTGGAAACGGCGGCAGTGTATCAGGGTCTGCTTGGGCGAAGCTACGCCTTCTACAGCGTGGCCGTCGACCAGGCGGGCAATCGTGAAGCCGCTCCGGCCACGGCTGACGCCTTCACCACCGTCACGCGCACGAATCAGCCTCCGACCTTAGCGAGTCCGGCCAACGTGGTTCTGCCCGAAGGCCAGACGCTGTCGCTGCTCATGGGTGCGACCGATCCGGACGGCGACGATCTGGACTACGCCTTGTTGTCGGGACCGTCGGGCGCTTACATCAACACCGCATCCGGACTGGTCACGTGGCTGACCGGTGAAGCCCACGGCCCGAGCACCAACCTGGTCACCGTCCGCGTCACCGACAGCGGCGAACCGAGGTTCAGCGTCACGCGGTCGTTCACCGTCACCGTGACCGACGAAAATTCTCCACCCACGCTGGCCGCGATTGCCGACCGTTCGATCAACGAAGGCCAATTGCTCAGCATCACCAACAACGCGTCGGACACCGATCTGCCGGCGCAGGCCCTCGCCTTCACTCTGGGCTTCGGCGCTCCCGGCGGAGTCGCCATCAATGCCACCAACGGCCTTCTCTCCTGGCGGCCGACCGATTCCCAAGGGGGCACGACCAATCGTCTTTCCGTCATCGTGACGGACAATGGCCAGCCGCCGCTCAGCGCCACACAGACGTTCGTCGTCATCGTGCGCGACAGCCGGCCGGATTTCTCGCTCGGCATCGGCACCACGCAGCTTCTCTCCGGCGCCAGTTCGCGCGTGCCGCTGACGCTGCGTTCTGGAACCGATCTGACGAACATCACGTTCCTCTTTTCCGCGACTGGAGATCGCCTGACCAATCTGGCCTTGCAGACGCTTGCGCCCGAAGTCGCATCGGCCGACTTCATCGCGCTAGGCACAAACGGCTACTCCGTCCGGTTCAACAGCCGAATCGGCTCGGCCTTGCAGGGGGATTTCACGCTGGCCCAGCTCGCGTTCGACACGATCACGAACGAACACTCCGTCGTCGCGGGTCTCGGTGGCGGCGGACTGCTGGGGCTGCGCGGCTCCTTGACCGCACCGGTCGCCGGAGTGTCCAGCGCGGGCCGGATCTACATCATCGGCCGCGAACCGATCCTTGATGCCGGTTCGACGACGAACGGGCAGCTCGCCCTCTCCCTTTACGCCAAACCCGCCCAGCGGTTTGCCATCCAACGGCGTGCGCAGCTCGGCGGCACCGGAATCTGGACCCACGCCCATTCCACGACGGTCGCGGGTCTGAAAACCGATCTCCCACCACTGCCAACCGACGGCGAATCCGGCTTCTTCCGCGTCTACAAGCTTCCGGAAAGCCAACTGACCATCCGGACAAATGGCAGCCAACTGCTCATCGAATGGCCCTCGGATTGCGTGGACTGTAAGTTGCAACAAGCCAACCGCGTTGGAGCCAATGTCGTCTGGACCGCAGTGAACCAGACGCCGCAGTCGATCAACGGGACCAACCGTGTGACGCGGCCCATAGCCGGCTCAGCCAACTTCTACCAACTCGCGATTCCTCTTCCCCAGTAGCCGCCGAACGCCCCGACGCATCAGCGGTAGATGTCCACGAGGAAGACGACGGCCTCGGCCTTGCCGCCATTGACGATGGCGTGCGGCACGTCGGCCCGGTAGGTCGCGGAGTCGCCTTCGTTCAACTCGGCGGAATTCTTGCCCGACTCCAATTTCACCCGTCCCTTCTCCACCGCCATGAACTCGCGGGTTCCCTCGAAGTGAGGTGAACTCCGCAGCTCGCCCCCAGGACGCAGCCTCACTTCGTAGAACTCCACATCCTTCTCCAGGTTCAGCGGCGAGAGCGTCCGGATCTGGCACAGGTTGTCAGACCGGTAGGTGTGGGCCTTGTCGTCGGCGCGGATGATCTGGATGGACGAGGCCGCAGCCGGCGCTTCGACCAGATCGGCCAAAGTCAGCCCGAAAGCGCGCGCAATCCGGAAGGCCACGGCCAGGGTCGGGTTGGCCTGGGCGCGTTCGACCTGGCTGAGCATCGAACGGCTAACGCCGGAAGCCTGGGCGAGCGAATCCAGCGACCAGCCCCGTTCCTTGCGCAACTCTCGGACGCGCTGGCAAAGATGGTTGCTGATCGGATCGGCGGCGGTGGATCCGGCCTTCTTGATGGAAGACCGCTTTGTTCGGGATACTGCACTCATTTCCTGTATACTGGATATTGAACTTGCCGGCACCGGAAGAGGCTTCCACTATACAGACGCTCTCTCCGTCATACTGGACACTCAAACGGGCCGAAGACCCGTTGGCCAGCGAGAACTCGGGGAAGATCAGCCCGACATGAAAGCCCTCGTCAAAAGCCGCTTCGAAGCCGGTCTCTGGCTTGAGGACATCCCTGAACCCTCGGCCGGTCCCAACGACGTCCTGATCCACGTCCACAAGACCGGCATCTGCGGGACCGACCTGCATATCTGGAAATGGGATGCCTGGGCTCAAAAGACCATTCCCGTGCCGATGGCCGTGGGACATGAGTTCGTCGGCGAAATCGTTTCGGTCGGCGCGAACGTCCGCGACTTCTTCCCCGGCCAGACGGTCAGCGCGGAAGGACATGTCATCTGCGGCCATTGCCGCAATTGCCTGGCCGGCCGGCGACACCTTTGCGCGCACTCGGTCGGCATCGGCGTGAACCGGCCGGGCGCATTCGCGGAATTCATC
The DNA here is from genome assembly GCA_043775315.1 of Verrucomicrobiota bacterium. Classification (GTDB taxonomy): domain Bacteria; phylum Verrucomicrobiota; class Verrucomicrobiia; order Limisphaerales; family CANJSG01; genus CANJSG01. The sequence continues at coordinate 23,783 of JAYVSO010000074.1, forward strand.
TCCGTGCCCCAGACCAATGTTTGGGTCCATTCGCCGGGCATCGACCCGGACGTCGCCTCGATCTTCGACCCGTTCGGCAACGCCGTTCACACCGCCCTTTCGTTCGACCTGCTTGGCGAAGACGTCCTCGTCACCGGCGCCGGACCCATCGGCATCATGGGCGCCGCCGTGGCCCGCCATGCCGGCGCCCGCTACGTGGTCATCACCGACGTCAATCCGACGCGGCTCGAACTCGCGCGCAAGATGGGCGTCACACTCGCCGTGAACCCCAAGGAGAAGTCCCTGAAAGAAGTGCAGAAAGACCTCGGCATGACCGAAGGCTTCGACGTCGGACTGGAGATGTCCGGCAACCCGGGCGCATTCCGCGACATGATCGCCAACATGGCCCACGGCGGGAAGATCGCCATGCTCGGCATTCCCGGAGAGGAGATGTCCATCGACTGGAACGCGGTCATCTTTTCCATGCTCACGATCAAGGGCATCTACGGCCGGGAGATGTATGAGACCTGGTATAAGATGACGGTCATGCTCCAAAGCGGCTTGGACATCCGGCCGGTCATCACCCACCGCTTCCACTACACCGAATTCCGCACGGCATTCGAGACCGCCCTGTCCGGCCAATCGGGCAAGGTGATTCTCGACTGGACCTGAACAAACCCCGAACCATGTCCGAGAAATTCCGAACCCATCTGGCCAGTCAGCTCTCCGAGATCGATCAGGCCGGGCTCTTCAAGCGCGAGCGCGTCATCTCGACGCCGCAGGGAACCCATGTCCGCGTCAGCGACGGCCAGCCCGTGCTCAATCTCTGCGCGAACAACTACCTCGGACTCGCCCAGCATCCGGAGATCAGGAAGGCCGCGCACGAAGGCTTGGACAAATGGGGCTACGGCATGGCCAGCGTGCGGTTCATCTGCGGCACGCAAGGCATCCACAAACAACTCGAGTCAAAGCTGAGCGAGTTCCTGGGAACCGAAGACACCATCCTCTACACCAGTTGCTGGGACGCCAACGGCGGCGTGTTCGAGACGATCCTTTCGGCCGAAGACGCGATCATCTCGGACGAACTGAACCACGCGTCCATCATCGACGGCGTCCGCCTCTGCAAAGCCCAACGGCATCGCTATAAGAACAACGACATGGTGGATCTGGAAGCCCGGCTTAAGGACGCCGCCTCCGCCCGGTTCCGGCTGATCGTGACGGACGGCGTATTCTCCATGGACGGCTCCATCGCAGATCTGAAATCGATCTGCGACCTGGCGGGCCGTCACGACGCTTTGGTGATGGTCGATGACTCCCATGCCGTGGGTTTTCTGGGGAAGAACGGCCGGGGCACGCACGAGTTCCGAGACGTCATCGGCCGTGTCGACATCCTCACCGGCACCCTGGGCAAGGCCCTCGGCGGTGCCAGCGGCGGCTACACCAGCGGACGCAAGGAGATCATCGAGATGCTGCGCCAGCGGTCGCGCCCCTATCTCTTCAGCAACACCGTCGCCCCGCCCATCGCCGCCGCTTCCCTGAAGGCGCTGGAGATGCTCGCCGAATCCACCGGGCTCCGCGGCCGCCTGGAGCGCAACACCAAGCTTTTCCGCGAAGGCATGATGAAACTCGGCTTCAACATCCTGCCCGGCGAACACCCGATCGTCCCGATCATGCTGGGCGACGCCGCGCTGGCGCAGCGCTTTGCCGACGCGATGCTGGTCAAGGGCGTCTACGTCGTCGGGTTCTTCTACCCCGTGGTGCCGCAAGGCAAGGCGCGCATCCGCACGCAGATCTCCGCCGCGCACACCGAGGAGGATCTCCGGTTCGCGCTGGCGAAGTTCGGTGAAGTGAAACAGGAACTCGGGCTCTGACATCGGGAAACAACGAACGCGCCATGATGCAGCTCTGGTTGGAACATTTCGGCGTGGCCGTGGCCGCCGTCTCAGGCGTGCAGGCCGCACGGGGCAAGGGCGTCGATCTCTTCGGAGTCGTCGTGCTTGCGCTGGTGACCGCCTTCGGCGGCGGAACGATCCGCGATCTCTGCCTGGGCGCGACACCCGTCTTCTGGATCAAACACACCGACTACGTGTTGACTGCGCTGATAGCCGCCTTGGCGATGTTCGCCTTTCCCAAGCCCCTCTCGTCGCCGAAACGGTTCCTCGAATACGCCGACGCCGTCGCCCTCTCTCTCTTCACCATCGTTGGCGCCGCCAAGTGCCTCGCTCTGGAAGCGAGTCCGCTGATCGCCGTGATCCTCGGAACCGCCACCGGCGTCGCGGGCGGCATCGTCCGCGACGTCTTGCTGAACGATCTGCCGATGGTTTTCCGCCCGGACGTCCGGCTCTACGCCACCGCCGGGATCATTGGGGCCACCGCATTCGTCCTTCTCAAGCGCTTCGTGCCCGATGCGCCCTGGGTGCCGCTGGCAGGCATCCTGGTCACCCTCGTCATCCGGCTTGCGGCCATCCGGTGGGAGCTGAAACTTCCGATTTACGAACCCAACCAGACGGATTCCACGAAATCCAAATGAACCCGCTCCGCCTCCTGACGACCACCGCAGTCCTCGCGGCCGTTTACATCCCGTCACTTTTCGCAGCCGACGCGCCCGAGGCGAAACCGCCCCGTGCGGCCCGATCCGTCCATCTCGGATGGCAGGCTCCGGACGCCGAGCTGTTCTACCTTGAAGCCACGGTCGAAAAGACGACCACGGGCAGCTACTTCATGGCGTGCGGCTGGAACACGGGCTACTTCGGCATCCAGGATCTCGGCAACGGCCGGAAGGTTGTCATTTTTTCCGTGTGGGATCCGACCAAGGGTAACAACGCCAGCGAAGTTCCCGTCGAAAAGAGAGTCGAACTGCTGCATCAGGGCGACGACGTCCGCATCAAACGCTTCGGCGGCGAAGGCACCGGCGGCCAGAGCATGGCCGACTTCGATTGGGCCATCGGGCAGACGAACCGGTTCATCGTCCGCGGACAACCGGACGGCACCAAGACGGCCTACTCGGGCTATCTCTTCGATCCCTCGACCAAGGCTTGGCGTCATCTCGTGACGTTCCGCACCGAGTCAAACGGCTCGCCATTGAAGGGGCTCTACTCGTTTGTCGAAGACTTCCGCCGCGACACCAAGAGCGTGGGCGACAACCGCCGTGCGTCCTTCGGCAACAGCTGGGTGAAGACGACCAACGGCGAATGGCTTCCGCTGACCAAGGCCCGCTTCACCGCTTCCGGCGCCTCATGGGAATCGAAGGAGAACATCGACGCGGGACCGACCGGCGACCGCTTCTACCTGTCCACCGGCGGCGCGATCACCATGAGCCGGGAACTGCGTTCGATGATCGAATTGCCGGCAGGCACAGGGTCAGCCCATCCAAGCGGCCTCCCTGAGTTCCCCGCCAAGCAACCGGAGCCGGTCACGCCAAAACCGGTTCAACTCAAGAGCAACTAAGGTCGCAATGAGCGACTCGTCACCCGGCGGGAATATCGTCATCCGGCGCGCAGGACGCGACGACATCGTCCCCATCATCCACCTCGCCCAGCGAATCTGGCGCGCCCACTACCCGGGGATCATCTCGACCGAACAGATCGAGTTCATGCTTTCCTCAATGTATTCGCCGGAACGAATCGCCGCCGAGACCACCGAACTGTCGGTAACATACCTGCTAGCGGAACAGGAGCGGACCGCGATCGGCTTCGCAGCAGTGGGTCCGGCCGACGAGCCGACGACAGCCAAGCTCCACAAGCTCTACGTGCTGCCCGAACATCAGGGCAATGGCGTCGGACGGGCACTCATGAACGCTGTTCTGGCAGCGGCACGGGCGATGGGGAGGGATCGGCTCATCCTCGCGGTCAACAAGGGCAACCAAAAGGCTATCGCAACCTATGCCAAATGGGGCTTCCGCCAACGGGATGCGGTCAAGGTCGAGATCGGCGGCGGATTTATCATGGACGACTACATCCTGGAAATCACGGTTCCAGATACGAAAGAAGGATGAGACCGGACGGTAGTCGCATTACGATTCCACCAGCCGATTGACCGCCGCTCCCTGTCACTCAGGCGCTCGCAACCGAAGTCGCAATCACCCCTTTCTCTCAATGCCCCGCCGCCTCTCCAAAACCATGATCGGACTCGTCGTCGGCCTTGGCGCTTTCTGGCTCGCGGTCTTCGTCATCAACCTCAACAGCAAGTCCGTCGCTGGTGGCGTTGTCGGCGGAAGACTGGCCCCGTGCCCAGCGACGCCGAACTGCGTCTCCAGCCAAACCGAAGACGCGACCCAACTGGTCGAGCCTTTCAAGATCACGGGCGATCCTGCAGCGGCCCTCGGGAAGCTTAAGGCCGCCCTTGCCCGTCTCGGCGGCGCGACGGTGGTGAAGGAAGAAACGAACTACCTCCACGCCGTCGCGAGCACGCCGTTCTTCCGCTTCCGCGACGACCTGGAACTCCTCATCGATCCGGCGAACGGCGTGGTCCACATCCGCTCCGCCTCCCGCATCGGCGTGTCTGATCTTGGCGCGAACCGGAAACGAGTGGAGCGGCTACGCGCAATTCTGGCCAACTGATCCTTTCAACTTGTCGGTCGACGGGAGGCCCACAATCCTCCGCCCCATGGCGACGAAGAAAAAAATGGGTTCCCGCACCAAATCTGCTCCCGCGCGCATTGGCATCATCGGCGGAAGCGGGCTGTATCATATCGAGGGCTTCACCAAACAGAAATGGGTCAAGGCGAAGACCCCGTTCGGTTCTCCTTCCGATGAACTGCTTACCGGGACTCTCGCCGGACGCGATATCGTCTTCCTTCCGCGCCATGCGCGAGGACATCGGATCCTTCCCACCGAGCTGAACCACCGCGCCAACATCTGGGCCATGAAACAGCTCGGCGTGCAGTGGATCATCAGCGTCAGCGCCGTCGGCTCGCTCCAGGCCCGCTACAAGCCCTGCGACATCGTGTTGCCGGACCAGTTCCTGGATCGCACCAAACAGTCGCTGAACCACACCTTCTTCGGCCGCGGTATCGTCGCCCACATCGCCTTCGCCGATCCGGTCTGCGAGGAACTTCGCCAACTGCTGCTTACCGAGGCCAGGGCCAAGGGCGCGACCGTCCACGACGGCGGAACCTACGTGAACATGGAGGGCCCGGCCTTCAGCACACGCGCGGAATCGATCTCGAACCACAAGGCCGGCTTCGACGTGATCGGCATGACCAACCTCGGCGAAGCCAAGTGCGCCCGTGAGGCGGAGATCGCCTATGCCACCATGGCCATGGTGACCGACTACGACTGCTGGAAAGTCGATGAAGCCCACGTGACCGTGGAGATGGTCATCGAGAACCTGAAACGCAACGCCGAGACGGCGAAGCGGGTCGTGGCCGGGGTCATTCCGAAGATCCCGGTGGAAGCCAACTGGCCCTGCCATTCCGCGCTCAAGAACGCGATCATGACCGATCCGAAAGCCTGGCCGAAAAAGACGATCGCCGAGTTGAAGCCGCTGCTCGCGAAGTATCTCTGAGGCGGAAGATCAGCGGAAGAAGATGAACCACACGAGCACCAGCATCGGAACCATCACGGGCAGCGTGAACTTCCAGATGTAGGCGACGAAGCCGGGCGTGCGGACCTTGGCGTGGTCGGCGATCGCCTTGACCATGAAGTTCGGACCGTTGCCGATGTAGGTATTGGCGCCGAAGAAAACCGAGCCGGCGCTGATCGCGACGATCAGCGAATTGACCTTGGTATTGGCCAGAAGGATCGCCATTCCGACCTGTTCCGGGCTGACGGATTTTCCCGCCACGGCACCCGGAGAATAGGTCTGAAGGAACTGGTAGGACGCCTTCACCTGTTCGGCATGGTTTCCTGCGATGGACGCCAGATCACCGCCTCCGCTCTGGATCAAGGCCTGAACTTGCCGCACGATCTCCGGATCGGCATGGAGGCCTTGGATGACGCTGAGGAAGCTCAGGTAGGTGGGGGCGTTGTCCAACACCGACGAGAGGGCGCCGCTGCCGAAGTAGAAGAACGCCGGCGTCGGGCTTCCCAGCTGAGCCGCATTGAGCGACAGCCAATCCAACGCAGGAATCATGCAGCCGAAGATGCCCACGAAGAGCACGGCCACTTCCTTGATCGGATGGAAGTTGAAATCGTTCGCCTGGTGGACTGATTTGGCGGTCGTGAAGTAGGAGCCCGTAGCCGCCGCGATCATCAATCCTTCCCGAAGGAAGTGGGGATGGTTGATAAAAACGGCCCCGAGGATCACGAGGAGGAAGAACACGTTCTGCACGCCGTCGAAACGCCAGGTTTCATGGGCCGTTTCCCGGTCACGCACGGCCTTGGGCGCACGAAGGAAGTTGATCGAGTCGACAACATAGAACATGGCCAGAAGCGTGCCCAATGCAACGAGCCACAGCGGCCAGAGATGTTCCGCGACCCAGAGGAACGGGACTCCTTTCAGATATCCGAGGAATAGCGGCGGATCGCCGATGGGCGTGAGGCAACCGCCTACATTGGAGACGATGAAAATGAAGAAGACGACGTGGTGCGCGGTGATCCGGTATTTGTTCATCCGCAGCCATGGACGGATCAGGAGCATCGACGCGCCCGTGGTCCCGACCACGTTCGCTAACACCGCTCCGAACAGGAGAAAGAGGACGTTCACGGAGGGCTTGGCTTCGCCCTTCACGTTGATGTGGATGCCGCCTGAGACCACGAAGAGCGATCCGATCAAGGCGATGAACTGGAAATACTCGACCGCCGTGTGGATCACGCGGGCTTGCGCCGGTCCGGAAGGAGAAAGCCCGAACAGATAGTAAGCGACCGTGACCGCCGCGAGTCCGACCGAGACCTTGGGATAGTGGCGGCTCCACCAACCCGCGAAAAAGACGGGCCCCAGGGCGATCATCGCCAAGAGCATCAAGAACGGCAGGACCATCCAGGAACTGGGCGTGGGAATTGATTCAACCATGACGGCGTTTGGAGACGGTTCGGTATTGATCGGGCCGATGTCGGCAGTCGGCTTTTAACGATCAGCCCAATCCGGCTGGCATCGCACCCACGGGAGCATCCCGACAAGCAAAAACCCCGACCGATTGCTCGGCCGGGGTTTGTGATTCTACCGGGATCAGCCGTGATAGCCTTCTTCGCCGTGTTCTGCGACATCCAGGCCCTGGCGTTCCGTTTCCTCGCTGGCGCGGAGACCAACGACGGCCTTTACGATGAAGGCAATGACCGCGGTGGCTACGACGGAGAGGACGATGGTTACGACGATCGCCTTGATCTGTTCGACCAGCAGGGGCTGGAAGAGCGAGTCGGTGACCTTGTCCTTGAGGTTGGTGGCCAAGTTCGCGTTGGCGCTGTTGCGGGCGAACATGCCGGTCACGAGGGCGCCCATAGTTCCGCCAACGGCGTGGACGCCGAACGTGTCCAGCGCGTCGTCATAGCCGAACATTTTCTTGAGCGAGGTGCAGGCGATGAAGGGAACGACTCCGGCGAGAACACCGATCGCAAGTGCCCCGCCAGCGGTGACGAAACCGCAAGCGGGAGTGATGACAACCAGACCGGCGACGGCGCCGGAGCAAAATCCAAGGACGGACGGCTTGCCCCGCACAATCCACTCGAGCACCGGCCACACGAAGGAGGCGACAGCGGCGGCGATGGTGGTGGTCATAAATGCGTTGGCGGCGACACCGTCGGCTGCAAGAGCTGACCCAGCATTGAAGCCATACCAGCCGACCCAGAGCATTCCTGTGCCGATGGCGCACATGACCATACTATGCGGTTGCATGGGCTCTTTGCCGAATCCAAGGCGCTTGCCGAGGATGAGGCAAAGGACGAGAGCGGACCATCCGGAGGACATGTGGACGACCGTTCCACCGGCGAAGTCGATGGCCTTGATCTTCGCGTCGGCGTTCCAAACACCGTTCATCCAACCGTTAATGCCCCAGACCATGTGGGCGAGCGGAAAGTAGACGATGAACATCCAGAGGGCGACAAATAGCAGGATGGCGGAGAACTTCATGCGTTCGGCAATCGCACCCAGGATCAGCGCGGGCGTGATGATCGCGAACATCAGCTGATACATGCTGAAGACATTGTGCGAAATCCAGTAGGCGTAGCTGGTGTTGACGGCTGAATCTACACCGTCCAGCAGGGCGAACTTGAGATTTCCTATGAACGGTCCCGTGCCGTCCGCGAAGACGAGGCTGTAGCCGCAGACCACCCATAAGATTGTCACCAATCCGGCGATGCCGAAGCATTGGGCAATCACGGACAGGATGTTTTTCTTCCGAACCAATCCACCGTAGAAGAGAAACAGACCGGGCAATGTCATGAAGAGCACCAAGGCGGAGCATACCATCATGAATCCATTATGGCCGGGGCCCGAGTTCGCGCCGTAACTGCCGGTTTTCTCATCGTATGTGCCAAGCTTTGACGCGACGATATTGGTTCCGTCTGCGACACGGGCAGTGTTGTTGACGTAAGCCTCAAGGTCGGCAAGTCGTTGTTCGGTCGTTGGATCAGCACGTTTCGGAACTGCGTCGGCCGCCTGGCTGCTGAAGCTGGTTCCGGCCGCAAGTGCGCCGGCCAGCGCGATCAGAGAGAGAAGTTTTTTCATTGGAGTGAAGCGGGTGAAGTCGGGGTGGTTTGCATCGGTCTCAAACTGCGGTGTCGCCCTTTTCCTCGGTGCGGATGCGGATCGCGTCGTCGACGGGGGAGATGAACACCTTGCCATCACCGATCTTGCCGGTCTTGGCCGACTTGATGATCGCGGCCACGGCGGCGTCGACCCGGGAGTCGGGGAGAACCAGCTCGAGCTTGATCTTCGGGAGGAAGTCCACGGTGTATTCGCTGCCGCGGTAGATCTCGGTGTGGCCCTTTTGGCGCCCGAAACCCTTCACTTCGCTGACGGTCATACCCTCGACTCCGATTTCCCCGAGGGCGTCCTTCACTTCCTCCAGCTTGAAGGGCTTGATGATGGCTTCGACTTTTTTCATTGGTGATGTGGTGTGGTTTGCTGTCTGGAAACTGTAGGGATGCCCGCAGCGCGCCTCAGGATTCCTGCCCCGAGCCATTCGATTCCACCGGAACCGGCCGGAGCGATCGGCTACGACCATCCGGCAGACCAAGGAGGCTCAAATTGAACTCACGCAGCAGCACACCTCCCATTTAGCAACGGAGGTGCCAATGATTGGGCCGAAGGTAGACCAAGCGCGGAAACGCCCGTGTCTATTGGTTATTCTGTTGGAAGAGGCGCAACGCATGAATCCCAGTCATAGATAGACAGCCATCCCTGAATGGTCAGGCGGGGCCCACGTGGACAAACTTAGCCACAACGGGAACCAACCATGAAAAACGCACGATACCAGCGGAACGGGTGAAGAGGAACCAAGCCGCGCAGCGGAGATGAACGCGAAAACCCATCGGGCCCAACCCAATCCGGACAGACTCAGCCGAATATGATCAACCGGATGTTTTCAGGGAGGTTCTTGGCGACCTCGGTGACGACGTTGCCCTTGAGGAGACTGACAAGGCGGCCGCGATTCGAGCTGCCCAAGATGAGGTAGTCGATTCCAAGGGTGGCCGACAGGTCCAAGATCGTGCCCGCGGCGCTCTCGCTCACCAAATAAAGGGGAACGACCTGAACCCCGGCCGCCCTGCCCGTTTCAAGCATGGTGGACATGATGTGAAATGCGTCCGGATCGTCCTGCCAGCGCGACACGCTCGAAATGGAGCCGCTCATCGGGAGGGCAACGGCGAGTTCCTTGACGTAGAGCACGTAGACGTTCGCCTCCCGCAGTTTGGCCTCCTCAAGGGCGAAACGGAGCACATCGGTCAATCCGCGGGCCGCCACGAGGATGGCCTGGCCGGATCTGAGCCGGGGGGCGATGTCGGTAAAGGTTTCGGGTGAAACGGCGGCCGCGAGTTCCTTGCTGATTGTGACCGTGCGCAGCCCTGCCCGGCGCTGGGCCCAGGAGCGTAGCAGGAGTCCTCCGGTGAGGATGCAGGCGATGAAGAAGAGGGCGCTGTGTTTTTCCTTGGCCAGGGTCACTTCCACGGCGAGCAGCACGAGGAACGTCAGCAGCATGACCGTGAACTCCCAAGCCTTGAGCTTAAGCTGTTTGTTGAGGAGGCAGCTACCGAGATTCACGGTGATGGCTCCCACGACACCGATCGCGTAAAGCTCCATCAAATGGGCCTGGTCCGGGGCCACCATGACGACAGCCAACGGGAGAAACGCCGCCAGGATGAGCGGCAACCACGGAACGCCATGGCCGTTGAGCCGCAGAAACGTCTTGGGCATCTCACCATCCCGGGCCAGCAGATAAAAGAGACCGATCAGCGCCCCAAGGGCCGTGTTGACCGCACTGAGGAGGAGAAGCCCGACCACGATGCCCGTCACCAACTCGAACTTGTGCCCGACGGCCGGACCAAAGGTCATCGATCCGTATTCCCGCGCCAGGAGGTTCAGCATGTCCTCCCAGCCGGTTTTCATCTCCCCCTCAAGCGCCGGAGGCAACGAAAGGACGGCCCAACCCAAAATTCCCGTGGCGACGCAGACCTCCAACGCGACGATGAAGATGGCCCAATTTGCGGTCTTGCTGACCCGCGGTTTGTCCATGGTCGCGCCGGCATCCAGCTTCATGACACCGGTCATGTTCGCGATCGCCTCGACACCAGAAAGCGCGAGAATGACCCCGACAAAAGCCTTCCAAGAGTTGCCGAATCCTCCGTGCAGCGGCCGAAGATTGGTCGTAGTCAAGTGAGGGACTGCCATGGCGATGATCGCCACCACGATCAAGACCGTCGGCAGGGCAAGCGCGACCGCCATGCTGCCGCTGTGTTTTGGCCCGTAAAAGTTGATGACCCCGATCAGCATGATCGCCCCGATCGTCGCATAGAGGACATACTGGTCGGGCACGTGGAGATACTTCATCGCCGCCCATCCGCTCAGCGCCGCGGTCACAGTCATGTCCGCAACGAGGAGCAATGCGCCGATCACCGCAACGGTCCGGCTTTGCGCCCGGGCTGCCGAATAGACCCCTCCCCCGTCGGGAAAGTATTTGCAGATGAGCGAGTAGTTGAAGCCGACGATCGCCGTCAGGATGCAGACCGCCACCATGATGGGCAGGCTGGCGAACCCGGTTGCAAGGAAAGCGGCGCCGATGACGTAGGCCTTGCTGGTGCCCCAATCGCCGTAGAGCAGCGCAGCCGCACGTTTCCAATCCACGTTGCGCGGACGGTGGACGTTCACGCTGTCCATGGTGCGGAGGGGAGTCGGACAGCGGAGCCGATGGGGTCTGGCGACGCTGGGCGGGCGGGTTCGTTCATCGAAATGTCTGCCCAGCATGGGCGACCGGGGAACTCAGCGTCAAACATGGGTTTCGTCGACAAACCTCCCGGAAAAAATCGTTCTCCGACTGATTTTCGAACCATCTAGACGCTTGGGAGCTGCTCCGCTTTGGTTCACCAACGGACCTGACAATCAACGGTCTACATTCGTCAGGGTGCCCGCTAGACTTTCGCCAAACCGGCCACTACGGTCCCCACACCTTATGGAGAAAGTCGTTATCATCGGCACCGGCTGCGCCGGGCTGACCGCCGCCATCTACACCGCCCGCGCCAACCTTTCGCCCCTCGTTTTTACGGGCATCATGCCGGGCGGATTACTCACCACGACGAGCACCGTGGAGAACTTCCCCGGTTTTCCCGAGGGCGTCGACGGCTACGAACTGATGGTCCGGATGCAGCAACAGGCCGAGAAGTTCGGCGCGCGCATCCAACTCCTCCAGGCGGTCGAAAAGGTCGACCTCTCCAAGCGCCCGTTCCACCTCGTCATCGACGGCAAGGACATCGTCACCGAAACCCTGATCATCGCGACCGGCGCCGGCCACAGGCACATCGGCCTCGAAAGCGAGCACCTGCTCGAGAAGAAGGGCGTGACCTATTGCGCCACTTGCGACGGGGCCTGGCCGATGTTCCGGAACCAACCCCTCGTCGTTGTCGGCGGCGGCGATTCCGCCTGCGAGGAGGCCACCTACCTCACCCGTTTCGGCTCGGTCGTCCATCTTGTCCATCGCCGCGACAGCCTTCGCGCTTCCAAGATCATGGCCGACCGCGCGTTGGCCAATCCGAAGATCAAGCCGGTCTGGAACTCCGTCGTCACGGAGATCCTCGACGTGAAGCAGGACAAGGTCACCGGCGTGAAGCTGAAGAACACCGTGACCGGCGAGGAAAGCGTTCTCCCTTGTGCGGGCGTCTTCGTCGCCATCGGCCACGTGCCGAACACGCAGATCTTCGCCGGCCAGTTGGAACTCGACGAAAACGGCTACGTCATCCGCAAGGAAGGCTCGCAGACCAGCGTGCCCGGAGTGTTCGTCGCCGGTGATTGCTCCGACCACGTCTACCGCCAGGCCATCACCGCCGCCGGCATGGGCTGCTCGGCCGCCATCGACGCAGAGAGGTTCTTGGGAGCCCTGAACCAGTAACCACGCGAATGCCGACAATGGAAAACTACTACGCCGAACGTGCGGCGGAGTATGAATCCATCTACGCCAAGCCCGAGCGCCAGCCAGACCTGATCAAGCTCGGACGCCTTCTGGAAGATTCCCTGCACGATCGGGATGTGTTCGAGGCAGCATGCGGGACGGGTTACTGGACCGAACGATTCTCCAATGCCGCCCGCTCGGTCTTCGCCTTCGACTTGAACCAGGAGGTCTTGGAAATTGCCCGGAGCAAGTCGGGACTGAACGCCAAGGTCCGGTTCACCACCGGCGACGCCTATCATCCTCCCGAGCCACCCAATCCATGCAATGCGGGCTTAGCGGGGTTCTGGTGGTCGCATGTTCCTCACTCCCGGCTCGAAGAATTCTTGACTCGCTTCCATGCCCGCCTCGCTCCAGGCGCGCGGGTCGCCTTCTTCGACAACCGCTATGTAGCCGGCAGCAGCACGCCCGTCCACCACGTGGATGCGGCCGGCGATGGCTGGCAACGCCGGCGGCTGCAGGACGGGCGAGAGTTCGACGTGCTCAAGAACTTTCCCACCGCGGATGAACTGCGCACCCGTGTTTCGCCACACGCGACGGCGGTCGAACTCGTGGAGCTCGAATACTTCTGGTTCCTGACCTACGAACTGAAAGTCTGTGCTCGGTCGACGCGATGAACCAGATCACCCCAACACAATTGGCTGAACGCCTCGAACAACCGGATCCGCCCGCGTTGCTCGATGTCCGGGAACTCGAAGAGCACAACTTCGTCGCGTTACCCAGCTCGAACCTGATTCCATTGGGCGAATTGGCGGAGCGATCCGACGAGATCAACTCATGGAAGGACCGGGAGATCGTGGTCTACTGCCACCACGGCATTCGCAGCATGCACGCCATCGGCTACCTTAAGTCTCAAGGATTTCAACGACTCCTCAACCTCGCCGGGGGCATCGACCGCTGGTCACTCGAAGTCGATTCCGCCGCGCCCCGTTACTAGCGGAACCCGCACTGCTTCCTCCGGAATCCGAGGATAACTCTTCCGTCACGCTTCGTTCGGCCTTAGTGATCTCGCGGAGTTGCCATGCGATTCAGCATCATTCACAGGACCGAATACAAATACGCCTCGCCCGTCCGCGACAGCTTCAACGAGGTGCGCCTTCAGCCGCTCTCAAACGAGCAGCAGAACGTGGAGTCGTTTCTCCTGCGTGTGCTCCCCGCCTGCCGACTTCGGCATTACGAAGATTTCTACAAGAACGTCATCCACCACTTCGAGATCCCCGAACCGCACGCCCATGTGGTCATCGAGGCCACCACGACGGTTTCGACCCGGAACACCGCCCTGCCCCTCGACGCGACATCGGCGCCGATGAGCCGGTTGCCGGAATGCGGCCGGGCGGAACGCTGCTTCGACTACCTGATGCCGAGCCGCTACGTTGACCTCGACCCCGAGACCTGGCGCCTGGCCATCGACACCACCCAGGGCCTGACCGACATCTGGCAGGCTTCCGTGGCGATCATGCGGTTCATCCACGGCAACTTCCGCTACACGCCTTCCAGCACGAACGTCCACACCCACATGCGCGACGTGGTCCAACAGCGCGAGGGAGTCTGCCAGGACTTTGCCCATGTGATGCTCGGAATGTGCCGCGTGCTGAAGATCCCCGCGCTCTACGTCAGCGGGTATCTCGCCACCGAGACGGCGAGTGCTTCCCACGCGTGGGTCGAAGTGTTCATCCCCGATCTCGGCTGGCGCGCGCTCGATCCCACCCACAACCAGGCCCCGGACGAAAACTATGTGAAGATCGCCGTGGGCCGGGACTACGCCGACGTCGCCCCTGTTAGCGGCCACTACAAGGGCACGCTGGACCGCAAGATGACGGTCGACGTCCGGATCCAGCGGATGGACTAGGGGGTTTCTCCCAACAAGCTGCGAAGGAGCGAAAGAAAGCGGCCCCACGTAATGCGGGCGCCGTGGGGGTGGAATTGTTCAAGACGCAATCCAAACACCCGCGTTCACAACGGCGATCCGCCAACAGCCCGCCGTTTTTCTTTCGCCACACAGCCGTCACGGCGAATTCACAGCCCGGGGCTGTTCGCGGGACAACCGCTTCCGCACATTGACCATGGCTGGATGATCGACGCGCGACGGAGGCGGTTGATCGCGGCCATAGTCACTAATGACACCGACATCTTCCGCATCGATGGGCGACCGCGCCCTGTCCCGAGGACGTTCCCAGGCCAGCGCCAACTACCGGCTTCGACTCGGGGCGAGCACCGGGGACATGCGTGCCGCGCAGTCGCTGCGGTTCCTCGTGTTCAACGTGGAAATGAACGAAGGCCTTGAAGCGTCCTATGCCACGCTCCGTGACGAGGATCCTTTCGACCCGATCTGCGACCACCTCCTCGTCGAGGACATCGCCACCGGCGAAGTGGTTGGGACGTATCGGCTGCAGGGCGGAGAAATTGCGGCGCGCAATCTCGGCTACTACAGCGCGCAGGAGTTCGACCTGTCCTGCATGGAGCCCTTCCGTCCCAGGATCGTGGAGCTCGGCCGCGCCTGCGTCCACTCGGGGCACCGCAATCTCCAAGTGCTCGGCCTGCTGTGGAAAGGCATCGCGGCCTATGCCCGCGAACGCGGTGCCCGCTATCTGATCGGATGCAGTTCCCTGCCGACCACCAAAGCCGCCACGGGAGCCGCCGCCTACTCGTCGCTCATGCGCCGTCACCTCTCCGAAGAAGCCTTCCGCGTCTCGCCCCAACCCGGCTGGGAGTGTCCGCTGGATCAGATGAACTCCGGCGAAGCCAAGATTCCCCGGCTGCTTCTCGGCTACCTCTCGCTTGGGGCCAGGATCTGCGGCGCCCCCGCCATCGACCGGGAGTTCAAGACGATCGATTTCCTTACGCTGATGGATCTCGAAACTCTTCCTGCCGCGACGGTGGAACGGTATCTCAGCTGAAGCGCCTTCCAGACCGGACGCGGGCGGATCATCAGGCTGTTCTCAGCCCTGGATGAAGTAGCTGAGGTTCTCCAGCTCGATGGCGAGGTTGACGTAGTTCACCTGCACCTCTTCGGGAACGCTCAGGACCATCGGGGCGAAGTTGAGGATGCCGACGATGCCGTTTTCGACGAGCACATTGGCCACCTCCTGTGCGGCGGGGGCGGGCACCGTGAGAATCGCCATCCTGACGTTGTGTTCCCGGATGAACGCCGCCATCTCCTCCATCGGAAGAATGGGTTTCGGCGCGGGAAGCTTGTTCTTGGCCATGGCCTCCACGTCGAAGGCGGCGAGGACCTCAAACCCTTCCTGGTCGAAGCCGCGATAGGAAAGGAGCGCCCGGCCCAGGTTGCCGACCCCCACGAGGATGACCGGCTGCAGACTCGTCGTGCCGAGCGTGTCGGCGATCATCTTCGACAACTGGTCGACGTCGTAGCCCAGCCCGCGCGTGCCGAACTGGCCGAAATAGGTGAGATCCTTGCGGAGCTGCGTGGGCTTTACCCCCGCAGCGGTTGCCAATGCCTCGCTGGAAACGGTGCGGATGCTGTTGCTCCGAAGCCTGGAGAGGCAGCGCAAGTAGACGGAAAGCCGGTAGATCGCCTTCTTCGGTATCTCGGGACGGGTGGGCTTCTTCAAGACGGGGAAAAAATACGGACTTCGCCCTCGAAGCACAAGGGGGTATGCCAAAGCCCGGTTCGGCGTTGCCCTCACGTCGCCGCATCGGCAGTTTCAACTCGATCCAGCGCCCGGCCGCCCAACCGCAGATGCCATGAATCCGGGGCCGTCTGCGCCGTCAGAACAGGGCGCACGAGACCACCGGTTCCGATCAAACAAGTCGCTGGAAGCCAAATGCCGAAACGAAGAACGATGTCCGCAATGACCAAGCCCCTCCGGGCCGTGGCCAGCCTCTGCCTGCTCGCCTTGGCAGCCTGCGGCGACCGCTCCACCGCCGGAAAGCGCCCGGTGAAGCCGCCCGTCCAGGTCACGACAGCCGAGGCCGCCCTCCGCCCCATGGAGCAGACGGTGTCGGCGTTGGGCACGTTGCTGGCCATCGACCGCGCCACTGTCAGCATCAAGACCACGGGACGGCTCCGGGCCTTCAACGTCGACATCGGCAGCGCGGTCAAGGCGGGCGACGTGCTGGTCCAGATCGAACCGAGGGACTACGAACTCCGCATCAAGCAGACCGAAGCGCTGCTGGCCCAGGCCCGCGCGCGCCTCGGACTCACGGTGGAGGGCGGCGACGACAAGGTGGACATCGAGAAGGTCAGCACCGTGCGCGAGGCGAAGGCGCTGCTCGCGGAGGCGGAGAAGAACGTCGCGCGCTTCCGCCGGCTGCAGTTGGAAAAAATCTCATCGGAAGCCGAGATGGAGCGGGCCCAGGCCGCCT
This sequence comes from Verrucomicrobiota bacterium, assembly GCA_043775315.1. Lineage (GTDB taxonomy): Bacteria > Verrucomicrobiota > Verrucomicrobiia > Limisphaerales > CANJSG01 > CANJSG01. Next base: position 40,617 of record JAYVSO010000074.1, read on the forward strand.
ACCTGGTGAACCTCAACCGCTACGAGGATTCCCTCCAGGATGCACGGGAGAAACAGGCCGTCCTCGCGCAACGCCGCGCGGAACTCGAGATCGCGCGCCAGCAACTCACCGACACGTCGGTCCGCGCGCCGTTCGACGGAGTCGTGCAGCAGCGGCTCACCAGCATGGGCGAATTCGTCTCCTCGGGGAACGCGGTCCTCGTCCTGGTCCGGGTCAACCCGCTCAAGCTGCGCGCCGAGATTCCGGAACGCCAGTCCTCACGTATCCGGTCCGGACAGCTTGTGCGGCTCAGCGTCGACGGCGACACGAATGCCTATGAGGGAACCCTGCAGAGGGTGAGCCCGGCCCTGGACGAGCGGACCCGCATGTTGACCATCGAGGCCGAGATCCCCAATCCCGGACACCTCCGGCCCGGCGCTTTTGCCAAGGCGGCCATCGTCGTGCAGGACCCGAAGCCCGCGCTCGTGATCCCGGAAGACGCCATTGTGACCTTCGCCGGCACGGAACGCGCCCTGACCATCGCGACCAACACCGCGATCGAGAAACGCATCACCACCGGCCGGCGCGAGAAGGGATTCGTCGAAGTGCTGAAAGGCCTCAGACCCGGAGAACGCGTCATCCGCAGGCCCGAAGGAATCCAGTCGGGCGATCCCGTGACCCCATCATCCGCTTCCGGTCCCGTCTCCATGCTGGAAGCGCAGAAAAATCCCAAGCCCCTCGATGCAGAAGCTCGCTGACATCTGCATCCGGCGTCCGGTCTTCGCGCTGATGCTGATCATGGCGCTCGTCGTCGTGGGCGGGACGAGCTACTTCAAGCTCGGCGTGGACCGCCTGCCCTCGGTGGAACTGCCGACTCTCCGCGTCAGCACGGCGCTGCCGGGCGCATCGCCGGTGGAGGTCGAATCCCAGGTCTCCCGGATCATCGAGGAGGCGGTGAACACGGTCGCCGGCATCCAGGAGCTCCGTTCGATCTCGGCCCCTGGAAACTCGACGGTGATGATCACGTTCGACCTGCGCCGCGACATCGACACGGCCGCCCAGGACGTGCGCGACGTCGTCTCGACGGTGTTGAGGAAGCTGCCGAAGGAGGCGCAGCCCCCGAGCGTCTTCAAGTTCGACAACGACTCCTTCCCCATCATGACCCTGACGCTCTCGGGCGACCGTTCGATCCGCGAGCTGACGGAACTCGCGGACAAGATCGTCAAGGTCCAGCTCGAACGCTCCAGCGGCGTCGGCGGCATTTCCATTGTCGGCGGCGCGAGCCGGTCCCTGAACCTGACCGTGGACGCGGACCGTCTCGCGGCCTACGGCCTTCCCGTGACGGCCGTCCGCGACGCGCTTGGACAGCAGAACATCGAGATCCCCGGCGGCAACGTGACGGCCGGCCACTTGGAAAGTTCCCTGCGCACACTCGGGCGCTTCACCACCGCCGAGGAGTTCAGCAAGATGGTCGTCGCCACCCGCAACGGCACTCCCATCCGGATGCTGGACATCGGCCGGGCCGAGGACGGGAGCAAGGAGCAGCGCTCGTTCAGCCGCCTGAACGGCAAGCCCGCCGTCGTCCTTGAAATTCGGCGGCAGTCCGGCGCCAACACCGTGGCGGTGATCGAGGGATTGAAGGCGAAGCTTCCGGGCATCGTCGCGCAGCTACCGCGCGAGCTGGAGGTCGCGGTGATCCGCGACCAGTCCCGCTACATCTACGAGGCGTTGCACGGGATCAACGTCCACCTCGTCCTCGGCAGCGTCCTCGCCTGCATCGTGGTGCTGGCCTTCATGCGCGACTGGCGTTCCACCATCATCGCGGCTGTCGCCATTCCCTGCTCTGTCATCGCGACCTTCGGCATGATGTGGGCGCTGAATTTCACGCTGAACAGCGTCACCATGCTCGCGCTCGTGCTCATGGTGGGGATCGTGATCGACGACGCCATCGTCGTCCTCGAGAACATCTACCGCTTCGTGGAGGAGAAGGGCATGGACCCGTTCCAGGCGGCGAAGGAAGCGACGGGCGAGATCGGCCTCGCGGTCATGGCGACCACGTTCAGCCTCGTCGTGATCTTTGTCCCGGTCTCCTTCATGTCGAGCATCTCGGGAAGGTTCCTCTTCCAGTTCGGCATCACCGCGTCGGTGGCGATCCTGGTCAGCCTCCTCGTTTCATTTTCCCTGACGCCGATGATGAGCGCGCGTCTGCTGCGGAAAGGCGGCGCCGGCGGACATGGGACATCTCGGGCAGGCTTCTATGCGCTCATCGAGTCGGCCTACATGCGTCTCCTCGCCGGCTCCATGCGGCATCGGACCGTCGTGGCCGTGCTTTCCATCATCGTCCTGCTCCTCTCGGTCCCGCTCTACGGGATGGTGAAACAGGAACTCGTTCCGTCGGACATCGACGAAGGCGAGTTCGAGATGGGCGTGAACGCCCCGGAAGGCACTAGCATCGATTCGATGAACGCCGCCATGCTCCAGATAGAGGCGGAGGTCCGGTCCATGCCCGTCGTCCAGACGATTCTCGCCACGACCGGCGGCAATTTCCCCGGGGGACCGAACCAGGCGCGCGCCCATGTCCGGTTGGTCCCGTTCGAGGAACGCCGGTTCTCGTTCGAACGCCTGCTCCGGGAAACCGTCCGTCTCCATCCGTGGCGGGCGTTCGAGGGCAACCGCGACCAGCGTTCGGTCATGCAGGAGATCCGCCAACGCCTGAAGCGCTTCGGGCTCCGCACCAGCGTGAGCAACATCTCGTCGTTCAACATCGGCGGTTCGCGCTGGGACATCGACTTCGTCTTCATGGGCCCGGAGCTGGAAAAACTCGCCGGGTATGCGAACTCCTTCCGCGAACGCCAGGCCGAGCTCGGCGTCGTCGATGCCGACACCACCCTGCGCCTGGACAAACCCGAGCTGCAGGTCGAGATCGACCGGGACCGGGCCGCCTCGCTCAACGTCGCGACCCGCGACATCGCGGACGCGCTCCGCCTCATGGTCGGCGGCGACGAGGAGATGTCGCGATTCCGCGACGTGAGGATGAACGAGGACTACGACGTGACGCTCCGGCTGGCCGATGGCGGACGGAACGACGCGGAAACCATCTCCAGCCTGTTTGTCCCGGACCAGAAAGGCGGCCTCGTCCGTCTCGACAACGTGGTCCGCATCACCTCGCAGTTCAGCGCGTCGCGCATCGACCGGCTCGACCGCCAGCGCCAGGTCAGCCTCCGGGGAGGCGTCGCGCCGGGATTCGCCCTCGCGGACCGCATCGAGGCTCTGAACGCGGCCGCCGCGAAGCTCCAGATGCCGGCGGGCTACACGACACGAGTTGCGGGACGCGGTCGGGAACTAGACACGACCTTCCACGAATTCCTGTGGGCTTTCGCGCTGTCAGTCGTGTTCATGTATATGATCCTCGCCGCACAGTATGAGAGCCTGGTCCATCCGCTCACGATCCTCACCTCCATCCCGCTGTCGGTCCCATTCGCCCTCTTCTCGCTCTGGATCACGGGCTCGACGCTGAACCTATATTCGGCGCTCGGGCTTCTAGTCCTCTTCGGCGTGGTGAAGAAGAACGCCATCCTCCAGATCGACCACATGAACACGCTCCGGGCGAAGGGATTTGACCGTATGCAGGCCATCATGGACGGCAACCGCGACCGCCTTCGCCCCATTCTCATGACCACGCTGGCCCTCGTCGCGGGCATGATGCCGCTCGCCCTCGGCAATGGTCCTGGCGCCGACGAACGCCGTTCGATCGCCATCGTCGTCATCGGCGGCCAGTCGCTCTCGCTCGTCCTCACGCTGTTGATCACGCCCGTGGTCTATTCCTGGCTCGATGATTTCGGATCCGCCGTTAAGCGCTTGAGACGGCGACCGTCGGCCGGCGACCGCGAGGCCCGGACCGACATCATCCTCGGCAAGTAACCGGCCGAGGCGTGGCGCCGGTTACGGAAGCACGTCGGCGACATCCACACCCACCAGACAGATGTCGTCTTCGAACAGCTCCTGCGCCATGAAGCCCTTCAGCTCCAGCAGGATCGTGTCGAAGATCTCCGGACATGGTTTGGCCGAGTGCCGGCGAACCAGCTCCAGAAGCATTTCCTGGCTGTAGAGCATCTCACCCGGGCCCTCGACCTCGAAGACGCCGTCGGTGAACAGCATGATCGAATCCCCGGCATTCATCGGGATTTCGAAGGTCGGATAGTCCGTGTCCGCGACAAGCCCCAAAGCGGGCCGCCGCTTGCCGTCGGTTTCCTTGATCCGGTCGGCCGTCCGTGCGAGGCGATTGATCAGAAACGGCTTCGGGTGGCCGGCATTGCTGAATGAATAGGTCTTTTTCTCGACGTCGACCACGAGGCAGAACGCGGTCGTGAACAGGGGAGAGCCCGTCTGCTTGAGTATGTTCCGGATGTCGCGGTTGATGATCGTCAGCAGGTGCCCGGGATCGCTCGTGTCCGTCCGCAGTTCTTCCACCAGGGCGCGGATCATCGCGGTGACAAGCGCAGACCGGACTCCATGGCCCATCACGTCGCAGATGAAGACCCCGGCCTTGGACGGGGAAATCTGGAAGACGTTGAAGAAGTCACCGCCGACGGTGCCGGTGGGCGTGTAGCGGTGGCAGAACCTGAGCAGGCTGTCCGCGGGCGCCACGCCGGCGGGAAACACCGGGAATACCTGCGGCAGCATGGCGAGCTGGATCTCGTTCGCCATCTTGAGGTCCTCCTCCATCATCTCGTTCTTGCGCCTCAGCTCTTCGCGGCTCGTGGCCAACGCCTCATTGGCCAACCGCTCCCGTTCCTCCGCCCGCTTGCGTTCCGTGATGTCCCAGAAGAGCCCCTGGAGTCCGATGATCTGGCCGGTCAGATCCCGCAGCGGGGTCTTCAGAACCTGGACGTAACGGGTCTCCCCTTCCGTCGGCTGATACGCCTCGATCGTCTCGAAGTGTTTGCCCGTCGTCAGGACGAAGTTGTCGTCCTTCTGATACTTGGTGGCGAGGTCGGCGGGAAAGAAGTCGAAGTCCGTCTTGCCCAGGATCTCCCCGAGCGGCTTGCCCAACGTGTCGCAGAACCGCTGGTTGCCGAACGTGAACCGCTCGTTCAGGTCCTTACGGAAGATGGCCTGCTGGATCGCGTCGACGAGGGAGTGGTAAAGGGCCTCCGACTGCGACAGCTGCATCTCGGCGCGTTTGCGGCCGGTAATGTCCTCCACGGTCCCCTCATAGTAGAGAAGCCGGCCCCGCTGGTCGCGCACCGCGCGGACGTTCTCCGAAATCCAGATGACTTCCCCGCCCTTCCTGTAGATCGGCGACTCGAAGGCGTTGACGACGTCGTGCTCCTGCATCGTCCGCACGAAATCCTCACGCCGGCCGGCCTCCACGTAGAGCATGCGGCTGATGTCGCGCACGCTGCTGGTCAGGTCGTCCGGCGAGTCGTATCCGTATATCCGGGCCAGCGCCCTGTTCGCGCTGATGTATTGGCCCTCGGGCGAAGTCTGGAAAATCCCTTCGACCGCGTTTTCATAGATGCTGCGGTAACGCTCCTCCGCCTCGAACAGCTTGGTCTGGGCCTGGGCCCGCTCGATCGCGTAGATGCAGGCGCGCACCAGGACCACGGGTTCGAAACGTGACCGCTGCAGGTAGTCGTGAGCACCCGCGTGGACGATATGGATGGCGGTTGCTTCATCGTCACGGTCACCCAGCACGATCACCGGACCGGTCTCGGCCGCGGAAAGCAACCGCCGAAGGTCGGCCAATCCTCCATCCGCCGGTTCCGTGACCGCGAGCAGGACCAAGTCGACGTGCTCATCCGCCAACCGCTTGAGGCCAGCGTCTATCGAACCGTCGATATCCACCCGGAATCGCGCGGTTCGGCTCTCGGTCAGGCAACGGAGAATCGAAGCGCCGCCATCGGGAAGGTCGACGATCAGGAGGACATGAAACTCAACGCCATTCATGTGGAATATCTCTTCAGCATCGGGGCGACCCCTTTTCAATGCCAGCCCGTTTCGAGACCGCAGCCTACGTGAAATGGGACTTTCGGTTCCGGCCCATCGGCGGTGCCCCCCGACCGACTGGCCGTCGTGGCATGCTCCATTCATGAAGTGACCGCCCGATCCCACCGCGACACCCGGGAAATGCCATCGAGTAAGCGCTAAAGTCGAAGCGGGAAAACCCCGTTCCCCATGACGGTGGTCTGGATTCGAACTGCCGGTCGAACGCCGGACCCGTATTGCCCGGCAAGGCCTGGTTCGCGTCGGATCAAAAGCGGCTCCTCGAAAAAGGGAATGCACCGCAATTGAAACAACTGCAATTTGAGCCGAACGGCGCCCGTGTGAACCGATGAAACAGTGGATCAAGAGACTCTCGATCAAGCACAAGCTGATGCTCATCTGCTTTGTGACGACCGGCCTCGCGATCATGGCCACCACCGTGGTTGTCAACGTCTACCAGGCCAGGGAGATGCGGCGGCAGCTCTCCCGCAACCTCGTCAACTTCGCGGACACGACGGCCACTCTCAACGCCACTCGCCTCAGCCTGCTGCAGACCGCCCAGGAGACAGACTCGTCGCTCGCAGGGATGTCGGCCGATCCGGACATCCTGTCTGCCGGCCTGTATTCCCAGGCAGGCGTGCTGGTTTCCCAATACCGGTCGACCATCGAAAACGCGGCCCTTCCTCCCAGACCTCCATCTGACGGCGTGGAGTTCGACGACGGGGCGATCACCGTCGTGAAGCCCGTGCTCCAGGGAACGGTGAGGGTCGGGACAATTGTCCTCAATGCCTCGACCCGATCGGTCAATGCCCGGCTATTGGATTTCACCCTGATGAGCGGTGCCGTGGGCTTGGTCGTCATTCTGCTGGCCATGGTCCTGGCCGCCCGGCTCCAGCAGATCGTCAGCGAACCCGTCGACCGGATCGTCGGGACCATGCGCCGCATCGGGCGCGAAAAGGACTACGGCCTCCGCGCCGTGAAGAGCGCGAACGACGAACTGGGCCTCCTCGTCGACGGCCTCAACGAGATGCTCGCGGAAGTTCAACGCCGCGACGAGGCCCTGCAGAACTCCCAGGCCGACCTCGAAAAACGCGTCTCAGAACGCACGACGGAACTGCGACGCAAGATCTCCCAGCTCGAGGCGAAGGAGACCGAACTCAAGAAGGCCAAGGACAACGCCGAGGAGGCCAACCAGTCGAAGAGCGCGTTCCTCGCGAACATGTCGCACGAGATCCGCACGCCGATGAACGGCGTGATCGGCATGACCAGCCTGCTCCTTGACACGCCACTCACGGCCACCCAGCGGGACTTCGCCCAGACAGCCGCTTCGAGCGCCGAGGCGCTGCTCACGATCATCAACGACATCCTCGATTTCTCCAAGATCGAGGCCCGCAAACTGGAACTCGAAATTCTCGACTTCGACCTGCGCGAGGCGGTCGAAGGCACCCTCGACGTCGTCGCCCAACGCGCCCAGTCGAAGGGACTGGAGTTCGCCTGCCTCATCCCGACGGATCTCCCCACACGGCTCCGCGGCGACCCCGGCCGGCTTCGCCAAGTCCTCCTCAACCTCCTCAGCAACGCGATCAAGTTCACCCAGCAGGGCGAAGTCTTCGTCCGTCTTTCCCTGGTTCGCGACCAGGGCAACGAGACCGTCATCCGGTTCGATGTGAAGGACACGGGCATCGGCATCGCGCCAGATGTCCTGAAAAGGCTTTTCCAGCCCTTCACCCAGGCCGATTCGTCGACGACTCGGAAGTTCGGGGGCACGGGTCTCGGCCTCGTGATCAGCCGCGAACTCATCCATATCATGGGCGGCGAAGTTCACGCCGAAAGCACGCCCGGACTTGGGTCAGACTTCTGGTTCACCATCCGTTTCGAGAAGCAGCTGAACCGGAATTCGGTCGCCACTGAACGATGGTTGCGTCCCGGACTGGCCGTGCTCGTGGTCGACGACAACGACACCAACCGCCGCATCTTCGACAGCTACCTAAAGGCCTGGCGTTGCGTCCCGACCTGTGTCGAATCCGGACCGCTCGCCCTCCAGGCGTTGAAGGCGGCCCACAACGCGGGCAACCCGTTTCCTGTCGTCATCCTCGACATGCAGATGCCGGAGATGGACGGCCTTCAACTCGCCCGCGCCATCCGGTCTGACCCGATGCTGCAGCAACCCGCCATGATCATGGCCAGCTCCCTCGGGTCCCAACTCGCCTCGTCCGCCCACGACGCCGGCATCGAGGTCTGGCTCAGCAAACCCCTTAAACAATCGGCCTTGTTCCAGGGGATTGCCGAAGCCATGTCCTCGCCCGACGACGAGATGGGCGATTTCAACGGACCCGCGCTTCCTGCCGTTCCAGTCAGCAAGCCCACGTCGAATACGACCTACCACATGCGGCGCGCGGCCGCTGGCGCCAAACCCAGCATCCTGCTGGCGGAGGACAATCTCGTGAACCAGAAGGTGGCTTCGCGCTTCTTCGCCAAGCTCGGGCACACGATCGACATCGCCACCAACGGAGCCGAAGTTCTCGCCGCTTTGGAGCGGAAGGAATACGATCTCGTGTTCATGGACTGCCAGATGCCCGACCTCGACGGCTACGAAACCACCCGGCGCATCCGCGAAATCGGCCGCCAGACAGGCCGCGAATACTACCGCGACGTCCGCATCATCGCCATGACCGCCCACGCGATGCAGGGCGACCGCCAGAAGTGCCTCGATGCAGGGATGAGCGACTACCTCACCAAGCCGGTGGATCTGACCAATCTCAAGGGCGCCCTGACTCGGAACCTCGCGCCCACGCAGACCCTGCCCGTCGCCTGACCGCGCGTCCCCACACCGCCCGTCACTGGGGTTTGACCGAGAAATCGCTGTCCGCCAGCGAACGCAGCACCAGCTCGCGCGGAGTGACCCAGTCGTCCATCTCCAGCAGCGTTCGCACGGCATCCGCCACCTGTGCTGCCGACAGAAATTTCTCCAACGGAGCCGGACGACTGGCAGCGTCGGTCCAAAACCCCGTCGCGACACCCCCAGGCAAAACCGCGATGACTCTGATCCCGTGCGGCGCCGCCTCTTCCTGCAGCCCTTGGGTGAATCCCCGAACGCCCCACTTGGCCGCACAATAGACCGTCTCGCCGGGAACACCCCGCAGGCTCGCCGTGGAAATGATGTTCACGATGCTGCCGGTCTTTCTCGGAATCATACGACGCAACGCCGCCTGCGAACCGAGGATCGTCCCCTTCAGGTTCACATCCAGCATCAGGTCGATCTCCGCCTCGGTGTAGTCGGGAATCCAGCGATGCCGCGCCAGCCCGGCGTTGTTGATCCACACGTCGATTTCCCCAAACGCAGTCGTCGCGTCGTCCGCCAGCCGCCGCATGTCGGCCGACTTGGAAACGTCGGCTGCCACCCCGGTTGCTCTTCCGGAAGGGAAACGATTCACAGCCTCCGCAAGCGCACCCGCGTCGATATCGGACAGAACCGCCTTGGCTCCGGCCGCGACGAGCGCTTCGGCCAGAGCCAGTCCGATTCCACGAGCGGCTCCAGTGACGACGCAGGTCTTTCCAGTCAGTTGCATGACCGGAGCGTGGTCATGCGGTTCTGCCAGGGCAAGCCACCGGGAGCACCGAAAGCTAGCTCCGTATTTAGAGCGGGATCAAAGTCCGCACGGTGTCCATTCCAGCACCGGAGGTGCGGCAGATAGTAGCCCACAGCGTGAGCTGTGGGTGTGGTCTCCCAATATTCCCAAGCTCCGGAGGAGCGATAGACGGGAATCTGCCTTTCCTCCGGAGCTCGTCCCTTTTGGCCGTCTAACCACGGGCTCACGCCCGTGGCTACTTTCTGGCGCTGCTCCGCAGCTAGCTTGAAAAAGGCCCTAGGACGACGCGCGCACCTTGCCAGCAACTCTCGTTTTCTTCGGCGACGCTTTCTTCGGCTTCTTCGCCGCGATGGCTTCGGTGATCGCCTTGGAAACCCAGAGCCGTAGTTTCGCCACATCCTCCAACACACCGACGGGCAGCTCGTGGTAGGACATCGGCTTCGTGTCCGGCCCCATGGGCTGGAACGGCGCGCTGCCGGCCGATTCGTAGTCGGCCAGATTGCCCGGACCCGTTCGTAGGAAGAGCTGGTTGTTGTCGATCACGGCGAAGAACACGCCGTCGGCATACAAGCCGACACCGCCGAACATCCGCCGCGACGTCACCGAAGTGACCCGCCCAAGCTGTTCGAGCACGAAGGCCAGATAGTCGTCGGTCACCATAGTTACCCACCAAAGCCGCGCAGCAGCGCGGCCCTACCAATCCAGGTCGGGCGGAGCTGCTGCTCCGCCCCATTCTTTACTCCGGCAGATTCTCCAACGCCGCGAGCGTCTGTTTCTCCTTCGCCTGCCAGTCGGCGAGGCGTTGCTTGTGTTCGTCGAGCACCTTTGCGGGAACCTTCTCGGTGAAGGCCGGGGTGGACAACTTCGCTTCCACCTTCGAGATTTCGGACCGGATCCTCTCCAACTCCTTCGCGAGGCGCTCACGCTCGGCGGCGTAATCCACCAGGCCAGCCAATGGCAGAAAGAGATCACCGAGCGAATTGGCGGCCATGGGAGTTCCTTTGTCCGGAGCCCAAGCGGCAGCGACGAGTTCCATCGTCTCGGCGTTGAGCAGGAGCTTGAGCACCTCTGCTTCGTTGGGTGGAAGTTCGCCGGCGGGACGCAGGATGAACTTCACCTTCTTGGCCGGATCGATCTTGCAGTCGCGCCGCAGGCCGCGGCCGAGGGACACGAGATCGTATTTCGCCTGCGCGACCTTGTCGGCCGCGTCGTCGAGCTGGAAGTAGGCCTTCTCCTCGGTGGTGAAAGCCTTGGGCCACGCGGCGAAAATGATGGTCTTGCCACCCTGATTCTCCGGCATGTCCTTGGAGAATCCCATGCCGTGCCACAGCTCCTCGGTGATGAACGGGAGGAACGGATGGAAGAGCCGCAGCAGGTGCCCGAGGGCGAAATCCATGACGGCGAGCTTGTTCGTCTTAAGCTTCTCGTCGGTGCCGTAGAAGGCGGCCTTCGAGGCTTCGACATACCAGTCGCAATACTCGCTCCAGAAGAAGCGGTAGAGCGTGGCCGTGGCGTCGCTGAACTTGTAGTCGGCCATGGCCTGCGTGACTTCGCGGATGGCCTGGTCGAGCCGGAGCAGTATCCACTTGTCGTCCGAGGTCAGGAGCAAGGGATCGATCTCGCCCTCGGTTTCTGAGGTATGAGGTATGAGTGATGAGGTATGAGCGGAGGCATCGGCTGCGGCTTGGCCTTCATACCTCATACCTCCAACCTCATCCCTTCCTTGTCCCTGCATCTGCCGGAAGCGGCAGGCGTTCCAGAGCTTGTTGCAGAAGTTGCGGCCCAGTTCGACGGTCTGTTCGTCGAAGAGCACGTCCTGGCCGAGCGGCGCGGCGCGCATCACGCCGAAGCGCAGCGCATCCGCGCCATACTGGGCGATGAGGTCCAGCGGGTCGGGCGAATTGCCGAGCGACTTCGACATCTTGCGGCCCTGCTTGTCGCGGATGATGCCGGTGAAATAGACATTCCGGAACGGCAGATCGTCCATCCACTCGTAGCCCGCCATGATCATGCGGGCGACCCAGAAGAAGATGATGTCCGGCCCGGTGACGAGGTCGGTCGTGGGGTAGAACGCCTTCAGCGTCGGGTTCTTCGCGTCGGTGTCCTTGTCGCCGGTCCAGCCCATCGTGGCGAACGGCCAGAGCCAGGAGCTGAACCACGTATCGAGCACGTCGGAGTCCTGGGTGAAGCCGGCTTCGTTCAATACGGCAGCTTCTGCGGCGCTATCCGTCAGTGCCGAAACGATAACGCGCTCACTCGAATCGCCATCCCACGCCAGTTTGAAGAAAGTTTGGTTGCTCGAAATCTGTTCGAACGATTTCGCGGAAAGAGACAACGAAGCCGTATCTCGACCATCATTGGGCCAGTCGTTGAAATCGTTCGTGAGCAAGACGGTGGAATCTTCGCTCAAGCCGAGCTCCTTAAATCTCAGCGTTGGAATCTTTTTGCTCCACACCGGAATCCGGTGTCCCCACCAGAGCTGGCGGCTGATGCACCAGTCCTGGATGCCGCCCATCCAGTGGTCATACACCTTGGCCCAGCGGTCGGGGTAGAAGCGCATCTCGCCGGAGCGCGGAGCATTGCTCCGCGAGTTTTCGTCCTCGGTTCGCGCGGAGCAATGCTCCGCGCTCCGTTCACTCCCCGGCTGCGCCACACAGGCCTTCGACGCCTCCACGCTGGGATACTTGAGGAACCATTGTTCACTCAGGCGCGGCTCGATGGGCACGTCGGCGCGTTCGCTGAAACCCACGTTGTTCGTGTAGGGCTCGGCCTTGTCCAAGGCACCGGCAGCTTCCAGCAGTTCCGCAGCCTTCTTGCGCGCGACGAAGCGGTCCAGTCCGGCCAGCTCCGCACCGGCTTCGGCGGTCATCTTGCCGTCGGGTGTGAGCACATCAATCACCGGCAGCTTGTGCCGCAGGCCGATCTCGAAGTCCGCCTTGTCGTGCGCGGGCGTGACCTTGAGCACGCCGGTGCCGAATTCAAAATCCACATGCTCATCGCCGATGATCGGGATGAGCTTCTGTTCGCGCGGCAATTCCGCCGGCAACGGCCGCACGATGTGCTTGCCAATGAGGTGCGCGTAACGCGGGTCTTTCGGATTCACCGCCACGGCGGTATCGCCGGGAATCGTCTCGGGGCGAGTGGTGGCGATGGTGAGCCAGACTGGGACCGCTGCCATCTTGGCGGCGTGTTCGCCGGTTGTGGATGAACTCGCCGGCGAGACGCCAGCGCTCCCAGTTTCCGCCACTTCTACTTTGAAGTGATACATGAAACCGCGTTGCGGTTTCATTTCCACTTCCTCGTCCGACAACGCCGTC